>NZ_AP040872.1:3865000-4446836 GCF_059726265.1 Koromonas soli | reverse complement strand
GCTGCGGCGGTTTTTCCTGTTTTTTCTTCTCAGGATCGTCTTTCGGCATCTCTAAATCTCCTTGTTTCCATAAATAAAAACGTATCGAAACAATGTTTTTGAGAGTAGGCCAGAGAACACAGGCTGTCAACCGAAACAACAAACAGGCAGGATTTCGAAGGTTTCCGGGCAGCAACCGACACTCAGAGTATTTCTTTTAGCTGCTTTGTTTTCAACGGTATCTATACAGCAACCTGCGTCTGCTCCGCAGCACCCATTCTGGGGTGGCGTGTCACCCCTCAACCCCATGCCGCAGGCATGGACAGATTTTCATCCCAGCAGCGCAGCTCAGGACCACCAAAACGCCCACACCCCGGGAACCCAACCAGAGGTAGCTAAACGAAAAACCTCCCAGAACTCATATCTGGGAGGTTCTTTGAGTTACAGCGATCAGGGATGCATTTCGTTCAAGCTGGCCGCAACTTGCTTTCGATAGACGACAAAATAGTACAAGGCTGCTCCGAACGGCCCCCCAAAAAATAACAACACAAGCCATGTCCCCTTGGATGACACCCGGTCCACCATCACCAGGTATAGCAACATGCCAAACCAGATTACCGGTACACCGATGCTCCCCGGTACTCCTAAAATGGCCCCTATCACTTGCGCGACCGTCATTAGATGAACATCTGCCTTGAGAGTGTCAACGCACGCTAACACTACCGCAAAGAACACGCCCAGCAGCGCACTGTTCCACGCTGAATACTTGAAAAATGCTTGAGCTTTCTCGCCGCGTAACCACGATCTCATTGCTCACTCCGTGTACTCGGCGGTACTACGTCACTCTGCATCTGGTGTGCAGCCCAACTTGCAACTGCATCCCCTACCATGTTCATCACCTTCTGCACGTTGACGCCTGCCTCTATACCACCTTGCAGACCGAGTCCCACAGAAAGTCCGATTCCAACATCTCCCCCACTGGCCTTGTTGTCCCCTACCGAAAGACCTGGGACCACTTCGGTTTGCGTCCCCTTCCAAACAATGGGTTCACTATTTCCCCCGGCTGGCTGAATATACTCACCATTCCGCATTGTCGTCGTAGTCTGGGTAACCTCTAAACCTGCTTGAACGTTTCCTACCCCGACTTTGGCCCCAGCCTCATTCACTTTGCTCTTGACACTTTCTGTCGATGTAACCTTCGTTTCTGTCACCGATTTTGCCCCGACGTTATAACTAGCCGGTCCAAGTTTTCCGCTGACCCCCAGCCCGAGTCCCCCCTCGACCTTGAAATATGCAACGGTCTTGACCACATCGACGGCCTTCTTCACCGCCTGGAGGACATCGCCAATCACGTTATGACCGTCTGGATCGGTTCTCGATAATGGGTTGTTTCGGACGTAGCCGTACAGATTCAGGCTTTGAGGATCACTGAGATCGGCGTACGGAACTCCCTGTGGAGTCTTGCTCCAGTCGGGGCTCATCCACCGTCCCATGTTGCTGGCGTAGTATCGTGCTCCGAAGTAGTCGAGGCCGGTTTCTGTATCGCGTTCTTTGCCGGTACAACGTGATCTAACGCGACTTTTAGAGCTCGCCTCTCGCAACCCTAACGCAGTTCTCGACTTACAAGCCGCAAAGCCCCGATGCACATCCGTTTTCCGGCTGCGAAGGCCCAGACGCGACTTTTCGGCCCTGGACGCACGAGACGCCGATGCAGAAACAGACGCCGGATTTAAGGCAGCAGGAAGCACACCGACATTGTAGTCAGCTCAGCTTCTCTGGCTAGTGTTTTTTCTTTTAGCTGCGCCTTTGAGGTTGGGCTATTCGCTGTCTTCGCTGGCTTCACGTTCCAACGTTTCGAGCAGTTCTTCCGCATCGTTGGCGGCGGGCTTCGGTGCTGGCTGCGGGGCTTTGTCGAGCAGTGCCGCTGGATGCGTGGCCGCGTAAACCTGCTGCAACATACGCAAGGCAACGTGCGTGTAAATCTGCGTGGTCTTGATGTCCTCGTGCCCGAGGATCTGCTGAATGAAACGAATGTCGGCCCCGTTCTCGTGCATGTGCGTCGCCATGGTGTGCCGGAGAAGATGGCAGGCTCCGGTCTTGCCGATCTTCGCGGCGGCGATGTGCTGCCGGATGGTCCACGTCAGATGGTCGCGGCTGAACGGCTCGCCCTGGGCCGTCAGGAACACCGTGAGGTCGTCGGGCTCCAGAGCGATTTGTGGGCGGGCCTCGTGGATGTATTTCTGAAGCCATGCCACGGCACGTTCACCGATGGGCACATAACGGTCCTTCTTGCCTTTGCCCTGGCGCACCATCAAGAGGCCCCGGTCGCAGTGCAGATCGAACAGCTTCAGGTTGATGATTTCGAGCCTGCGCAGTCCAGTACCGTACAGAACCTCCAGCAAGGCTCGATCGCGCATCCCGATTGCCTCGGTTATGTCGGGCTGGATCATCACCTGCTCGACCTCCTCGATTGAGAGGATGTTCTTGGGCAACGTGCGCCCCACTCGTGGAAGGTCGATCTCCGACGCCGGATTGTGCAGGATGAGATTCTGCCGCGTCATCCATTTGAACCAGACGCGCAAGGGCACCAGACGCGAGTGCTGCGAACGGAAGCTCAACGCCTCGCCGTTCTTCTTGCGGTAGTAGAACAGATGCCTCTGATAGCGTTCGAGCACGGGCCGCGTTACCTCGATGGGTTCACTCAGCCCGTGCGCCTGCGCCCACTCGATAAAGAGCCGGATATGTACCAGCCGATTGCGCACCGTGTATTCCGAGTAGCCCTTCACCTGCAAGGCTTCCAGATGCGCCCGCATCATCGCTTCAAGCTGTGTCTTGGGCGCGGCCTCCGGCTCGCGCTTTCGCACTACGCGGGCCATCTAGAACGCCCCCGCTGCCCGTGTACCGTTGGGCTTGGCTCCGCCGTTCGGCTTCACTGGCGGTACGACTACGATGCGGCTGGCGTCATTTGCATCCTTATATATGTCTCCGCGATTCCGCGCAGTAGTGGCTCCTGGCCGCATGTACATTGGCTCGGACTCGATTTCATCCGCCCCGCGCTGGCCCCGCACACCCCCCGCGAGGTTCTCATTTACCCCCGCGCAGTTGGCTTCCTGCCCCGCGCAGTCGCCATCGTACTGGCAGCTTTCATCCATGCGAAGCTGGTAAACGAAGGTCTGCCCAGGAGCGCCACGACGCACCACCAGATATTCCAGTTCCTCTAACCGCCGGAGATGCGCCCGCAACTGGGTATCGCCCCAGTGTGTGTACTGCCTCACTGTGCGCCGCGTGAAGCGGTAATCGTCGGCCTCGATCTCCGGGCGTTCGCACTCCTCTTTCACCATCTGCTCGATAAGCGATAGCAGCCGCTTGGTCTGCGGTGGCAGCTCGTCGAGCGATGGCCCCAGCACGCGGCGCATCAGCTCCTTGGCAAGCCGCACGTCGTCTGGCGTGGCCTCGATATACTCCAGCGTCTCGCCGTCGCGTGTGTCGCGCTTGATGGGCCGCTGGTGCTGATGCAACACCGCAATGGCCTCGACCAAGGTCAGCAGTTTCATGTGATCGCGCCTCGTTCGCGTCATGTAGTCCGGAAACTCGCCATCGTCGCGCATGTGATTGTTGACCACGGCAACGGGCTGCAACAGCCGTTGCGCATTGCGGTGCAGCCGGATAATCCTGCTCCGCTCCCGCCGTGCCCAGTGTCCGTCCAGGGTCCGCGATTCGCGCTGGATACGATGGATCGCCCGCGTCTGCTCACGCTCTTCGTTCACACTCAGCACCACGCAACGGTTCAGCAGTTCCTCGTCCACGTCCTGGGCGGTCGTGGTGAGGAAGATCATCACCGGACCTTCCACCGTGTATTCATGCGTCACCAGTTTGCCGCTTACCGGGTCTTTGCCCGTGCTGGCGATTTTCAGCACGCCCTCGGACTGCAACAGCTTCAACGCATACGAGGCCCGGCTTGCGCCCTCCTCTTCGGCCACCGCCAGGATTTTGTGCTTCAGGTTCTTTTCTCCCATGTAAAACAACGCCTGCCCGGTCATCGCCGAGTATTCCTCGCGCTGCTCCTCCGGCATAAAGTCCAGCACTGCTTCCATTAGAGAGCTTTTGCCCGCTGCCGATGAGGACTGCACCACGATAGCCAGCGGCTTATCCAACAGGCGGGACACCGCAGCAAGGTAGCTTACGGTTTTATTGGTCTCCTCGCCCACCACTCCGCAGCGCTCGAAGTCGGCCAGCACCCGCTCCATCAGGCGCGGATCGCGCAACAGATTCATGGCCGCATCCTGCTCCCCGGCGGTCATCAGCGCCTCTTCCGGCGCAACCTCCAGAGTCTTTTTGATCTGCTGCCGCTGCAGGTCGCCTAGCACCGTCCACAGCTTGCCCACCTCGCGATGGATCGTCTCTTCCTTCACGCCCAGCTCGTGCGATGCCTGCTTGATGAACGAGGCCCGCTGCCGTGCCAGCTCCATATCCAGCGTGTCGCCGTGATAGCCGAAGTCGCCGCGAAGATTGCGGCCCGAGACCCGCACGTTCACCCGCATGACGGTGCGGCTGGTGTTCTTCTCCAGCCCCAGCACCTGGTATTCACGCGCCCCCATTGTTACCGTGATTTCATCACCTTCGACTTTCACCACGGGTTCGGCTGGCGAAGCCATCGGCATGGGCCGCGCCTCGGGCTCCGGCTCTTCCTGGTTCACAACAACCGAGGCGGCAGCTAAAGAAAAAACTCTCTCAACGTCCAACCCCGTTGGCGGAACAACTATGTTTTTTTCTTTAGCTGCGGGTTTGGTTTTGACTTCCGCTGTTGGTTCTTCGGATTGCTGATCTCTGTTCATCGGCTCGGGCTCTGGCTCATCGATCACTGCTTCCTCTGCTGCGGCTTCGATTGCTTTCACCGTGGGCCGCTTGCCCGTTCCCAACCATGCCGCGCTGTGCAGGAACACGCCCAACGTCTTGGCTGCTGGCTGCGTCTTCAACGCGCACTCGTTGGCATCCATTCCTTTTGGAAACTGCACCCGGAAACACTCGATGCCCATCACCATCAGCTCTTCCGCATGTTTAGCAGCAGCCTTTTCTCCCGCCTCGTCGCGGTCATAGGCGAGATAGATTTTCTCCGTGCCGTACTTCTGGAACGCTGCCCGGTGCTCCTCGGTGAAGCCGTTCACGCCGTAACTGGTGGTCACGTTGCGGAAACCCGCACACCAGAACGTCAGCGCATCGATCAAGGATTCACACAAGATGATCTCCTTCGATGCCACCAGCGCCTCTTCGTTCCACACTCCGCGATGCGCTCCCGGCAGGTACAGATGGTCGGGTGTTCCCGTGCGCAGATTCGGCGTGATCTTGCGTCCATACATCTGCATCACTTCGCCGTCGCGATTAAAGATCGGTATCACCAGCGAGCCCCGGAAGTGCTCGTGCCCGCTCTCTCGAAGAATGCCCAGCTCCTGCAAGCGTCCGCGCTGTGCCGCGCCGGCAACCCGGTTCTTATCCGGCAGATGATACCCAAGCGTGCGGTTGGCGAAGCCCAGCCGAAAGTACCCGATCATCTCGGAGGATTTCAGGCCACGAGATTCCAGATAGCGCAACGCCTCCGGCGTCTGCTTCAACGTCTCGTGGTAGTAGCTCACCACGATTTCCAGCAGCTTTCTATCGTCTGCCGTGTGCTCGATCAACGGCGGTAGCTTCGGCACCGTGCATTGCTTCGGCGGCGGTCCAGACGAAACCGCAGTTAAAGGAAGATGGTCACGCTTCAACAGCTCCACCGCGTGCGTGAAACTCACACCCTCGGCCACCATCACCCACTCGATGACATCGCCGCCTCTGCCGCAGGCCCCAAGGCAGTTCCAGATATTCTCAACCGGATCGATGGACAGACTCGGGCTGTGATCGTCGTGGAACGGGCACAGCCCCATCAGGTTCTTCCCCGTGCGCGTAAGTTTGATGCCTCGCGCCTCGGCCAGCCGCTGGATTGAGACTTCCCGCTTCAACCGCTCTTTCAGCTCCTCTGGAACATGCGGCATCGGCTCCGCTCCTTTCACTCCTCCGGCACGGTTTCTGAAAAACCTGTCAAGAGGCTTGCATAAATTTTTCGGTTTCCTGAAGCTGTGCGAGAGTATATACATCTGATGTATATCCTGTAAATGGATTTTCGAGGAGCGCCGCGAATGCCCCTTACAATCGCCTCTACCATGCCAGCGAAGAAACCACCAAAGACTTCCTTCGGGGAACGCTTATTCGCATTCCGGAAGGCAAGAGGCTTAACTCAGGTACAGCTAGCCGAAGCACTGGGCAGTACTCAGCGAGTGATTTCCTACTATGAGACCGAAGCAGAGTTGCCGCCATCGGGCGTTATCGTTTCGCTGGCTCGCGTACTCAGCGTCTCCACGGATGAACTGCTCGGCGTAAAACCGGCCAGGGCCAGCGAGGGCAGACCGGAGAACCGGCGGCTATGGAAGAGATTTCAGCGCATGGAGTCATTGCCGGAGAGGGACCAGCGGGCTGTGCTTCGTTTGATTAACTCACTCAGCGCTTCTAACAGCAGCGGTCGCTCTAGCAGCGCCCATCAGTAGTTCATACGGAAACTGTCATCGCGGGAGAGTTCGTTCCTGGCGCTTTTAAGCGCAGAGAAGCGCCAGCTTCTCATAGTTGAGAGATTCCCGCAGCGGAGCAGCAGTCAAGGACGTGCGCAGCACGCCGCGTCAGCGGTCGTGATCCTTGACGGCTGCGTGAGCGGAGGGAACGGCTTCACATCCCCATGCCTTGCCCCTGTGCCTGCGCGTGTTCCTGATGTTGGGTTTGATTTCCGCTCTGCCCATGTGAGTGTGTATCGGCGCTGTGCTCCGGCTCCATCGCCGTGCGGTGCGACACGTCGCGCCCCAGATGCTCTGCAAGATGGGAACGGTCGTTCGTGTAGATGTGGGCGTCATATTGCGCTCGCGACACCGACACATAAGCCATGCGGCTGTTCACCAGTTGCTGGCTCTGTTCCGTGTCGGCATGGATCAGCACACGTTCGCACGTCTGCCCCTGGCTGCTGTGACTGGTCACCGCGTAACCGTAATCGAGATGCGGATGCTGTTGCACATTCATTTCGACGGTGCGGCCCGAGTCCATTTTGATTCGCATGTTGCCGTTTCCGTCGATCTCTTCAACGGTCCCCAGATCGCGGTTGGCAACCTTTAGCTCTTTCGATGGCGCGGTAAACTGTACGCGCTCGCCCTGGCTGATGGCACGCTCCGATTCCTGGTAAGTCGTCACACCCTGCAGGCGGCGCGGATCGTAGCTCAGCCGCTCCCCATTCTCCCGCTCGATGGTGATCAGGTTCTGCTTCTGGTCCACCTCTTCCACCCGCGCATATTCGCCTTTCTCGATGCCCAGACTCTTGCTGCCTTTCGCATAGCGCACCACATCGCCGCGCTCGTACTGCGTCGCCCATGCCCGGTCTGCGCCGGTCATTTCCTGGCGAGATATCAGCACCCGCAGTTTCTGCTCCGTCTGTTCGATCTGCCCGCTCTCCTGCATTTCATGACGAACCAGCGTATTGATTTCGCGGCGCGATTCATTGTCCGGCGAGACTACCAGCGTCTTTTCCGGTTGCCGCACATACTCGCGTGAGATTTCCTTTAGCCGCTCGTCGCGGTCCTCGATCTGATGCACGCGGCCCTGGCGTTCGAGATTCCCGATTGCCTCTTTCACTTCGCCGCGGGCGAGCTGTTCCACGGCTTCTTTCAGCGCCGGGTCTTTCTGGCGCACGATTTCCTCTAACCGTGCCGTCTGCATCCCCGCTTCCTGAAGCTGCTGGTACGGCGCTCCGGCATCTACGGCCTGATGCTGGCGAACATCGCCCACCAGCAGAACACGCTCACGCTCCTGGAGCCGCGCAAAGAACTCATTCACCTGTTTCGTGCTCGCCAGACTCGATTCGTCCACGATGTACAAGCGCCTCGCGCCGTTGTGCACCGTCTCCGATTTTGCAAGATGGCGCTGTAACGTCTCAGTCTCGATGCCTGCCTCGGCTAGCTTCTGTGCGGCCCGCGACGTGGGCGCAAAGCCCTCCACGTGATAGCCCTCCCGCTCTGCGGCCTGCCGGATAGCAGCTAAAGAAGTAGTTTTCCCCGTACCCGCTGCGCCTTCGAGCGCCGTGATTTGATCGCGGCTGCTGAGCACTTGTTCCACCGCTGCCCGCTGGCCCGCATTCAGGTGCGCGTGCTCGCGCTCGATCTCACGCCGAGTATCGAAGCTCACCAACGCCTCGTGCCGATTCTGCCCCGCACGCATCCGGGCGATATTTTCCTGCTCGGAACGGATCATCTCATCGGTAGTGAAGGACCGGCCGACGGCCGCTTTCACCTCGATCAGCTCTCCTGACTCCACGCGCTTTTCGAACTGCGTTCGAACCTCGGAGAACGATGCCTCGCCCATCGAACGTTTCAGGGCATCGCGCATAAGCTCGCGTTCATCGGCCACGGCCTGCCGTTCCAGATTGCGTTCCCGAGAGTATGTGATCGCCGATTCGATGCTCTGCGGCTTGCGCTCCGGCTGGTGCTCCTCGATCTGCCGCTGCTGTGCCTGATTGACAACGCGCACGGGCTGATTGCCGAACCTCTCGGCCATCTGCTGGTGCTGCGCTCGCACTTCATCGTGCGATAGATCGAGCTTGGCATCGCGTGTACGGTGGGCCGCGATCTGCGCCGCCTCCGCGCCGCTGACGCCCTGCTCGGCAAGATGCTCTTTGATCTGCTGACTGCGCGGACTGCTGGCCTCGATGTACTCCTGAGAGTAGCCGCGTATCTCCGGCTGGCCGCTCTTGCCTTGCTCGATCTCATAGCCCAGCTCTTTTAAACGCAGTGCCAGCTCCGAACGATAAACGGCGGTCGCATATTGCTGGGTTCGATACAGCTCCTGCGGTTGCAGTGCCCGTGTCTCTCCGTTCTCCAGCTCCGTGATATTGAAGAACACGACATGCGTGTGTAACTGCGGCGCGGCGTAGCCGTCCACGGGACGGCTGCTGTCGTGCTCGAACTTGGCTGCCGCCCACTCGCCCGTGGTCACTGCCGGGATGTTGCCGCCCATGCGGGCCTGAACATATTTTTCCAGTTCATCAAGAGCCGTATTCACTGCGGCCCGATGAGCATCCCGCACCCGTTCATCGTGGCCAACCAGCGCCGTTAGCGAGACACTCTTCGGAGCACTGAACGTCGCATCCCATCCGGCGCGGTGCTCCATCGCCTTCACCGTGCCGCCTCGCTCGTTCACGTATTCTCGCGGCGTCTGATAGCGCACCAGTTGCTCGCCGCTCTCTGGATGCTGACCTTCCGACAAGCGGGCGAAGTGCTCTTCGTTCACTTCGCCCCGCAAGCCCCATTTCTCGGCAAGCTGTCCGTGCCACTCGCCGCGTATTTTGTCGTTCTCCGTGTAGTAGTTTTCGCGGGCGTTTTGGAACTCTTCCTTGTGGTACGCCTGCGCCTGGCTCGCACTGATCGGCTTCGATATCGTTAGCATGATTTATCCGCCTACTCGAAGAACAACGATTGATCGTTCGCTGCTGCACCCCGCCCACGATCCGGCTGCGGATTCGGTTTCGGCTCCGGCAACGGCGCGGCTGGCGGCTCCTCCGGTCCTCGCACGTCACGTTCAACGAACGCAGGCTGCACATTCTTCAGCTCGATATAGGGCATCTTCATCCGCACTACGAGATTCCCGTACTTCAGGTAGGCATGCAACGGATCAAGCCCGCTGATCTCCTCGGGCATCACCAGCGGCTCGGTGTGGATGTCCCGCTGCTCGCTCTCCGAGTTGCGCGATTGCGGAAACTGCCCATGCGTACGTGTCTCGCGATAGCGCTCGATCTCCACCTGCCCGATGGCTTTTGAGATCCACTCGGCTGCGTTAGGCTCGCTGGTTTTATGGAAGACCTTCGTTGCCGGTTGCGACAGCATCACCTCGGCGATGTGGCCGTATAGCACCTCCGGTTGTGCCTTGCCCTGGAAGCCAAGCACCATCGGATTATTCGACTTGCGATTCTCGGTGATGGCCGTCAGTAGCTGCGGCAACCGCTGCAAGCTGGCCAGTTCATCCAACACGAACCATGTGGGCTTTGTGCCGCTGTGCCCCTCGTTCATCAACCGCAGCACCAGCAGGTCCAGCCACAAGCTCAGCAGCGGGCGCACCCGTTCCCGCATCGTGGGCCGCGATGTGAGAAACACCCAGCCTTTGCGCTCCTTCGCCCATTCAACCGTGCTCCAGCGTTGCTGCGCATCCCGCTCACGCGGCAACATCTTGAAGGCATCGGCCACCATGTTCAACGAACCCAGCACACCGCTACGCTGCTGCGCGGCGCGTGGATCGATCATCGCCTCCATTTCCGTGCCCTTCACTCGGCGGTCGATCTCCTCCGGATGGCACATCCAGTACGTCAGCTCCTCCGGCGTCGGCTTCAGCGTCAGCAAGTGAGCAAAGATTTTTCTGGGAGCTTCAACGAAGAAACGGTTGTCGCGGCCCTGCTCCGGGAACAACGAAGCCGCCAACGTGAGCGCCTCGGCCTCGTGCGGCACTTCATCGCCCGGAGTCCAGAACGGGCAACGCGCATCCAGCGGATTTAAGATCACGTCGCCACGCAGCGGGTTATAAAACTGCGGCAGGTATTCGAGTGCCGGATCGTACACGATGGCGCTCTCTCCGCGCTCCTGTATCTGGAACAGGATTTGACGGATCGCCGCGCTTTTGCCCGATCCCGAATCGCCCATCACCAGGAAGTGCATCGCCTCGCGCTGGCGTGGTATCCGCACCCAGCGGCTCGCGTTGTTGTTGAACAACCGCTCCATGCGCGTCTGTTCTTCATTGATAAACGCCATGCCATCGGCTTTGTCACGCGCGTTGAACTCGGCAGTCCTCACCAGTTCCGGCCCGCGCAACCGTCGCCCGTTCTTCCGCTCCAGCGCGTTCTTCCGGTCCTTCGGCAGAGCGAAGAACAGCAGGAACACGAACATCAGCCCTGCTCCATACACCGGCTTTTGTACATAGTCCCACACCGTCATGTCCTGGTAGATGTAGTGCGCCAGATACTCATGCAATGGCTTGTCGTTGAACATCTCATCGTCCCAAGCCAGATGAACCAAGCCTTTGTTTTTGGCTTCGTCGGTCAGCACGTACACGGCTTCGCCGTTCTCCTTCCGCTTCGATTCGACCTCGCCCGCGATGGCAAGCCGCTGTTGCTTCTTCGCATTCACCACATCGATGAGCCGATAGCGGGCCTGCGATTTCGGGTCCCGCAAACTGCGCACAGCGGTCTTGGCGTAAATAGGTAGATAAAATTTCTCGACGAACGACCACTCCCGCACAACCTGCACCGCCATCAACAGAGCGAAGAACGCAACCGCCGCCAACAACGCACCCCACGCATGCACTGGCTGACGGCTCGGCCAACCCTGATACTCTTTTCGCCCCCATGTACTCATGCCCGCACCTCGGATTCTTTCCCCTTCACAGCATCGGCGGGCGCCAGCAGCTTCCGCGCCCGCTCGGTCTTTTTCATGTCCGCCTGCTGGATCAGCTCCTGCATCTGCTCCGCTGTCATCGGCTCGCCCTTGGCGATAGCAAACAGCAGATTCAGCACGATGGTTCGCAGCCCCAGCACCTCGGCGAGCAGGATTTCATTGGCGGGCTGCGCCTGCTCCAGCAGCGCATCCCGCACCCACTCGCTCATGTTCTGCCCGCTCGCAGCAGCCCGCGACTCCAGCCGCGCATACTCTTCCTCGGTTAGCTTCGTGGTGATTGATTTCGTGCGCAGAATCGGCCTCACCATCAGAGTTCACCGTATTCGAGACTCAGCGTGTCCCATGCCAGCTTGATCTCAGGGATTTCCCACGCCTTCTGAAACAACACCCGCACTTGCTCCCACTCCGCCTCGGTAAAGCCAAACGTGATCCCGTTGCCGCAGGCTCGGAACCAGTACTCGTGCTCCTTCCCGCGTTCGGTGAGGTAGCCGTAATAGCGCACTCCATCCCATTGCCCGCACTGGATTAGCCTGCCGCTTAACTCCGCGCTCTTCGGGTGCAGGTTAGCCAACATCGCGCGGAACTCCGCGATTTCCGGATAGCGGCAGATGGGATACATCGCCCCGCGCGGACCTGGAAAGCCCAGCAGCAGATTCAGTTCTTTTTCGCGGCTAAAGGAGAAGGAGAGCGTGTATTTACCCTCTTGGATCGATGGCACCTGCGGTTGATAGGCGTACTCCCGCCGCATGGATTGGTCGCGCACGGGCTGCTGTTTGACGGCGTAGTGACCACGCGCCGCAACCCGCCACAGCAACGGCCAGTAGGAACGAAGCGCATCGTTGATCGCATGAACGCTGGAGAGCTTTTCCTGGTCCAACAGAACATAGAGATTTCGGCCCGCAAACACCGGCGTCCAGTTGTCGTTCGCTGCGCTCACCTTCACTGTCTCGGCAATGGCCCGCCGTACCACATCCGGCGTTACCGGATCGCTGAGGCCGTCAGCCCTGTTCGGTCTGGACGGCATATTGCCCACGTAGTAGCCGTCCCAACTGGAGACATCCGTGGTTCGCAGTTCGTAAATTGCCCCGAACGCCTTCAGGACTTCAACGAGCGTGTCCCGCGAAAGGCGATTTTGCGATTGCGCCTCTGCCCCCTGCTGCACGAAGTGCGCTAGCACCGTCCATTCCGCCAGCGAAAGCGGATGTCCGGCCTCGCCCTTACGCTTAATCTCCAGCATCGCTTCCGTTGGACTCGATAGCAGATCAACCACGTCGAACCGGTTGTCACGCCCAGACTCCAGCATCTGCATCGCCGCTTCCGAGAGAGTGACATCCTTGCCCTTCTTCCGCGACATCGCCTTACGTACCTCCTCAAGCCGGGCACGGAAGGCATCCGAGATTCGGACCGACAACGTCTGTTGCTGACCTGCCCCCATTCTCCGCACGATCTTACAACTTAACTTACCGCCGTCGTAGCGGTGGGAAAGTGGGAAACGTGCTGTCCGTTTTCCAAGCGGGCGCAGCCCGCATCTTTTCCACGGCTACCTGCTGTTGCCGCAAACTCCATAGGCGTTTTGTAGCCTAGTGAGCTATGCGGGCGCTGCTCGTTGTAGTCCTTCTTCCAGTTGGCGATCTTCCGCCGTGCGTCAAACAAGTTCTCGAACCAACTGACTCGCAAACACTCTTCACGCAGACGACCGTTGAAGCTCTCACAGCGTCCATTCTGCATTGGCTTGCCGGGCTGGATGTGTACCAACTCGATCTTCCGTTCAAGACACCAGGCGAGAAAGTGTCGACTGGTCAGCTCCGGTCCGTTGTCGCAACGAATCGATTGAGGCAAGCCGCGCCTCTGGAGGATGTCGTCCAACACGCGGGTCACGCGCCGGCTCGCAAAGCTCGTATCGACTTCCAGTGCCAGACATTCGCGCGTGTAGCCATCGACGATGCTCAGCACCCTGATCGTGCGGCCAGCCGCGACCGCGTCGTGCACAAAATCCAGCGCCCACTCCTGGTTCGCTGCCGTGCACTGAAGCAATGGACGCGATATGCGCGTGCAGTGTTTACGCTTCTTTCTCCGCAAGCACAACCCAGCCTCGCGATACACCCGATGCACTCTCTTATGGTTCACCGTTTCACCGGTGCGACTCAGCAGCACGTGCAGCCGACGATAACCAAAGCGAGGCTTCTCCCGCGCCAGCTCGACCAGTTGCGTTCGCAACGACTCATCTGAGCGTCGCGTTTGGTAGCGGAAACTCGATACTGCCACGCGCAACAAGGCGCACGCTCGGCGCTGACTGAAGGCATACTCCTGCCGGACTTGCTCGACAGCCGCCTTCATGGCTACGAGCTCCATCCGTTTTTTCGGATCACCGACTGCAACGCTTCCTTGTCCAGGCTGAGATCGGCGACCAGTTTCCGCAGCTTCGTGTTCTCGTCGCGCAAATGCTTGGCTTCCTGCGCTTCGCTCACATCCATGCCGCCGTACTTCGCTTTCCAGGCATAGATCGTGTGCTTCGAAACGCCGACTTCTCTGGCTACGTCCTCCGCCTTGCGTCCGGCCTCTAGCTGCTTCAGCGCCCCGATCATCTGCGCTTCCGTGTGCTTGCCCCTCGACATAAATCCGCCCTTTCCCGGATCAACTCAGAATCCGAAATCATACTCGGTTGTGTGCGGATTTAGGGGAGCAGGTCAACTTTATGCGGTGCAACTCAGCGAGGTTCTTGAAGCAGCTGGAATCAATGGCGTTGCATTGGGAAAGGAGAGGATTCCGGGGCGCCTTCTAAATAATCCCAACTTTAATACAAAAGATGGCGCCGTTGGTGAGTCAAAGATGCAAGCCAATGATCTACTGCTTCGGGACTTGATACGAGAATTTGAGGGCCTCCCTATTTTTCTTCGAGGGTCTTTGAAAGAAATAACCGGCATAAAAGACATTTCCCTCCGGGATTTCTTGTGGATGGGAGCCGAAAAGAAGGCCATGCATCCGTACCTTCAGGACAGTCTGTTGGTGGTCGTAAATCGACGCAAGAAGACTCCCTCTTACTTTCGCTCGAAGCCGCTCTGTCAGCAACCACTCTATGCACTTGTGCAGCGCGATGGTGGGTATCGCTGTGCGTGTTGCAGCAGGAACGGCGGCCGGTTGTCGATTCATCCTTACCCGACGGGTTCCTATCCACCGGATCTTCAGAAACATCAGGACATTGAGGTGGTTGGAGAGGTTGTCACCATCGTGCGCAGGCTTTGATGACAATTGTCCATTTCGTGAACGAATGCTCGCATTTCTCAGATGCTTTCCAAGAAATCGGCCCGTCCTGACGCTATTTCGAACAGTCCGCACATGGAACTATTCCGGTGCTCGTTGTTTTCCCTATCCTGAAGGCGCACTTTATCCACGTGCAACTGAGACACTGAAGCCTTCAATATCATGTCCCTTCCATCTTCGGTCTGAAGCCAGCTGGCTACTCCGTCGTATTCGCCCTCTGCTGGTATGCACATCACGAGTTTATCTGCATTGCAGGAAGCAGCCTTTTTGTAGAGTCTCCGGAAAGATCTCTGCTACTTGCCGCAGTATCCAGCTCTCTTTGACGGGTCGTTAGCCGA
Source organism: Koromonas soli (assembly GCF_059726265.1). Classification (NCBI taxonomy): domain Bacteria; kingdom Pseudomonadati; phylum Acidobacteriota; class Terriglobia; order Terriglobales; family Koromonadaceae; genus Koromonas; species Koromonas soli. The sequence goes on along the minus strand of NZ_AP040872.1, from coordinate 4,431,760 downwards.
CAACCTACGTTTTGCGAGACCCACTGCTTCAGCGACGGAGATGGAAGAAGCATTGGAGTGCGTCGGACTCGACAAGTGGATTCGAATGCGTCCGCTGGGCCTGGATTATTGCATTGCGCCCGGCGGAGCGCACCTTTCAGGCGGGCAACGACAGCGGCTCAGCATCGCCAGAGCGCTTCTGATGTAAACCAAAGATTTTCATCCTGGACGAGGCAGCATCGTGCCTTGATGCGGTATCGGAACAATCATTGCTTCTAAATCACGAAGCCTGCTTTCAGGCGCTACGATCGTCGTTGTATCCCACCGGCTTTCAACCGTTTCCTGCATGCAGCGAGTGCTGGTGTTTGAAAACGGAAGAATCATTGAAGACGCGGCCCCCTCGGAGCTACGAACCAACAAGAATGCCTATTCTCTTCCCGTAAGAACCAACGCCAATTCTCTCGAATGATAGCCGTCTCATAGTCCGGCAGGTCCTGCCCGATCAATCCACCTCTGAGAGATGACGGATAAGCGAACAGCCGGACAACTTTCCCGTGCATGCGATGGAATGCGATGTTGTTGAGAAGACACCGATTCGCGCCAGCGTCGCGCGTCCAGCGAACATATATGCTGCGCCCTCGCTGATGGGGTCAAGGCGTGAGACATTGCGTCATCGCTAGCGAGGGGCGGAAATCATGTTTCAGCTTTCATCTGAGGTTCGCAGCACCCGCAATCAAGACGGCGGAATCCTGCTCGATATCCGTTTTGGACAGATGTTCCGAGTGAATCTCATTGGCTCACTGATTGTGGAAGCTCTAGGTGCCGGACGGAGTGAGACTGAAATTGCAAACGAGATTGCTGAGGCTTGCCACATTGGGAGGGAGACAATCCAATCCGACATCCGTGCGTTTCTCGAAGATCTTGAGAATCGTGGGCTCGTCCGACGTGATTCTGGCGAGAGTGTTGCATGAGTACCTCTGTACCAAATGGCCCCTCAACTCGCCCCCAGGAACCGAACGACTCCGCGATCTGCCGAATTCTGCTCCTCAGAAATCAAGGTACGGATTTACTACTGGCAAAGCGTGAAGGAGGGGGACTCGGGCTGCCCTCAGTAGTAATTTGTCCAAGAAATCGAATCACGGAGGAAGTAAACGATGTAGTGAAAGCACAGTATGGTATCGCCGCCTATTGCCTGTTCCGTCCGTACGTTTCCAGTGTAGCAGCCATGTCACCGATACTTTCTATCAGGTTTTAGAAATAGCCGGTTCCGCCGCGCCCGACCTGCGAGACCGTGTTTGGCTCCCGTTATCGTCACTGAGCGAAGAGGCTTTCATGGAGAAGGGTGATGGTGTCGCGCTATCGGCGGGCCAAGAACAGCATCGATGAATACTGGAATCGAGCTTCCCTTGCTCCATTCGGTTGTCCTGGCTGGTTGGAAGAATTGCGTACTTGGGTGGCGAATGAAGCGCGAGCCTTGGGGTTACGCCTGACCGGAAACATCCGTCAGTTCAACTCAGGCCCACACTTCAGTTTACTTCGCATTGAGACCACCGGTAACGCGCTATGGTTCAAGGCAACCGGCGATCCGAATCGGCAGGAATATCCTATCTCGGCGGCGTTGGCACGTGTGTTTCCCGGATATGTGCCAAAGATTATCGCAGCTCGCGAAGAATGGAATGGATGGTTGTCGTTGGAAGCAAACGGTGAACTGCTTCACACAACGAGCGATCTAAATTCCTGGAAAACGGCAGCGCTGCGACTCTCAGAGTTGCAGATTCGTTCTCTTGGCGAGCTTAAGCCAATTATCAGAGCAGGCTGTAAGGATGTGCGCATCGACAGTCTCCGCAAACAGCTTGGACCGTTCTTCGATGTAATCAATGAGCTCATGAAGCGGCAGAGCCGAATCTCTCCGCCGCCCATGAGCAGTGATCAGCTCACGACGCTGTGTTGTCAGCTCAATGACGCCATATCTCAGTTGGCCGCACTCACGATTCCCGATTCATTGAATCACCTCGATTTCAATCCCAGCAACATCGTCGTCGATGAACCCGGATGTGTCTTCCTGGACTGGGCAGAAGCCGCAATAGGAGTTCCGTTTTTCACTTTCGAGTATCTGCGCTGCCATTTTCTCCAGAGCAACTGCTACACGACCGCTGGAGAAATGCAACTCGTTGACGCTTATCGCAACAGCTGGGAGCGGTTCATGTCGCACAAGAACCTTCGTGACGCAATGAATTTTGCCAGGTGTCTCGCTGTATTCGCGTTTGCGGTTGAGAGTGGGATTTGGCGAAACGCTCTCCATGATGACGAAATCTCTGCAGGATACCTTCGGAGTCTCGCGCGGCGCATGCAAAAGGAAGCTTCGCTGACGGGACTCAAGACAAAGCGGTGAAACTGCGATTCACACTATTTTTGTTCTTCAGTGACAGGGAGACCGTTCATGTCGTTTCTGATTTTGCTTGCTTATCGCGAACTTCTGTTGTGCGGGCACTTCCTGCGGCGGAGAGACTTTGCCATGCTCCATGAACGTGTCCGCACATGTGAGACAAACACGCTACGGCGTTACTCAAGTGAACAAGTCTGCCAAGCGCTCGACATGGCGTGCGTCTGGTACCCGAAACACGTTCTCTGTTTGCAAAGGTCGGCCGCAACTACGCGGCTTCTCCGGCGCTCAGGAGTAGCCGCCGAGATGGTCGTCGGTGCTCAGCTTCTTCCATTCCGGGCACATGCCTGGGTAGAGGTGGATGGCACAGTGGTAAATGACAAGCCCTATATGCACGAAATTTATCAGGTTTTGGATCGCTGCTGAACTTGTCTCAAGGGAGGACATAAGCCATGGGTGCGATGTTCGGTAGATTCAATCTCGACGGCAGAGCCATCGATCCTCAATATGTACGGAGTATCTCGGAATGCATGGCCCCGAAGGAACCTGAGGGTACAGGCCGCCGTGAATTGAGCAGCGGCATAATTCTGTTCCATACGCTATGCACAAGTTCAGGACCTCGCCAAACCGTGCAGCCTTATTCCTTGCCATGCGGCGCACTATTGATGTGGAGTGGGCGTCTCGATAATCGCGAAGAACTTTGCAGAGCATCCGGTGGCGATCTCGTGGGCGATTCCTCCGACGTCGCGATTGTAACTGCGGTATACGAGCGTTTCGGTGCCGATTGTCTGCCAAAAATCATTGGGGACTGGACGTTGTCTGTATGGAACCAAGCTGAACGCAGTTTGGTTCTGGCCAAGGACTTTCTGGGAACGCTCCCATTGTATTATTTATCGAACGACTCTGTGGTGGTTTGGAGTTCGTTGCTTGAGCCTCTGGTCCGTTTCTCTGGCCGGTCCTTTGCCTTACAGGAGAAATACCTCGCTGGATGGCTTGGATATTTTCCTGCCACTCATCTCACTCCATACGACGCAATCTTTTCTGTTCCACCGGCGAGTGCCGTCCAGATTCGCGATGGGCGGGTCGTAGTACGGGAGTATTGGAGTTTCAATCCAGCCAAACGAATACGGTATCGTTCCGACGGCGAATACGAAGAACATTTCCGTACTGCCTTTGGCGAATCTGTCCGCCGCAGGCTGCAATCCGATACGCCCATTCTCGCCGAGTTAAGTGGTGGAATGGACTCTTCCGGAATTGTATGCATGGCGGACTACGTCCAGCAGCACACTGTCGGCGTTACTCCGCGAGTAGATACGATTTCCTACTACTGTGACGACGAACCGAACTGGGACGAACGGGCTTTCTTTGTCCAGGTTGAAGAACAGCGAGGTAGGGCTGGCTTCCATGTAGACGTGAGCGGTGAGGGCTCACTCTCATTTACGCGAGCGTGCGAGTTTACCTGGCATCCCGGCGCCGCATTCCGTGAGAGCCTTAGTGGGCAGAAGATCCGAGAAATACTTTTCTCAAATGGATTCCGGGGCCTACTCTCCGGCATCGGCGGCGATGAGGTGCTTGGTGCCGTTCCCGATCCGGTTCCGGGGTTAGCCGATCTTCTCACGCGAGGAAAACTTCACATATGGTCCAAGCAGATGGTTGCGTGGGCATTTGCTCACAGGAAACCCATTTCGTCATTGCTTTTCGAGATGGTTCAGACCTTTCTTCCGATGCGTCTTGCAAACCTTCCTTTGCACAGAGCTCCACCGTCCTGGATATCTCCGGCTCTCCTCAGAAGATATCCACGCGAACTTTGCAATCGGCGGCGACTTCGAGTGTGGGGACCTCTGCCGAGCTTTCAGGACAATATGCATACGCTTGAGTCTCTCCGACGACAGTTTTCATTCAATGGTGCCGCGGCCGATGCGCTTTATGAAAAGCGCTTTCCGTATCTCGACCGTGATTTCATGGAATTCCTGTTTGCTATTCCTCCCGACCAGCTCTTGAGGCCCAACCAGCGTCGTTCTCTCATGCGGCGTTCGCTGAGGGGAGTCTAGAAACTCTAGACCCAACGGGATAGGACCCAAAGCAGCCGACTGCGGCATCAGATAATCGTAGGAGCTTGGGAACGCGGGATTTAGTGGCCGTAGCGACCTTTTACCAGCTAGACTCGGCAGCCAAGCAAATAGTTGGCGGTAGCTTTTCGGGTGAAATCTCGTCTCGTAAGCGCGACAGTACAGCATGCGGATTTCGAGCTCCTCTCAGTACGTTCTTGAGGTTGTTGGACACGTTGGGCCTCCAGCAAAGCGCAATCAGCTCTTGCCGAAGGTTGGGGGTAGACCCGTGGCCAGAGAGGATCTAAAGCTGCAACAAAGTGAGTTGAACCATAATAGTACGAAGCTCGATTCGTAACGAGACGCAATATGAGAATTCAGATCTGCCCCCGGGCTTAGGTTCCTCGTTATGCGGTCGAAGCGAAGACGGCTAGGCAAAACACGGACGAATGACAGCATCCTTTAATGCAGCCCGAGTTCCTCTTTTTCGGGAGCGCTGAGGAGAGCAGACAGAGCACCCAGCTCAACACTCGCTGCTCCCCTCCGAACCCTTTGTGCAAGATCGAACGCGCCACGGCCGAAGAGCGTAGCGCCAAATTCGGGCAGCTTCGGAAGTGACTGTCCGACTTTGCCGATTATGCCCGTTGTTGCAGCAACTAACGGCTTACCGCCGGACACTTGGGCAATTGCCGCCCCCGCGGACGCTGCGGACACAATCTCCCAGAAAATACGAATCGGGCGGGTGCCCACGTCCGTACTGATGGGTGAAAACAACCGGGACGCATCCGAGAGTGCCTTGCGTACTTCCAATGCGTCGCGCAACGTGGTGCTTCTGCGCAGGCTATCCAACAAGTCCCAAACCTTTCGGCGAGCGTCGGACCACTCTTCGCGCAGATCCCGAATCACGGTCGGTATCGCGTCACGCCGTGCGCAACGGGTGAGCACAATTCCAAGCACAGGCGTTAAAAGAAGACCCAAACCGTCCTGCTCAACCTGACGCGCGTAGCTCTGCCAATCCGCGTCGAGGTGTCGGAAGAGTCCTTCCGGGGATAGCTGGGCTGCAATCGCTTCCTGACGGTTGGTCGCTAGCCTTGATCGGAAACGCCTCGGCGGCAGACTTGTGTGTAGACGTGCCTTTGCTCCCGAGGCGTTTTCGATAAGGAGACGAGAAGGAAGCCGCTGGCGCGGTGGACGCGGTGGGCTATCGGAGGCTATGGGGTTTGAATCGGTTTGGAGCTGGCATGATCGTCAGTTGATTCGGCATCGAGGCCTGTAAACTGGCTGGAATCGGCATTCGGCGGACTGATGTGCGTTGATGAGTGGCGATCGGATGTTCATGGCGACGTGTCTCTGTGGTCGCCATGGCCGAGCAGGAGCTGGATCGTGCGCAGGTCCGTTCCAGCTTCCAGCAGATGCGTGGCCCAGCTGTGACGCAGGGTGTGCGGCGTTACCCGTTTGCGGATGCCTGCTTTCACGGCGGTTTGAACAAGCTGATCAGTTTCGACTTTGTTGTTGGCGGACTTGACTATCTCGATCAGCCGCTGCTCGTCCTCATCACCAGAGGTGAGAGCCTGAACCAATCTAGCCAGCCTGCTCATACGCCCCGGACGGAGTCCGGTGCGCGGATCTCGCAATGCTTCAAGGTATACGGAACGCAAGCCTTCGAACGTCTCGGGAGGGATGGCTTCACCCTGCATTTCACCTCCCCACGCCCTGAACCGAAACCGGCGCTTCTGTCCTTGCATAACCACGTCGCCACGGACATGAATAACGGCAACGTCTCCGCCCAGAGACGGAGCAAGACAAGCGCTAAATCCGCCGCGCTCCTCTTCAGAAAGATTTCGTAATGTAGCTGTAATTAGGCAGCAGGACGCTCGTTGTCCCGATGCATCATGAAAAAGGTCGTCCTCAGATAGATAGATCTCCCGTCTGTCTGCTCCGAGACCAAGTACTATGCGAATGGCATCGAGGAGTGCCGTCTTGCCGGTATTATTCTCGCCCAGCACGACATTCAAGCCGGGCTGAAAAGCAACTGTCACGTTTTGCAGGCATCTGAAGTTCTGTATTGCGAGACTCGCAAGATACATGCGGTGTTCTCCTTGGCATTGCGAACGACCGATCTCTCAGAAACAGCTATAGCAATGTTCCTGAATTTAACTCCTGAAAGTGCAATCAGCAATACCGTCGAACTCTGCCGGTAACCAGACTGTTCACGCGCTGCATTGAATTCCTGGGCAGTTCAGAGGAATGCGAAACGTTCAGTAATCGGGGTCTTTGTGTTTCGCGAGTCGCATCAGCATATCGAGGTAGTCGGACCAGTCCTGCATCATCTTCGTGCGCGGCTCCAGATACTTCGAGTGGTCATACGCTGCACTCGTCCTATTCTTGCTCCTCTTAAGGTGTGCGAGCTGGACCTCGATGTGGGCCTCGTCGTACCCCAGCTCGTGCAGGACAGTGGACGCAACCCCTCGGAATCCGTGGCCGGTCATAATACCCTTGTAACCCATTCGCCTCAAGGCTCCCAAGATTGCACCAGTGGACTACACTCCTCTGGATGCCAGTCGCTCGGTAGCAGCCATCTTTCATTCTTGGTCAGATCCTTCAGCTTCCGCATCTCGGCCACTACCTGACGCGACAATGGGATGATGTGAGGCGTAGGCATCTTCATCCTCTCAGCCGGTATCACCCACCTAGCATTGTCGAGGTCAATCTCACTCCAAGGTGCCTGCACCAGCTCACTTGTTCGAGTGAACGTCCGGGCCATGATTCGCATAGCCGACTTTGTCACTTCGCGTCCGGTGTAGTGCTCGATGTCGTGTAGCAGCTTCGGTATCTTGGAATCTTCTACGCGAGCATGATTCTTCGTGACAACTTTGCGTAGGAAGTCTCCCGGGCGGATGTCGGCAGCTGGGTTGCGTCGGACATCATGGTCCGAAGTGCCTTACGGGCCAGTTCATTTGCGCCTCGGTCGTCAATCGCGGAAACGACAGCGGCGATCTCCGGGGCCTGAATGTCAGCAATCGGACGTGACCCGAGCTTCGGCAGCACATCGGCCTCCAGGCGGCCCTCCACCTGCGCCACGTAGTCGGGGTCCAATCCTTCCCGCCAAACCTTTAGCCACTCGATCTGCACCTGACCGAATGTAGCTGTGACATGCCTGAGGGGTCCGTCTGACGCTCTGGTGGTTGGACTGCCCCCGGCACGCACAATCTGCATTCGCCGTTGATGCTCTTCCCGGGCCTGACTCAACGACATTGCGGGGTACTCGCCTATCGACACCACGGTCTCGTGGTCTCTGCGATAAACACTCCACGCCAGTACTTCCTTCCAGCTGGTGTGACATTCGGATGGAGCCCGTGTCCATCGGTCATTTTGTACGGCTTCGCCTTCGCCACCGCCTTCTTCACGCGAAGATCGTTAAGTCTGTTGAAGGCCATTCTCGCCCCCCAGTCCCAGTACACCGGGTTTTGTAGTTCTGGTATATACCCGGTGGAGCCTTGGATTCAACTGCTCTGGACTGGACAAGGCTGGACAGCCTCTTTTGTTAAGTTATTGATTTTATTAGGAATTTGGACGGCTATGGACAGGTCTGGACATAAAATGGCTCCTCAGGTAGGACTCGAACCTACAACCCTTCGGTTAACAGGGGCGGCTTCCACTCTGGAGTAGCCAAGGAATCAAAGACTTGTGCGAAGCGCAACGTTGTAATTGGAGTTCGTTCGGCGCGCAATGGGCTCCGAAATGGGCCCCGGTTTTTCACTCAACATTGCAAAGAGCCGCGGAGGAGATCCAGCGATGCCATTCAACGCACATTCAATATCTTGCTAAACGGTCGCACTGCAGCCTTTAGGAGATGGAGCGCGTTATCACGAACCGAGCGTTCCACCGAGACCCCAAGAAGTTCGAGCAAATTGATCACCGCGTCGCATTCTTGGTGGGCCGCGCGCTCCCAACGTCCAACCCGATAGTAGTACGCAAACTTCCTGACGATTCGAATATGCTGAGGATTACAAATCCACGCTCCTCGTACAAGGGCTTGGATGGTACATCTGCCGCCGAGTCTAGCTGCCACTGTGCGGTGCATTCCATCTGTCACGAAAAAGTATCTTGGTAATCCAGAGAATTCGACAGCATTGACTCTAATCGGCCCGTCTTCAATGCCTTGGGTCAGTCGGTCCTGTGCTGCAATGAGGCGTTCTGAGCTCCATGCCTCAGCGAGCACAAACCTTGGGTCTATGGTCTCGATTCGCTCGAATTGTTTCGAACCTGTACTAGCAGTGGCAAGTACGGCGTCAAGAAGATCTAAAGTGTAAGATCCGCACATCGCCTTCCAGCCACGCAGTGTTGGGAAGTCGACTAATCCGTCGTCAAGAGCCTTAAGGCTCTCACGTGCATTGACCTTATAATCCATGATTCCTTAAGCGAGAATACGCGCCGCCTTGATGCCCTCTACTTCCGTGTCAAAAACATAGTGCAGGCTTTCAGTAACTTAGACGTCCTCGGTGGCCGTATAGCGTCCCCTAAGCTACAGAAGATCAAGATCCAACGTACCCTTCAACGTCCTTCTTCTAAAAGGTTTCGAATTCGGTAATTCAGAAATCGGTATTTGGAATGTTCGCAGCGCACCCAACCGTGGCCTAAAGAAAACACGTTCCATCGCACTCCCAATCACGGCATTTGCACTACTTCCAATAGTCGGTGCTCCTCTGCTAAAACCGGGCTGGATCATGATTGCATCCTGTGCCTCCGGGAGTAAGGGCTACGAAATAGTCCGAGGTATAAGCTAGTCGCCCCGCCAATTTGCTCATTGCTCGATAGCTGGCCATTCCTCCATTGCCTTCATCCGCCGACCAACTTGAGCCGTTCTTGCGTAGTCGATACGCATTTCGAATGGCTGTAAACCCGTCTGTCCAATCTGGCCGCTCTGCTGCGCCAGCAGTTGTTCGTCTACCGCGACTTATTCGACTGGATCGATCAGCCTTTTCAGCCACCTCCGCTGCTCGCGCCCGCCGCACGGCAGATGCCACTCCCTTAGTCAAGCAACTTGGACAGCAGAACCGCCAACCTGCCCCAGAAGCCTGAAAATGCCGCGACATTCCTCGCCCCCGCACCTCAAATCCGGCTAATTTGGACAGCAGTGAGCCCAATTAATGAAATTGCACGCAAATCCCGTGGCTCGGCGAAAATCCGCATGCCCCGTCGGGTCCTGCCCGTTGATCGGCTCATTGCCGACGTAAGCATATAGATTCAGCGATTCACTCCGGGAGGGCTGGACATTAGACTCTAAATGCCTTCAGGGCGCATTCTACTTGCCGGAAACGATCGCAGTACTCGCCCTCTTTCGTAACCTGAGATACACGACAAGTATCAGCATTCCAACAACGAAGCCTGCCACAGCAATTGAAATGAACAGAGCATAAGGAAACTTGACGAAGTTGAAATCAGCAAAGTACCAGCGCCCGTTCACCCGATTAAATTCCAGCGTGGCGTGTCGCGTGAGGTTGGAATCCTCACGGCTCCACTCGACGGTTGCCGGAAGCGAAGCGCGGTCTGCTCCTTTTAGGGAGAGTTCGCTCACGTCATACCTGATCGAAAAAGTCTTAAATGGTTCTCTCAGCCGCTTGATCTGGGCATCAGGATTGGGACTACCTGGACTGAGCATCGGAGCTGGAGACTTGCCCTTTTGCACCGTCTCTTGGAATGACTGAATCAAGTCCTTAATTTCACCCTGGCTGTTTTGGGCGAAAGAAAGAGACGCAACGAATATCACAGTTACAGCAATCGCAAGTATTTTCTTCATTGTTGAGTTCCCGATACAGAGGCATTCACATTCTTGTAAGAGATTGAAAAATTTCCACCCACGATCGCGGTCAGTCCAAACGTTAACGATTTGTTGCCTTCTCCCCAGGTTGCTTTTGCCTGTCCGCCAACGCCGACAAGGTTCATGCCACCCGTTATTTGAAAAGATCCAAAATTCAGCGTTCCCTGGGCGTGGAACACGGTGGCTTCACCACTCGCCCCCACACCAGACGTACTCGCTTGAGCTGATCCCGACGCCGTAAAGGACTGAACAGCAACTTGACCATTCACAGGAAGCGGCTTACCCGTGACATCGAGTCCCGTCGTGATAGTGGCGTTTAGACCATGAACATTGGCGCTGGCATTGCCGCCTTTGTTATCAACCGAACCCTTGACCTCACCGCCCACCACGCTCACTTTTGTAGTTGTTCCGCTCTTGACATCAACGTTTGTGGTTTTTGCAAGACTACCTGATGCAGAGCCTTGAACTGAGTTATGCTGTTGCGCCGCTGGCGGAGGGGGAGGCGGAGGCGGTGGTCCCACCATTTTGTTTATGGCCCAATTAACGAAATTGCACATAATTCCCTTGGCTCCGCAATAATCTGCGTGTCCCGTTGGATCCTGCCCGTTGATCGGATCATTGCCAACGTAAGCATAGAGATTCAGCGATTGCGGGTTCTCCAATATGGAATACGGCACACCTGTGGGGGAAGCCGACCAATCCGGACTCATCCAGCGTCCCCACTGCGAACTGAAGTACCGCGCTCCGAAATCATCCAGATTGGATTCGGTATCGCGCTGCTTGCCGCTAAAGAAGTTCGGAGTTGGATCGCATGCAGGCGAGCCCGAAGGGGCCGACTTCGTCTGCTCGTCGCCAAACGGTAGACTGCTGATCGTTTGGCAAAGAACTCCGTTGGCAGTACTACGCGCCCGCTCGGTGCCAAGCCAGTCGGCATGGGTGAAGAATACCCCGTTATTTGTGAGCGTGGCAATGTGGTGGCTGCCTAGAGCGATCTCGCTCCTCACCCAGGAACTCCCCCTGAGTTCATCCAGCACATCTCCCGAAGCGGTAACTACGTAAACCGTCCCATCCGACTTACCCACCCGGCGGCCTTCGGCGTCGTAGATGTATTGAATGCCGCTGTCAACCTGCACGATCCGGTTCTCGGCATCGAAGGTGTAATTGTGACTGCTATCAAAAACCACGTTGCCGCCAATATCGTGCTGCATGGTCGAGCTCCCGCGATTGGTATTCACGTCGATTGGCACGATCGCAGAATATCCGTTCCCGGCTGTGACGTTCTGGTGCCATCGGTTACCATAGCGGTCGTAGTCCCATGCATAACCATTCACGGTCTGGCCATTCTGATCCACTTGATTCGCCGTGATAAGGCGGTTGAAATCGTCAAACTTGTAATTCCAGTTTCCGTTTGCTGTGTCTGCGACGCTAGTAATCTGACCGTTGTCGGCATGCCCCAGACCAAAGCTGTAGATTGTCTGAGAGCTAACAACCGGATCGGCGCCACTAGTCAAGAAAGTATCGCTTGGCGTTGCCGTGAACGATACAGGGAAATCGCCCGGCTTTGAGGTCGTTATGGCCGTCCGGACTTCGAGGCCATTTTCTGAGATCCCGGATGTAGTCGCAACAAGAGTGATGTTCGTTGATCCCTGTGGTGGGCTAACGGCTGTCACTCCCAGCCCTCCGGAATTGATTGCGGAAACAAGTCTCTGCGCAATAGTCTGTGCCGTATCCGCTTGGCCATAGGCAACCGATACCGAATTGCTATTTACGGTCACGGTCGCTTGCCCTTGATCGTACTCCGTGCTCAATCCCGTATCGTTTCCTCCCGACAATGCCGTGGCTGAGGCGGTGAAGTCGTTCGGGTAGTTGCCGGTACCTGAGACAACAATGGAACCATTTGTCGAAATGCCGGTGGCTTTTGTAGTCATAGTCAGCGTGCTACCAGCAAGTGTCGCCGAGACTGTTGAGCCCGCGCCGTTGAGGGCAGTCAGCAAATTCGCGGCAACCGAGCTTGCTGAATCGTTTTGTCCATAGTTGGCTGTGGCCACGAATCCGCCTGGCACCGTGACGCTGATTGATCCGGTATCCCAGACTTGGTTAATCCCTCCAGCCATTGTGGTTGCGGGAGCCGTGAACGAAGGTGAGCTAAAGTGTGCGGAATCAAAAGATGAGCTGTACAACACTGGGTAACCGTTCACCGAGGTTCCCGGAGCGCACGCAGTAAAAACGATTGAAGAACCGGAAGGCGTACCACTCGCCGGGGCGCCGCCGGCACAACTAAAGTTACCTGCAAGAGCCGACGCCAACGCCGAAGCTGTGGTGCCCTGACCGTATGGCACCGAGCGGGCAAATCCGTTGACGGATGCGGTGATTGAGCCTGTGTCGTACACCGTCGTGTAAGTTGCATCTGCTCCGCCCGTGAGTGACGATCCGGTGCTTGCTGAAAAGCTTACCGTGTGACTGGTGACACTGACGGACGTGGAATAATTCGTTGCAGATCCAGTCTGTTTAGATGTGATCGTAATAGTCGATCCGCTGGATGTGGCGGTTACTGGCGAACCCGAAACTGACAATGCCGCCGCCAGGTTAGTGGCTATTGAGGCCGAAGTACTCCCTGAACCAAAAGCGGTAGAACCCACAAATCCATTCACCGTCACAGCCACGGTGCCGCTATCCCACGCCGTGCTACATACCAGGTCATAAACTGGTCTACCGACCCAGTGACAGTTGTAGTCGTACTGCACTTCGGTTCCGCTGATCGTCGCCGTACCTATTCCCGGCTTAGCACTTACATTAACGACCTGAGTGGATTGCTCCACTCCAGTGATTGCAAGGATTGCGGTGGCACTTTGACCTGGCACATTGTGCTCCGAGCCAGAGACGGCGATAGAACCAGCCGCCGGTGTTGCAGAGCTGGTTTGCACCTGCCTTGACGATTCCGTCCCTCCAATCGAGATTGTGGCAGAGGCAGCTTGTGCTGCAGCAGTAACTTCTTGCCCGCTGACTTGCATACCCGTTAGCCACCGTGGCGAATAACTATAGTCCTCCGTGGTGGCGTTTCCGAATACTGCGGTACTCCACCCCCCGTTTGGCGCGTAGGTGGCATCGCTGAGTATATATTGGGGGTGGCTCGAATCTGGGAGCCACATCGGCGACACCTTCTTGATTCGCCCGGCTCCGTTATAGTCGATGGAATAGCCATTCTGAGCGGAGGAGATCAGCGTGGAATTTCCTCCGCCGTCGTAGAAATACTCCACGTCCTGATAATTTCCGCCGCTGCCCGTAACGCACTGATAGTGACTCCCAACGTGGCCAACCGTATCGTAGGAATAGATCGACTTCGTCAGTGTTGTGCCATTTAAGATTGTGGATTCGGAGGTAAGACGATCCGCCGGATTTTCAATTCCCTTTCCATCGACGGACGACTCGCCGTAGTTGTAGTTGGCGATTGGCATGGCATTCACAACCGCGCTCGCACCCGCTGTTCCGGAGTATGATTTCTGCGTCAAATGATGATCGGCATCATATTGATAGGATGTGGTCACCGTGTCAGTGCTAGGCTGCCTGCTGTTCGGTGCAGGCATCGTCTTCGACTGAACCGTGCCGTCGCTGTAATAGGTGTAATGAATATGGCCCGACTCTGGGTTGGTTGAATCCGTAACTTGACCGAGTGAATCATAGGAAATAGAGCGCGTTTGCACTCCCTGCGTCACATGGGAGAGCCCGAAGATGCCCTGCGTGTACTGGGTAACAAATCCATTTCCGGCAATCTCCATCCCGCAGTCAGAGGCGGTATCGCCAGCCTGCTGCGGTGGCGTTGCGGAGGTGATAACCTCGCAAACTCGTATCAGCCTGCCCAGCCCGTCTACTCTGGTCAACTTCTGAGGCGTAGTCGTCCCGTTGCTTTCACTCGTCGACAGAACCGTCGCTCCAGCATATTGCGTTGTCGCAAACGTCTGGTCAGGGTGTTTCACCTTTGTTGTACGTCCGAGACCGTCGTACTCGTAGGTCGTTACGCCGTAGGTCGGATCTGACGTGCTTCTGTAGGAAGTTGACTCAGACTGCTTTCTATCCAACGGGTCATACAAAGTGTCGACGAAGGTGTCGCCTTCCGGGTCGCCGTGGCGTGTTCGAACCACTTTTCCCAGCCCATCGTATGTCGCGGTGTCCGTGAGAGAAATGCTGCCATTCAAGAGCTCTGTGGTCTGAATATTATTAGAGTCAAGATAACTGTAAGCAGTGGAACTCGCGAGATTATGGCTTCCCCCAGGATGAGTTATGGACGTAAGTCGATTTGACGAATCATATCCATACGTGGTGACCTGATTGTTCGCGTCTGTCCTGCTTGTCTTCAATCCTGAATTGAGATCGTACGTGTACTGGGTGAGGTGGTTCATCGGGTCGGTAGCCGACGTCAAGTAGGCTCCGTCATAGCTTCCACTGTAGCCGTGACCTGCCCCCATTCTCCGCACGATCTTACAACTTAACTTACCGCCGTCGTAGCGGTGGGAAAGTGGGAAACGTGCTGTCCGTTTTCCAAGCGGGCGCAGCCCGCATCTTTTCCACGGCTACCTGCTGTTGCCGCAAACTCCATAGGCGTTTTGTAGCCTAGTGAGCTATGCGGGCGCTGCTCGTTGTAGTCCTTCTTCCAGTTGGCGATCTTCCGCCGTGCGTCAAACAAGTTCTCGAACCAACTGACTCGCAAACACTCTTCACGCAGACGACCGTTGAAGCTCTCACAGCGTCCATTCTGCATTGGCTTGCCGGGCTGGATGTGTACCAACTCGATCTTCCGTTCAAGACACCAGGCGAGAAAGTGTCGACTGGTCAGCTCCGGTCCGTTGTCGCAACGAATCGATTGAGGCAAGCCGCGCCTCTGGAGGATGTCGTCCAACACGCGGGTCACGCGCCGGCTCGCAAAGCTCGTATCGACTTCCAGTGCCAGACATTCGCGCGTGTAGCCATCGACGATGCTCAGCACCCTGATCGTGCGGCCAGCCGCGACCGCGTCGTGCACAAAATCCAGCGCCCACTCCTGGTTCGCTGCCGTGCACTGAAGCAATGGACGCGATATGCGCGTGCAGTGTTTACGCTTCTTTCTCCGCAAGCACAACCCAGCCTCGCGATACACCCGATGCACTCTCTTATGGTTCACCGTTTCACCGGTGCGACTCAGCAGCACGTGCAGCCGACGATAACCAAAGCGAGGCTTCTCCCGCGCCAGCTCGACCAGTTGCGTTCGCAACGACTCATCTGAGCGTCGCGTTTGGTAGCGGAAACTCGATACTGCCACGCGCAACAAGGCGCACGCTCGGCGCTGACTGAAGGCATACTCCTGCCGGACTTGCTCGACAGCCGCCTTCATGGCTACGAGCTCCATCCGTTTTTTCGGATCACCGACTGCAACGCTTCCTTGTCCAGGCTGAGATCGGCGACCAGTTTCCGCAGCTTCGTGTTCTCGTCGCGCAAATGCTTGGCTTCCTGCGCTTCGCTCACATCCATGCCGCCGTACTTCGCTTTCCAGGCATAGATCGTGTGCTTCGAAACGCCGACTTCTCTGGCTACGTCCTCCGCCTTGCGTCCGGCCTCTAGCTGCTTCAGCGCCCCGATCATCTGCGCTTCCGTGTGCTTGCCCCTCGACATAAATCCGCCCTTTCCCGGATCAACTCAGAATCCGAAATCATACTCGGTTGTGTGCGGATTTAGGGGAGCAGGTCAGCCGAAAGTGGTCTTATGACCGAGCGGATCGGTAATTGACGCGACCTCGCCCGTGTCTGTGTAAGTCTTGTTGGTGGTAACGTAAGCCCCGCTTGTGTCCCAGTACCGCTTTATGCTGGTCAGGTTTCCACTCTTTCCGTTAAGAACTGGCGTGGTTCCTATCCAGCCACCCGTGGTTGAGATTGCGGCATTTCCGGAGACAAGAGCCGCCTCATCATATCCGTAATTCGTCGTGCTAACTTTTCCGGTTACGCCATCGATTACAGATGTGCTCGTCTTGAGATTGAGAAGATTGTTCGTCAATGTTGTTGCATCAGAAAGAGCAAGATAGTTCGAATTGATCGTCCTCAGAGTAGGGCCAGGAGAACCCATCCCGTAGTCTGAATCGGTCTGCTGGGATATCAGCCCAAAAGGAATCGTCGCGGTCGCCCCGCCATTGTATGAGGCAGCAGAAAAACCTCCGCCTGAATCGTACGAATAATTGTTTTGCCTCGTCGCCCCATTTGACCAAATCGTAGTCCTGCTAGTCGGAAGTACACCCATGGCGTGCGTAATTGCATCGGGAAAATCCTGGAAATCAGCTTGTGCCGAGTAGTTCGTCTTATCGGTGCGCAGGAGAGTGCCTGATGCATCGTAGTAGTCCGCCTGGGTTTCGTAAAGAGAACACGCATCTAATAGGCCTGTGAAGGCATGGGATACATGTGCCCCTGTGGGGTCGTAGACGTTGTTTGTCCAATTTGGAGAACCTGTCTGCGTGCTTTGCGGTGCTCCAGCATAACTCCACGTGTTCTGAGTCACGCCGTCGGGGGAAACAGAACGCCCAACAAGTGCCATAAGATACTGCTTCGGATATGCATTCAATATGTAAGACGGAAGGAACTTCCCACAGTACTTGTATCCGGAGTTGTCCCATACATAGGAGAGCGTGCCTCCAGTCGGCAGTGTCACTTTTGTCAACTCGCCAAAGTTCGCCGCAGAACCGTCCAGTGGAGTGTACTGAAATGTCCACGCTTCTTTCTGGCCATTCGCATCCGGCGCAGGCAGAACTACACTTTGCAACATCCCGACATCGCGAATATCTTGCTGATTTCCCACAGGATTCGTTGTAAACGGCAGACTAAAGCCGGATGCAACGTGGACGTTTGCGACGCACATTTTGATCGTGACCGGACCTTCATAACCTGGGATTGTCCAACCATAGCTGGCTGCGGTGGGAAGTGAACCAATGCATCCACTCGCATCCACGTCGGAAGCGGAAAATGGATCAGTACCGAACAGCTGCGCGGGGTTTCGGCCTGGAGGCGCAGGAATGTTTCGGCCCAATGTATCCACCCAGCCGGTAAACCTTCCCAGGGAATCATACTGTAGCGTGATGGCATTGCCGCTGGTGTCGTATACCCCTCTCAGTGATCCATTGTAGAATCCGTACTGAATCCCGTCCGCGTCGTACAGTTTTCCCCATGTTTCGTCGTATTTCCATCCTGTTCCATCCGTTGACCGGTAAATCCCGCCCCCCCACGTTGGCCATTTCGTGCGTCGCGCCGTCCGCGGTTGTCACCGTCCAGTAATATCCATCCGTTGTGGTCCCGCTATTTCCTCCCTGCGTGATTACGTGAACCACCTTTTGCACACTGACGTCGAGATTGCTCGCTACGGTAACACCCCCATAGAAATCACCGTGGAATGTATACCAGCAAGGCTGATTCGGAACGTCACATTCCTTGCCAACTTCGTAGGTAGGGGTCGAATAACGGAGAGTGAAATCCAATTTTAGATTGCCGCGCTGCTTGAAGGACCAAAGCGGAATATGTACTTGCAGTTGATTGTTAATAAGACTCACCGTGTCGACCCCCGAGGCCGACACAGGGGTGAATGGACTTGGCGCACCATTGTTTGGATCGGACTGCGCGCTGAGAATTGCAGGGCAGAGAAGCAACAGTATGAACACCGAGAAAGAGGACAGACGATGGAAGACTGACGATCCAAACGGTAAACCTGTGGCAACACTTCTGGCGTACCAAGAAAACATGGTGCTTCTCCGTCGAAATATTGGGTATTTTGCCGAGAGTATCCGTCAGTACGCCACGAGTGGTGACTGGAGTGCGAACGCTTCTCGTGCAAATGCGATCACTGATTGGCTCCGGAGATCGAGCATCTTGCACCGGCGTTCAAGCGCAATTCAGAATCATTTGGGGGAGGCTAAGAATTAACAGAGTTTCTCAATGCGGAGCAAGCAAATTCGTAATGCGCCTTGTTACTTTTTAGCAGCGCACATGGCCGTTAGGTATCTTGACTGGCGTCGCTACTGGCACTGCCTGATCGCCCCATTGGAATCTCTGATCGAGCGGTCCGGGCTCTAGCAATGGCTCTGGCTGTCGTGCGGGTTCCGGCGGGCGTTCCCTGCGTATGCTTCGGAGGTCCTCGGAGTCGTCGGGAATGGAGATCCGCATTACGCCTCCCTATTAATGTTCAATCCGGCTTAATGATGTTCTATTTGGGCACAGAGAGTGTTGGTGAGGATGAGTTTCGCGCGCGGATACTTGTCATGCGGCTGCGAGAATGCAAGGAACGTCAGCAGCTATTTCAGAATTTCGGCGCCGTGCATAAGACCGATGACTTTGGTAGCAGCCGACGAAATTCGTACGGAACTCTCGTCTAACTCGTACTTCGCGCGCTTACCAGATCAGTTTCAGAAGACGCTCATTAAAGGGGATAGGACGAGCATCCTAACCGAGGACCAAATTCTAGACCGAATGGGAATACTCGATCAGAACGGGCGCGCCTATCTCCGGTTTATTTCGTCTCATGCCGATGTCTCCCCGCTATCGTATCGCCGCATTGGAGTCAGCAATCGAGGTAGAGGAGAAGAGAACGATGTGGATAAGGGATATATGGCTACTGCGGTCGATCTCGCCCGCGACTTCATACTCTGGGCCGACGCCGACCTGCAGGGTCTGCTTCGGGAGGATTTGGCTGCCAGCTCTCAAAAGCCGCGACGTGCTGCACGTGACGAGCGCTTCGAGCACGCCCTTGAGTACGTGCTCCAGGGGCAGGGAGGCAATATTCAAGAGCTCATCGCCGACGACGATTCAGGAGCACCGCTTCTTTGTTCTGATTGCTTTCTTGACGAAGGCTTGCGCTTGAGTTCCGCGCGCATCGGGCAAAAGGATATGTCCAAGTGCCCGAACTGTGGCTCCCAAGATGGCATGAAGCTGAGTAGGAAGTCTGCTGCAATGCTAACTCAACAGTTTTTTGTGTGGGGAACCATACAGAGATTGAAATACGGGGGTTCTCCGGTAGTGCAGTTCAATAAGCGCCGGCCAACATCGATCAATGTGGCGCCCTGGCTCGAACCGGATCTTCGACTTATTGAGAGAACTCTTCAAGTCGGGTTCTTCCACTACGGCCCACGACTTTGGATGGTAGGAGAGGTAGAGCCCCTGAAGGCGCTGCAAGAACTCAACACGAGGGCGGGTGTAATATCACGTATCCTCAACGAATATCCGGGGCGAATTCTAGATACTGACGAATGCTTCTACCGGCTGCGAAAAGCTCCAGCGCATCCAAGCGACTTCCACGAGTACGACCCTCCCCCGGAGGAAAAGTTGGGGGAGGGTCGGTTTGACACGGCCGAACTCCCCATTCTTTACGGCTCTCAGGACCTCGAAGTATGCTTGCACGAATGTCGTGTTGCCGCTGAGGACGAGCTCTATATTGCAACACTCAAGCCACGAAGAAGGCTCAGACTGCTCAACTTGGCTGAAGCACTTTGGGAAGAACATGTCACTGAATTTGAGAGCCTGGACATGGCGCTGCACATGCTATTCCTCGCGGGTCGCCACTCATACGAGATAAGCCGGGAGATCGCCAGTGCGGCGCAGAAGCGTGGATTCGATGGGCTCGTATACCCTTCATACTTCACTTTACTCCGTACTGGTGCAACGCCGTTCGAGACAACATTTGGCATCTCGCATCGTAGACTCCCGGGAATCCGTGAACACGCTCGCAAGAACACAATCTCAAATCTTGCCCTCTTCGGCAGACCCGTTGCCGACGGTTCGGTTGCAGTACAGTGCATCAATAGAGTGACCCTCAACAAGGTCGAGTATAGGCTCCACTTCGGTCCGCTACTTGTTGACAGAGCCAGCTCCGATGCACCAGCCTCCGTGAAGAGTAACCAGCCCCGAGATCTATGAGAATCAACATCGAAGAGAACCGTGGGCGTCACCTGGGGGCCGTTTACCTCGCTACGTCACCTCGCGGACGATTCGTGCACAACAAACCGCTGCGCTTCGAATGGTGGAGCCAAGATCAGCGACACCGATAGTCGGCGAAGATTGTTCGCGTGGTATAAAGCAAGGGACCCGATTCAGAACATCTCCGCCTCGCGTGTATCGCTGCGAATTACAGAATGATTCTTTCAACCTGACATTTAATGTTCTCAGCGAGGATTTGAGGGTAGGTTCAAAGATGCGGCATGGATAGAAACTGACGAATTCACGGCAGCTACTCAAGTTCTTCCACCGCTTAGTTCGATTGACACTGTACGTGATGAAAGCCGAGAACTGATCCGCATGGCACTTCACCGGAGCAACTACGACTCGGAAAACCTAGCGAACATGAATCTTGTTTGCTTCCAGTCGTAATCCGATGGTGGCCATTACTCGTGGGCATGCCCCAGACCTAATGATCGATATCCCAGATAGTGCCTCTGCTTAGAACGGTGCTCTACGGCGCCGTCATGGTGGTAGAAACTGTTCGAATTTTATAGGAAGACTTTTGCTACGATGTTTCGGGGCTGACTGGAATCGGCCCGAATGTTAAAGGATAGGCTCAGGAGCTGCTGATTACCCCAGCAGCTCCCTCAATTAAGAGCAATTTGGAAACGTCTATCTGATTGGAGGGGTATAAAGGACGGCAAACAGGAAGCTATCGGCGATATTCTCACTGGAGTTGAATCGCTTCGGCACTACGATACCTGGATGCGGACAGTAAAGCTGGGTGATCTCCAGTCGTTCGAGGACAAAATCTTCTTGGCCGCTACGTTGATGATGCACGCGATGCGGAGCTACGACTACATGTCGGCTGCAATCTCGATTCGAGGTTGTCAACAGCGTGAAAAGTAAGCGCGCAAGGTAAATACAAGCAAACAAATCGATTATTTCTGGATTTATTATTCTGACCTTGACTTACCAGAGCGGAAACAACGTGGTCTGGCAAAGCGCTCAATATCAGCACGAGGGGGTGTGGTTCAGGGTGTGGTTCACTTTGCAACTTCCGTGATGTTCATTGTGACGGCAGTTACTCGGCCAACAATCTCTGCATCCATTGGGAAACGAAGCTGTCGCACTGACTCCCGTGATTGGGGCGAAGGGATCAGCAACAGATTCTTACCACGGAGCTCGCACCACGAACAGACATACTCGTCACGAAGTTCAACGAAGTAGATGGGGCGGTCAAATTCGTCTTTCCAAGTTCCTGCGCTGAGCTTTCTTTGCCGCGCATCGATCTGCACAAACGATCCCGGACGAATCATCGGATAGAGCGTGTAATCGTTGATCCCGATGTACCCGTATAGAGAGTTCTGCAAGTTCATCCGCTGGAGCAGCTCGACCGGAACTTCTCCCCACCGCGCGAACATTTGCGAGACCAGGTTCGTCTTCTCAAGTTGAACTCTTTGGCGCAACTCCAGCGGGGCATGGATCGCCATTTCGTCCCCGTCGGTCACGGAATTTACAAGATGAGTGTGCGGCAGACCCACCGTAATCTGTTCCCGGCCAATATCCTTAATATAGATATCAAAGAAGGCAAGAATCTCATGGTAGGCGCGCTTGTAAATGGCACTGAGTGAATAGAGTTTGTAGATGTTGGGCTTGAATTTGCCGTGCTCGATTTCAGTGAGCCAGGCGTGCGAGATGTAGTACTCCTGATTTCCTTTTTCGCGCGCGATTGCTTGACTCAGGCGCTCAACGTCACGCGTGGACAATCGTACACGCAAACGCTCCGCTCTGAGCCGTTGTCCTGATTCCGGGCTCGGTGTCGAAGCAAACATCGGGGGCCAAATTCTAAGCGGAAAAGGGATGCACTGTCTAGCCAGCACGAGATTTTATGGATATGAGCACCGCAGTTTTCTGTGCGGACAGGGGCGATCTTGCGCAAAGGTACAAAGCCACGTTCGCAGATGGTCGTAGTCCCGACCAAAACGGCGGCCTATATTTTTTCTGGAAACGGACGTATGTATTTGTCGGACCGACTCATTTAAGTCTGGCCGGTCGCAAGTCCGAACAGCAATTTCCCATTTGTCTCTAAAGTGAAGATTGAACGCTATACAGGACGGGTCGCTGCGGCAGTCTGTTGTGATAGACGAGTCGATGGGATCTCACATTTTGTCAGGGTCCAGGGATCGGAATGCAGCGGCGGAGAGGTGGTCCTGTGCATTCCAATGCCAAACCTTCAGCTCAAGCGGATTGCTTGAAAGCTGTTCTGGAGAGCAAGCATCTAACCCTTCATTCCATTTCCCAGAAATCAGCTTCCGTATATGGAAGATCCGCGCCTTATTACATTCCTCACCATCTCTACAACGATCTGCGGCGTGGATTCTTTAGCCCAAGCCTCTATCAGTTATGTGCTCTGAGCAGACTATCCGGATATGAACTGGCCGATTGGCTGCGTGTCTTTGGCTTCGATCTGGAGGACATACCGCGTCTCCAGATACTCCTTCCGGCGAAACGGACCGTGCTGCTTGACTCCTCGCTTGACCGGCCTGAGTCATTGATTCCTTGGTTTCGTGATGCCAGCGAAAACGTTCCGCACGAAGGAATTGTTCCGCTGGGCCAACTCATCGCGCGTTCTTCGCCGCGAAGTCTGCAATCGATTTGGAAAGCAGAAGGAGAACATTTTCTCTATGTGAAGATTGGTCGTCACGATGCATTAGCCTTCCCAACTCTGCTTCCTGGCAGCATCGTTCGCGTCGATACTGCTGTGAAAGAAAGAACTCCAATTGCCGGATATAGCTGCCAGTCAAAGAAGATATTCCTGATCGCACATGGGAAGAGATTGTGGTGCAGCCGCCTGAACTTCCTGGGGAAGAACCGAATCTTGCCCATCAGCGAAGCATTGCCTTTCCCTACTGCCGAGTTGAGCATCCCCGATGACGCGCAAATCATTGGTACAGCCGATATGGAGATTCGCCGCCTCGGAAGTGTTGAGCAACCTACGGTTCCAGCAGACCGGGTAGACAGTTGGAAGATGGAAAATGCAAGCCGCATCAATATTGGGCTTGGACGGCTACTCCGGCGAGCCCGAGTCCGGGCTGGACTGTCTCTCAGGGACGCTTCGGTTTTGAGTCGGCAGGTCGCCGACGAGTTGGGAGATGACCGGTTCTTTGCAGCACCGGGTTCTCTCTCGGATTATGAAGCTCAGGACGCACCTCCTCGGCACGTCCACAAGGTTATGACTCTATGTCTACTTTATGCTCTGCAACTCCCTGAGTTTCTTGAAGCGGCGGGGATCAATGGGGCTGCATTGGGAAAGGAGAGGATTCCATCGCACCTTCTAACCCGGCCCGACTTCAACGCAAAAGATGGCGTTGTTCGGGCATCGAACGCGCAAGCCAATGATTCACTGCTGCGTGCCTTGATACGAGAATTTGAAGGCCTCCCTCTTTTCCTTCGAGGATCGTTAAAAGAAATGACCGGCATAAGAGACATTTCCCTCCGGGACTTCTTCTGGACGGGCGCCGAAAAGAATCCCCTGCATCCATACCTCCGGGGCAGTTTGCTGGTGGTCGTGAATCGATGCAAGAAGACTCCCTTTAATTTTCGCTCGAAGCCGCTCTGCCAGCAGCCGCTCTATGTGCTGCTGCGGCGCGATGGCGGGTATTTCTGTGCGTGCTGCAGCAGGGACGGCGGCCAGTTGTCGGTTCATCCTTGCCCGATAGATTCCTATCATCCTCCGGGTGTTCAGAATCGTCAGGACGTGGAGGTCGTTGGTGAGGTTGTCACAATCGTGCGAAAGCTTTGATGTCAATTGTCTATTTTGCGAACGAATTCACTTATCTCGCAGATGACCTGTGCACCCAATTGTCCAAGAAATAGGCAAGTCCCGACACTATTGCGAACAGTCCGCTCATGGAACTATCGCGGTGCTTGTTGTTTTCCTATTCTCAATACGCGCTTCATGCACCTGCAATTGAGATCCTGAAGCCCTCGACCTCATGCCCTTCCATCTTCGGTCTGAAGCCAGCTGGTTATTCCGTCGTATTCGCCCTCTGCTGGCATGGCACATCGCGAGTTTCATCTGCATCGCGGGAAGCAGTGTTTTGGCGCTTTCAACGCCGCTCATTCTTAAATGGCTGATTGACCACGTTCTGCCGGCTCATCAAACGAAGTATCTCCTGTTGGCCGTAGTGCTGATTTTTCTGACCAGCCAGGGCAGAACTCTGCTCGCTGGCATTGGAAACTACCTTACGCTGCGCGCCTCCCAAAAACTGGCTATCGATTTGCGGATGAGGGTGCTCCGGCATCTGGATATGCTCTCAGCCGATTACCATGAAAGTACACCGGTGGGCACTGCCGCATATCCACTCAATCAGCCCATCGATGAAATCGCATACTTTGGTTCCGACTTGCTCCCGTCAATCTTGCGCACATTGCTGGCTACCACTCTGACGCTGGCGGCAATGTTCCTGTTGAGCGTCAGGATGACAGTCGCTCTGTTGCCGCTCATCCCGGTGTTCATTCTGACGCGCAATCATTTCAGGCGGGAGCTTGGAAGCGGTGCGGACCGGATGCAATGCGACCGGGTTGCGTGGAATAGCTTCCTCCAGGAACACTTGGCCGCAGTCGTTTCAATTCAATTGCTGCGGCAGGAGCACCGCCAGGAACGCAAGGCATTTCTTTTCTTGGCGCGATGCAACCGCTCGCAGGAACAGGTCTTCCGAATCAGCGTTTGGTTCGCCTTCTTCACGAGCATGGCTGTTGTAATGGGCATGTCTGCAGTTATCGGATTTGGCGGATGGAGTGTTCTGCAAGGGACGCTGACCATCGGCGGATTGGTGGCGTTCTTCAGCTATGTCACACAGCTCTTCGAACCGCTGAGTGGTGTCGCCGAACTCTACGTGCGCGCGCAGAAGACATTTGGCAGTATTCGTCAGGTCCAATTCTCACTGGCAAAATATCCGAGCATAATGGATGAACCTCATGCCCTTCCTATTCTCCCCGGAAGGCCTTTCAGTATCAGCGTCCTGGACCTCCGCTTTGCATATCCCGAACAAGAGCCTGGCCTTGTTATCTCAAGATTGCAGATTGGAGAGGCAGAGCAAATCGCGATTGCCGGAGCGAATGGCGCTGGCAAGAGCACTTTCGTAAAACTTCTAGCGCGCCTTTACGACCCAACCTCCGGGCAGATTAAACTTGGCGGTGAAGATGTTCGGCATATACACCTCACGAGTCTCCGGAAACATCTCTGCTACTTACCGCAGTATCCAGCCCTCTTCGATGGGACGTTATCCGATAACCTGCGGTTTGCCAGGCCCGCGGCTTCACCGATTGAGATGAAAGACGCACTGGAGTGCGTCGGACTCGGTGAATGGATTCGAACGCTTCCTTTGGGGCTGAACTACTGGATTGCGCCCGGCGGAGCACACCTTTCGGGCGGACAACGGCAGCGGCTCAGCATCGCCAGAGCACTTCTGATGGGCCCGAGGATTCTCATACTGG
The DNA here is from genome assembly GCF_059726265.1 of Koromonas soli. Lineage (NCBI taxonomy): Bacteria > Pseudomonadati > Acidobacteriota > Terriglobia > Terriglobales > Koromonadaceae > Koromonas > Koromonas soli. Next base: position 4,406,092 of record NZ_AP040872.1, on the reverse strand, counting down.
ACGAGGCAGCATCGTGCCTCGATGCGGTATCGGAGCAATCACTGCTTCTAAAATTACGAGGCTTGCTTCCTGGCGCTACTGTCATCGTTGTATCCCACCGTCTTTCAACAATCTCCTGCATGGAACGAGTGCTGGTGTTTGAAAAGGGGAGAATCGTTGAAGATGGGAAGCCCTCGGTGTTACTTGCGAACGAGAACGCCTGTTCCTATCTATTCCGTGATCACACCAGAACCCGCGCCAATCCTGCTGAATGATAGCCGCCTTGCAGTCCGGCTGATCGGGTCAGCACCACAACCCAGCTCGGAGAGATGCCGAATAAGCGAACAGTCGGACAACTTTCCAGTGCGTGGCCATGTAATGCGATGTTGTTGAGAAAACACCGATTCGCGCCAGCGTTGCGCTTCTAGCGAACATATATGCCGAGTTCTCGTCGGCGGCTTCGTGCCGTGAGATATTGCCTCATCGCTGGGGGAGGGAGTGAATCATGTTTCGGCTTTCATCGGAGGTTCGCAGCACCCGCAATCAAGACGGCGGAATCCTGCTCGACATTCATCTCGGACAGATGTTTCGCGTGAATCCCATTGGCGCACTGATCGTGGAGGCTCTGGGTGCCGGACGCAATGAGACCGAAATTGCAAAAGAGATTGCAGAGACTTGCCACATCGGCATGGAGACAATCCAATCCGACATCCATGCGTTCCTCGAAGATCTTGAGAATCGTGGGCTTGTTCAACGTGATTCTGGCGGGAGGTTTGCATGAGTATCTCCGTAGAAAATATCGCCTCAACTCGCCGTCAGCAGCCGGGCAATTTCGCGACTTGCCGAATTCTGCTTCTCAGAAATCACGGTGCGGAATTACTACTGGCAAAGCGTGAAGAAGGGGGCCTCGGGCTGCCCTCAGTAGCAATTCGTCCGGGGAATCGAATCACGGAGGAAGTAAACGACGGCGTGAAAGCAGAGTGTGGGATCGCCGCCTATTGCTTGTTCCGTCCGCGCGTTTTCGATGTGGCGACCAAATCGCCTGACACTTTTTATCAGGTGATGGAAATAGCCGGTCCTGCTGCGCCCGATCTGCAGAACCAGGTGTGGCTTTCGTTATCGTCACTGAGCGAGGAGGCGTTCGCGGAGAAGAGCGATGGTGCCGCGCTGCTGGCGGCCAAGAACAACATCGCTGAATATCGGAATCGAGCCACCCTTGCACCATTCGGTTCTCCTGGCTGGTTGGAAGAATTGCTTGCCTGGGTGGCAAAGGAAGCAAGCGCTTTGGGGCTGTGCCTGAACGGAAGCATCCGTCAGTTCAACTCAGGCCCACACTTCTGTTTGCTTCGCATCGAGACCACCGGCAGTGCGTTGTGGTTCAAAGCAACCGGCGATCCAAATCGGCAGGAGTATCCCATCTCGACAGCGTTGGCGCATCTGTTTCCCGGATATGTGCCGCAGGTCATCGCCACTCGCGAAGAGTGGAATGGATGGTTGTCGCTGGAAGCACAAGGTGAACTGCTTGAGTCAAGAAGCGATCTGCATTCCTGGGAAACGGCGGCGCAGCGACTCGCAGAATTGCAGATTCGTTCTCTTGGCGAGCTTCAGCCGCTTATCAGGGCAGGTTGCAAGGACGTGCGCATCGACAGTCTCCGCAAACAGCTCGGACCGTTCTTCGATGTCGTCAATGAGCTGATGAAACGGCAGAAACGAATTTCTCCGTCGCCGATGAGCAGCGATCAGCTCACAGCTCTGCGTTTTCAACTCGGTGATGCCATCGACCGGCTGGATGCCCTCACGATTCCCGATGCGTTGAATCACCTCGATTTCAATCCCGGCAACATCGTTGGGGATGAAGATGGGTGCGTCTTTCTGGACTGGGCAGAGGCTGCAATAGGAGTTCCGTTTTTCACCTTTGAGTATCTGCGCTGCCACTTTCTACAGAGCAACTGCTATACGACTGATGGAGAGATGCAACTCGTTGACGCCTACCGCAAGAGCTGGGAGCGGTTCATTCCACACGAGGACGTTCACGAAGCGATGACTCTTGCACGGTGTCTCGCTGTATTTGCGTTTGCAGTTGGCAGCGGAATTTGGCGAAACGCTTTCGATGACGGCGAAGTTTCTGCTGGATACCTTCGGAGTCTCGCACGGCGGATGCAGAAGGAAGCTTCATTACCAGATTTCAAAACGACTCGTTGAAAACGACGATCCGCGTCGCCACTGCGTTATTCAGTTACAGGGGGCCGCTCATGCCATTGCTGATTTTTCTTGCCTATCGAGAACTTCTGTTGTGCGGGCACTTCCTGCGGCGGAAAGACTTCGCCACGCTTCATGAGCGTGTCCGCGCATGCAGGACGAGCACTGCACCGCGGTACTCAACGGAGCAAGTCTGTCAGGCGCTCGACATGGCGTGCATCTGGTACCCGAAGCACGTCCTCTGTTTGCAAAGATCGTCGGCGGCAACACGGCTTCTCCGGCGCTCAGGAATAGCAGCGGAGATGGTGCTCGGCGCACAGCTTCTTCCATTCCGAGCACATGCCTGGGTAGAAGTGGACGGTGCGGTGGTAAATGACAAGCCCTATATGCACGAAATCTATCAGGTTTTGGATCGCTGCTGAACTTCATATCAGGGAGGGACTCAGGTCATGAGTGTGATGTTCGGCAGATGCAATCTCGACGGCAGAGCCATTGATCCCCATTATGTGCAGAGCGTCTCGGAATGCCTGGTTCCGAAGGGCCGTGGCGGTACAGTTCGTCATGAATTGAGCGGCGGCATACTTCTGTTTCATACGCTATGCACAAGCTCAGTGCCTCGTCAAACCGTACAACCTTATTCCCTGCAGTCCGGCGCGCTATTGATGTGGAATGGACGTCTCGATAATCGCGAAGAACTGCGCAGAGCATCGGGTGCCGACCTGGCTGGCGATTCCTCCGACGTTGCGATTGTGGCTGCGGCATACGAGCACGTCGGTGTCGATTGTCTGCCGAAGATCATTGGGGACTGGACTCTGTCCGTATGGAATCCGGCTGAACGCAGTTTGATTCTGGCGAAAGACTTTCTGGGAACGCTCCCACTCTATTATTGTGCGAACGACTCCACAGTTGTATGGAGTTCGTTGCTTGAACCTCTGGTCCTCCTCTCTGACCGCACCTTCGCCTTACAGGGGGAATACCTTGCCGGATGGCTTGGGTATTTCCCTGCCACTGATCTCACTCCGTACGACACAATCTTTTCTGTTCCGCCTGCAAATGTCGTTCAGATCTGCGACAGCCGGCGCACAGTAACAGAGTATTGGAATTTCGATCCTGCCAAGCAAATCCGGCATCGCAGCGATGGTGAATACGAAGAACATTTTCGCACCGTCTTTGGCAATTCAGTGCGCCATCGGCTTCGCTCCGATTCGTCCATCCTCGCTGAGCTGAGTGGAGGAATGGACTCTTCGGGAATCGTCTGCATGGCGGACCATCTTCTAAAGCACGCTGCCGGCCCGCGCGTAGATACGATTTCCTATTACTGTGACGACGAGCCTAACTGGGACGAACAGCCCTATTTCCTGCAGGTCGAAGAGCAGCGTGGCAGGGCTGGCTTTCATGTGGACGTGAGCGGTGAGAGCGCACTCTGGCTCACGCGAGATTGCGAATTCACCTGTCACCCCGGCGCTGCCGCGCGACGGGAGAGTAATAGTGGCCGGAAGATCCAAGAGATACTCTCCTCAAATGGGTTCCGAGTCCTACTCTCCGGCATCGGCGGCGATGAAGTGCTTGGCGCCGCTCCCGATCCGATCCCCGGGTTAGCCGATCTCCTCACTCGGGGAAGATTCCACACATGGTTCAATCAGATGATTGCCTGGGCGCTTGCTCAGAAGAGGCCCATAGCATCATTGCTTTTCGACACTGTTCAGGCTTTTCTTCCGATGCGTCTCGCGAAACTTCCTTTACACGGTGCTCCACCGTCTTGGGTACATCTGGCTCTTCTCAGAAGATATCCGAGCGAACTTTGCAATCGGCGCCGAGTCCAACTGCGGGGAGCGCTGCCAAGCTTTCAGGACAACATGCATACGCTTGAGGCTCTCCGAAGGCAGTTTGCCTTCAACGGCACCGCGTCCGACGCGCTTTATGAAAAGCGCTATCCGTATCTTGACCGCGATCTCATGGAGTTTTTGTTTGCGATACCTCCTGACCAGCTCTTGAGGCCCAACCAGCGCCGTTCCCTCATGCGGCGTTCGTTGAGAGGGATCGTTCCCGAGGGCGTTCTAAATCGGAGACGCAAGGCGTATGTCATTCGGCAACCGATGGCCGATCTTCTCCGCAATATACCCGTTCTGTTGGCGAGGACCGAAACCATGGACGCACTATCGCAGCAGTTGATCGATTGCGGGAGACTGCGCGCGGCATTGGAGCGTGCAGTTCAAGACCAGACAATCCCAATTCTTTCTCTTGCGCGCACGTTTGCGCTGGATGCGTGGCTGCATTCCCTGCGGGCGTCGGGCGTTTGGGATGGGCGCGTTATGGCGCGAGGCTCAGCGGGAACCTTGCCATTCCAGCCTCAGGAGAGTCTGCCAATGAACACAATTCAAGCAGAGAGGAGGTGAAATTCATGACATACGAGAAACCCGTAATTGCTGCCTTGGCGGATGCTGCCGAAGCGATTCAGGGAGCGAAGCTCGGCGCACCGTTCGACAGCGTCAACCCCACCAGCACCGAACACAGCATCGCTACCTATGAGGCAGACGAGTAGCCATTGCCGAGCCGCAATCGCTCTTAACTCCTGGCTGGATTGGTTTGCGCGAATCCGACCGGGGAATTCTCACTACAGAAAGGAGGTGAAATTTATGGAATACCAGAAACCGGAAATCACGTTGTTGAATGATGCCGTTCAGGCAATTCAGGCGGCCAAGCCGGGCTTGATGGTCGATAGCATCAACCCAAACGATCCACAACGCAGCGGCTCAGCCTATGAAGCGGATGAGTAGCTGCTGGGCCGGGGCGTTCAAGACTATCTAGCGCCCCGGCTTCGCCTGCTTCACATAAGGGTGACGCAACGGAATTGAATTCGCAAGCGGGTTACTTCGGGGGAACGGTGTTCTGCGAACCTCCATTTGCTCCCTCATAGGACTTCCGCATTTTCTCCCAACGTTGGAACTGTTCCTGCTTCGCGGGGTCGGGATCGATTTCGTCTTTCAGCCAGAAGGTAAACCAATCGAGGCTGCCTTGTTGAGAGACGAGGCGATCCCATGGCTTCTTGAGGAGATGTGTGCCAAACGGAATCCAGACGAACTCGACTGGTTTATCTAACTGCGACAATCCGGAATACCACTGCCAGGCTCCCAGCGCGCCAGCGAAACCATAGTACTCCATGCGTACCGGAGTCTTGACTTTGTCGACCAGAAATCCCGGAGAGTTTTGCAGCCACAGCGCCGCAGTCTCACCAATCGGGGGGCCACCATTCACCTTTACGTAATCGGTCGCGGGAAACAGGAGATAGTTGATATAGCCCCCGTCGAAACCATCCGCGAGATCTGCCGCTGCGATGGTGTACTTGGAATGCGTCAAGGTGTATTCGGTGTGAAATACCGTGCGGCTGAACCCGATGATGCCTACCTTTGACCTGTCGATAAGCCCTCTCTGGTCAAGGTAGTCGATTGCTCCTTCATACGCTGCCATCTGTCGCGGGGCCTCACGCGAACTGTTTCCATTACGGCCATCGGCACCCCGCTCCGTGGAGCCGCCGATTTGCAGAACAACGATGTCCTTGGCCGCCAGTGGTTGGGCTGCAAACGCACTCGTCCATGGGCCATCGATCCAGAATCGTGCTTTGTCGAAGCCGTGCGTCTGGATCACGAGCGGATAGCGAATGCCACTCTTGTAATCCGGCGGAAGATACAGGCCACCATAGACCTCATGCCCATCGGAAGCGAGCCATTTCACTTCCTCAACTTTGCCTAACTTGAAGTTCGAAAGCTGGGGATTCAGATCCAAAAGCAGTGCTTTCTGGCGAGTCTGCGGATCATAGGCGTACACCTTGGGCGGAGTGTTCAGATCCTCTTCCAAGGTGACTTGCAATGCTCCGATGGATATCGCTTCGTGTGTTGTGGCGACTTTTTCCCAGCCTCCTCCTTTCTTCCGATAAGCCTGCATAGTCTGTCCAGATAACGAAGGGTTATCCAGCTTTAAGTAGAGCTCTTTGGTTGCGGACTCCCAGTGGTCGATCAGGAGATTTTCGTTACTAATCTTTCGCACAATACAATTAGGCACTTCGATCTCAGCGACGAATGCTTTCTTGCGGCGCATTTGGCCTTCGGATGTTTTCGCCGTTTCGTCCAGCGGAAGGTAGGTGTCGGCAACTACGACAGATGCGCTGTCCGGCAGCCAAATTATCGCCTGATTACGCCAGTTCTTCGGCGCATCTACGAGTGGCCGCATCGTTTGCGTACGCAGGTTGACCAGCATGTATTCCTGAACGTTCGACTTCTGTCCGGGTCTCCGGTGCTCGACGATGTACGGGTGAAGGCTGCTATTGTCGTATTCCGCCCAGCGGTCTGGAATCTCGATGGCGTAAACCGGCAATACTGCGTATTGGCCATCGGGAGAAAGCGAGAGGGGAAGGTATTGTGCGAGAACGCCTTTGGATGGAATCTTTACAGCGGGCTCCTGACCTGATTTCACAAAGAGTTCCAGACCTGTTCCACTTTCGCCATCGCGAGCGAGATCGTTGGTCAACAGCTCTGAGGGATATTGCGTGGTGACCAAAATACCATGCCTTCGCGTCTCTTCCGTGTCCAGTGTTTTCCGGAGCGGCTCAAAGGCTTCGTAGATAAGTGTATTGCCGTCGCTAGTGATGTCGAATGCGATGATCGCCGTGTCGTGACTGGTTAATTTCTTGATCTGCTTCGAGACAATATCGATGGTAAAGACGGATGCGAGAATATCCCGGTTTTCTCCAACATACGCGATGGTTCGGTTGTCCGAGAGCCAGTGCAAATCCTTGATTCCATCACCATTGGACGCCGAAGCCATTGTCACGAGAACCTTCGGCACGGGACGGCCCAAGGCACTTTGCGTCTCGTAGAGCAGCAGTGAATAGTCGTTGGTATTCTGCGCTATATTTCCTTTCTTCGCGATGATCGCAAAGTGTTTTCGGTCAGGCGAAAACACAGCAACTGGCTGAGTTCCTGGGCCGCCGAGGAAGTATCCATCGTCGGCCCAGCGGGTCATCTGAATCACGTCTGCAACTGTGATTCTCTTGGGGGACAATGGCTCCTGAGCGTGACAGAGACACACCGAAAGCATAAGCCAGGCCAATGACCGCGTAAAGACGCAGAACGGGCTACCTGTGTGCACAGAGACATTCCTCCGAGGATGAGCTATAGGTTCTCGCTTCTGTGTGGATGGATCAGAAACTGACGCGAAGCGAAAGTTGCAATGATCTTGGACCGCCCTGCTGGAACAGTGGATTGAGCCCACCAAGTCCTTTGTTCAGCATGGAAGTGGACTGCAGATAGGTATTCCCGACGCCAACGTACGCATATGGATTTTGGAAGTTCGGATGATTCAGGATGTTGAAGGCGTCGGTCCTGAATTGCACATTGACGCGATCCCGAATGGCAATCTTGCGGACAAGCGAAACATCGACCTGAGTCAGACCAAATCCGGGAATGTCATTGCGCGGTTCTGTACCTTGTTGACCGGACGATGGAATTGAGAATGCCTCCGGATTCAATCTCTTGCCACCTCCGGCGCTCGAATCGGAAATCCAAAGCGGCTGGCCTGAAACACGGTCGGGACGTGGAGAGGCTCCGGCAATGGTACTGGTGAGGACGCTTGCATTGAACGGAAAGCCACTTCGGGCAACAATCATTCCGTTGAGCGACCAATCTCTCGCGAGAAGAGCGACCACATTGCGGCCGTGGAGATTCGGAACAGCATAGATGACTGCTCCCGAGAAAGTGTGCCGCACGTCAAAGCTCGATGAAGCATAGTCATTCGCAGCCAGGACCACAGTTGGGGAGACCGTAGTAAGCGTGTCGTTGGAGGCATTGTCCAGAGTATGTGCCCAGCTATAGTTCAGAAGAACCTGAATGCGGCTGGACATGGGTTTCCGGTACTGCACCTGCAGCGCGTGATAGTTGGATTTTGCGTCATTCTCCGTGAGCAGAAGAACTCCCGCGAAGTTGGTATTTGGTTGTGGAATTCCTATTTGCTTCAATATCTTCCGTCCAGCCTGACCGACATAAGTGAGCGAGAGCGCCTGAGACCCTGCAAATGATTTTTCAACTGCAAAGTTCCACTGATAGGAGCGAGGAAGTGTCACGTCGGGGCTATATGCCCGCAGTCCGCTTGGATAGGGCGGCTTTGAGGAAAGGGATGCCAGGTATGGACTGACATCGCTCAGGGGAAGGCTGACAGTGGAGCAGCAATTGATCGCAGTGTTGGGGAAGCTGGCACCAAGCATACCGACTGCGTCCGACGCCAAATCGTAGAAAATGCCCCAGCCAGCGCGAACAACCAGATCCCCTTTGGGTGTGAGACTGTAGGCTGCTCCAACTCTCGGCCCGAAGTTGCGGTAGCCGGTTTTCCAGAGCGGTGTGCCTGTCGGGGCGATAGTGAGTGCGGATAGGTCGGAAAGCGTGCTCAGGGCTGCCAGTTGCGTTCCGTTCGCAGCTTCGGGGGCTGGATTGATCTCCCACCGGAGCCCATATGTCAGAGTGAATCTCGGCGTCATTTTCCATGTGTCTTGAGCGTATAAGCCGGTTGCTCGGGTGAGGAAACTGGAAGGACGGGCCGCGGATGTGTAAATAGTCGCTTGGCCGGTGGAGAGCAGTCCGGAGACAGAATTGCCAATGTACTCGATGGAATCCTGGAAGGGGTGCAGGTCAAGATGGGTTTGGCGGTAGTCCACTCCCACCTTGACCATATGTTGACCGAGCGTTATCGAGAAATCGTCAGCCGGATTCCACTGAACGTTTCGGTTCTTTGCGGAAGGCCCAGTAGCATAGAACGCCGTATCACTCGTATAGAACTGAAGCAGTGTATTTTGCGAAGCACTACCGAGGCCGGATCCGAGCAGTGCCGTAGATGGGGGAACCGCGCCGCCGAATGAGTCCAGCGTCAACACATAGGTAGATCTCTGCAGCGAGTAGTTCGCGCGAAATGCATTCGACATGCGCGGACTCGGCGTAAAGGTTGCGCCCACCGTGACGGTCCTCGTATTGATTGAAGTCGTATCCATTTCACTCAAAGCATTGTTGCGGCTTGCATTGTCCGAAGGCGCTTCGTTATAGCGAGCAAATGTCGAGATGCGGTCTGTGAAGTTGTGGTCGAGCCGAATGCTTCCGGCATTGAGCGTCGATGGATTGGAATAGTTACCCGTGAAACTTCCGGTGTAGACCCCGGTGACGATCGTTTTGTTATCCGGTAGCGGATAGGCGTTCAGGAATGGAGCCAGCGCGGATGACGCAATTGACCGAGCATACGCTGAGGGAACCTGGACAATCGTTGTGTTTGGTTGTTTCAGGCGAACACCTTCATAGGAGGCAAAGAAGAAAGTTTTGTCGCGCAGAATTGGACCGCCCAGGAATGCGCCGAAATCATTGTGGCGCTCCGCAGCACGCGGCTGGTGCGCATGATTGGCGAACCAATCATTCGCGTCCAAAACGTCGTTGCGGAAGTACTCATAGACTCCGCCGTGCAAAGCGTTAGTGCCCGAGCGGGTCGTAAGAAGAACCTGACCACCGGCGGAACGGCCAAACTCGGGAGCAAACGATGACGTTTCTATGCGGAACTCCTGCAAGGCTTCAACAGACACCAAACTGCTTGTTCCGCCGAGAGCACTGAATGCCTGAGCGGAGCCAGTGCCGGAGGTTCCCAATCCAAACGTCGCAGCGACTCCGAAGTTCGCCGAGACACCATCGACGAGAAAATTGTTGGAACTGGTTCGCTGGCCAGAAATGCTGAACTGGCCTTGGTTGCTGGAGCCGGACGGAGCAATCGTGACACCCGGGGTCAACTGCAGGAGTGAGTTAAAGCTCCGGCCATTCAGAGGGAGGTTCTCAATAAGGTCGTGGTCGATGACTGTACCGACGGCGCCCGATTCCGTGTTCACGAGCGGAGCGCCCGCTTCAACTGTGATCGTCTCCGATGCCGCGCCAACTGGCAGTGTGAAGTTGATCGCCAGTGCATCCTGCGTATTCAGCACGATGTCGGGCTTGATCAGAGTCTTGAATCCAATCTTCGATACCTGAAGCCGGTAGGCACCTGGGGGAAGATTGCGGACTGCATAGATGCCTTCGTTATTGGTCGCACCGGGATATTTCACGCCTGTTGCGTCGTTCACAAGTTGAATATCGGCGCCGCTGATGGCCCTGCTGGATATGTCCAGCACAATGCCGCTGATTGTGCCATTGGGAGATTGCGCAACCGCGATGATTGCCCCAGAGAGCAAGAGAAGTAGCAATCGAAGAAGGGTGGACAGGCGCACGGGAAGACTCCTTTAACGCACGGATATATGTTCTTCAATCCGGCTTACGAAAGGCTCTTCGCAGTAGTACCAATAATTCTTGCACAACTTTGCCAGTGAGAGGCTAAGCAGGTGAACAGCCGAGGTTACTGATGGTTGGGATCGATTCGTAAATAGGCAAACAGAAATGGCTTTCCACTTGGCCGGTGGCTTCCGCCGTTTGGTTCAACAGTCACAAAGACAGCATCGATTTGGGCAAGCGTCTTCGGATCGTTCGCGCGCATGATCCACCGCTTCTTGGTGGCATTGTCTTCGTAGAACATCCCCAAACTGACCGATTGCTGCGGATCAGTTCCGCGTCGGCCCCACGCCTGGAAGGTGCTGGCATTCTTTATGCCGTTTTGCTGGTTCAGATCATAGGCGTAGAAAATCAATGATTTTCCTTTCGTATAAAACACACGCCCATACGGCTTCTGCGTCGCGCCTGTGCGGGCCACGTCATACACTTCCGCTATGTAGAGGTCCCGCGCTCCGATGAGCTCCCGAATGTCGCGGTCATGAGCGAGTAATTCGCGTTGCTGTTCGTTTTCCTGCTCACGGTCATGGGCTGTGTGTGTCAGTTCGTTCACCGTTGCCGTCAAGCTGGCTACGCGCGCAGCATCCTGAGAGGTCTGGCGCGTCGAAGCTTCGAGTTGTTGCTCAATGTTCTGCGTCCTTGCCTGTGCGGTGCTTAGTTGCTGCGCCAGAGCCTCGCGTTCCTGAGCCAAGCGGTCACGATCCGCTCCCCGGTTCTGCGATTCAGCCTCTAGCTTTGCTTGTGCCGTTTTTAACCGTGTCAGTTCCAAAGTCTGTTGCGCAAGCTGCTGACGGAGACCGGTGATCGTCGCATCATGTTGTTGGCTATCCACGGTGCTGAGGGAAGATTGCTGTCCGGCCCCATTGAGTTGGTTTTGGGCCAGCGCTGCGGTGTTCGGAGAAGGGACGGCAACAATGTTTGCACTCTCGGTGCCATGGCGAATTCCGATTCGATAGGCACAAAGGCCAAGAGCGATGACGAGCAGGACGCCTGCAGCGTATTGGAGCCACACGTGACGCCAAATATCCTCTCCCAAATTCGCACTATCTGCACTGAAGGAACTGGGAGGGGCAGACTCGTAAACCGTCTTCGCACCTTCCGCATCTGATGTGTTCGTGGGCTCTTCCTCCTCCAGGCGAGCGAAGAACAACGCCTCCGCGCGCTCCTGCGACCAGGTGTGGTCGATTTCAAGATTTTTGGGGAAATCTCCTGGTGCCAGGGCGGGGATTACTGTAGCGATCGTCTCTTCATACTGCCGCATGGACTCCCGGCAGGAAGGACAGATCGCCAGATGCTCCTCCAACCGCTTTCTCTCCTCCCCGGTCAATGAGCCCGAGGTGGCAAGAGCGCAGAGTTCGAGAAACTCGTCATGGGATTCAGGTTGCGGCACTGCCTCTGCTCCTGGTTCGGAGCTACCTTGTATCATATCGCCTGATTGTTGCGCAATTTCTTCCTGAGGATGTGTTTCCGCATTCTCTCCAGCCCGCGGTAGTAATGGTGCCTGACGTTCCCGATTGGCTGCTTCAGGTTTTCAGCAATCTCTTCCAGAGTGTAGCCTTCAAAGAAGAAAAGTTGGATCGTCTTTCGCTGGTCATCCGTAAGCAGTTCGTCGATTTCCTCAAGCCGTGTCTTGCCCAGCACCGCCTCCAGAGACTGGTCGAACGCGAGAGTTTCCCCTTGTGGGTCGGATATCTCCATCGCGGAGCCGTCGAGGTTCACGTGGGTATAGAAGTGGCGGGAGATCAGGTAGCGGCGACGGTCAATCGCACGCTGGTAGGTCATCTGGACGATCCAGGAGCGTGCAGACCCCTTCGCGTTGTCGAAAATTCCGCACTTCCGGTAAATGAACAAAAACAGATCTTGCAGCAGATCGTCTGCTTCTGCCTCATCACGCAGGATACGAAGGGCTACGGATCGCACCACTCTGGCAAATCGCCGGAAAAGAAGTGCGAGAGCCTCCCGGTCACCGAGGGAGACTCGACTCAGCAAGATTTCATCGGAAGGCTCTGCAACACAAGCCGCGCTCCCAGCTTCGCTGGATATGGATGGAGAATCGGTAGGATTTCGCGCGCTTTCAGCTCCGGGTAGCGGACTTGGTTCCTCTTCGTTCCGGGTGCGGCTCTCCTCGGTGCCGTCACCAATAATCCGTGGAAAATAGCGGGCAGCCTCTGAACTCATGCTGCCTCCGCACGGTGCTCTTCATGTGGCTTTGCTGACGTTGATGTCGAACGCGGGAGCGAAACAGGCCGCGTAACATTGTGGCCCCACTCCGTTATTGTCAATGGCTCCAACCACTGATGCTCCTTAGCCGCAGGTCGAACATATTGTCGATTGTCGGTAACTGCCCGTTGGCCTATTACCGACAAAAGAAGACGATGTTCTCCGTAATGGCCAAACGTCGAAAACAAATTCAACCTCTGTCGGGATTGGAGAAGGCGTTTGGAGATGCGGTGCGTTCACTTCGAGATGAACGCGACATATCGCAGATGGCGTTGCATTCCAACACGGGATTGGATCGAACATTCATAAGTGACTTAGAACGGGGAATTCAATGCCCCAGTCTTAGAACAGTGTTTCGAGTGGCACGGGGCCTCGGAGTGCAGCCATGCACTTTGATCCGCAAGACTGAAGAATCGCCCCACTTCGAGTTCCCAAATAATGGATCAGACGACTAGACGCAGTCACCATAACGCTGAACGCCAACAAAGTCAATGTAAATACAGGCTATTGGCGTGTGTTGTAAGCCGAAGACCCCTTGTAAGTTCAGAGAAGGCATGGAGAAACTGATACTTTTCGGCAAGAGGATTCGTTCGGTTCGGGAATCAAGCGGACTGTCGAGAGAATCTGTAGCCGAAAATGCCTCGATCACTGCAAACTACCTCGGTGAGATCGAGCGCGGAGAGAAGTGGCCATCGATTGAAGTGATCTCATCGGTGGCCAGTGCGCTCGGTGTTTCCCCGTCGACTCTCTTCTCGTACGAGGCTGAAGAGGTTGATCCCAAGATTCTTCAATCCCAGCTTCATAGCATCCTTGAAGCAAGAAATACCGAACAACTCCAACAAGTCCTCCGGATTGTAAAAGCGATGTTTCTGCTCTGAGGTCTTTGGAGACCTCGCAACTGAATTCGCGTACCCCGTTTCAAGGTTCCTTTTGTGCAGCGATTCAGACGTTGACAGAGAAAATTCCCTGTCTTGACCTCGCGAGACAGATTCGCATAATATTTCGCCCTACCACAGGTGTGGTGTCAATTTTCTTGTTACGTATGACGAAGTTATGGATCAATCTGGTCCTCCGCGACGTGAACCGCTGCTCAATTCGTCGGCCGGCCTCGGCTGGAGAATTGGCTCTGCTCTCACCTGTTGCGTTGCGTTGATCTTGCTGGTGGCTTCCTACACGGCGAAAATTCAAACTCAGCGCGTTTCCGAAATCGTATTTCTACTCATCCTGGCAGCGCTGGGCTCCGTTTTCTTGTTTCACACACGTTTCTTGACGGCCGCTCATAAGCAACAACGGCAGGTCACAACTGCGCTCCAGAGATCCGAACGGGAGTTTCAATCTGTTTTCGAAAATGCTCTCGACGCGATCTTGATCCTAGATAACAGCGGCGTTTGCCGGGAGGTGAACCCCGCAGCACTGCAGCTTCTGCGTGTTTCCCGATCCGAATTGATCGGCCAGACTCAGGCAAGCTTTTTCCGGCACACCGAAGAATTCGACGCGACCTGGTCCCGCATTCGGGAACAGAAACGGGATCATGGCAATGCTGAGTTTCTGTTGGGCAATGGTTCTGCGGTGTTTGTGGAATACACCGCACGAGCTGGTTTCTTACCGGGATTGCACCTGATGATTCTTCGGGATATCACGCAACGGCGCCGCGCGGAGGAAGAAGTTCGGGGAAATTTGGCGTTGGCACAGTCTGCATGGTCTGAGGCGGACGCGCTGCGCAAAGCTACGCTAGCGATCACGCAGGACCTTCGCATGGACTTTGTTCTCGAAAAATTGCTGCTCTCGCTTCAGCAATTGGTGCCATTCGAGTCTGCACAAGTGTTGCTTGCAGAAACGGAAACGCGGCTCTTTCTGGCACGCGAGGTACTGGCTCCCGCCATAGCGAAGAGATCGCTTTCATGCCAGATGACCTTCAATACTTCCGAGTATCCGTTGCTTGGGAGAGCAATGCACACCCAGGGCGGAATTCTACTGCGGGACACAAGAACTGAAGGTGAATGGCATTCCTTCCATGGTCGATGCGAATTCCGATCATGGCTGTGCGTTCCGCTTGTTGCGGGAGATCAAGCGCTGGGGCTGTTGTCGCTCGTCCACTCCTCTCCAGAGATATTTACGACGGAGCATCTTCGCCTGGCCAATAGCCTTGCGATTCCTGCCGCCGTAGCAATTCAAAACTCCCGGCTGTTTGAGCGGGCTGCGATCTATGGGGAAGAGCTAGAAAGGCAAATTGCCGATCTTGAAAGAGCAAAGCGAGCACTTCAGGAGGCAGAGGAAGAGAACCTAGCCTCTGAAGACAGATTCCAAAAATTGTTCCGTTCGAGCCCGATTGCGTTCTCCGTCACCACTCTGGCCGAAGGCCGGTATGTGGAAGTCAACGAAGCATTCGAGCGCCGTTTTGGCTACACCAGAGCAGAACTTCTTGGCCGTACATCTGGCGAGATTCGCTTCTGGGAGGACCCAGCAGAGCGTGACGAGTTGGTCGCAAAGCTGAGGGGCGGCAGTTCAGTTCGAAACGCCATCACTCGGCTCCGTACTAAATCAGGCGAATGCATTGTCTCTCAATACTCCGCGGAAACCATTCAACTGGATGGGAAGTCATGCCTCCTCATCGTGTCAGATGATCTTGCAGGGCGCACCCCACAACAGTACAACTAAATTTCCAGAGTCAGCCAATTGGCGCGGAGCGAGTGCAGTGGTTGGGCTTTCGGCCAGAGCTTGTTTTATTCCGTGATTCTTGATTGTTAGAAGTCCGGGATGTTGTAGTCTCAAAAAGCCCCTGTCGCGATTCAGCACCATTGCAAGTAACTCGCATAGAATGCTGCGACTCGATATCGCATTGACTCTGCCGTGGACAGTCCAGGCTCTTCCGTCTCTTTCTCTACTTCGTATGTCTCTGGTCGGGATTCCGACCACTCCAAAGAGAGAGATGTAGCCAATTGCAAATACAGGACAGGATATTGCTCCTCATGTCCTCCGGGTGGACGTGGGCATTCCGCAGAAGTTTACTGCTAGCGCCAACATCTCCTCGGTAAGAACGATGCTGTTCAACGGCTGAAGCAAGACTTGCGAAGGCCGCAAGGAGCATTCGTCATGGTTGACTATGCGTTCCTGCAAGCCCAGCTATATGTTGCCATTGTGGCCGAGGAAGGCAGCTTCTCCAAAGCGGCTCGCCACTTACGAGTCTCGCAGCCCATCGTGACGAACAGAATTGCAGCTCTTGAGAAGACGCTCGGCATACGAATCTTCGAGCGCACCACCCGGCGGCTTGAACTTACTGCGGCAGGACGTCTCCTCCTCCCGGAGATTCAGCTTTCGTTACGTCACGCTGAACGGGGTTGGGACCTTGCCCGTTATTCCGCGCGAGTCGCAATGGGGCCAATTTGCATTGGATATTCTCCATACATCAGTAGCGATCTTCTGCCAACGCTCTACGAATTGAACGTTTCGGAATTTGAGGCGAAGCGAGTTGAGACAGTGGGATTCCCTGAGCCTCTGCCAGAATTGGTGAGCAGCAACACTCCAGATTTAATCAACCAAATCCTGCGAGGACAACTCCAAGTGGGATTGGGCATTCAGCCGATACAGGACCCGAGTCTTTGGGTGCAGCCAGTCGCACGGGAGGGATTCTGCGTTTGTGTTCCGAAGAACCATGGATTCGCACAACGCGCCTCAATCCCTGTGCGCGATCTGGACGGTCAGCCTCTGTACTGGGTTTCTCGAAAACTGCATTCCTCTTTCTATGATCAAACTCTTGAATATATCCACGGCACAGGAGCGCAGCCGGCACTCCGTGAAACGGCCTCTACAATTCACGCAATCGACACGGTGGCCCGTGGCGTCGGTCTAGCTCTGTTGCCAAGCGGCGCATCACGGCTATCCCGCAGTGGAGTCGTATTTAAGCCGATCACCGATCGCTTTCTGCAAATCGAGACAGCAATATTCTCTCGACGAGATCTGCTGCGTGGTAATCTCCAGGATTTTGTACTCTTCCTGGCTGCGCGACTGCAGAGCCTGAGGTTGATCCGTCTATGAGATCATTCCAGCATTCTAAAACGGGCCGAGAAATAACTTCCCTGCTGTCTGTCGATTGCCCGCGAGCGTCCGATACTCCGAAAGTTACGTGAATCTGAGCCGACTTCAGAAGACCTATCCTCCCTCAATGAGTGACTCAGCGATTTGGCATAAACCCAGACCCTGCGGCCCTGGCCAGGGTTTTGTCGGTGAGCGACGAGGAGTCATCGCAAGGCGGCACCAGAGCAAAACACGCCCGCGCCATCCGGAGTCAGCACCAACGTCGAGATTCTCGGTCGAGCGCTGGTCAGCGTGATCTTGATCCCGAGGCATACCTGATTCCGTGCAGGCTCGCATTCCGTCAAGCACGGGGCTCGTCTTATTGATGGTCTGAAGGCGGCGGCACGTACAACGACGAGTTGCCCGTGTGATGATGAACCGACGGGGGCTGCACATCCAAAGGCGGCACACTCTCTAGAGGGCGGCTCGGCGGCGGAGGTGAAATGGGCCTCATTTCTCTTTCAATCTCGACCTTGTTCTTCAGGCCCGAAAGATGAATATGGTCCGGATTCTTTTGAAAGAATGATTGACCCGCAAGGAAGCCAAGAAATACCAAAATGGTCAATACGATTATCCGGGCGCAGGTATTACCAAACGTGGATGCAATTGCGGACCAACTCACAAAGATTATTGAGTATTTCCAGGAAAGAATGCCGTCACTCGCGATGAGCACGATACATGATTGAGCAAGTCGTGAAAGCGATGCCAATTCACGATTTTCATCGCGATGCTCTTTATACGCTCGCAACAAATAATCATTTTGTTCCCTGTTTGCGGCCTCCAGCACATCAGATGCCCAGTGCACGTTGATTCCAGGATTTTCTTGTGAGGGCAACAGTTTCCACGAACCTGCCTTCCACAATGCCCAATGAATTAATCCCATACCCGCATTCATGAACAGCCCGAACGCGCACAGAAATAGAATTCCGGTTGCTGGCTTTACATGGCTTTGAATGTCCGCCAGTGTCGCCGTGGTTGCAGGCAATTGACAGCCACGATTGAGGAAAATGTTCGCGGCGCAAACGAAACTCAATAGCAGGATTGTTATTTCGATCGTGACGATACTCTTCAGGCTCTTAATGATGCCTTCATGCGTTACTTGGTCACTCATCGTGCTCCTATCGTTCCCTGACTATTTTGCATTCCTATTCCGTGAATCGTGATTTATTGACTCCAAGTGCGGGTTTATGTCTGTAGTAGTACTATCGCTATCCAGCATACCCATCGTTTGGCTTATTCTCTCATCTAGATTGATGCATTCAGGGCAATGCGCTCGTTGAGGATGTTGTAGGTGCCGACAACAGGATAGGTCCTGCTAAACGCCGTAGGCTCCTCAGACGCTTCGCAGGTCTTAGACGTGAAGCCGCAATACTGTTCGTACGGCTCTTATACCGCTCTCCCTCGCAATGTGCACCACGACTTGAATCGAGCGCCGGCATTCGTCTTCGACATCCCAGAGTTGGACGTTGCCGGAGCCACGCATCGTAAGATGGGCCAGCCGCCGGATTGCGTCTGCAGCACCGTTGGCGTGAATGGTTGTCAATGATCCACTGTGTCCGGTGTTCAGTGCATCCAGCAGCACTCGTGCCTCTGCCCCACGAATCTCGCCAACAATAATGCGGTCGGGCCGATGGCGTAGCGCGGCTTTGAGTAGGTCGGCAAAGTTGACCTGGCTCTTGTGAGTATCGAGCTGTGCTTCGGCAGAAATGATGTGCGGCTTCTTTATATAGAGCTCCGCCGTGTCTTCAAGAATCAGGATGCGGTGTTCCTCCGGAATGAACTGAGCAAGGACATTGAGCAGTGTGGTTTTGCCGGAACCGGTACCCCCCGAGATCAGAACATTGTCACCGCGCTCAACGGCTTCGGCCAATGCTCGGCCTTGCTCTTCGGTCAGCATCCGGCGTTGAATCAGATCCAGCATGGTGAAACCACGCGATGTGAACCGGCGGATGGTCATCATCGGGCGCGGATTGACCACCGGAGGGATCAGGGCCGCCATGCGGCTGCCATCGGGCAGGCGCAGATTCATGATGGGAGAATCTGCATCGAGCTTCTTGCCAAAGCGGTTGGCGATTACCTCAAGGCTGGTCAGCAGTGCTCCTTCTTCGAAATGAATTCCTGGCAAGGCCTGTATCCTGCCATCTTCTTCGATCCAGACGGAAGCATCGGGATTGACCATGATCTCGGAGACAGTCTCGGCTTCCAGCAGGTGCCGGATGGGTTTGAGAAATGGCAGGATCACGTCGAAGTTCATCGCTGCACCCTCCGGGGATCGAAGTCGATACGTTCCTGCTCGAACCAAGTCATGTCGATGGGAAGGAAGTCGGGTTTCAGGTAACAATAGGTCGCGGTCTGCGGACTGATACCGTCGAATGCGGAGACGATGGCTTGGGCATTCTTCAATTCAAAGAACACTCTCTCGTCGAACAGCGGCTCCTTCTGTTTCTGGTACTGCTTCGAGGCCGAGACTGATCCTTTGTTGGAAGATGTGCGTCCGCTGAGCCAACCAACATTGGCATTCGAGCTGGATTCGGAAACGGTATAGCTGATCCTGGTGCGGTCGGTCTTGCCGCAAATCTCTGACGCAAAGCGCGCCGTGTCCGGGTCGGAAGTGGACAAGAAGACCTTCGTGCGGAAGGCTTGTAACAGGGTCTTCACGCCTTCGTTTGGTAAAGCCTCTTTCAACGACGAGATACTCTGCGTGGCAACGATGGGAATGCACTTCGGCTGTCGGGAGATGGAGAGGAAACGCTCATCTCCCGTCGGATTGTCCCCGCCCACCGTGGCGTAGTTCTGATACTCGTCGCAGATGAAGACGGTGGGCCTGAAATGACGCTCCGGCTCAGCGTCCATCTTGGGAATGCGCAACTGTACGGCCCGCTGATAGTCGACCTTCATCATTGTGCCGATGACCTTGGCCAACGCCGGATTGAGGGCCACGGGAAAATTCAGGCCAACGACCTTGCCGGACTCGATGAGTTCATCGAACGGAGGAAGAACGTGGCCCTTGGGGTCCTCGGCGCACGGATTGCCGTCATAGAGTTCCTTCGGTGGGCAGAAGACACGGCGCACGTCGGGATCGGTCTCGAATAACGAAAGGAAGACGGCGATGCCCTGAATGATCGAGGTCTTGACCTCGGAACGGAAGAACTTCCAGTGTTCCCAGTACCAGTAGCTGATGCTCTTGAAATTTTCCTGAGCAATGGGACCAGCAGATGGAGCATGGTAGATGGAGAAGGCGATGCCCGTGCATGTCACAAGGAAAGCCTCAAGCTCTTCGCTCCATGGAGCCATGCAAAGCCCAACCTCAGCATCCCAATCGAATTTGTAATCGAGCAATGCCGGCCGGAGTTTAAGGAAGGCTTTGTTGCTGATCCCTATGAACGTTGGACCGTAAAACCTTCTGCCCACCTCGATCAGCATTTTCTCCAAAGCTTCGGAGCTGATGACGGTGCGGAAGACATCGAGCAGCGTGACATACCCATTCTTGACCCGGTGGAGCAAGATCACGTACCGCACGAGGTCGGTGTATGACTGCTGCCAGAACGGTTCTTTCCCCTTGCCCCAGATGGCGGTGATGATGGAAGCAATGTTGAACGCCTGCGCATAAGCATCAAGGTCATTGTTGAGCGGGTTGTAACGAATGTCTCCGTCGAGCGAGACTTCAACGTAATCTTCCTCCCGCCCGCAGCTCTTGAGAATTTTGCGCAGTTGCCGGCAGAGATCGCCTTTGACCTCCAGAACGAATCCCGACAACCTTCGCTCCGGATTGTTGGCCTGGTAGGCGAAGAGCTGGCGCATGGCGGGCAGGATCAGGGCCTGTGTCTTACCTGATCCGATGGCGCCGACGACCGCGATGCCCGTATAGAGACCGGACTCGGGAATCGCGAACCAATGCGGAGCCGGAGATGGTACCGGCTTCAACGGCTGATGGACCTCGCCAACAACCATATAGAGGTCGCGGCGGGTTCGCGGATCGGGATACCAGGGAAGAGCGCCTGCGGTTCGATCGAGCTCCGGCACATAGAAGTGAACATAGGCCAGAGAGAACAGGATCGAGAGCACAAGGAAAGGCGTGCTGAAGAGAAAGAGTGTGTAGCTCCAGACGAAGCCGTGAAAGATCTCTGGCTTGACGATGGCGATCATCTGCAACATCGGGTTCGCAGTCTGGGCGGGGTACAGGCTGCGCAGCACGATTCCGCAGGCTGCGCTCAGTCCGAGCGAAATCGGCAAACGGTTTTCGATAGCGTGACGTAAGAGTTTCTGAATGGCGTTGGGTGATTCCACTGTCGCATCTCCTTACTGTTGGCGAGCCGCAGGAACGGTCGATGGCGTAGCTGGATTGGCGGCTGTGTCCGACGAGGGCTTGACCTGCGACAGTGCCGCCTTCGGGCTGGGTGCGTTCTTCGGCTTCGCGTGCTGCTCTGCCTTGTACTTCTGGAAGTCCTCGTCCTGAGTCAGAGCGAAGCGCAGCAGTTCGTTGACGATGTAATGGGTTTCGTTGTCGGACCACTCGGCCATTAACTCAATGTCCTCAGAGGCCGTCTGGTCGATGTACGTTTGAAGTTTCGCGCGCTTAATGCGGCTGACACCGTGCTCGATTTTCAGTTTGCTCACTTTGTATCTCCTCCTTGTCCTGCTGCTTGAATTTGATCGGGCGCCGGACTTTCAGCGATCCAGCGATGTTCCATTGCGTATCCGTCCAGCGATACAAACCGGATCGGTTGTGTATCCGCCGTGGATACCGATTTGTTACAAAGCCAATCTGTGGGCGGGAGCGACCAGCGTTAGCGGCAGGCTGTAAAGCCGGGTCGCTCCCGCCCCCGATTCACCCCACAGTCGTTTAGCCATCTTGCGAAGTCCTTTGTTTGTAAGTGGGTGAGACTGTTTGATCAGACCCACCTCCTGACCGGTATGCAGACCCCTGAACTTCACTCCTCAGGAGTTTGGGATAGCGGTAATGGAACAGCAATGTCACAAAACTCGGATGGATTCCTGCTGCTGGCGTCGCGCGCTGTCCCGGGGAACTTTCACGGAAACCATCGAAGGCCTGCTGCCGCTGTTGCTGAGGCCGCACAAATCGCCGTTGGAATATCGCACCAGCTTCGGAGAAGTTATGGTCGGCGGTCGCAACGTAGATCACCTCAAAGACTCTGACGGCATAGAAGAGTGGCGTCAGTTCGTCGAGATAGCGGGCGAACTTGACGGTCGAGAGCAGCCCCTCGTCAAGAAAGACGAAGCGAACCAGAGAAGAGGCGGGATGCTCCCGGTCATCCAACGCAACAGGGAACGCTTCAATGAACTCCGACACCCGCCCCGCTTCACCGGCAAGATAGACTTCCGGGATGCTGCGAACCTTGGTAAAGAAATGAACCTTGGATCTGGGTGTTTCAAGATAGTGGTCGTCGTTGTTTTCGAGAATGTAGTCGAGCAGCATCAGTCGGGCGCGAATTGAGCCGTCGCCCTTACGTCGGCGATTCTGCGACTCCGCGTTGCCGAGCAGCCGGTAGATTGGTTTGGCAATGAGGTGATAAATAAATCGACCCTGGCCGTAGTCGATCACTTCGATGTGGCCAGCAATGCGGGCCTTTTCGATGAAGTGGTGGACAAGATATCCTCTCTGCCGCTCGGCGAAGCAACTGAACTGGCGGCGAAGAAAGTAGCCGGAGTGTACGCCGACGAGATACAGGAACGAGGCTTCGCGTTCGGTGTATCCGAGTGACTGGAGTGCGAGGATGGGATCGACGGTCATGGCTAGAGCTCCAAAATCTGGTCGAGCAAGTGGCGATCGTTTTCGGCGCGAGCAGTCAGCGTGGCCCGGTCGGAGGCGGATGCGTACACATGAAATCCAGCCTGGGCCTTGTTGCGAAGATGACCAGGACGATACGCCGCAGTGAGTACCTCGATGTCCTCATGTCCGGTGCGTGAGCCTTGGTCGAGGTCGTACTCGATACGCGCGTCGGGAATCTGAATCCCGCCGTTGACGAATGGAAGGTCAAACTGCTGGGCGACCTGTTGCTTGATCTCATTCATCTCCCGCTCGGGATTAGCCTTGCGCGCGGCGTAGATAGCTTTCTGAATCTGCGACTTCAACTCGAAGTCGAGGCGCACCCGAAAGTTGCTACCTCCGGCTTGCTCGATCTTTAGAGCTTCCTTCCGATAGGCACGATAGATTTGCGAGTCATGCTCGACCTCGCGCGGTTTGACTAGTCCTGCATAAAGCTTCTGGTCCATGGGCAGTCCGGCAATACGCAGGGCCAGATCCCTGCCCTGCTTGGTGAGGGTGACAACTTCGAGATGTTCAACGCGCCCGCCACGGCCATCGCGGCGAGCGTTCACGGAATTTATGCTGACTAGCCCTTGCTGGCGCAGGTATGCAAGATCGCGCTCCATGCGCGCAGGGCGATTGGCATAGACACTTTCGGCGAGATCACGCGTCGCTACCACCCGAAACCTTCCAACCTCAGAGAGAAGTTTTTGTTCTTCTGCACGCAGCGCAAGACCGATGGTCTGTAATGGCAAGGTTGGTCTTTGTGGCCGACGGTCCAGCGGACGGCTCGGTGAAACAGAGCGCTCCTGGTCCACCCGAGGGTGATCATGTTCCAACTTTGGAGTGCGAGGCAGAGGTGCCTTCGGACCGCGATTCTCCGTGGCGCGTTCCATAAGCCGCTCGCGCCGCTGTTCAAGCGGAGAAGGCGTCAGTGGCACCGCTTCGTTGCGGCGTGGACGGGGAAGGTCATGAGGGAGATCGAAACGCATTAACTCTCCTCATCCGGCACAATCTGCCGGTCGTCGTGGCGTTCAAAGTCGAGCGACGCTTGCGGTTTGTTAGTCTCCTGTTCACTTCTTTGCTCGCGGGAGTGCTTGCGCTCCGGCGTGATCTCACTGCCTCCATCGCGTTCCTGTGCCGGATGATCTGGTAGACCCGGGACGGAATCATCGTCGTAGTTCAAGTCCGAGTGCTGGCCATAGACCTTGCGGACCTCGTACTCCGAGACCTTGCCGAACTTGCGCATCTCGCGTTCGGCTGCCTCGCGGGCAGCGCGGACGCGCGCGACAAGATCGAAGGAATGTTCCTGTTCGTAGTCATGATCGAGATTGTTATCGTGTGAGCGAGGCATCTTTGGTTTGCTCCTTTCACTCTTCATGGAATTGCTCGGTAATTTCTTCGGAGAGTTCGTTGTGCCCACTGTGAATCTCCTGGTCGAGGTGTTTTAGTTTGCGGCCCGTGTCACGGAGGAAGAATTTGCGTTCAATCCAGATGGCCGTGCCGAGGATATTGGCGAACAGCAGCGCACAGTACGTGGTAATCTCCGCTAGGTAGTGATGAACGAGCAGGCCGCGCCAGGGCGTGAGGAAGCGCAGCTGATCGCTTAGCGAGACGATTAGTGCGAGGACGATCAACGTTGCGACAAAAACGGCGTTGGCAATCACGATGTTCCTTTCTGCCGCCGCAAGGGCGGCAATGATAAAGGCGAGGAGTCCGGAGGCTCCCCGCCTGATGTCGAGCGAGACCGCTTAGGCTGCGTCGGCTTCCGGGGCCGGTTCGGCGGAATCCGTCGGGCGTTCGAGTTTGCGAACGCGGCTGGCGCGAATCTCCCAACTGCGGCGCTTGGCGCTCTTGTTGCCGTTGCTGGCTTCGGCCTCGTACTCCGAGCTGCGCAACTCGCCTTCGATCTCGGCGTAGTCGCCCTTCTTGAGCGCTTGTGCGAACTCGGCGGACTTGCCGAAGCAAACAATGCGGTGCCATTCGGTGTGCGAAACCCACTCGCCCGACTGCTTGTCCTTGTAGCTGGATTTGGTGGCGAGCGAGAAGACGGTGAACGTGTTGCCCGTTGCGGTCGATTTGGTTTCGGCGTTCTTACCGACGAAGCCTTTGATCTGGATGTTGTTCTCGTAAAGTGCCATTGTCTTTTCCTCCGAATTGGTTTGGCCCGAATCTCACTCGGGACATCCTTTGCGCGAAGCGCCGGGAGTGTGCCCCGCTCCCAAGGCAAGGGGCGCATTTTCTGGAGTGGGGACCCGAGCTCGCCTCGGGGGAGGAGTCCGGCAAATGCAAGAACCGCAGTCCGCCGGGCGAGGGATCGGCACCGAGCGGGTGGCCGAGAGAGTGGGAGGACAATGCCTGGAGGAATGGCGCTCTGTACGCCAAACACTCCAGCCAAGTGTCAATGAAGGGCGCAACTCGGGACCTTTTGCTAACGGCATGTCCGTTCTCGTTCGGCTGTCCAGCAAGGAAAGTCAGCGTCCGCGCCCCGCACACCCTGCATCGTTCGGTAGCCAGCTTCGCGCCGACGCTCTCAGAAAAACACGAAGTCGCAATGTCGGCGATCAGCTCAGAGAGCCCGAAGCCATCCCAAGAAAGCACACTGTGTCCGAGATGGGTTCTGCCAGCCATCGTCATTTCTCGAATGCCTGGTCTTCGCGGCGGTAACTAATGACGAGTCCAAGCGGATTCGACAGCAGCATCTGGTTGGGAACCTCGTCGCGGAAGCCATAAACCACATTGGCCGTCCAGCGCTCGCGGCGTTGTTCCTGCTGATCGCCAATCGAGCGGAAGACCTTCTCAAACTCAACATGAGCGCGGAACGGCGACCGCCGTGTGTCCTCAAGCACTACAGCCTTGATCTCGATGTCTACGTTTGGCTGACTTGGGTCGAGCAGAAATGCGTCGAGCGTGTTGGCCTTGCGCACCTCAGCGAGCGTTGCCCCTTGCAGGTTGTTGGAAAAGAAGTTCAACGACTCAGCAAAATCACGATGCAGAGTTGCGTGATTACGTCCGTAGTACATCCCTGCCCAGCGGGACAGGTAATACTTGCTGACGCGCTCGATGGGAATCGAGTGGAAGTCGTCATAGCGCATTACCTGCCCGCGTCCGGAGTCGGTGACAGAGATGATAAGCGGTTTGAGTTGGAGCGCCGCCGTCTGCGCCCTATATAAAAGATAGAGAGAAACCGCGGCGACGGCGGCCAGCACGAGAATCGCAATCTTCAGGTACGTGTTGGTCACGACCGGTTCGGCATAGAGTTCCAGAAACTTCTGGCCAGCTTCGGTAACGGGAAGTGCATTTTTTGTCTTTGTCATATTGATTTATCCCAGTGGGTTCACCCACGAGCCGGAACGGCCTCCGAAGATCGACGCCGTCAGCTCCGGGATTTTGATCAGCCCGTAGATGCAGACAAGCAGCGTGACCAGCAGAGCAGGCAGGATGGTGAAGGCATTCGAGAGTGAGAGCGGGCCGATGACCGCCAGCATCCCAAGCAACACCTTCGAGAAAACGAAGATGAAAGCTGCGGCAACCACCTGGTAGAAGCTGAAACCGATAAACGCCTTGAGCCATCCCCAGAAGAGCCAATCCATCTTCGGCAGAATGAAGAACGGAATGAAGATCGGCCCCAGTAACACGCAGACGGCGGATGCCACATAACCGTAGGCGATGATGGCAAACGCCGTTGCCTGCATCGCCGCGAGCGCGATGGCCATCACGATGAACGTCATCGACTCGTGCAAGCTGAAGACGCCCGGCGGACTACCGAGCTGGTCCTCGGCAGTCACAACGGCATCGGCGATCTGCTGCGTCTGGTCCGACTCGATCTGATAGGAGAGCTGCAATGCCTCTTGGGTAATCAGGTCGCTGAAGCTGTACCCGACGCCCGGAAGGGGCGTCGAGTAGTAGGTCAGCATTCCGAGGCCGAAGGAGATCAAGAGAATCAGGTCAGCGAAACGGGCGAAGTTGAAGCCGCCATGTCCGTGTGCGGCGGACAAGGCAGCCTTCACCCCGAACCATACGATCAGGATCACCGCCAAGCCTCGAAACATATTCAGGCCCATGGACTGAATGGCTGCGCTCTTGGTAGTGAGCAACTGGCCGATGGCCTGGCTTAGAAACGTGAATGGATTCTGTCCCATCGCTTACCTTCCGGAGGTGCTCAGTGAAATCGACTGCATGGAAGTGCTCACCCCGCCCGTGGTGCGCTGCATGGTCGTAGGGAAGTTCTGTTGGAAGTAAATCGACTGGTTGATGAGCCGGTTCTGCTCATCCATGCGTTGCTTATCGGCGAGAGCCTGCTGAGCAACGGAGGCGGCAAGGATCTGGTTGGTATCCTGCTGCGAGTGAATCTGTAGCAGCGTGGCAGTGTTGATTTTTCCCAGCAGAGCGTTTGAGGTCTGCTGGTTCGGGTCGGTGGAGTAGGTGTCGGATTCGAGGTTGGCGAGCTTCTGCGAGAAGACTTGGGAGTTGGATCGTACTGTGCCCAAAGTGGAGAGTGTGCTGGTGATCGTCCCCTGACCTAACTCGGAGGTGGCATACTGGTTTTTGATCGCCGCCTGGGTCAGCGCATCCTGCGATGCAAGACTTGTGCCGGGATAGCTCTGCGGCTGAATCACCGCCGAGTTGTAAGCCGCCGTGGCGCGGCTCGGACTACCGAGGTTCAATACATCGTTCCATGCCGGCGTGTTGCCGTAGGTATTCGGCGAGGAAACGTTGGTCCATTGTGAGAAGCTGGACTGGTAGCGAGCGCCGAGATTCTGCGGCATCCGTGACATCTGATAGGCGAGGTTGTACGACTGAATGATCTGGTCGCGGGTCTGGTTGGCAGTCGTGTACATCTGCTGCAACTGCTTAAACTCTTGGACGGCATTGGCGTAGTTGCTGGCATCGAATACCGCCCACTGCGCATGTGCCGAAGGCACGAGCAGTGCCGCGAATGCGAAAATGAGACAGCAAAATCTCCCTATATTCATTGGAACCTCCATTCGGCCAGTCGTGACTGGCGCTGTTATCGGTGGTGGTTGTGCATCACGGCTCAAATATTGGGCGGAACCGTGTGGTTTTCATACGCTGGCAGAAGCAGGTCTTGGGTCATGTAGACCTTGATCCGAAGGCCTTCGCGGATCGTGATCGTTGGTGGCAAGTTGATAAAGCGGTCGAGAACGTGGACACTCTCCTGCGACAAGCTCGAAGCCACGCCCTGCCGGTACATGTCCGAGCCGCTCTGGCTGGATCCGCTGGTGGTGGTAGCTTCTGCCGCGCCAGAGATAACGCCCAACGCAATTGAGGCTCCGAAGATTGCTACATAGTGGTTGTTCACCTTGTCCTTCAGTCCGGTCTCGCCAACCTGGTTAAGGCCGTGAAACTGGTCAAGGTCCACCGAGTAACCGTCCGGCATGAGCATCCGGTGGAAGACGACTGCCAAACGCTTCTGGCCAACGCCGGAAACCTTCTGCACTTCACCCAGAAGGAATGTTCCTTCCGGAATCAGCACATGCTGGCGGTCCTGGCTATAAACCGGGTTGGTCACCATGACCTTGAGAGGTCCTGAGAACTCACCATCCAAGCGGTTTACCAGTGCGGTATCGATGGTCGTTCCCTCGAAGAGCACATAGGGCTGGCCAAAGGCGGAGTTGACGTTGACTTCAGGGGCTCGCTTGGCTGCCGCTCCGGCCGATTGCGTCGCGTGCGTACTCTGCGCGGACGCAGTAGAACTGGACGCAACAGGTTCATCTTCAGAAAGACGTGCAGGGGCACTGAACGTTTGAGTGGCTTCCGCGTGCGTAGCAGAATCACCGGGCAGCACGAGGTTCGACGCAAAACGCGCCTTGAATGCCAGTGCTCGTTCGGCGTCTTTTACCGGGTCATGCGGCGGCTCCGCCTGCGCCTGAACAGTGCTGTTCGGAGGCGTGCTTGGCTGTACAGCACCAGCTGGTGCTGACGTGGCTCCGACACCGGCAGTTCTCTGAGAGTGTGCCTGCAGTTCAGCCTTGCGCTGCTCTTCCGAGAGATCGTGTTTCAGCTCCTCGATGTTGCGTTGATTGGCGTCATTCGAGAACACTGCCGGAGTTGCAGCACTGGGCTTCGCCGTTGGTTTGGTGCGGTTGTTTGAGAACAGCACCGCGAGCAAAATCACTACGGCCAATCCGGCCATGACATACGCCTGACTCTGCTTCGGGACTACACCCTCCGGATTCTGGCGGCGGTCGCGCAATTCCGCCGATGGTGGAGAGGGCTGCGGATCGGATGGAATTTCGGGAGTCTGTTTCTGCTCTGGCATCGCCGTCTCCTACTGCCCCGCCCGCTCGAAAGCGAGCCGGTGCTTGCCGATTTCGAGGTAGCCGTGATCGACCACCTTGGGAATCACATAGGTTCCGTCCAGCAGCTGGAAGTTGATGAGGTCGGGCTTTCCGTCCTTCAACTCATAGATGGAGAACTTCTCCGTTGCCGACGATTTGATGTAAGTGAACTGCGCATCATGGTAGATTGCCGAAACGTTGAAGGGCTTTTGGTCCTTGTAGCCGTAGTCAAACTTCAGCGCTTTGGTCGGGAACTCCGTGCGGAACTGCTCGATGGCCCGCGTGGCACGGCTCTGTGCTGCCAGCGCCTGAGCCTGCGCCGATGCAACCTCCGATGCCGGAACCAGCTTGGGCACCGAGTTGGCTGAGGCCAACACCGATGCATCGGACGGTTCGATCACGACCTTGAGATCTGGATCGGCGTTCTCTACCTCGTCCAACGTGAATGAATACACGCTGCCCTTATCGGTAATCAGATTAAGGTTCGAATGGATCGCAGCTTTAGCCGGATGCAGGAAGCAGTAGTTGCCAGTGGCGTCGATGATCCAGAAGTCCTTGTCGCCGGTGGCAACTTCCAGGATTTTCTCCGTCGCCGGAATCTGAATGAGCGTCGTGTAGCGCATCTTGGCGCGCACACTGATGATGTCGTTGGCGTGGTACTTCACCACGCGGGCGGTCTGCTGAGCAAAGCCGGCGCTGGTGGCCAGCACCAGCGAGAGAGCGAGAACAAATTTAATCTTCATTTGTCACCTTTCATTGGGTTGGGATAGTCATGGGCAAGGCGCAGCAATCCGTCCTCTGCGCCGTATCGGGCGAAGTACTCCTGTTTGCGAAGGTTGTCGCGGGCGTTATTGGTAGCGACCCAGTAGCTGAGGGCATCGACTTCAAGTACCAGCTTCTTGGTGCTGCCGGGCTGAATCAGCAACAGGTCGCGTTTAGGGACAAGGCTTTCCAGCAGCTCAAGCTGCGTGTCATTGAACTGGAAAATTTCTGC
Source organism: Koromonas soli (assembly GCF_059726265.1). Lineage (NCBI taxonomy): Bacteria > Pseudomonadati > Acidobacteriota > Terriglobia > Terriglobales > Koromonadaceae > Koromonas > Koromonas soli. Next base: position 4,376,221 of record NZ_AP040872.1, on the reverse strand, counting down.
ATACAGCTTGCGATCGATGTTTGGGTTGGCGAGAAATACCTTCGTTGGGCAGGACTCGTTGACAACATGCAGCATCTCCGACGCCTGCAACTCGACGACCGACTGCGTGGCAAGAATCATCGCGGCATTCTTTTTGCGCCACGTTTTTTCGGCACGTGTGATCCAGTCGCGAATGGTGCGGTTCTTCAGGAATATCCACGCCTCGTCGATCACAAATGCTTTGAAGGTTGCGGCGTTCTCCGCTTTTTCGATCTCCGAGGATGCCCGCTCCAAAACGTAAAACAGCAGCGGTTCTAGGATGTCCGGGTAGTCCGACCAACCATCGAAGTTGAAGGTCTGGAAGTGCGAGAAGCTGAGCGTATCTTCGGGATTGTCGAACAGGTATCCGAACTGCCCGGCCTGAGTCCATCGATGGAGGCGCTCTCCGAGCGGTCCGAGGATGGACGCAAAATTTGAAAGCGTACGGATATCAAGCGGAAGCTTGTACATGCGCTCGATGGCGGCAAAGAGCGCCTTGTCGTCTTCTGGCGTCAGTTCGTAGCGTCCATTTGCCTCTATCAGGACCTTGGTGAACAGGTACAGGAAATTCAGGTTCTCGTGCGTCAACCCCAACGAAAATGGGTTGATGGTGAAGCCGGGATTCTTCAGTCCGACATTGAGATATGTGCCACCGAAACCGCGCGTGAGTGTTTCGTAGCTGCCGCCAAGATCGAAGATGAAGGTCAGCGGTTCGTACTTCTGCAACGACTGGATCAGGAAGTTCAACGTGAAGCTCTTGCCGGAGCCGGTCGCGCCCAACACCAGCGTGTGCGCCACATCGCCCGAATGCAGGTTCAGGTAGTACGGTGTTGCATGCGCGGTTTCCAATGCTGCGAGGTATTCCTTCTCCAGATGCGCATTCCGCTGTTTGCCGGAATCGACGGTGAAGAGAAACGATAGGTCGGCATAGTTTGAGTTCAACGCCCACTGCCTGCGCAGATTGAACTGCCGGTTGCCGGGAACTGTGGCAAAAAAAGCATTCAGCAGGTTGTAACGCTCTTCATACAGGAGACCGTCATGCGTGGTGAAGAGTTTCTGGAATTCGGCAATGGCGTGCTCCACCTTTGCGCTGTCCTCGTCATAGATCACGACGGAAAACGTGAACTCGCCGAAGGACTTACCTTCCATGCCGATAGCCGTTAAAGCATCGCCCAACTCGGCAACAGCGGCTTCTTTCGAGTCATCGACCAACTCATCTCGCAGACCTGCATTCTGTTGGTCCTGTAAGTTCGAGAGAAAACTGGTTTTGGAATTGTGGTAGTGGCGGCGGCGCTTATTGATCTCCTTGCGAGCCGCCGCGCCATCGACCGGATGCCATTCGCTCACCACGTGGAAGTTGGCGGAAATGTCGAGCAGCCCATTCAGCAATAGCGGATGCGTTGTAGCTGGCATCTCCTTCACTGTCAGGACTCGCAGGTAGTCGTCGTCCATCCGGAGATAGCCTCGATGGGCCTCCAACTCCGAATCGCACAATTGCCAATCGAGGAAGCGCGGCCCTTGCAGCCGCGCCTCCTGAGTTTTGAAGGGGCGGAAGTTCACGAGACGCCGGACAAGCCGGAAGGTCTTCTCCGCCCCTAGCAGCTCGACCTGCATGAGGTCATTGAGCTGCCCTCTCAAACTTTGAATCTTTTGTTCCAGGTGCATACGATCGCGGTTGATCTGCTCGAACAGCAGTGTTCGCTGTCGATTCCCCGCAAGCATTGCATTCAGTTCTCTGACCGCGCGGCGCGGACCTTTGGCGAGTTGGGACAGGGCATGGAGCAGCCCGCTCTTGGTGTAGTTCCCATCGATCATCACCACCCAAAAGATCTCGATCCCGTATAGCCGGTCCGCCTTCGACTGGAGGAATGCCGCTCGCTGTTCGACGGCTGCACTCACCAGCGGGTTCTGGTAGTCCTCGTGCCTAATTGCCGGTCGGTTGTGCTTAAACAGAATTTGGTACAGCCGCGTTCGGTCGTCCAAGCTCCGGAAGGCGGCCTCCAAACGCTTCGCCGCATAATCGCGCCCGGCGTGGTCGAGGCTCTCGTAATCAATTCCTCCGATTTTGAGCACCGCGCCAAGATCGCCGGATTTAGTGAAGAAGGCATTCTCGTCCCAGAAACCGTACAGGTTGATATGCGCCTGCAACGATCCGGCTTCTTTCCAATCTCTCGTGATTTGCTCAACCTTAAACATCGCGCCTCGCAATCCGTATTTCTGTCGGTTGCCACTTCATCGGGTCATACCGCCTGCAGAACTTCGCCGAATTCATCAGCACGCGCAGAATTTCCACGTCATACTTGGTCGCTCGCTGTGCGGCGATCACTCCCACTACGAACAGCAGGATTCCTCCTAACAACGAGTGCATGAGAGAGAAGACTGCGCCTCCCGAGATCAGGGCGACGAAGAATAATCGCCGCTCCGCTCCAAGGATGGTCAACGGGCGATTCATCGCCTTGAACACCTTGTTGTGCCGGTACTCTTGCTGCGAACCGCCCTGTGCCATCGCGCATCACCTCCTTTTCTTCTGGGGTTTATGGGAACAGCCAGGCCATGAAGTTCACGGCTCCGATGGCCATGCCGACGCCGAAGACAATTCCGGCGAGCATCCGTTTCGACTGGCCCTCGCCATAGGCGAACATGAGGCCACCAACGACGATGGCAACAAGTGACAGCCCCGTGGCGATGGGACCGGTGAATGAAGTTTTCAGGGCGTTGACGGCGTTTTCCCACGGAGAACTGCCGGTGCTCTGGGCGTGGGCGGCGGACGGGATCAGAAGATCCAGTATCAGGAGAGGGGCAAGCGTTCGGAGCCGTGTCCATGTGAAACGGCGGTGGATGGGTGCGGCGTGATCTGGCGGCATCGTGCGAAAACTCCTCCATTGAATTCGCAACCGTTGCGGGTTGCGCTTGGGAGAAGCTAAGCCAGAAATGTGAAGTTGATTTATATCTTTTTGAGCCGACTTATATCTTTTGGATATAGATCCGTGAATTCTGCTCAGCAGATCTCGCGGAGATGTTCTGCCCCGCGTCAACTGCAACATTCCAAGCCGACTCAGGCCTGTAGAATGGAATCGATCTTATGTTGAAAAGGGAGATTCCTGATGGATTACCGGGAGGATGCATTCAGACGTAAGTTCAAGAGCGCGGCAGAATCCTTAGGCGTCGAGCCTGAACAAATCGTATCGCTGAAGTTCCGCGACAATATAGGCTTCTACGAAGAGTACCGACACCTTATTGATTGTCTTCAACGAGAGGCTGGCGTTCAATGCACCAGCTGCAGGTTTGATCGAAAACGAGACGAAGACCATTACTCAGCAACTGGAATTGCTCGTCGCGCGCGTCGAAAGGTTGGAGGAGCAACTTCGCCACGAGCAGCAGCCGGTTGTGGAGAAAACGGTTAAGCAAAGACACGCCTGTCACGAAGCCCACGGGCCAAGAAATCAAGTGAAACAAAACGACCTTGAAATCGATGACTAGTGGCTGCTTCATTTCGCTCGCCAAAGCAATAATCCACTGGCATCTGGCAGTACCACCGCGCCGGAGCGTTTCCGACAGGCCTTTTCCGCGTCACGAAACGAGAATTTGGTGCTCTCAATCTGTGCCATGCCCGTGGGGTGGGAGGAAGACGCATCCTGCGATAGCAGGAGTCCTTAGCCGGGTGGGATCACGGGCTTGGAGAACAAAGGAAAAGGCACCCGGAGGGTTTCCGAGTGCCTGAATTGTTGAGTGAAATTGGTTACGCTGCGGTTTTCGCCGTGCTCTTTTTCGCGACGCTATTCTGCTTACCATCCCGCTTGGCTCGCTTGGCGGCAAACTCATCTTCAACCGCTTTATGCACCTTCGCAACATCCACGCGGAGCCGCTTGGCCGTTGCCGTCAACACGTCCGCGTCGCCCTCCAAAAGGGTGACTTCTATCAGAAGCTTTGACAATGCCGCCTCATCGGCTTGCCTTAGTAGCTTTGACATAGCCTGCTGCACCTGCGGGTAGGTGACCTTGTCGCTAGTCTTTTCGATCAGCTTATGCCGCCGTGCCAATACTTCTTTCCGCATGGGTTCAAGCTTGCTCAGAAGCCCACTCGCAACCAGCGCGAGATCAATGCGGCCCAATGGCGCTGCAATTCGTTTCAGTATTTCAGCCAGCGTGCGATGCCGCACTGTGATTTCGAGTTTCTGCCGTTCCAGTTCCTTTCGTCTCTGTTCCCGCTCCTTTGCTACTTGCTCAGGGTTGGGGGTGTGACGGTCGGCAAAGTGAACGGCACAGTTCGGATCGGCGCACACTTTGACAACGTGCCCGCGTTCCGCTCCATCCACTACGATTGCCTCGCTCATTTGCTTGCACGGCTTCTGATAGGGCGAGAGCGGAGCTTTGGATTTTCCGTTCTTTGCGGAAAGATTCAAAGCGACGTAACGGTTGCGCCCGAGCACGGTATCGTTGCCGCGAGTTCCATAGGCGGTTGTAATCTGTACCAGCTTGGGTTTCTCTGCAATCTCCTTCTCAACAAACTTGCCGAGTTTGTTGTTGTAGCAGTTTCCATCGGTGCACGAGTCCTTCAATGCTGCATCGAAAAGCAGGGTGTTGTAGCCAGTGCGTTTGGGGCAGTTTGCGCAACTTCCTGCCTCGGGTACAAGCGTTTCATCGCTTTTGTCGAACGGCACGGTTTCGAGCGAGAGCAGGATGTTCTGCTCAATCCATGCCGTCACCTCTCGTACAGGCATCAACACGCGGCTTTCTTTGCCGCCATTCCAGACGGTGCGGAATGCCGCATCGAATGCGCGTTGCTGTTCGGACGGCGGTAGCTTGGCGATTTCCAGCGCATGACCGATGCCGATCTGGTCTGCAAGAAATGCCTCGGCAATGGACGGAATCAGTTCCGTCAAGCGAAGACGGGTTGCAACATACACTTGACTCCGGCCAATCTTGGCTGAGATACGCGCAACATCGTAGTGCGCTCCATCGGCTTTAATCATTGCTTTATAGGCCGATGCCTCCTCCAATGGATGCACGCCTTCGCGTTGTCCGTTCTCGATTAGCTGACATTCGAGAACTTCGATGTCGGAGAGTGCGACGATGCGCGCCGGGACTTCTTCGAGTGCGGCGAGTTTGGCGGCACGCAATCTGCGTGCTCCTGCAACGACCTCGAATTTGTCATCCTCGATGGTGCGGACAAGCAAAGGCTGCAATACACCTTGCGATTTGAAACTGGATGCCAGTTCCGCCAAGCTGTGCTCATCGAAGCGGCGGCGTGGATTGGTGGGCGATTCCTGCAACTGCTCAACGGGCAGATTCCGATATTCGTTGTTGCTGCGAACTGCGGTGGACATGACTGGTGTCTCCTTTCGGTTGAAGGTGGAAACCGAGCGGACAGACACACCTCGCCTGTCCGCGTGGATCAACGGCGGTTACGCGGCGGTTCGTGCTTCCGCGTTTGAAAACTGGGATTCCGGCACGTCCTGCGAAATGGATTCTTCTGTCTGGATCGCCGCGAGGATCACAGAGGCCGTCTGTTGAACGACTTCAAGGCTTTCCATCAGCAACTCTGCGTTGCCGTGGTAAAGCTGGATGTATGCGGCGCTGGTGTTTGCGCTCAAGCCGATGGCTTTTGCGATAACAAAGGCGACTGCTTCGGCTTCCGTCTCGCGCACTGTCTTGGTGGTTGCCGTGCGCCGTTCGGATTTATGCAAAAGTTCATGGCTCGCCTCGTGAACCAGAGCGATGAACTCCTCGGGCTTCGTCTGTCCCGGCAGCAGAGCGATTTTGCCACCATAGGAAACTCCGAGCGCGGGTGCAATGTCTTCGCTGTACTCCAAAGTAATTCCGCGTGAAGAAACAAACTCCCGCAAGCGGTCGAGGTATTCGCCAACTTCTCCGGTCGTCTCACCAAGCGTCGGCAGTGATACACCGTCTGTTTGGGCTTCATCCCATACGTACACACGGCGAAAGCCGAGAAGCGCAGACTTGTTCGCATCGAGGGCTTCCGTGGCGGATTTCTGGCTGTCCTTCTTTCGATTCTTCGCGATCATTGGTGCAAGAATCGCGATACCTTTTTCGCCACGTTTGACGCGGCGGCCAAGCTCATTCCACGTCCGCATCCCTGCAACTTTGGTTGCCGTGGGCCGTTGTCTCGCGATCAAGAGCACGTTTCCGAAAGAGTAGTTGTGAAAGTGAGCCATCGCATCGAGAAATGCGGTGAGGGCTTCGCTGTGTCCGGCTTCAAGCTGTGTGATGAGATACTGGACGTTCTCACGGATGAGTTGCTGGGCGCTGGCTGGCTTCCGATTATTACTGTCGGAAGCCGCATGGACGGCGGCTACGCCATTGTTGCTGTTGTTGTTGCCCTGATATTCCATTGTTTTTCCTTTGTCTGCCCGGTGGGGCGTTTTTTTCTTTCACCCAGGAGCGAAGCGAAGGAAAAAACGAACCACCGGGAGACAAAGAGGAACGACGGAGGGCGAGGTTGAAGGACCGAGCGGGTGGGCACGACAAGTGCGAAACGGCTTTATCGTTTGGCGCGCGGGCGCGCTATCCCGAAGGGCCGGCCCGGAGCGCAGCGCAGGGATCACACTCGCCCCGCGGAAGTGAAAGAACGTCGCGCGCAGCGCACACCGAGATGGATTTCGTCCTCTTCTCAGTCATCCAGTTTTCTGCGAGTGTGGTTCTTTGACAATAGAGTGTGGTCAAAGATTTATATGGAATTCGAATAAATGGGGTCCAAGAGTTATAAATCGAGGTCGGATTTCTCGCATACCTTAGGGGGCGTCCGGTAATAGCGGTGCGAATTTCCTCCCATCGACCGTGCGTTTGAGGTGCTTTGTGCAGAATTTAGTTTCAGCTTCTTGGAAAACCCTTGACCTGTTCGGTGATGTGGTGCAGATAGAGGCATTCCTTCCGCGCTACGCCATTGGCATTCGGTCAACCAGTCGTTTTGTCTATGGGCGCCACAACGGAGAGGATATCCGGTTTTTCAAGGCGAGTTCCAAGAAGGGCTTGGTGGCACATGGATAATGTAGCCAACATTTTGTCATTCGAGCCCTTTATTGGTCCTGACGAAGCGGCGTCTTTTCTGTCCTGCACTCCCCGTTACTTGCTTCGTATGGCCCGCGCCAGGGAGATCCCGGCGCATCCTCTGCGACGTGGATCGCGCAACCAGTGGCGCTTTCTCCGCTCAGAACTCTCTGCGCATATGACAAATCAGGCGACTGCCGCTCAAGGTAAAATTGTTTCCGGCAGTCCTTTGCGAACGCGACAGAAGGGACAAAGGTAAATGTCGCGAATTCAGCGAGGGTTTCTTTCAATCAAGCAATATGCGCAGGGAGCGACCTGGGTGTATCGATGGAACATAACGCGGGCTTCGGATGCAAGGCGGGTTGAGCAGTCCCGCGCCATCGGCCTCGTCCGGGACATTGGACGAAGCGAAAAAGCCGCGTGGGTGGAAGTCGAGCGCCTCGGTCTCTCAAATCTGGTGAAGATGCCAACCGCAGTATCGACCTTTGATGTGCTTGCCGAGCATTACATCGAAAATGAACTGAAGAGGAAAGATGGTGTGATCGGCAGGAAGGCAAGGGAGACGGCAGCTCGTGATCTCCACAACCTTCGCTCCCATATTATCCCGAGATGGGGTGCGGAAGTGGCCACTGACATCAGTCCACTGACTGTTGAAATGTGGTTTGAGACGTTGGCGTCCACTTTGTGCGGCAAACGCGGGAAACAGAAGGTGCGCTTGTCCTGGACGGCAATCAGCAAGATCAAATCGGTCATGAATCAGGTGTACCGGCACTCGCAGCGTCACGGACTCATTCCGCGAAATGCGGATGCCAATCCTATGACGCATGTCCGCTGCAAGTCGGGCGCTGCAAGCAACACGGTAACCGTGTCTCCGCAACAGATGATCGGCATTCTCCATTATCTGGACACGCCGGAGACACAACTGGAATGGACGCTTTCGCTCACCTGTGCCGCGACGGGGCTACGCGGAGAGGAAGCATTCGGCCTCCAGTGGCACGACATTGACTATGTGGGCAATCGCATTCTCGTTCGTCGGGCATGGTCCAAGGGCCGGGTGACCGACGGCAAGAATGTACATTCAATGTCATCGGTTGCATTGCATCCGGTACTGGCTGGCTTCCTGCAGGAATGGCGGCGGCAGACATCCTACGCCAAGAACTCGGATTGGCTGTTCGCGTCCAGCAAATGCGGAGGCCGCATTCCGCGATGCGCGAGCATCGTGGCACGGGATTATTTGCGTCCAGCTGGGGTGCAGGCTGGCGTCTTGGCCAAGGGCGACAAATCCACCCGTTTCGGATGGCATTCGCTCCGACACAGCCTAGCCGAGTTTTTCGCCGATAATGGCGTGGACCCGGCGGTCACGATGAAGACCCTGCGTCATAAGAAGCTGAGTACGACGCTGGAGATCTACACGCATCATGTCCAGAACAGCCAGATTGCGGCACAGGGAAAGTTTCTGCAGGCGATCAAAGTCGCTACCGAGGCAATCCAATGATGATAAACGGGTGCAGAAACGGGTGCGGCTTTTGTGCTTGGCTTACCGCAAGTTGTAGAAAAGAAATGGTAGGCACGAGGAGACTCGAACTCCTGACCTCTACCGTGTCAAGGTAGCGCTCTAACCAACTGAGCTACGCGCCTACATCACTGATTGACTGTAGATTATCAGGCGAGGTGGCTCAGACGCAACTGGCGTTGAAACACACTGAAACATGGGCTGAAGTCGACGAGTCAAACCGAGGGCTCGTCCTGAGTTTGCCGGGAACGAGCCACGGCAAACCTGCTGCACCAGTACAGGACGGCCCCAAGGAGTACGATCGCTACTCCCACGATCAGCGCGTTCACCGAGCCGATTCGTTCCGCATGGTTGCGCGCGCAGGACAGGGCAATCAGGATCACTGGAGGCGTGCACAAGGTCACCAAACCGAGAAAGCCGCCCGGCACACGGAACGGACGCGGAAGTTGCGGCTCTTTCCATCGCAACGCGACGAGCGCGGAGAACTCCAGGAGGATGCTCAAGCCGGTGAGTAAGACGTCAAGCATCACTGTCTTTTCGAAGCCCAACGTCATGGCAAGCCCCCAAAGCGCGGAACAGATAATGATCGCCACCCACGGGGCGCCGAACCGATTTTCTACTGCGAACGTTTGCGGCAGGAAGCCGTCGCGCGCCATTGCATACGGTAGTCGTGAGAGCGAGAGGACAAGGGCGTTGAACGTGCTCAGCGCGGCGATGACTCCGGCGGCAGTCATGAAAAGGCCAAGGCGCTGGCCGCCAAACAGATTTGCGATGTTGACCCAGGAGCCCGTTTCCCAGGCCGAGAGTGGAAGGCCCGTATGCGATAGGGCGAGAATCGGCGCAATGTAGGTGACAACGATCGCAGTAAGAGAAAACAGCATGGAGCGGCTGTACGTCTTTGTGGCGTTCTTAACATCGCCGGCGATGGTTGAGGCATTGTCGAAACCCATGTAGTTCCACATTGCGATGAGAACGCCACCCAGCATGTCTGACTTCGTCGCGACAGGTGCGGCAGCAGCAAGGTGAGGAGAGACGGCTCCACGCCAGAGCAGCAGTGCGAAAGGCGAAAGCAAAAGCAGGACGAATGCGATTGATCCCTGTCCGACGAAGTCCGTACCAAATAGGTTCATGATTACGCAGACGGCAATCATGAAGATGCCCATCACGTACGGTGTGCCACCTTTGCCAAGTGCTGGCAGGAGGTGAGATAGGTAGGCGGAGAAAAGAAGAGGATAAATCGCCATGTCGAAGATGCTTCCGGCGAAGGTGAGCCAGGACTCCTGAAATCCCCAGAAAGGCCCCATGGCACGGCGTACCCAGATGTAGGAGCCTCCTGTTTCCGGCAGCGCGGACGCAAGTTCGCTCACCATGAGCGCCACGGGCAGAGCCCAAAGCACAGGCGTAAGGCAAAGGATCAGAATGGCGCGTGAGTATCCGTTGCTGCCTACGATTTCTTCCAGCCCGAACGGGCCTCCGGCGACCATGGAATAAGTCGCCGCGGCAAGCGCGATCACGCCAATCTTGCGTACACTCTTCAGATTGCGCTCCTAGCAAGGTGAAATTCAGCAAACGAGTGAAGTTTAGATGACGATCTCCGCGGGAGGCGTGATCTCGAAGGGCTCGCCACCCCGCTTAAAGATGCGAGCGCCCCGGCTGCCTTTGAGATGTATCTTCCCGTCGTTCACGCGCAGATACGAACCCTCGCGCAGAGCAACAACCGGTGTCTCGTTTTCCTCGAGATATTGCAGCAGGCGCTCTTCACGCGTCTCTCCCATGTGAGTGGAGTCAGGTTCGGGATCGATGTAATGGGGATTGATCTGATATGGGAACAGGTTGAGAGCGTCGAGCGTGGGCGGCTCAACGATGGGCATGTCGTTCGTAGTCCGCATCGTCGGGCCTGCAACATTCGATCCTGCACTGGCGCCCATGTAGATCATTCCGTCATGGACACGACTGCGGATGGCGTCAATGAGTTCCCGCTCGTGCAAGGCCTTAAGAAGGCGGAAGGTGTTCCCTCCCCCGACGAATACAGCATCGGCGGCATCCAGCGCGCGCACCGGATCAGCGTGGTCCTCGATAGACTTGCAGTCGAAGCCCATCGCACCAAAACGCGTGATCGCTTTCTGCGCGTAGGCAACTCGATCGGCCAGAGCATACGGAATGAAGACCACGCGGCTGCGGGCGCCCAGCGTGTTGCGAATCTCTTGCTCGGCGTGGTCGAGGTATCCAGTGCCAAAAACGGTGGAACTGCTGAGAAGAAGCAGATTCGGCGGCTGACTCATAACTAAAGAAAGTATCAGAGTCGGTGAGCCATCTACAAAGAACTAGGCGGGCGCAGGACCTTCATTCTTGTAACGCACGAGCACCGGTCCAGGCGTGGAAATCTCGGTCGAGCGCGGCGCCATGCAGGCTAGCACATGAGTTCTGGCTTCATCGACCGTATTCGTGATCTTGAGCAACGATCCATTCTGAAGTACGAGTACAGCATCGCAGCTTTCAAGCGTGCTGAGACGGTGGGCAATCATGAACGTGGTACGTCCGCTCATCAGTTTTTCGAGCGCTTCAATGATGAGTTGCTCAGTACGAATATCTACGGCGCTGGTGGGCTCGTCGAGGAGCAGCATGGGCGAGTTCTTGAGAAATGCGCGCGCAATCGCTAACCGCTGACGCTCGCCGCCGGAAAGTCGTGTGCCGCCGTCGCCAATCAAGGTGTCGTAGCCTTTGGGTAGGCGCTCGATAAACTCGTGGGCATTCGCCAGTTTCGAGGCTTCGATCACTTCGGCGCGCGAGGCTTGCGGATTGGCATATGCGATGTTCCCAGCCACGGTGGTGGAGAACAACATGGGTTCCTGCAGCACGATAGAGAACTGCTGGCGCAGTTCGGAGAGACTGTACTCGCGCAGATCCTTGCTATCAACGAGAATGGCGCCGTCCGTAGGATCGTAGAAGCGAGTTAGCAAATTAACCAGCGTGCTTTTGCCCGAACCGCTCGGGCCGACAATTCCTACGCGCATGCCGGGACGGATGTGAAATGAGATGTCATTGAGCACCGTGCGGCCTGCCGTGGTGTACTGGAAGGAAACGTTGCGGAACTCTACTTCACCTTCAACGCGAATGGGGGCCTTGGCTGGGGGCACATCCTGCAGTTCGGGCGTTTCTTCTAGCAGCGCGAATGCGCGATGCAGGCTTGAGATTGACGACTGCAGTTCCGGAATTTTGGTGCTCATAGTGCGAAGCGGCTCGTAGAGTTGCGCCATGTAGGCCATTACGAGCAAGAACTCGCCGACGGTCATCATGTGCTGCCGCACCTCGGTCACGCCCATGACAAGTGCAACCGCGGCCGCGAGCGCGACGCAGAAACCGATGAGCACATGGAAGCCTGCCTGTATCGACGCGAGTTTCACCTGCTCGCTCATGCGCTGACGCGATTTACGACGGAAGAGTTCGTCTTCGTATGCCTCCTGCCCGAATGCTTTCACCGCCCGCAGACAACTCAGAGCTTCGTGCAGCACCAGCATGGCGGAGCTATCTAGTTCGCGAACTTCGTCATAACCCTCACGAACTTTGCGGCTTGAATTGCGGGCGAGAACAAACAGTACAGGCGAGAGTACGGCAGCAATGGACGCTATGTGCCAACTGATACGCATCGTGACCAACAACATGGCAACGAACGTGAAGGCCGACGACAGCATCGGCACCATGCCCTGTAAGAACACATTCTGTATAGCCGGAGCGTCGTACTGGATGCGATAAGCAATGTCATTTGAGCCGCGTCGCTCGTGTACTGACAAACTTAGCCGTTGCGTGTGGAAGAGCAATTGTCCACGGAAATCGTGGACGAGTTTTTCACCCGTGTAAGTGGAAAGCAGCCAGCTTAGCAACGATTGAAAACAGTTCAGCAATGCAATGCTCAACAGCAATATCGCGCAGATGGCAAGTCCGCCATTGGGAACCGTGAGCCAGCGGTGGGGCCACGGGAGCCTTTGCAGCCACACCGGCAATGTCCGCGTCCCGAGAACGCTGTCCACCGCGATTTTGAGCGGAAGCGGCGCAAGCAGAGTTGCCGGGGCCGAGAGTAAACATAGCAAACTGATTCCGACCAAGTGTGGCCAGCAGGGGCGCGATACCTTCAATACCTGCCGGAGCAGGGACGGGTGTGCGCGATGCTTTGAACTCGTTGAATCCATGAATGCCGGAAACGCCTCACACTGCGGGATGGAATCAGCATAGTTTTCAATACAATCGCTCACAATCGGGTTGAGCTACTAGGTCACACGTTTTTGCCCTTAATCCCTCTCAGGCCTAAGGTCGCAAATTGTTGCGGAAGGTTTGTTGCTCGCTGCCACTCCACCCCAAAGAGGTACATGCCATCCCTAACCGCTCGCATTGGGAAATGAGACCGGAACGGGAAGTAACACTCATTGGTAAGCCTCGAAAAACTCATTGTTTCCTAAACAACTGCCGCGCCCCCGCGTAATCCTTAGGCAGTCAGCAAGACACTCGGAGTTCTCAGTAATGCGAATCCTCGTGATAGAAGACGACGCGGCGCTTGCTTCCTACATTCGCAAGGGTCTCGAAGCCGAACATTACGCCGTGGAAGTTGCCCTGGATGGCGAGCAGGGGTCACTGATGGCCAATGAAATTGATTACGACCTGCTGGTGCTTGACTTGAATCTCCCCAAAATGGATGGCATATCAGCATTAAGGAGTCTGCGCCCGAACAAGCCGCAGGTTCCTGTGCTTGTACTTACCGCCCGTCCTCGAGTCGAAGACCGGATCCAGGCCCTTGATAGTGGTGCCGACGATTGCATCAACAAACCTTTCTCGTACTCGGAGCTCTCCGCCCGGGTACGCGCGCTACTGCGGCGCGGGCGTCCAACCGTGGAATCGGTGCTACAGGTTGCGGATCTTCATCTTGATCGCGTCGAGCGCAAGGTAGTACGCGCTGGACGGAGTATCGAACTCACGGCTAAAGAATTCTCGCTGCTCGAATACCTGATGCGGAATGCTGGAAGGCGCATCACCCGTTCGATGATCATCGAGCACGTCTGGAACGTCAGCTTCGACACAAGCACGAACGTCGTTGACGTGTACATCAATTATCTGCGCAAGAAGATCGACGATGGAGCAATCTCACGACTCATACATACCGTGCGTGGCGTCGGATATGAACTAAGTGACAGGCCAAGCGAGGTCGCATGAGCCGCGAGCGCGAGTTCATTAGCGAAACGTTTCACATGCTGGCTCAGCCGATCACTGCACTGCGCGGCACTGTGGAATTTGCATTGAGCAAGGATCCGGATAAGGAAACGGCACAACGTGCGCTGGAGGATTGCCTCGACCTAATAGACAGGCTCATGCAGGATCTCGCTGTATTCCGCGAACTGTCGAATCTCGAAGATGCTCCGCCGCTTGCCTCACGCGAAGGCCACACAATATTGCAGAGCTGCGTGGAAGAAATGAACATCGTCGCCGAGGCGCTGGACGTGCGAGTCTCCATTCTGGCCGAAGCCTCAAAGATCCAATGCAATGAGCCAAGTTTCAGGCGGGCTATGTTTGTGATCTTAGATGAAATGCTCGCAGCCGCCGTGCCGGGCAACGAGATCTGCATCGACCTGCGAAGCTGTGAAGACGGTGCCATTCTTCAGATACGGCCCGGCATGCCGCAAGGGCAACGAAAGAAACTATGCCTGAAGTTGCTGCAATTCGCCGGAGGAAGCGACATTCGCCTGGAGCACGGCCAGACTTCGGTTGCGTTTCGCGAGCATTCGTATCGGCAGTATCAGGCAATCACTTACATAGATAAGCAGATCTTAACGTCGCACTAATCTCTTTCAAAGAATGAGGCTGTGAACGATCCGATGACCGCCGCACCGAACATGCTTCCCTTACCTCGATCCACCCCTTCGATTCTGATTGCTACGCCGAATACGCATACACGCAGTCGGCTCACAACTCACCTGAGCCAGTTCACCTGCGCGATGGAAGCAACGTCAGGAGCGGAGGCACTATACCTGATGGAAAAGCGGGGGGCACGTATCGTGATACTCGATCGCGATCTGCCGGACCTGAATAGCGAAGAGCTCATTGGTGTTGTGGAGCAGCAATTTCCGGGAACGGACGTCGTGCTACTCGATAGTGAAAGTGAACAAATCGAGATCGCTGAGGACTTCCGTGCGGCGGCAGCCTATGAGTGGTTTAGCGAATTCAACCGCCAGGGACAGGGCTTTTTACCAGCTCCATCCAGCAGGGCGGTTTCGAGTGCGGACTCTATGCCGCTGCCCGGGATGATAGGCACGACGAGCCTCATGCGGCAACTGGCCTCGAACGTTCGTAAAGTGGCGCGCCATGAAACGGCTGTGCTCGTAACAGGAGAGACCGGCGTGGGGAAAGAACTGGTTGCCGAGGCGATTCACAAACTGAGCGCACGGGCCGACAAGCCGTTCGTCACGGTGAATTGCGCTGCGATCCCGGAAGCATTAGTCGAGGCTGAGCTATTCGGCCACACTCGCGGAGCGTTCACCGGAGCAGTGCAGGCACGGCTTGGAAAGATTCACGCCGCGCACGGAGGAACTATCTTCTTCGACGAAATTGGAGAGCTACCGCTCGCCAGCCAATCGAAACTGCTGCGCTTTCTCGAATGCGGCGAGGTGCAGCGACTGGGAACCAGCGATGTATTCAAGCTCGACGTCCGGGTTGTTGCAGCAACGAATGTCGATCTTGAAAAGCGCGTCGAAGAAGGGCTATTCCGTGAAGACTTGTACTACCGCCTCTCTGTATTTCCGGTCGAGCTTCCGCCGCTACGCGACCGAGCGGAGGATATACCTTTGCTGGCCCGCCACTTTCTTTCCCGCTTTTCAGGAAACACCGAATTCGAACTCAGTGCTGATGCGGAGGAAAAGCTCAAGACCCATGAGTGGCCCGGAAATGTTCGCGAACTGCGCAATGTAATCGAGCGGGCGTTTGTGCTCTCGGATGGACAGCCGGTGATTACCCCTGCGCACATAATGCTGCGCAAACCCATAGGTTCGATTCGCAATTTATCAAAAACTTCTTAGCTATTTACGGAGAGCGTGGCACTGCTCGTGCACATGGGTTTGGGAACCAACGTAGAAATTCTGTTGAGGTCATTCGATGAACGACTGGCAAGTCATTCCTGAAATTGTTGGCTGCAATGCATCACTGCGGATGGCCGCAATTCAAGCGATTGACGCCGTAGAGATGGGGCGTCATTTCGTGGTTGAAGGCGAGTCTGGAACCGGAAGACGGATGCTGGCGCGAAGCGCTTGGAATAGGCGTCGGCCCGGATGCCGGTCGCTGTTCACGATGGATTGCCGGATGTTCCGAGCTGATGGAGCGGAGTCTTTGCTCTTTGGAAAGCAAGCTTCCCGCGTAGCCCAGAACACGATTCAGATTGGCAAGTTGAACCTCGCTGCCGGAGGCGGGCTATTGCTGCTGCATGCCGAACTGCTGCCGCTGCAAACACAGAAAAGACTGGCAGAAGCACTCGATCAATACAGAGCCAGCGGACGACACAACGCGATCCAGTTGCTGATGACCTGTGCGCCGTCGTTCAGCAACGCGCTTCCACTGCAGCCGGATCTGGCGGCCTTGCTGCTCCGTGTACGAGTACCGGCCCTACGCGAGCGCGCAGAAGATATTCGCGCAATCGCCGATGCATTTCTCCGCAATGCATCACCATTCGAACGCATTCGCTGTTCCCAGGCGCTGATAGACAGGTTTTGCCGATACGAGTGGCCGGGGAACGTGACTGAGCTTCGGTCGGTTCTGCGACGCTTGCTGCTGCAGGCGCATGACGGTCTGCTTGATGTACATCATCTGTCGCACCTGATGTGCCGCGATGAGACCTGTCTTGCATTGTTGCAAGACCTCCACTATACCGACGCGGGGCAGCTCGATAGCGCGCTATTCCAACCGGCAATGGAGAACTGGAGCTTGCAATGAATCTGATCGACACGCCGATGATGGGGAAATTGAGCCATCTTCTTGACATGACCGCATACCGTGGCGGAGTCATCGCCGAGAATATCGCCAATATCGATACTCCTGGCTACCGCGCACGCGACATCGACTTCAAAAGTCAGCTCGCTGCGTTAATGAGCGACGACACCCAAGCCGCAAAGCCACGGGTAGCGGAAGTGAATGGACTCACCGAGCGCCCTGACGGCAATAACGTGAACATGGATCGCGAGGGCCTTGCACTCGCGCAAACTCAGTTGCAGTTTCAGACCGGAGTGGCGTTGATGAAGTCAGAAATTCATCGCCTGAGCGCGGCCATTCATGAAGGAGCTTCGCAATGAATCTGTTTGGCGTGATGGAAATCAGCGCTTCAGGTCTGAGTGCGGAAAGGACGCGAGCGGAAGTAGTGGCCAGCAACATGGCGAACGCCGAGAGCACGCATACGGCGGAGGGCGGGCCGTACAAGCGTAAAGAAGTCGTGTTCCAAAGTACGGCTCCGTCAAGCTTTCGCATGCAGTTGGCAGGTGCCGGGCAGTCGATTACATCAGCTGGCAAACCGGGCGGAGTCAGAGTGCGCTCGATCGTTTCCGACGATGCTGCGCCCGTGATGCGTTATGAGCCATCCCATCCCGATGCAGACAGTAATGGCTTTGTGGCTTATCCGAATATCAACCCTGTGCTTGAAATGACCGATCTCATGGGAGCCGCACGCGCGTACCAGATGAATGCCTCGGCAATACAGGCCGTAAAGCAGATGATTCAGCAATCAATCGAACTACTGAAATAAAGAGGAGCGCATTCATGGGCATCACCCCGGCATCACTGGGCAGCATTTCACCAGCCGCAGTAACAACAGGCATCGCCCCGGCAGGAGGCGGCGATTTTGCGACTACGCTCGGCTCAGCAGTCGACCAGGTGAATGATCTACAGGCATCCGCCGAACAGAAGGTTTCAAGCCTGATCGCAGGAAACGGTCAGGACGTTCACTCGGCGACGCTAGCAGTAGAACGGGCTACGCTCGCATTTGATCTTCTGCTTCAAGTCCGCAACAAAGTAGTGAATGCTTACCAGGAAATATCACGCCTACAGTTCTAAGCGAGTGCTATGAGTGAATCGAAAAGCTTCGGGCAAGTCGTCGCACAATTGCGCGACTTTGTATCGAGTCTCACACCGCGACAACGCATGTTGCTGGGCGGCGGAGCGCTGCTCGTGGCTGTTGTGCTGTTTACGTTCGTACACCTGCTTTCTGCACCAGAGATGACCTCGCTGTACTCAAACATGGAACCCGCAGATGCCCAATCTCTAGGACAGCGGCTTGCTGCAAAGAACATTCGTTACCAGCTTTCGCCAGATGGCAGATCGGTGCTCGTACCTACCGACCAACTGGACACGGCTCGTCTCGAGATTGCTTCGCAAGGCGCACCTCACAGCGGACGCCTGGGATTTGAGATATTCGATAAGACAAACTGGGCCACAAGCGACTTCGATGACAAGGTGAATTATCAGCGTGCGATTGAGGGCGAACTGGAACGAACAATTCAGAGCATGAGCGGCGTGGCAGCGGCACGAGTTCACATTGTGATGCCGCCAGACTCAATCTACTCCGGACAGGAGCGGCAGGCAAAAGCCGGCGTGACTTTGAAGCTCAAAGATCATCATCTCTCCGCCTCCATGCGAATCGCAGTGCAACGATTGGTGGCAAGCGCCGTGGACAAGCTTGAACCGCAAAACGTCACCGTCGTGGATGCCGAAACCGGCGAGCGGTCGAACGATGCAACTGCCCAACTGACCAGCGAGGAGCGCTCGGCGGAAGAGGTTCTGGCCGCCCGACTCATAGAGACTCTCGCGTCGGTCGTCGGCCCCGACCACGTACGAGCCACGGTTCATGCCGAGTTCGATCCAAGCACAGTCGAAGAACAGGAAGAGAGCTACGACCCGGAGAAGACGGTCGCACTCACAATGCAGCGCACCGCGGAGTCGAACGGCATGCCACAACCGGGCGGCGCGGCGGGAACGGCCTCTAATGTACCTGGTGGCGGCACGGCAGCCAAAACAGCTTCTGGAGAGAACGTATCCCTCTCGAAATCTGAGAACGGCACCTACGGGGTGAACAAAATAGTGAGGCACTCGACACAGCCGGCGGGGCGCCTGAAACGGCTCGCAGTTGCCGTGCTCGTGGACGACAACTACAACCCGAGCAACAAAGCCATCATGCGCCAGAAGCGTTCTCCAGAAGAATTAAAGAGCATTGAGGACATCGCGAAAGCCTCGGTAGGGTTCGACAGCACGCGGGGCGACATCCTGACGGTTCAAAACCTCAGCTTCCAAGTTTCACCAGCGGATGTTTCCTCTGCTCCGGGCAGGGTCGAAAGGATTCGCACCACTTTGATCGGATGGAGCAGTTATGTGCGGATTGCAGCATTGCTGCTGATTCTCTTGCTAACGTATGTGGTCATTCTCAGGCCGGTGAAGAAACAAGTGATCCGGTCACTCAGTATCGGCCAACAGAACGCGCGTGCGCAGTTCTCTGCGACATCAGGCTCTGTCTCTACACTGGACTCAGGCGCAAGAGGCGAGGAACTTGAAGGCGGCGAGCGTCCTAAGCTGACGCGTCTGAAAGATGAGATTGCCACCCGAGTGAAGAAAGAGCCAGCGTCAGCTTCACGCTTGATCCAAAGCTGGATTCGCGATGGTGAGCGGCGATGATAGCTCCATCACTCCCTGCTTCAAACTCGGGAATTCGCAAGGCCGCAATTCTCCTGGTGCTGCTCGGCGAAGAGGTGGCGAGCCTGATTTTCAGAAATCTGAATGAGACTGAGTTACAGAAAGTGACTCAGGAAATCTCGGAGATGGGAACCATCAATCCCGAAGAAGCCACCGCGATTCTCAACGAGTATCACAACATTGCAATCACGCAGGAATACATTGCCCAGGGCGGCACGGAATACGCGGAAAGATTGCTGATAAAAACCTTGGGTGAAGAAGGTGCGCGGGCAATGCTCGAGGCGGTGAGTCGTGCGCAGGAACTTAGTGCCAGTCAACTTGATTCGTTGCAGAAAGCCGATCCGCAACAACTCGCAAAGTTTTTGCAAGGCGAGCACCCGCAGACAATTGCGCTCATCATGGCACACCTCGATCCCAAGCAGGCGTCCGCCTTGCTAATGAAGCTCACGGAGGAAACGCGAGCAGCAGCCGTGAAGCGCCTCGCCGAATTGCGCCAGTTCTCACCCGAAATGGCGCAAAAGGTTTCCGTCGTTCTTCATCGCCGGCTACAAGCTCTCGGCGAGCAGAGCCGCCGCGCGTACGCTGGCTTCAAGGGAGTGGCCGACCTGCTGAACCGCATGGATCCGGCTTCGGCAAAAGGGATACTGGAAGTGATTGAACATGATGACGCCAAGCTGGCAATGAGCATTCGCAATCTGATGTTCACCTTCGACGACCTGTTGGGGGTGCCCGAGGTCGGTATCCGCGAACTCCTGTCTCAACTGGACAAGAAGACTCTAGCGCAGGCTTTGAAGGGAGCATCCACTCAGCTTCGCGATCATCTCTTCAAATCGATGTCCTCTCGTGCGGTCGAGATGCTGAAGGAGGACATGGATACGCTTGGCCCAGTACGCGCCAAAGACGTACTCAAGGCACAACAGGAGTGCGTGTCGATCGCACGCAAGCTGGAGGCCCAAGGGAAGATGCAACTAAAACAGGAGAGCGAAGATGAACTCGTCGTCTGATCTGTTTCCGTCCACTTCCATCGATGTCACTCGAAGCTCCTATCCTGCACTCATCTATCAAGAGGAAGGCGCTTCAATCCCAGAGCCCTCAGAACACGAATTGTGCGAGGACCTCGGCAGCGCCGAATCAAGCGCAAACGAAAGTGCAGCAAGAGAGGCGGCTGCGTATGCGCAGCGACTCGAGGAGGAACGTCGCGCGATCAACGCGCAGGTGGAGCTTGAGGCAACTCAACAACTTCAACGTGTGCGCGCGGAAGTTACACAGGCCATCGAGCAGTTCGCGAAGAGGCGTGATGAATATTTCCGCCAAGCAGAATCGGAAGTGGTAGGCCTGGCTCTAGCGATTGCAAAGAGACTCCTGCACCGCGAAGTACAGGTCGATCCTCAGCTACTCGCCGGGTTGGTTCACTACCAGCTTGAAAGGCTTGACGCGGCAACCAACGTGCGCCTTCGAGTGTCAATCGAAAGCCTTGGTTATTGGCAGAATGCCGCAGTTGCAATGGCTCGTAACGTCACGGTCGAAGCCGACAAACTCATGCCTGCAGGCGCCGTCCGTATAGAGACTGATCTCGGATCAACAACTCTCGACTTTGACGCCGAGATAAAGGAAATCGAGCGCGGATTCTTTGACTTGCTATCGCGACGGCCTGCTTCGGGTGAACCCATTTCGGCTCGCGTGCAATGATTCTCGACAACTATCATCAGGCACTTGCAACTCTCCCTTTGCGCAGGTGGAGCGGACGAGTTTCAAAAGCCATTGCTGGTGTGATCGAATCCAACGGGCCGCATTGTGCATTGGGAGACTGCTGCATGATTCGCGATCACGACGGAAACATAGTGGAAGGAGAGGTCATTGGATTCCACGGACACACGGTCCTCTCGATGCCGCTTGAGCCCGCGAATGGCGTAAGGTTTGGAGATCCGATTTCCACCCGGGAAGCGCGACCCAGCATTCGCGTTTCCGAGCAGATGATCGGAAGAGTGGTGGATGCGCGCGGGCGGGCCCTCGATGGCGGCGGGCCTTTACTCGGCGGCGAGGAGATGGAAATATCCCGCGATGCGCCGGACCCATTTGACCGCGAACCGATTGCCTCTGCCCTGGGCACAGGTGTTCGGGCCATCGATGCATTTCTAACCTGCGGGAGAGGACAGCGAATTGGAATATTTGGCGGCAGCGGCGTCGGCAAGAGCACGCTGATGGGAATGATGGCGCGTGGTACTTCGGCCGATCTCACAGTAGTTGCAATGATTGGCGAACGCGGACGCGAGGTTCGAGAGTTTCTGGAAGACGCGTTAGGAGAGGAAGGACGCAAGCGCTCGATTGTCATCGTTTCAACTTCTGACCAGTCTCCGCTGCTGCGTCTCCGCGCTGCACAATCAGCTCACTCGATTGCTGAACATTTTGCGAATAGCGGCAAGCATGTTTTACTCGTGCTCGACTCTGTCACCCGTTTCGCTATGGCGCAGCGCGAGATTGGGCTGGCTGCAGGCGAACCGCCAACGGCAAAGGGCTACACGCCCTCAGTATTTGCAATGCTGTCGCGGATGGTGGAGCGAGCCGGGAACTTCCACAGCGGTTCCATCACAGCGTTCTACACAGTGCTGATGGAGGGAGACGATCAGATGGACCCGGTCGTCGATGCCGTTCGCTCCCTTCTGGACGGTCACATCCTGCTTGACCGTAAGTTAACTTCTGCCGGACAGTATCCTCCCATCCAGCTACTCGACAGTCTCAGTCGTCTGATGCCGGCGGTGTGCTCCCGCGATCACCTCGCGAAGGCGCAGCGACTGCGACGACTGCTTGCGCACTACGCGCGGTCGGAGGATCTCATCCGTATTGGTGCATATCAGAAAGGATCCGATCCCGATCTTGATCGCGCGATGAACGTTGTCCCTAAGCTGCGAGCATTCGCGCGTCAGGGCTCGGCAGAACGTCCAGAATTGCAAGCGACAATCGACGCCTTGCTTGCGCTGGAGGACTGATGCGATTCGAGTTCGAACTCGACGGCGTGCTAAGGGTACGTCGACTGCTAGAGCACCAGGCCCGTCAGCGGCTCGAGCGAGCCCTCTTGCAAATGAGAAACCTTGAACAACAGTTAGCCGCCGCAGAGAATTGGGCACGAGAGACTTTGAAAACGTCCTCGCCGACTGGAGAGATGCCCGCCGCAGAGCTCCAATTCGTTCAATCCGTTCTGCATCAGTCCCGAAAAGCAATAGCTGAATGCGAATGCCAGAAACATGCGCACGAACTTACTGTCTCACAATTAAAAGCTGCTTACCTGCGTAGCCGTCGCGATTGCGAAACATTACACACTCTGAGGGAGCGTGCGCTCGCCCAGTTCACTTGCGAGCAGGCGCGCAGCGAACAATCAAGATTGGACGAGATTTTTCTTGCGAAGATCAGCCATTCCAAGAATCTCTCAAGCATGGAGGGATTAAGACGTGAGCGGATCGATGACAATAATCTAACCTAACGGCGCCAGAACTGGCCTCCGACGTGCATCCACACACAACGCATGAGTACCTCACCAATCCGCGCGACACTCTCAGCAGGAAATGCACTTGGAACCCCGGAAAACGCGCAGCCGGCCGGCGCGGATGGATGCGACTTCCGACTAATGTTGCAGGACGCCGGCGCGGAAGCAGCAACAACCGGCATTAGCGCAACATCCGTGTCGCAAGCCCCAAATCCCCCAGTGCCTACGAAAGCAGATCTCCCGCTCGTAATAAAGAATTCCGGCGTTTTCACCCTCACTGACCAGCGCGACGCCGATGCACTCGCCCATGCTGAATGCGAACCTACGCCTACTGCTTCGAAAGAACGAGCAAGCAAGAGTCAGAAGACACGTGAGGCGCCAGCCAAGTCTGAGCGTATGTCCGACAAACATTCGGAATGCAGCGAAGTACCGCTCCTATCCTCGTTGTTAATTTCTACCCAACCCACAGTAATCCTCTGCGATCCCGCGCTCAGTGCAGGAACGACGTCAGGAGTGCAGCAGACGCAAGATATCGCAGATACAATCAAAAAGACAGAGAGCGCACCCGAGCTCCCCACGTCACCGACTGGGTCGCCTGATGCAATCTACAATTTACCGAACGTAAATTCAGACGTCATTCAACGCAACATCCCTTCAGCGACACTCCCATCTGAGATATTTGGGTCCGGAGCTGCACCGATTGCAACCTCCGAACTCAATCGTGACGAGCTGCTCTCGGCCACCCGGGACATCTCCGACAAGAAGAGGCCCGATGAGGTCGCCACGAGACAAGGAAGCCAGGGCTCAACCGTCTCTGACACTACTCTGAACATTGAAAGTGTCGGTCAGATCGCCGCGACTGATGGCAGTGTTAAGCAGAGTTCAACTCCACGCGAAAAACGGAATACAACAACTCCTACATGGAAGATGTCGGATCGCGGGAAGGTCACTGCGACAGAGCGCACGTCTTCATTATCTGAAAACACGACAAGTGTCCAGCGCAGCGCCAATTCGAATCTGGGCACATCAGTTGTTGATGAGAAGTCTGCGGCCGCTCGCGAGGATCTCGCTGGAAAGACTGCAAACGTTCTGCCCGCTTCCAACGCTGAGCTCTCGTCGCAGACACTGCACGCGCAATTCACTGCCTCTTCTGAGACTCCTGCGCGGCACAAGCTCGAGGCGTACCCGATTGCTGACCCGCCACAGTTGGTGAAGGCCGGTGAACTTCATATTGGAAGCAAGAGCACAGAACTCACGATCAGCGTGCAGCTTACTGAATTGGGTAAAGTCGATGTGCGCGCAGTCAGCTCCCACGACACCACCACAGCGCACTTGACGACATCGCGTCAGGACGTGCTGCAGACACTTACTGCTGAACGCCACGACCTTGAGCAGGCGCTGCGTTCACATGATGTGATTTTAGGTTCGCTGAATTCCCAATCGCAGGCTCAGTCTCAGGAACACTCACCGGGTCAGCACGAACATAGAACTTACAACGCACCGCTTTCGCCAATGCCAGTCGGCACCGGTTCAACGGTCATGACTCCGGAAGGTTCTGGTATTGCGACCGATCTTCCCGAGTATTCGCGCATCAGCCTTCGAGCATAGAGATCAAGGAGAATCGTATGAACATCAATCCGTTATCTGCCGCAACCACCAACTCATCGGATGGCAATGCCGGTGGCACAAAGAGTGCTACGGACACGACGAGCATGTTTATGAAATTACTGACCACTGAACTTCAGTCGCAGGACCCGACTCAAACCATGGATCCTACGACGATGGTTTCGCAAATGGTGCAGATCAATCAACTGAACGATGTGGCTGGTATCTATTCGCTTCTGCAGAATCAAGCGAGCGCTAGCGGTGCCTCGCCCGACGGTGCACATACGGCCATGGAAGGGATCAAGTAGATGCCAAACTTTTCGATACCTCTGTCAGGACTGACCGCCAGTTCCACTGCGCTGTCCACGATTTCCAACAACCTTGCAAACTTGAACACTACCGGTTACAAGGGCGCAACGGTGAATTTCCGCGACATGTTCTACCAGTCACTCGGGACGAGCGGTTCCGGCGACCAGATGCAAGTCGGAGCTGGAGCCGCGGTTGGATCCATCAATACGAATTTCACGGGCGGCAGCACGCAATCGACCGGAGTCAATACTAACGTTGCCATTACCGGCAACGGCTTCTTTGTTGTGCAGGATGGAAACAACACACTTTACACGCGCGCAGGTGACTTCACGCGAAACTCCAGTGGCTATCTCACCACGGTCGATGGATACCAAGTCATGGGATACCCAGCGGCGAATGGCGTAGTAAACACAAACAATGGTCTGAGCCCGATCCAGCTTCGAGATGGATTGATCAATCCTCCAAATCCGACTTCAAGCATGTCCATGCAAACAAATCTGAGTGCCGATGCTGCTGTTGGAGGCACATACAACACCAGCGTGACGATCTACGATTCTCTTGGCGCATCGCACGTATTAGGTATTGCGTTCACCCGCACTAATACGGGATGGGACTACAATGCGACCCTGCCCAGCGGCGAAATCACCGGCGCAACAGGCACGAATACTACGGTACAAAGCGGTAGCCTCAACTTCGACACGAATGGAAAGCTTATCAATACAACACCTATTACCTTCAACATCAGCAACTTCGCCGATGGTGCCAGCGCCTTACAATTCAAATGGAATCTTACTGATGCATCGGGTCAAGGTCTGCTCACGCAAGTTTCCGGCGAAAGCAGCACCGCGTCCGCTCATCAGGACGGTTACAGCACAGGAACCCTGACCGACTTCTCAATAGGCGCCGATGGCACCATCACAGGATCGTTTACCAACGGGACAAAGGTGCTTGGCCAAATTGTGCTGGCGAACTTCGGAAACATGGAAGGTCTGATCAAGCAAGGCAGCAACAACTACGCATCAACAATCTCCTCGGGCGGAGCCGTGATTGGAACTCCTGGAGCAAGCTCTCTTGGAACGCTCACGGGTAAGTCCCTTGAGCTGTCGAACGTCGATATGTCACAGGAGTTTTCCAATCTCATCATCGCCGAACGAGGCTTCCAGGCCAACGCCAAATCTGTAACTACCTTTGATCAGATAACCCAGGACACAATCAACCTTATCCGCTAGTCCTCCCCCCATGCGGGCCGCATTGTTGTGGTGCAGGCCCGCTTCTCAATCTTCGATTCTGAGAAGTTTCTCACCATCTTCATCCCAATTCGGTCAGCAGATTGCACTGCTAGGTGATGCACCATCTCAATCAGCGACCGTCATGAATGAAGCATTGCAAAACACGACTACACTTGCCCTCGTCAGCGCCACTGCGACACATCCAGAGCCGAAAAACTGGGAGGCCTTTCAGTTCCTGTCCTGCCAACTTTCCTTGGAGATTCCTGTTCCGCGATTTACCGTCCTCCGTCTCCTGAAACTCTCGCCGAATGACGTCATCGATACGCACTGGCTGCAAGGATCGGACGTACCACTGCGTGTGAATGGTCAATTGATCGGCTGGACAGAATTTGAAGTGATTGATGAAGGACTGGCCGCGCGCCTGACACAGATTGCATGAAACGTAACCGGACATTCAAAGCACAACATTCCAGCGGATGTAAGGCCACCAACAAAGACGCCATCGCGTTCACAGATCACCTCAAGGGCGCCGCGGTTCTTAAATCTGGAATTCATTTCGCGCTCCTCAGTGAGATACAGCGTGTTGTTCTCGGCTCTCTTCGATCGTTCTTAAAAGCAGTTCGCAAACATGGATCCCATCGACGCAACCTTGCATTGCTCGAGATGCAGCAACTTGGAGAGAAGCGTTTTGTTGCAGTCGTGCGGGTCGGAAAACAGAAGTTCTTGATTGGTGGCGCGCCAAGTTCCATCTCGCTGTTGGCCGAGGTGCACTCTCAACGAACCACGGCAATTGCTCCACGTCCATTCACACAGGAAACTGCATGAAGCGAGGACGCTTTTTGCTCGGGGGGATACTGTTCGCCTCGTGCGCGGCATTCGCGGGCCCCGTCCCAGCATCTTCTGTGCCGGTTACGAGCGGCGCTCCGCTGATCAATCTTGGCAGCGGACAAACACCATGGACCATCGTTGTTGTACTTACATTTCTAAGTCTGATTCCGGCTCTGCTGCTATCGATGACGCCATTTGTAAGATTGCTCATCGTGTTTCACTTCTTGCGGCAGGCACTGGGAACGCAGACCACGCCGACAAATCAAACCTTGATCGGCTTGGCTCTCGTGCTCACGTTCTTTCTGATGCAACCTGTTGGCGTGGCTATTCAACAACAGGCGATTGTTCCACTCGAACAGGGTCGAATTACTCCGTTGGCCGCCATCGAACTGGGCGCTCGGCCTGTGAAAGCCTTCATGCTCCACTACGTGCGTCAGAAGGATGTCGCGCTATTCCTCGAGCTTGCAAAGGAAGCGCGGCCGAAGAGTTCGGAAGAGCTCTCGATGCGGGTAGTAATGCCCTCCTACATTCTCTCTGAGTTGCGCGCGGGGTTTCAGATTGGGGCTGTGTTGTTTCTGCCCTTTCTTGTTATCGACATGGTCGTGGCTTCCATCACCACATCGGTTGGCATGATGCAGTTGCCGCCGGTGGTCATCTCCACACCCCTTAAGCTTCTGCTCTTTGTCATGGTGGATGGATGGAATCTACTTATCGGCTCGCTCATGCGCAGCTTCAATTGACTATGCCGTTAGAACAGGTGATCCAACTCGGCCGAATGACGTTGCAATACGCGATCCTCGCTGCGCTGCCAATGCTTGCTGTCGCAACCATCGTCTCGGTGGTGATTAACATCCTGCAGGTTCTCACCAGTATTCAGGACCAGACCGTTTCAACCGTTCCCCGTCTTCTGGCAACGGCGATCAGTGCAATGTTTCTCCTGCCATGGATGTTGCGTCACCTGGCTGCCTTTACTATTCACCTTTTTTCCGACTTCCGTCCCCTGTTGCAATGAACCGGCTGCCAGATATGCAAAGTTTGTTGGCCGCAGCCGTGTTCGTTGGCCTGCGTGTGTCGGGACTGATGCTTTTCGCTCCCGGGTTCAGCAACACTGCCCTGCCGGCGCGCACGAAAGCCATGTTTGTAATGACTGTTGTCTTTCTGCTCTGGCCCGTGGTCCCGATTCCAGTGTTGCGCTTATCGCCGATGCAATGGTCAACCGTCGTGGTCAGCGAGTTACTTCTTGGCGTCATCCTTGGCTTGCTTCTCAGCTTCATCTTTGACGCTGCGCAATTTGCAGGTCAGGTGCTGGGCATGCAGATGGGGTTTTCGCTCGCGACGATGATAGATCCACAATCGCAGGCCGACTCACCCGTGCTGTCGGTCTTCTATCAGACGATCGTGCTGTTCATCTTCTTCGCTCTTGATGTTCATCATTGGATTCTTCGCGCGCTTGTTTCAAGTTTCTACTATCTCCCCGCCGGACAAAGTGTGCTTACGTGGGGACGCGTGAATGCAGTTCTTCATACAGCTTCCGCCATTTGGATTCTCGGGTTACAGATCGCTGGCCCTGCCCTGATCGCAACCGTGATTGCAGATTTTGTACTCGCCTTTATTGGGAAAGCTTCGCCGCAACTTCCAGTGCTTTTTGTCGGCATTTCCATTAAGTCGGTTTTAGGAATGCTGGTGTTAATCGCGACCATGGGCGCTTGGCCCCGGTACTTCTCACTGCAGTTTGCGAACGCAATCCGCTGGACCGAGCAAGTACTTCATTTGACGTAGCAGGAATTTACGTTGGCAAAAGACAACAAGACCGAAAAAGCAACAGAGCACCGCAGGCAGAAAGCTCGCGAAGAAGGCCAGGTTGTACGCTCGCGTGAGTTAAGTTCAGCGGCGGCAATGCTTGCCGGCATTTCGGTCCTGGTTGCGCAAGGGTCTAGCGACATGCTGCATTGGAGACAGTATTGCAACGCTGTACTCGAACAGAGCGTTACGCGAGATCTCACAATTGTCTCGCCACTAATCCTGTGGACAGCACAGCTCGTACTGAACTGGTCTTGGAAGCCCCTTGCCGCAGCGTGGGGTGTGGCCACGCTCGTTTCACTCGCTCAGGGGGGCCTCGTATTCGCTCCGAAGCTTCTTGCGCCCGACATTGGCAAACTCAATCCGGCAAAGAGGTTGGGGCAGCTGTTTGGGATTACGACGCTGGTCCAACTCCTTAAAGCGCTGGTCCCCACGACCGCAATTGTCTATATCGCTGTGGATATTCTTCGACGCGAGTGGACTGGCCTAGGGCTTGGATTGTGGGCCTCCCCGCGCCAACTCTCGGCCCACCTGTTTAACGTACTCTTCGAAATCTTCTGGAAGTGCGCACTCGTGTTACTCGCGTGGGCCGTGGTCGATTACATTGCCATGCGCCAGAAGTTTGAAGGTGATCTTCGCATGAGCAAAGAAGAAATCCGCGAAGAAGCGAAACAGATGGACGGCAATCCGGCGACCAAGGGGCGCATTCGGCGCCTGCAGCGACAGGTACGACGGACTCGCATGATTCAGGCGGCAAAGAAAGCAACCGTGGTCGTCACAAACCCGACCCACTATGCCGTGGCGCTCGAGTATCGCGATGACATGGCCGCTCCCACCGTAGTCGCGAAGGGGCAGAACCTGCTTGCGCAGCACATCAAGGAAATTGCGCGCTGGGAAGGAATTCCCGTTATCGAGAACCCGCCACTCGCGCAAAGCCTGTATCGCACGGTTGAAGTCGGGCAGGCCATACCTGAAAAACTCTACGCCGCTGTGGCCGAGATTCTTGCCTACATCTTCCGCATGAACGCACAGCAACAAGCCCGAAGGAGATCCTGATGGCGGAAGCAAAGAAGCCATTCTTTAAGAACGTCAATTTCGATTGGATCGTGCCTGCAGCGGCTGTCGCTGTTGTGTTTGTAATGATGGTGCCGCTTCCGGGCTTCCTGCTCGATCTGCTGCTGGCAATCAGCATCACGGGTTCGGTAATCGTGCTGTTGTCTGCTGTCTATATCTTGCGTCCAGTGCAGTTCTCTGTTTTCCCCAGTCTGTTACTGTTGCTCACGCTCTTTCGACTTTCACTAAACATCGCCAGTTCGCGGCGCATCCTGCTCCACGGAAATGAGGGCACGGCGGCCGCCGGCAGCGTGATCGCAGCATTTGGTCAGTTTGTAGTCGGCGGAAATTACGTTGTGGGCTTCGTTCTGTTCATCGCGCTCATAGCGATACAGTTTCTCGTCGTCAGCCATGGAGCGGTTCGCACTGCGGAGGTCACCGCGCGATTCACGCTTGATGCAATGCCCGGCAAGCAGATGGCAATTGATGCCGATCTAAACGCCGGTCTCATCGATGAACATCAAGCTAGGGCGCGACGTGAATCCGTCGCACAAGAAGCCGAATTTTACGGAGCGATGGATGGCGCGGCACGCTTC
Organism: Koromonas soli; assembly: GCF_059726265.1. NCBI lineage: Bacteria > Pseudomonadati > Acidobacteriota > Terriglobia > Terriglobales > Koromonadaceae > Koromonas > Koromonas soli. The sequence continues at coordinate 4,346,078 of NZ_AP040872.1, read as the reverse complement.
AGTCAGCGGGATTCACTCGCCACCATCCTACTTACGGCCATCAACATAGTTGCCGGATTTCTGATCGGCGTGTTTCAACTCGACATTCCGTTCCGCGATGCGCTTAAGACCTACACGGTCCTCACCGTTGGCGATGGCCTTGTCACGATGATTCCCTCCTTACTGGTTTCCATCGCTGGGGGCTTAGTCGTCACTCGCGCATCTTCGAACAAATCTCTTGGTGGCGATCTAGGCTCCCAACTGTTTGCACAACCACGAGTCCTCTGGATCGCAGGCGGCGCCATGTTGGCCATGGCCATGATTCCGGGCATGCCGAAGTTCAGCTTCCTGCTTATGGTTGCCGTGCTTTGGGCAATGGCGTGGCGCTTGCAAAAACTGCCTCCGACAGGTGCAAAGGCGGCGGACAAGACAGGTGCTCCCACAGGAAATAAGCCTGGCACTATCCAAGCAGATTCCCTCGAAGCATTGCTAGCGCTCGACGATTTGTCACTCCAAGTCGGTTACGCGCTAGTGTCGCTGGTGGATGCCAATCAGGGAGGGCAACTCCTGCCGCGCGTGCGCGCGCTGCGAAAGCACCTGGCAACTCAGCTCGGGTTCATCATCCCAAGCGTTCACATCACTGACAACCTCAGGCTGAAACCGCGCGAATACACGGTATCACTGCGTGGCGTTGAGATTGCCCGTTGGGAAATGCTGGAGGGACAGATGCTGGCCATCAGTTCCGATCCTCAACCGCCGCGACTGCCGGGGATCGAAACAAAAGAACCAGCGTTTGGCGTTCCGGCGCGCTGGATCTCGCCGTCGCTACAGGAACAGGCGATTGCTGCCGGCTACTCGGTCGTCGATCAGACGTCTGTCCTGGCAACGCATATTTCGGAACTGATTCGCCAGTACGCGTACGAATTGCTTACCAGAGCTGAAACCAAGCGCCTGCTCGAGCGACTCAATGATTCGCATCCCAAGCTGCTCGACGAGCTCGTGCCGAAACTCATGACGCTCGGTGAGGTCCAAAAGGTTCTCCAGCAATTGTTGCGCGAGCAGGTATCGATCCGCGATCTCGGCACGATACTCGAGACCCTCGTCGAAACCGCTGCTTCACAGAAGAATCCTGTCGCACTCGTGGAAGCCTGCCGTCAGGCGCTTGGTCGATCGCTTATCAAGCCTCTGCTCAACGAAAGCGGCGCGTTGCGCGTTGTCACGCTTGATCCGCGCACCGAAGAGGAACTCACTCAGGCATTCACACCACAACTCCCCGGGAGCGGATCGCTCGCGCTGCAGCCTACGTTTATCCGGCGATTGCTCGAAGGTCTCCGAAAGCTCGTAGGAGAGAACGTCGATGTTGCCACGCCCGTAATCCTCTGCTCGGCAAACACCCGATTTCATCTGCGCCGATTGCTCGAGCCGTTTCTTCCGAAGATCGTTGTCATTTCTCACGGCGAGATTCCCGCTCTCACTCCCGTGCAATCCATTGGAAGCCTGAACGCATGACCCTGATCACATCACTTACCGAGGTCCACCATGACCAGCCCGCATAACCAATATGCTCCGCCGCCGCTCGATGAACATGAGCGAAACCGCGTCCTGATGGAACAGATGCCACAGGTTCGCTATATCGCGCGCCATATACACGACCGCTTGCCGCAGCACGTACCGATCGAAGATCTTATTCATGCCGGTGTGCTCGGATTGATCGATGCTCTTTCCAAGTATGACGAAGCGCGCCAGGTGCAGTTCAAGACCTACGCGAAATTCCGCATACGGGGCGCAATCCTCGACAGCCTGCGCGAACTCGATTGGAGTCCTCGCGATCTGCGTCGCAAAGCCCGCCTGATCGAGTCCACGACCGCGCAACTCAGCCACCAACTGGGCCGCGCACCTACAGAGCAGGAGATTGCAACCGAACTGGGGCTAACGCTTGAGTCTTTTCATCACCTTCTTGGCGACCTGGAGGGATTGGATCTAGGCAGCTTCCACGTCGAGAGCGGCGAACGGGAGTCAGGTGAAGACATATGCGAGTACCTGCCCGGCAATCCTGAGGAGAGCCCTTACTTTCTCACCATGAAATCGGAGCTGCGGCAGTTACTGGCCCGCGCCATTAAAGAACTCAGTGAGAAAGAGCAACAAGTGTTGTCTCTGTACTACTACGAAGAACTCACGATGAAGGAGATCGGTGTGACACTGGGCGTCGGCGAGTCTCGAATCTCTCAAATTCATTCCCTTGCACTTCTTCGTTTGCGCAGTCAGCTCCAAAGCCTGCTCTCAGGTAAGCAAATATCACCAAATCTCGCGGAGAACGCCATCCGGAATGCGATGGAGGGAGCATGGAGAAGGTACTGAATCAGGACGAAATCGATGCAATGTTTCGGGCAGCACTCGGACGAGGATCAGCCTCATCTGCACCAGCGCCGACGTACCAGGCATGCGATTTCAAACGTGCTGGCCAGATTAAGAAGGACCAGGTGCGCGCGATCAGCAATCTCCACGAAGGTTTTGCGCGTAACCTTACAAATGCACTAGGCGCATACCTTCGCGTCATTTTTGAGGTCAATCTGGTTTCGGTCGAGCAACTCACCTACCGCGAATTTCTCCAGCGGATTCCCGACCATGCATATCTTGCGACCTTCCAGGTGAAGCCAATGGGCGCTACAGCCACCATGAACCTTGAACCTTCGCTCGTGTTTCCTATCATCGATTTACTGCTCGGCGGAGTGGGGAGAATGAACGAGCAGGAGCGCGAGATCACGGAAATCGAAGAAGGCATCATGGAAGGGATCGTGCGCATCCTGTGCGGAGAGCTCCAACGGGCGTGGTCATCGCTGGAATGCACCTTTGAATTCGATGAGCGCCTGCAGCCTACACAGTTACAAAGACTGATGCCTCCCGGTGATAAAACCCTTTGCCTCAGCTTTGAAATACATATGCCGGAGTCGCACGGCGTGATGAATGTGGCATTTCCGGCGGTCGCATCCAATGCCCTGCTGCGAAGACTCGATCAGGAAGGTGGATACAGCCGACATCGCGGTCCCAGCGCTACGCGCGAGCGCATGATGCGTCACGCACTCAGTTTTCCCTTTGAATTCGCACTGCGGATGGAACCGGCAAGGCTCTCAATCCGTGCGCTGAGCACGTTATGTCCGGGGGATGTGATTCCATTTCCACGTCGAACCGACGCGCCAATTCAGGCGACTGTAGCAGGAAACTCCTTGTATGAAGCATTTCCAATCCGCAGTGGAAATCTACGTGCTGCCAAACTTGTGCAAATGCTGCCAACTCCGTCGCAAACTCAGCCCAGCCATTCTACTGAGCAAATCCTGAATCCGTCATGACCAACACCCTTTGCCCAGAAGTATTGCCCACACGTTCCACGATGGTTCAGTGTTTCGTGGAAGCCAGCTCCGAGGTAGTGTCACAGATTACAGCAGCCGCGACGGTTGCTGCATCGACATCAGTCGATCGAGTTACTGACGCGGATCTCACACTGCGGCTTGATGTCACCGGTGCACTCACTGGGTTATGTGAGATTTCAGTTGCTGCACCCGCGTGTGCGGCATTGGCCGCGCTGCTCACTGGTGATACGGTCAAGTCCGCGTCGAAGATTTCCAGCGAGGTACGGGAAGCGGCTGTCGAACTCCTCCAGCAAATCTGTGGTAACGCGGCGGACCGCCTTCGACGAAATTTCGGGCCATTGGAATTGAAGGCCCAACTCACGAGTCGCGCAGAAGAAGGTGGCGAATGTCACATGATCAAGCTGCCACTTGATGCAGGCGCGATCGAGTTGGAACTGCACATTGTTCATCTCACTGGGCAGAGCTCCCCTGCAACGGAGCATGCCGCGGAAAGCGAGACGACTCAGCACGCGCACTCACTTTCATCCGCGCCGTTGCTCTCAACGCATACTGGCAATCAGAATCTTGACCTGCTGCTGGATATCGAATTAACCGCCACCTTGCGGTTTGGCACCCGCGAAATGCTGCTCAAAGACATCATGGAGCTTTGTTCCGGATCAGTAGTCGAACTCGACCGCCATGTGCAGGATCCTGTGGAACTTCTTATCGACGGGCGTGTGATTGCGCGAGGCGAGGTTGTAGTCGTGGACGGAAATTACGGTCTTCGCATATTGCAAGTGGCTACCGCCGGCGAGAAAATCGCCTGCCTTTCCTAAGACTCTGCAATCAAGGAGGAAATGATGTACGGGGTTGTTGGAAAGAAATGGAACATCCAGAATACGTTGCGGCAGATCCTTCCGCGGTGCAGTCGTCCTGAGTGCAACACCGGAGCGAGTTGGATCGGCGTACTGCATCGTCCCAGTGGATTCTGGGTTAACGACCAGGATTGGCTGTGCAGCTCTCGTTGTCTTGAACGAGCAATGGAGGAGCGCCTGCTGCACTGCTTCTTTGAGGACCATCGCCCCGCCCCCGTTCGCACCAACATGCCGATGGGACTGATGATGCTTGCCCGTGGCGTGATCTCCGACGCGCAACTGCACGAAGCTTTGGCAAAGCAGCGCCATTCCGGCGAAAAGATGGGTGCCTGCCTGCAACAATTCGGTGCAATCACATTCGACGACATCGCATCCGTTGTGGCTACGCAATGGGGATGTCCCGTATTTCCATCGGAGAGAGTTCAGCCCGCGTTTTCAATGCTGCTTCCGCTCAGTCTTATCGAACGTTATCGCGTGCTGCCCGTTCACCTGGTCGCCCAGGGAAATCGCCTGTTCATGGGCTTCTGCGACGAGGTCAACCATACTGTGCTCATCTCAGCGGAGCATATACTGCGTTGCAACACTGAAGCCTGCGTCATTTCCGAAGCCAAGCTTGCCCAGGTGCTCGAATATCGCAAACGCGATACCACCGGCGAGGTTTTCGTGTCTCGACCTAAGACCGCTGCCGAAACCGCGCGCATAGTCTGCAGCTACGCGCAGCAGACCGGCACACAGGCACTCAGGACATGCGCCATCGACGGAAATATCTGGGTACGCTTTCTGTGGCGTCGTCTGCATCTCGATCTGGTGTTTGAAGCTTCCTGATCGTCTTGCTCAAGTGCACCGCTCTCGAAGCCGATATATGTGTTGAGCGGCACAGATGATTGAACCCCGGAAAACTCGAAAGCACAATGTCATCCCTATCACATCCGCCACCGGCTTCAGAGGTACGCGATTCGGTGCGGAACTCATCGCTCCGCATTCGGGTGCGATTGACTTGACCGTGTTATCCTGCGCAATCCGAAACAATGGAGCGCTGGCAGCCAGGATCATGCGTAGCGTCGCCAACGAATTCCGGCGACCTTGCTCGCGGCTTGAGGACGCGGTTGTGCTGCTTGGCAGCAAGCGCTTGCGTTCACTGCTCTCCTCCCCAGTTCCCTTTCGCAACAAGCAAGTGCGCAACCGCAGAAAGCGCTCCGCCCTATCTCTCCCTCGACCACTCCTGTTCGACAGTTCTACAGAGGTTACATCATGAGTCAGATTAGAGCTTTAATCGTGGATGATTCTTCCGTCATGCGTAAGATCGTAGAGCGCTCTCTGCGCCAGGCTGGAGTTGATTTGGCACCCGTCGTAGAGGCCGGAAATGGCGCAGACGCTTTGGCGCTGCTCGCTTCACAATCCGTCGATCTGATCTTAAGTGACATCAACATGCCTGTAATGGACGGACTGGAATTTGTCCGGCAGTTGCAAGCAGTCGAAACACTTCGCGGCATTCCCGTGGTCATGATCACGACGGAAGGAAGCGAGACGAATGTGATGCAGGCCCTCTCGTATGGGGCAAAAGGCTATATTCGCAAACCATTCACACCGGACCAAGTGAAAGAGCACGTCCTCCCAGTGCTGGGATTATGACCATGACTATGACGGCAAATCAGTCGCTCTTTCGTGCGGACAGGAGTGAATGGAGGTCCCTGCTGGAACTTTCGTTGCATGAGGTCTTCGAGATCATGCTTGGCACTTCATTGCGCACGTGCGGAGACGCGCATACGGCAAATAGCAGCGGCGACTTCACCGCGTTGATCGGGCTAGCCGGAAGTTTGCGCGGCGTACTCAGCATTACTTGCTGCGATGCCGCCGCCCGCTACATGGCGAGCAAGATGCTCGACGTCGCTGCGGATGAGGTTGATGATGACAGCCTCGATGCGCTTGGCGAGATCGCCAATATGGTTGCGGGCAACTTCAAGGCCAAGCTTACCGGAATCGGAAATCTCTGCATGCTCTCAGTTCCCACGATCATTGTCGGTCGTGACTACACGGCTCATTCGCTGGCTGCCGGCGAGAGGATCGAAGTGCTGTGCATGTTTCAAAACTTGCCCGTATCCGTCACACTGGAGATTCACGACAGCCCCTTAAGCCATTCCTAAGAATTCTTCAACACACGTGGCACTTCGCTTGCTGTGTTCTTGGGCGGAGTTTTGCCCATGAACAACGGCATCTATACTGCCAGCTCCGGGCTCCTTGCACGCACACAGGAACTCGACCTGGCTGCTAACAATCTCGCCAACGCAAACACCAGCGGCTTTCGCGGAGAACGTGTCAGTTTCAAGACGCAAATGATGACTGCGTCTATGAGTGCGTCGGCGCGGGCCGTCAACTCATTTGGAGTGCTCGGCTCGCGCCGCACGGACATCTCTCAGGGCACGATCGAGCAGACGGGCAATCCACTCGACCTCGCACTTGAAGGCTCCGGCTATTTTGCAGTGCAAGCGCCTACGGGCATTCAGTACACGCGAAACGGGACTTTCCATATCACGCGCACTGGCGCGCTGGTAACGTCACAAGGCTTCCTGGTGCTCGGGGAGAATGGCCCTATCACGTTGCCATCCGGGGATGCCGAAGTTAGCGCAAATGGCGTTCTCTCAATCCATGGCGAGATCGCCGGACAACTGAGACTCGTGGACTTCGACACGAGCGTTCCACTCACATCGCTTGGTGATTCCTACTACTCCGCGCCGACTGCTGCAGCCACCGCACCCGCCCAGCTGACGGTGCGGCAGGGCGCTCTTGAGAATTCAAATGTAAGTGCCGTTGCTTCGGCGGTCGGCCTCATTGAAATTCAGCGTAACGCTGAGATGATGCAACGCGCTCTGAGCACCTTCCATACCGAGTTCAATCGAATCGCAGCCGAAGAGCTGCCGAAAGTTTAGGAGTATCCATGTTTCGTTCGCTCTACACCGCTGCCAGCGGAATGACTGCACAGCAGACCAATCTGGATAACATTGCGAATAATCTGTCGAACGCCAACACGGCGGGCTTCCGCAAACGTCGAGTTCAGTTCCAGGACATGATGTATCAGAACATGGTCACGCCCGGCGCGGCTGCGACGCAACAAACTGTTTCCGCGGGATTGCAGATTGGGCTCGGCACTCGCGCCGCGGCTACAGAGATCTTGCAATCTCAGGGTGATTTCCAGCAGACCGGAAACCCCTTGGATTTGGGGATTCAGGGCCTTGGATACTTTCAGGTGCTCACGCCATCGGGGCAGATCGCGTACACGCGCAGCGGCAGCCTCCATCTCGACTCACAAGGCAACATCATCACCGCGGATGGGGACGCCCTGCAACCGGCCATCACGATCCCCGCCGATGCCACGGCGATCACGATCGGCTCGGACGGAACCGTGTCCGTAACACAGCCCGGACAAACGCAATCGCAACAGATTGGGCAGATCCAATTGGCCACGTTTCCGAATCCGGGTGGCCTGAACAGCATTGGCGGAAACCTGCTGATGCCGACCAGTTCTTCGGGCGATCCAATTGTCGGCAATCCTGGCGGCTCGGAAGGAATCGGCACTCTCGTACAGGGATCGCTGGAGCAATCGAATGTGAATACGGTCGAAGAGTTCATTCAGATGATTCTTGCCCAGCGCTCCTATGAGGCGAACTCTCAGGTAGCAAAAGCTGCCGACCAGATGTTCCAGGAAGTGAATCAGTTAGGGAAGTAACGATGAACTCCACGCGACAAGTTCCTAGGATCACATGCGCGTTGCTGATGGCCAGCGTTGCGGCGCACGCCTCTGAAGGGGGCGGTGAGCGGCAGATCACTGCACGCTGGCTTTCGCGCGAATTGGGGGAGCAAATCGAAGCCTCGCAGATCATCTCTTCCTCTCTTTCAGAGTCGCTGGATGGCTGTCGCGTCGTGCGCATCCGAACAACTAGCACCAGAGCAACATCTCTCTCGGTACATTGCCCAAATCGCATCCCCGCGATAGTTCTCCTTGCCGCAACTACTACAACAGGGAGACCCGCGGTCCAAACAGATGTTTTGCCGGCAAAAACGCCTGCGGTAGTGCACCCGGGTTCGTTGCTCCGTGCTGACTGGCACACGAATAACATGCGAGCGAAGCTTACTGTGATCGCCCTTGAGGCAGGAGCAGTCGGTGCCGAGATTCGAGTACGCATTAGCCAAAGCAACCGAATTCTTCATGCGCGGGTCGTCGACGCGCACACGGTTGTCGTGGTGGATGAGAGACGCAGAGGAGAGAGCTAACGATGAGACCCGTCGATGTTTTCGCCGCCCTCCTAATGATAGCGATATGCTCGTCTCCGGTTAGCGCCGGAAACAAAAAGGAAAAACAGCTCAATTCGCTCGATGGGTACCTCAAGACTCTGCCCTCATCGATCCCCGTGCAGCCCACAAGCACTCGCGGAAGCCTCTTCACAAATACTGGAGTGCTTTCCCAACCATATGCAGACGTAAAGGCACATGCGATTGGCGACACGATTTCCATACACATCGTGGAGTCCACAACGATCTCGCAAAGTGGAACCCTCGCCAGCCAAAGAACCTTTGATCATTCAAGCGCGGTGACTGGCGTAGGGGGCCAGGCACCCTCATTTCTCAATCCATTGCTCACGGCGAACTCAAACACCAAACTGACCGGAGCTGGATCCTCCGACTCGAAGAGTTCCTTGAACACCGTGCTCACCGCGCAAGTGGTGGCCCTGCTTCCGAACGGATCCCTTGTTATCGAGGCTCGACGCCAGGTGCTCGCCAATCAGCAGCATGAGAGCCTGGTGTTACGAGGCGTGGTGCGCACCGCTGACATCGCTCCGAATAACTCCGTGTACTCTTACCAGCTCTCAAACCTGCAACTCGAGGTGAAAGGCAAAGGCGTGATCAGCGACTCTGTCCGCCAGCCCAATATCGTCATGCGCACCCTGTTGCGGGTGATCGGTTTTTAACGGTTCACGTATGAGACGAACATTCCTGCTCTGCTTAGTTCTCGTCCCCGCATTCGCTGCGCTAGCGTTCACGTCAGACGTTTCTCCCTCGCGGAAAGTTCGCATACGCGAGATCACGAGCGTGGAAGGTGTTCGCGAGAATTCTCTGATGGGCTATGGCCTTGTTGTCGGGTTGCGCGGCACGGGCGATCAGAAACAAACAGTCTTCACTACTCAGATGTTGAGCAATGTAATGTTACGCATGGGTATGCAGGTTCCACCAACTGCAATCACAGTTAAGAACGTGGCCGCAGTATTCGTCACTTCATCGCTCCCACCCTTCGCACGACCGGGCACGCAGATGGATGTGGTCGTCTCTTCCATCGGTGATGCTAAGTCGCTTGAGGGTGGAACATTGCTTTTCACGTCATTGCATGCGTCCGATGGCACGATCTATGCGACTGCGCAGGGTCCGATCACGATCGGCGGCTACAGTGCGGGCGGAGGCAGTGTCAGCAAGCAAGTAAATCATCCAACAGTCGGACGCATCGCCAATGGAGGAGTTGCCGAGCGCGATGCAGCGCCGGATCTAAGCAACGTATTCTCGGTGGCCCTGCTCTTACGCGAGGCTGATTTCACAAATGCCCAGCTTGTAGCAAACAGCATCAATGCGGAGTTCAATCGCAAAGTAGCTTCTGTGATCGATAGCCGGCGAATCGAAATTGCGTCTGCGGGCCAGGATGTTCCCGCTCTCGTGGCTCGCATCCAGTCACTTTCCGTTGAGGTGCTTGCACCCACTCGCGTGGTCGTCAACGAGAAAACCGGAACCATTGTCATGGGGCACGACGCGCGGCTCAGCGCTGTCTCGATCTTGCAGGGCTCTCTCTCGATTGAGATCGCCACAACCTATCAAGTGTCTCAACCCAATCCGCTTAGCAAAAACGGTGAAACAACCGTAGTTCCGCAAACAACAGTGAATGCTAAAGACGCTCCGGCAAAAAGGATTGAACTGAACGAGGGAGCGACGGTCGAGCAACTCGTGAATGGATTGCAGGCCATCGGTGCTAGTGCGCGCGACGTCGTTTCGATCTTGCAGGCGCTCAAGGCTGCCGGAGCCCTGCAAGCTGATTTGGAGGTGCTATGAGTTCGCCACAAGGTCTCCCGATACCCACGTCACTGTTGCGCGATCCAAAGCAGTTGCAAATTCAGCTACGGAACGAGCGCGCTACTAAGGGAGCTCAGGAGTTTGAAGCGTCGCTATTCAGCTCGGTTCTCGAAAAGATGGAGAAGAGTCTCTCGATTGAAGACGAGGAGAACAATGATGCCGGACACGACACCTGGGCAGCAATGGGTGTTCAAGCCATTTCTCAATGTCTCGCACAGCGCCACATGCTTGGAATCGCAGACATGATCGAGCGCTCACTCAGCATCACTGATTCTCCCGGCACTCCCGTAACGGAACAGCGGACCAAGTTGAGCGCGAAACAGAAATAAATCAGCTTTCGCACTTAAGAGACTGAAGTTTCCAGTTGATTTGTCGATAGGTTCTTCAGAAGGAGCAAAACAGTACCATGGATCTCCGAATTCAAAGTCAAGTTCAACCCGATATCGAACCGGCCACCAATCTTAAGGGCGCGAACTCGCAGGCAATTCCCGCACATGGCACCGGGCAGTGCGATTCGAGTCTTCATCCGGTCGAGACCGCCCAGGATAAGGCATCCATCAGCGGCGCCACTGTTCAACTCTCTGGCGATATCCCCATCCGTCAGGATCGCGTCGATGCTTTGCGCGCGCAGATCGAGGGCGGAACGTACAAGGTGAACGCGCATGCCGTTGCCAATGCCATGTTCCAGAATCTATTCCGTAGCTAAAGCATGCTATCGCGGACGACAGCAATGACCTGCGCACCTGAAAATCACGAGGTAGCAAACACCCTGCTTTCGCTCTCATCTGCCATATCGGATGCAACAGAGGCGCTGGTTTCGTGGGACCTTGCGATGTTCGAAGCAGCTGTCGAGCGCCAGCGCGAGTTGTGCGGCAGATTGTCATCCTCTCCCGCACGGAATCGAGAACTGTCGCGCTGGAAATCGTCCGAGATTGTGCGAAAGGTACTCCTACTCAATCGCGTGTACGAACGACTCGTGCAGCAGTCTCTCTCCTGGACGCATACGCAGCAATCAATTCTGCAATCCGGAGGCGCGCTGCGCACCCATGCTTCCGTCCATTTCCGAGGTTGAAACATGTCTGGTCTCAGCGCTGATCTGTCCGTCTCCATGTCATCCCTTCTTGCCGCCACCGAGTCGATGGATGTAACTACAACGAACATCTCCAACATGAACACGCCAGGGTATGCGCGTCGTCGTGTGATTCTTGAGGAGTCAAGTCCAACCGGCACCGATGGGGCCACGACCGGAGTGGATGTCAAAGGCATCGAGAGCCTACGCGACAACGTGCTGGAGCTACGGATCAACTCCGCTACTTCACAACAGAACCTGAGCAGCAGTGTTTCCGCGTCACTGTCAACAATCGAACTCTGTTTCACCGATTCAGCGTCGGGCTCCATCGGATCGACTCTGGATGCTTTTTTCAATTCTCTCCAGTCGCTATCCACCTCCCCGACGAGCACTTCACTCCGTTCGAACGTACTGACAGCCGCCGGCAATCTTGCCTCCGCATTTCAGAGCACAGCATCGGTGATCAGCGAGTCGCAGCATCAGCTGGATCGATCGGTGGTGCAGGGTGTCGACGACATCAATTCCCTGCTTCAGCAGATCTCCGTCACCAATCATTCCATCGCCACGGCGCAAAATACAGGTCAGAGTTCGAACACGGCCGAGGACCAGCGCTCCGCTCTCCTGTCACAACTCTCGCAGTTGATAGATTTCAAGACCGTCAACAGCGATGACGGTCTCACTTTGACGACCGCAGATGGAACACCATTGGTTGTAGGAAGTAGGGCTTACGCGCTTTCCAATTCGCTCAACGCCGCTGGCATGAACAACATCTACTCCGGAGGGGTGGATATCACTGATTCGATTCACGGCGGCAACGTGGGCGGCTATCTTCAGAGTCGCGATCAGACGCTTGCCTCCATGGCGAGCGAACTCGATCAGTTCGCATTTCAGTTCGCTCAAGCTGTAAACGATGTGCAAGCATCTGGGTCCGATCTCAGCGGCAACGCGGGTGTGGGGATGTTCAACCCTCCTGACACCACGAGCGGAAACGCGAACGGCGCAGCATCTTCCATCAAAGTTGCACTCTCGAATGCCTCGCAGCTCGCGGCAGCGGCTTCGGGCGGCGCGTCAGGAGACAACTCCAATTTGGCCAAGATGCTCGATCTGCAAAACCAGGGCATCATCAACGGAAGCACCCCGGGCACGACGTACGCCAACATGGCTTTCACGATTGGCAACACGATCTCACAGGCGAACACCGACGCAACCGCCATGGGCAACATTGTCTTGCAACTGCAGAATCAGCAAGGAGCGATCTCGGGCGTGTCGCTCGACGAAGAATCCGCCAACCTGCTTATGTACCAGCGCAGCTTCCAGGCGGCAGCCAAGATCATTACGACCATTGACACTCTAATGGGCAATCTGCTCGATATGGGTGTCAATAATCCGGGATATTAATCAATGAGAGTCAATCCGAACTACACCGCCGATATGGTGTCCCTGCTTAACAGGTCACAGCAGGACGAAACCACTGCCCTGCAGGCGCTAAGCACTGGGCGTCGAGTGAACAAGCCCTCCGATGGCCCCGCCGCTGAGGCTTCGATGATTAACGAGGTCTCCAAGTCCTCTGCCGCCGATCAGTACACAGCAAACTCCGAGTCGCTAAAGCAAGTACTCAACACAGCGGACAGTACTCTAAGTTCAGCGATCACGATGCTGCAACGCGCTGTCACCCTCGGGGTTGAGGGAGCGAACGGAACGATGAACCAGACGAATCTCACTGCCATTGCTTCCGAGATTTCGGGCATCAAAGACCAAATGCTATCGCTCGCGAATACGGCGTATGCTGGGCAATATGTCTTCGGCGGCACCGCTACCGGCACCCCTCCTTATCTTAAGGATGCGAACAATCCCGATCAGATCAGCTATGTCGGCAACGATCAACAGAATAGGGTTCAGATCAGCACCGGGCTTTCGATCGCCGCGAATCTACCTGGCAGCAGCATCTTTTCACAGCAGAACGCAAATGTCTTCGATGCCTTGCAATCGATGGTCGACGCTTTACAATCAGGCGATTCAGATAACATCGCCTCCGCTGGAACGGCCATCAGCACGGCGCTGAACGCTGTGAACACATCGCGTGTTTTCTACGGCAACACGGTCAACGAGCTGACGTCGAACGAATCATTCCTGAACCAGGAGAAGGTTAACATTGCGGGTTATCAGAACACTCTGGTGGCAAGCGATGTTGCCACTGCAACCACCAATGTGACGCAAGCCGAGTATGCGCGGAACGCCACGGTTGCCGCAGCGGCCAAGATGAATCAGGTCAGTCTTCTCGATTACCTTCGATAAACTCCGCAAACTGTGAAGGCCGCCTTGATGGCGGCCTTTTCAATTTGATTACTGAATTGCTACGCGCTCCAGGCTCCGCTCTGAATGCCTGTTTCGCCCGTCCCTATTGCCCACGGCTCCGGGACAGCTTCGGAAGGCTGCGACTGTTCTTTTACCTTAACCCACAGCTCTCTCACCTGCTGCATCGATTCGAGAATTTCTTCGAACAATCGTGCGCGACGCTTGATCTGCGCCTCGAGTATCTTGGCGCGTGCAAGCGAGTAAAAGCGATAGAGGTGTTGCGCAGCATCTCCACCCGTCTCCATCTGCAATGTTCCCTGCAATTGCTCCAATGCGCTCAGTGCATGCATGAGCGCATTCGAACGCGCTTCGATTTCGCCGGCTCCGAGGTGATGAATCGCCTTACGGATGTCGCCGATGACGATGTCGTAAAGCATAATGGTGCACTCCACGCTGCTGGCGCCGCGAATGGCTGCCTCTCGATAGCTCCTGCTGACTTCCGACTGTGTCATTCCATTCTTCCTAGCTATTGCTGTTCGTGTTCTTGAACCCCAACTCGGTATTGATCTGGTCCATCGTCGACGGAAAGGTTTTCAGTAATGCATCTAGTGCGCTGTACTTTGCTATGAGCGTCTGTCGCATAGTGACCAGGTTCGCTTCGAGATGGTCGATGCTGTCCTGATCCTGCTGATAGTTGTTTTTCAGGCTGTTGATGTCCAGAACGATCGGGCTGTCCATTGGATCAGTCAAGTCCGTCAGAGTGGATGAAAATCGCTGTGCGAAGCTGGATGTATCGGCGTTCTGAAAGAAGTCCTTCACATCGTCATAGTTGTTGTCGAGCGCGCTTGCCAAAATCGTGCTATTGAGTGAGAGCGTGCCGTCATTCGCCATCGTGATTCCGAGCGAGCCTAGGGTCTTGAAGCTCGCATTGGCGCTGGTGACAACCGAAACGGCAGAAAGCAACAACGACTGGACATCGCGCGCCGCGGAATCAGTTTCCAACACGCCCGAGGTAGAAGACGCCGAGGCGGTGGATGTGCCAGCGGCATACTGAAATTGATTATTCAGGTCGGTGACCGCCGCGTTAAAGGCGGAGATGAAACTGTTCACTGCGGCCGTGATCTTGTCTTTATCCGGCGCTATGTCGAGTGTGATTTCCTGCGCCGACGTCCCTGTCAAATCGAGCGTGACATCTGGAATCGCAGACGTGATTTTGTTAGTCGATGACGTAACCGGCACTCCGTCAATCGTGAGGCTGGCATCCACTCCTGCCATATTTGTAAAGCTGAGCTCCTGAGGAGCCGAGGTAACCGTGACGCTTGCCGCCGCGCCCGATGCAGTGGACATCAAAGCCAAGCGCGATCCAGTCGCATCCGCAATGATGGAAGCTGTAACACCAGCATTCTGCTTGTTGATGTAATCGGCAGCTGCCGACAGCGTAGTGGTTGAAGAGGTCGTAATGTTGCCATCCGCGTCGGTCACGCTGTCGCCCGGAATGCTGAGTGTTTGCTGTTTTCCTGCTACGGTAAACACAAGATCCCCGGCGGTGATGGGTGAACTGGAGGATTGGAGTGCATTCGAATAGCTCACGCCGGTCGTGGCCACGTTTGAGATCGTGATTCTGTGGCTTCCTGCCGCAGCGTTGCTGGCCGTGGTTGCTGACATTACTGAGCTGTTGGAGGACGAGGCACTCAAGGTGGCAAACACACCGTCGAACTCAGTCAAACTCTGGAACGAATTTTGAATGGCGGCAACTTCTGTCTGCAACGTCGCCAGCGCTGCTTCTTGATTGGTGATGGTGGTCTGGTCATTCTTCCACGTCGTCTCGGGAGTCTGCTTACTCTCGATGATTGCTTCAACGGTGGAAGTGACGTCAATGCCCGCGCCGCTCGTATAGCTTGTTCCCTGTATCAGTGCTGTGCCGCTGGTTGACATTGTGCTCATGCCTATTCAGGAACGCTCGTCAAATAAGGTTCCGGTCGAATTTTCCTCTGATTCTTGATCGTCAACGCCAACCTTGGGTTCTCGGGCTTCTAATTCCTGCACGCATGTCCGGGAACCGCCAATTACCTCGTTGACTACTTTGAGGTCGTCATCATCGGCATCGGCTGAAGTACTCCGAAGTTGCGCGCCACGCCTCCTCTTCCACTTCTCTTCGAAGTCCTCTCGCTTTCGCCAGCGCAAAGCTTCCTGCTCTGCCGAAGCAACTTCCATCGGAGGACGTCCTTCTTCGGTGAGCAATTCTCGATCCCTTTTGGTTAGAGAATGCTGAGGAACGGCGCTGGCTGGCGGGATCTCGCGACACACCGGGTTGACGGAATCGATGGCCAACAGTCTCTCCTAACGAAAAAGGGTGAAGCCCATCCAAGGCTTCACCCAGTTTCGTGGCTAGCTTACTGCAACAGCTTCAACAGTGCCTGCTGCATTTGGTTCGACTGCGAAAGAGCCGAGATACCGGTCTGGGTCAAAACGTTGTACTTGGTCATGTTGCTCACTTCGGTCGAGATGTCGGCGGAACTGATGCTGTCCTGTGCCGAGGTGAGGTTCTGGATCTGGGCGTTTTCGACGTTTACCGCCGCATTGAGCTGGTTGATGCCGGCGCCGATGTTGCCGCGCAGCGCAGCAACCTGGGCGATTGCCGTGTTGATGGAGGTTAGTGCGGTTTGCGCGTTCGCGGCCGAGGTGAGGTCGTTGCTCGCAATGCTCACGCCGTTCATATTGCTCGAGCTCAGAGAGTTCATATCTACGCTGATACTGCCGCTGCCAGTGCTGGTCGCGTCACTCAGATAAACGCTGAACGTGCTCGAATTGTTGACCTGCGCAGCGGTTTCAGCCGACGAATCAGAGCCGATTTTGAGCGTGCTCGTGTTGTCCTGAAGATTGGTGGTGCTGTCCTTCGCCGTGCCATCCGTGACGGCGACCTGCAGATTGCCCTGGCCGTCCAGCGAGGCGACCAAAGCGCCATTGCTGTTGGTGTTGATGTCGTTGATCAAATCACCGACAGTGGCATCCGAAGCCGATGAAGTGAAGGTCGATGCGCCCGACGCGCCCCACTTCAATTTGACCTGACCGGCAGTAATCGCCGTCGCCATGCCGGATGCGTTCGTTGCTGTGAACTTCACCTGAGAGTAGTTCGCTCCGGTGCCGGAGAACACGGCCGAACCGTTGTACGTGGTCTGCGAGCCGATGTTGTCGATTTCGTTCTTGATTGCCTTGAATTCGGTATTCAACGCGGTGCGCTGGCCATCAGTTACGGTGCCGTTGGCCGATTCGGTTGCCAGGGTCACGGCGCGATTCAGAAGGCTCGTGATCTGTGAGAGGGCACCATCGGCGACCTGCAGCTTTCCGACACCGTTGGTCGCGTTTGCCGACGACTGCGTCAGAGCAGTGATGTTGGCAGACAATCCATTCGCGATCGACAGACCAGCGGCATCATCTGCACCAGAATTCAGCTTTGAACCAGAGGACAGGCGGTACAAAGTCTTCTGCAACGAGGCATTGGTCATCGACAACTGATTCTGAGCAGAGAGGGACGAAACATTATTCAGGACGCCTAGTGACATGGTGATCTCCTTCTTGCCTCCGTGCGACGCCGGCCCTATTGCCGAATCTTTCCGCCGAGGCCATTGCTACATACACCAGAGTTATCGGCTGCTTTTCGATTGGCTTTAGCCTGATTGAATGTTTTTGAACCTGAAGTCAGAAAATCTCTTCAACTACTCTCTTTCGGGCAAAACCTACCTACCT
The DNA here is from genome assembly GCF_059726265.1 of Koromonas soli. Classification (NCBI taxonomy): domain Bacteria; kingdom Pseudomonadati; phylum Acidobacteriota; class Terriglobia; order Terriglobales; family Koromonadaceae; genus Koromonas; species Koromonas soli. Next base: position 4,328,658 of record NZ_AP040872.1, on the reverse strand, counting down.
CATTCTGAAATGCTAGAATCGTCCGTTACACCAACCGTGCGGATCATCATGGTCCGCAGCGCAGGATCTGAGAGGAATGCATGGCCACCGTACAAAGCACTGTTGCACCAACTACCGTTGAAACCGCCGCAGTCACGCCGTTTAAGAACGAACCTTTCCTGGATTTCACTCGAATGGAGAACGTTCGAGCCATGCGTGAGGCGCTCGACAAAGTGCATCGGCAACTCGGACGCGAGTACGAGAATGTGATCGGCGGGCATCGAATGCGCACCGAAGCCAAGATTCAGTCCATCAATCCGTCTCACCCTGAACAAGTCGTAGGCGTGTTCCAGAAAGCCGGAGCCGAGCAGGTCCCCACGGCCATCGACGCCGCGCTCAAGGCATTTGAGACCTGGAGCCGCACCCCGGTCCAGGAGCGCGCCGAGTTGCTGTTCCGCGTCGCTCACACAATCCGGGAACGCAAGTTCGAGTGGGCTGCCTGGATGGTGTACGAAGTTGGCAAGAACTGGGCCGAAGCAGATGCCGACGTGGGCGAAACTATCGATTTCGCCGAGTTCTACGCACGTGAAGCTCTGCGCCTCGACAAGGCTCAGACTCCGATTCAGCTCCCCGGTGAGCAGGACGAACTGCGTTACATTCCGCTCGGTGCTGGCGCGGTGATTCCACCTTGGAACTTCCCCTCGGCCATCATGGCTGGCATGACCATGGCTGCCATTGTCACGGGCAACACGGTGGTGTTAAAGCCCAGCGGCGATGCCATGACCATCGCAGCGAAGTTCTTTGAGGTGCTGGAACAGTGTGGTATGCCCGCAGGTGTCGTGAACTTCGTCACTGGCAGCGGAAGCAGCTTCGGCAACGAATTGGTCAAACATCCCAAGACTCGCTTCGTCGCCTTCACTGGATCTAAAGAAGTCGGGCTGCATATCAATGAACTCGCCGCGAAAGCACAGCCTGGCCAGATTTGGATCAAGCGCACCATCCTCGAAATGGGTGGAAAAGACGCAATTCTTGTCGATGCCGATTCGGATCTGGATGCAGCTATTAACGGCGTGATGGCTTCGGCCTTCGGCTTCAGCGGCCAGAAGTGTTCTGCTTGCTCCCGCGCCATCGTTGATGAGCGCGTGTACGACAAATTTGTGGAGCGCCTGAAGGACAAAGCTGAAAAACTCACGGTTGGCCCTGCGGAAGAGAACCCCAACATGGGTCCGGTCATCAATGAAGGAGCCCGGAACTCCATGCTGAAGTTCATTGAGAAGGCGATTGCGGAAGGTGGACGCCTCATTACCGGTGGACATGCGGTGGAGGGCAAAAACGGCTACTTCCTCGAGCCAACGATCATCTCCGAAGTGAAGCCAGGCGACACCATTGAGCAGCAGGAAATTTTTGGCCCAGTACTGGCCGTCATTCGCTGCAAGAACTTCGACGACGGACTACGCATCGTGAACGATACTGAGTTCGGCCTCACAGGCGCGGTTTACACAAACTCGGAGGACAGAATCGCTCAGGCAAAACAGGAGTTCCACGTAGGCAATCTCTACTTCAACAGAAAGTGCACGGGAGCCATGGTGGGAGCGCATCCATTCGGCGGATTCAACATGTCTGGAACCGACTCCAAAGCTGGCGGCCCGGACTACCTGCTGCTGTTCACTCAGGCCAAGTCGATCGCACGCAAAATGTAAAGTTGGAGGCCTCACTTTCTAAGCTATTTTCGGCTGTTGAAAGTGAGGCTTTTATTTGACAAGCAGGCATCCCCTGCAGACAATTACTTCAGTATTACGCCTTCCGATGGCGTAATCGCATTGAGCCCGCAGCATCTAAAGGATTTCATGGCGCGAATTCTATGCATTGATGATGAACCGCACGTCGTAAAGCTGAAGTGCGCGATTCTCGAACAAGCAGGACACGAAGTGACACCTGCCACATCGGCACACGACGCGATCGAGTTGATGACGTCTAATGAGTACGACGCTGTCGTTACCGATTGGCGACTTGGCGACGGCAATGGAAGAGGTGTGGTGCAGGCTGCCAAGAACCACTCCACCATGCCGGTTGTGGTTGTGTCCGGTTACGTCGCAGAGGCTTACCAATCAGCCGAACCGCTTGCCGACCTGTATCTTGAAAAACCAGTGAATCCCGAAGAGCTCGTGACAATTGTGAATGAGTTGCTAAAAGCGAGCGAGCGGGCTTCCCGTCACTAAGCTCAGTCTTTGCTATGGCAAACGCGGCTCATCTGAGCCGCGTTTTTGTGTATAGAATGCCGAACTAGTTAGCGTCCACCGGAGGAGCAGTGCACATTCCTGCCGCGCTTGCGGCCGCTGCTTCCGCAAGAATACGATGGTGGATCGTGAACAACGCCAATTCTAAGCGATCCGAAACGCCGATCTTGTCGTAAACGTTTCGAAGATAGTTCTTCACCACCTGCTCGGTCGTCCCAAGCAGATTCGCGATTTCCTTATTCTTAAAACCTTGAACGATGAGCGCGACGATCTTCAATTCTTTTGGTGTCAGGCGATCGCGGACACGTGCTCCAACGTAGTCATCCGAATCCGCGTTATTGGCAACCGTTCGCAGATCCTGAACGTAAACTTCACCCGCGCTCACTTTCCGGACGCATCGGAGTAGTTCGGCGCCATCCACAGAGCGGAAGATCAACCCTAGAACGCCCGCGTTCAGATAGCGTTCTGGCATTTCGTTGGCCTCGGCAATCACAACCAACTGGATTCCGGACTCCCGAGCCTGTGCAACCAGGCTGGCAGTATCTGGCAGGAATCCAGACGCGTAGATCATGACCGACCCGCGGAACTTTTCGATTGCCACTCGGGCCTGTTCCACAGTCTGGGCCTGGGCGACTATGCGAACATCGTCCTCAACGGCCAGAACCTTGGCAATCCCCGCCCGAAAGATCGCTTGATTGTCAGCCAGAATCACTTTAAGCATTCATTCGCTCCCAACTTCCGCATCGCGCACTAATTCATAACCTTCAATGACACAGGCCACGCCTGTTCGTCCGGACTCCTGATCCAAGTCGCGCCGCACTACACGTCCTTGGCAGTGCAGACGGACATCATTGCTGGACCCTATCGTCTCGCCGGGGATCCTGATCTCAAACTCAATCGAGTCGTCCACAGCCATGACCCCATCCACCAGCAGATAAACACCTGCCGCACTTATGTTTGAGGTCTCTCCGCTCGACGTCTTCTGGTTCCCGAGTACCTTCAGGGGCAGTTGCACAGGAAACCGTTTACTCGTACGGATATCGGACACGTCCGCCCTCCCGCAACATCGGCTGCGATGACTTAGGTAACTTGTAGCTGCTTTGGATTATTACACGATAAAAGGAAATCAGGATAGTACGGATTTTGCCTTAGGCGCAGAGGAATCAACTGCTTAACGGGGGTACATACTACGATTCCTCTGCCCGCAAGGTTTGAGAGGCAGGTTACGAAAGTGGGTTTTTACCTCTTCAAGGCGCTAATCAGTAAACGCTCCAGCAATACCATATCCGATCACTAAGGCAAGCAGTCCACCAACCGCCGACGCTTTCCAGACATGCGCACGGGCCGCCCTTTGCACGTCTAATTTCTCACGCACACTGCTGCGCAGTTCGGTGACGGATTGATGAAGCCGCTCCCTCTGGTTTGCGGCTCGCTGTTCGAGTTCATCGGATGGAAGTGAGTTGGTCATCGCTCGTTCCTCGCTTCATTCTGCAACCAGATTTGATCCTGCTTTAGCACGCGCAAAGTGCGCTCGGGCTTCATGCTTCGAGCCTTGAGCCTGCTCACTCCAAAGCCGATTGCCGCACCACCAATGACGAGGAAGAGACCTCCGACGATTCCAAATCCCGCTGCCCACGCTCCCGCCCCGCCACCAAACGCCATGGCAATCACCGCGATCAGAGCCACGCAGAGAAAGACCAACGCAAGCAGCGCCAGCACCGCACCCACGGCAATGGCCGGAATGGCTGCCTTTGCGATGGCAACCTTCTCCTTCATCTCGGAGCGAAGCATCTCGATGCGAGTTGACGCAAACTCCTTCAGCTCCTCTTTGAAGTCGCTCAGAACCTGCGCTATGGATTTTTCTGGTGGGTAATAGTTAGGACGGCTAGCCACGTCGCGACCTCCTGATACGAAGTGCCACGCCAAGGATGAAGCAGGCCCCGGCTGTGGCAGCAATTGTTTGTAGCGGATAAGTGTCGCCTAGCTCCTCGGCGCGGGCTCTTGATGCGGCAAACGTGCGCTGCGCCTGATGGCGGAACCGTTGCAGTCGTTCACCGAATACCTTGCTCCATTCATCGAGTCTCTGCGCGGCTTGGCGGCCAGCAACGGAAACTTCCTCCTGAATGTTCTCCACCAGCTGTGCCGCACGTTCTTTTCCTTCATGAGCGAGCTGCGCGGCGCGTTCTTCCGCGGGACTCTGACCGCCTGTTGCCGGGCGCCGCACCAGTTCCAGACCGCGGCGCATCTGGCGTTGAGCCATGCCGACGGCACTTCCAATTCGCTCAGCGGTGCCGGACATAGCGCCTCTGCCACCCTGTTCAACGGTAAATCTGGAAGTTCTCTCCTGCCCCTCGATTTCGGGTTTCAACGGGAGCGGCTGATCGATGGGATCCGTCAGCGTCGGAGCGGTGCCCTCGACAGGAGGTGCAACGGGTGGGCGCGCTTCTGGTTCTGGCAGGCCTTCGTTATTTTCAGGCAGAGCTTCGGACATCGTATTCCCTCACGTCAAAACGTAAAGGTGTGATGTGCGGAGACGCCTATGCGTTGGCACCATTGACCGATGATGGGAGCGATCAGCACAAAAAATGCGCCATCTTGGCCCTCAATCAGCGGCAAAGCTTTAAAAAGCGTCTCCCCCTCCGCCGCCGAAGCCGCCTCCAGAGAACCCTCCGCCACCGCCAAAGCTGCCTCCGCTGCCAAATCCAGACCCAGTCGAGCTTGCCTGCGGAGCCGCAGCAAACGCCTGATAGGCCGACGATGAGAACGAACTCATTGTGTGCGTGAACATCAAGGGATTCCACATCATGCCCGGTGTTCCATAGCCTGAGCCCACATACCACGAAGGAGGATCTTTGATCAGCCCTTCAAATGCCTTGGCCCAGTGCTGCTCGACGCCGAACGCCATGGCGTAAGGCAGGAATTTCTCAAACGTGTCCGGCGGCATGCGCCGAATGCGGTCGCCATCGACTCGGGTCATGAACTCCTTGAAGCCAAGGCACTGCACGCGAGTGCGCGCTCCACGCATAGTCTTCGAGGCCAATATTCGACTGAACAGGAATACGATGATCGCCGTAAGAATTACTCCCACGATGAGCACCGAGGGTGAGTTCGTCAGATGAAGTGTTCCCTTCGCCTGCAGGTACACAAATGGCAAGGCGATGGCCAGCACTCCCACGAGCACCAAGCCTTTTGCTGATTCAGGATCGGTGGAGTACATCTCCTTCGTAGTCAGCGAGTCCATGATCTCTTTGCGAATCGAGGGCAGTGCGAGATAGAAGCGATTCTTGAGTCCGGAGAGTGTTGTCTCCTCTGCCGTAACCTCCGGGAACATGTTGCTGAGAACCTCCGTCTCATGAGCGGCCAATCCCTCCCACTCCGACCGTGGCTTCATTAATCGCAGCACGTAATCCTTGTTCTTGAAGAACAGAACCTTATTCTCGACCTCAATGATCTTGAGGTAGCCTTTCACGGCAAGATCGATGACTGTCGATGTAATGTCGCGAGCATCTATCGCATCTTCCAGGAGCGTGCCCGCCTCGGCAGGAGTCAATCCCTTTGGAGGCTCATACATGGGCGCGACAGACATTCCGGGGTCCGGATCGCGTCCTTTCCACCACCACAAACCAAACATCACAACAAATGCCCAGATCGGAAGCAGAACGCCTGGGTTCCCGCCAACAAACCACACCGCGTAGGTGAACCATGAGGGTTCTTTTAGGACGCCCTTTGGGATGTAAACATCGATCGTAAGCCCGCTGCGCGCCTCTAGCGGATTCGTGGCCTCGAACGTGACATTCCTTCCCTCGACGCTGCTAGTCGCCTCATGGCCGCGTGCACCATATTCGCCCGTGAAAGCCTGCGCCTTCAGACCTGCTGGCCCGCTGCCCGGCAGAGATACAAATGCCGAAGCCGAATCGATCGGGACCTTCCAGTCGTTGCCTGTCACGTTCCAGAAGAACTCGTCGTGGTCCTTGAAAAACCGAACCGCGTTCGGCACACGATACGAGATGTGAATCGTGCGTTCGGTGTCCGTACCTCCGGCAAATATCTTCAGCACCAGGAAGCGATGTGTCGCTCCGTTCCAGGTGCGGACATTTCGGCTACTCTGCTCAAACTTAAGCTTCTGGCCGTTCTCATCCGTAACCGAATCTACCTTAACGAACAACTTGTAGCTGGTGCCGTCCGGGCCGGGGTATTCAACCGGAATATCGCGCAGCAAGCCATTGAACGCACCTTCGAACGAGGGATGGATTTCCTCGTCAACCAGCACCGTTCCGTCTTCCGCAATCGTGTAGCGCGCGTCGAATCGCGAGATCTTCCACGACCGTGCGAGAGCCGGCGAGACAAGCAGCAGCAACAGCGCAATCAAGAAACCCCAGCGCTTACGGCTGGGGTCCAACGGCTTCAATGAGCGGTTCAATTTCATCCTGTTACTTAGAACTTCACAGTCGGTACGGCGCGTTCGGTTGCGTCGGCAATTTCGAAGAACTGGCGCTGCTGGAAGTTGAACATGCCCGCAATGATATTGGTCGGGAACGACTGAATCTTCGTGTTCAGATCGCGCACCACCGCGTTGTAGTAGCGCCGCGAGTTCTGCAACGCATCTTCCAGCGCAGCAAGCTGTTGCTGCAGCGAGATGAACTGCGCGTTGGCCTTCAACTCGGGATACGCTTCGGCCACCGCGAGCAATCCGCGCAAGGCTTGGGTCAGTTGACCTTCGGCCTGCGCGCGATCCTCGGCAGAGGTGGCGGCCATCGCAGCCGAGCGGTAACGAGCCACGTTTTCGAACGTACCCTTCTCGTGCGCCGCATATCCTTTCACGGTCTCGACCAGGTTGGGGATGAGATCATGGCGTCGCTTTAGTTGAACATCGATGTCGGACCACGCATTATCGGCGCGAACCCTGAGTTGCACCAAGCCGTTGTACATCGCCGCCACAATCAGGCCGATGACAACGAGAATGGCAACCAATCCGAGCAAGGGAATCATTCTTTCCTCCTCTGTCCCGAGCGAGACTACATAATATCCCGCAGAACCCGTCCAGGGAAGCTGCGACGACAGTCGTAGGCACAGCGACCGCGTCGTCTCCCGGATTTGAACCCTGTCGAAGCTTCAAGGCATCTACTTAATCAAGGTAGAGTGAACGCTGCCTCCACTCTCATACCAGCGATCTTGAGTTGCGTCGAAAGGAAATGCGCTATGGGCCATCTCTCCAATCTTCATTTCCTTGCGGCGCACGGAATGCTTTGGCTGTTTTTCGCCACTCTTGGGGAGCGACTGGGCCTGCCTTTGTTCGTCACTCCGCTGCTGGTAGCGGCCGGAGCGTTGGCCGCAATGGGCAAGATGCACATGGTCGCACTGCTGACGGTCACCACCATCGGGTGCCTCATCGGCGACACAGTCTGGTACGAGTTGGGGCGCTGGAAAGGCAACGCCCTTCTTGGAGTGCTCTGCCGAGTCTCATTCCAACCCGATACCTGCGTGCAGCGTTCCCAAATCTCGTTGGAAAAGCACACTGGGCTCTCGTTGCTATGGTCGAAGTGGATCCCCGGCGTGGGTCGCATGGCGCAACCCCTGGCGGGTGCCGCGGGAATGCCGCGATTCCGTTTCCATCTTTACAATTCCGCTGGTTCGATCACATGGATTGCGGCGCTGCTCGCCGGAGGCTATCTCTCAACTCGTACAGTGGACTGGCTGGGCCTTTTCGTCATTACGGCGCAATGGGCGGTGTCGCTGGCGATTACGGTTTCCGTCGTGCTGGCTGCTCGCAGCTATTGGCAGCGACGGCTTTTCCTTGAGACGCTACGAGCCGCGCGCATTTCGCCTGAAGATCTCTTTCAGCAGATTGAATCCGGTAGCAATCCCGTAATCGTTGATCTCCGGCACCCTCTCGACTTTCTGGCCGCCCCGCGAACGCTTCCTAATGCTCTCAGGATGAGTCCTAACGAGGTGAGCGAACGTTGGAGTGAACTTCCCACGAATCGCGTCATAGTCGTGTACTGCACCTGCCCAAACGAAGCAACGGCCGTGAAGGTCGCAACGGAGCTGCGCAAGCTTGGCATCACCCGAGTTCGCCCCCTCGAAGGGGGATTGGCCGGGTGGGAACGCCTCGGATTCCCGGTGGACAAGTACTTCGGTGATGACGGACGGCCACTCGTAATGGTCGAGGCGGGGTGATCGGCCGCTTGGGGGCATTTTCCCGCGTATAGGTAAGGAATTCCCACCAAAACGGTAAAGAGCCTGAAGAGGTTTAGGCCATTTCCAGATACACTGTTGAGAGAAGGGGACGCCTTCCACCATGGTGGCGTCCCTTGCGTGTGTATGGATGCGGCTTGCCTGCCGCGCCAAGCTCGGGAGATCAACCAATGTTCATGCCGTCAGAAGCCAATATGCTTGCCCGCCACGGAGCTCTATGGATGTTCCTGGTGACCTTGGGTGAGCGGCTAGGACTGCCGGTATTCATCTCTCCTCTGCTGTTGGCTGCAGGTGCCATGGTGGCCGTCAATCCATTTCAGTTCTGGCTGGTGTTGTTTGCCACGGCAGTTCCCTGCCTGCTCGGCGATGCAATGTGGTATGAGCTGGGCCGCTGGAAGGGGCGCAAGGTGATCGCCGCAATGTGCCGCATCTCCTTTGTGCCGGACTCAATGGAACAGAAGGCCTACAACGGGCTGGATCGCTTCAAAGGCTTCTCGCTGCTCTATGCCAAGTGGATCCCCGGTGTCGCGCACCTCGCACCTCCCGTCGCCGGAGCAGCGCGGCTGCCCCGTAGCCGTTTTCACATCTACAACGGCATTGGCTCGCTGATTTGGATCTTGCTCATGCTGCTGGCAGGCGTCCTGTCACTGCGCACCTTCAACTGGATGGAGGTGTTCGCGCGCTCGACCAAGTGGTTCATCGGGCTCGTGCTGGTGTGCTCCGTGGTAATGGGCCTTTATAGCTGGTGGCAACGAGCGCGTTCAAAGGCGCGGCAGCGAGTCGGCCGCAGCAATCTGACCCCGACAGATTCACCCGCCCAGCAATAGCCCTTCAGTCGCCATTCTGACAGCTGGCCCCTGCAACTTGACCATTGCTTAATCGACGTGTGATCTCAATCGCCGTGATGCAGGCCGACAACCAGAACACTCCTCCTGGAAGGCCGCCAGCTACATCACTTAAGTAGTGGAAACCCAGACAGAGACGACTCAGCCAGATTGCCGAAATCAGCAGGACGGCGACTATCGCGATTGCAGCCTGCAGTTGCCTTCCCTTTCTCCACAAGACTACGAGCAGATAGGCGAGCATGCCGTAGCACACTAGCGCCCCGAGTGCATGCCCGCTCTGCAACGGGTAGATATAGTCGGGCAACAAGTCCGGTACTGAAATAGGTCTTGGTCTCTGGATAATCTGCGGCAGTGCCAGATCGAGTACATGAGCCCCGGCAATCGCTGCTGTCCATCCCGCGAGGGGCAGCCAATTGCGACGAAGAGTCAAGGCAACAGCCACCATGATCCCCAGGCCAAGTTGAATCTGCGGTGCGCCCAGCCAACTAATGACCCCGAAAACTTGTATGCCGAGCGGAGTTACATGCGCGTGGAACCACTCCAGCAGCGCGAAATCGAGCTTTGTGAATGGATCGTCAGCGATTGCGTGCTGGATGAGGCCACCGAACATCCAGAGCGCAGCCAGACTGATCATGAGTCCGATCAGGAGATGAGCGCCGAAGTATTCTGCAGGCCCAAATCGTTCAACAATGAATTGCACTGCGCGTGGATAATGAGTGCGAGGCGAATTTTGGCTCGCTAGACCATCGGGAGCGCGGCTTGGGACCTCACCGGCACGGCCTCGAAGCCAGCGAGCGGAGATGAAGAATATCAGGACAACGACGATCGAAAGAGTCACGAGGAAGCTGGCGCGTCCGAGGAAATGCTCCAGCGCGGCTAAGTTACGTCCAAAAACGTAACCGAGTGTTCCGAACACGCTAGCCCAAGTGATGCCGCCGAGAACGTTGAACAGGGTGAATGTGCGGTAGTTCATCTCACCAACGCCCGCGAGCACTGCCGCCCAGGTGCGTAGCACCGCGATAAAACGGCCGATGAACACGGTCTTCGCGCCGTGCTTCTGGAAAAACGCGTGGGTGCGCTCAATCTTCTTATCGTCCAGACCGACAACCCGGCCGTATCGCCGTACCAGGGTGAGTCCACCCTTTCGGCCGATCCAATATCCGCCGTTGTCGCCCAGGATGGCGGCACCTGCCGCAATGGCGATGACTGCATAGATCGAGAGATGACCCGACGCAGCAAACGCCCCAGCGATGACCAGGGCTGTCTCCCCGGGAAGCGGAATGCCGAGGCTCTCCAGTCCGACCAACACGAAGAGGATCAGGTATCCATAGGAGCCAATGAGATCTTTGACGAAGCCGTCCACATTCCTCCCCTGTCCAGAGCAAGCATCCCCGGGTGGTTGTTATAGCACGCCCCCGGAGAAAAGGCTGCTTGATTAGATGAGGAAAGTAGAACCCGAGTACATTCTCTTCTGCGATGCTCTCTGGCGACGGGCAATGCCCTGCTTTGGCCCTACAATTCTGGGATGGACCATCACCTGCATTTTGCAAAACATCGGGAACGCTGTTGGAAACGTCAGCACTTCTGAGTGGCCTGCAAGCTTTGTCCCGGGAAACGATTTGACTTACTACATTCGTGAGTTGATGATTTTGCGGAACCTGAAGAGGGTGCCTAAATGCCAGTGTTCGACTCCTCTGTCAAGAGAACGACTCATCCGCCACGTCTTGCTTTGCTTTTATTTGTCTTTGTTCTCCTTCTTTTCTGCTCTTCTTGTGGTGGGGGCAATACAGAAAGAACACCTCCGTCTACACCGGTCAGTGCCGGAACCTGGACTTGGATTAGCGGCAGCACTACTGCAACCTCGCTCGGTAATTACGGCACTCAAGGAGTTCCCAATCCTAACAACGTTCCTGGAGCACGAGATGGGAGTGTCAGTTGGGTTGACTCAAATGGAAATTTTTGGCTATTCGGCGGTGCCGGCTTAGTTCCAATTAGCTCGAGCGCCGCAACGGCTTGGGTCTTCAACGATCTCTGGGAGTACAACCCTTCAACACAGACGTGGACATGGGTGAGTGGAAGCAATGTTGCTTTTGCTCCCGCCGTTTACGGCACACAAGGGATCGGCTCAACGACGAATGTTCCTGGACCGCGTACTAATCCCGTAAGTTGGGTCGATAGCAGTGGAAGTTTTTGGCTTTTTGGAGGCACAGGAATCGACTCGTCCGACCCAATCGGGACTGGTGGTCCTCTCAATGATCTTTGGGTATTCAGTCCTTCGACAAAGACCTGGACATGGGTAAGCGGAAGCAATCTGGCTAATGCCTCTGGTGAATATGGATTGAAGAGCGTTGGCTCCAATAGCAACGTTCCTGGAGCACGCGAGGGAAGTACCAGTTGGACTGACAAGAACGGAAATTTTTGGCTATTCGGCGGTCATGGCATTGATTCCGTGGGGACCGGCGGATATCTCAACGATCTTTGGAAGTTCACTCCTTCCTCCAAGATGTGGACATGGATAAGCGGGAGCAATTTAGCAAATGTGCAGGGTGCTACATTTGCAAACAACATGCCTGGGGCACGCGCATTTTCTACAAGTTGGATTGATTCTTTTGGCAATCTCTGGCTTTTTGGAGGTGGAAGTTCGAGTGGACTACTCAATGATCTCTGGGAGTTTAGCCCTGCAGGTAACACTTGGACATGGATGAGCGGGAGCAGCACAGTAAACGCACGTAGCGTTTACGGCATGCGGGGTATTGCTGATCAAAATAACATTCCCGGAGCACGAGCTTGGGCTACGGGTTGGAGAGATTCCAACGGTAGTCTTTTCCTTTTCGGTGGAAATGGCTTTGACGCAGGACCTGGAGGATTCCTTAACGATCTCTGGGAGTACAGTTCCGCAACTAATCGTTGGACTTGGGTGAGCGGGAGTAAATATGCAGATCAATTTGGGATCTATGGCACGCAAAGCTCTGGTAATGCCGATACTGCTCCCGGCTCAAGAGCAAGCGTAGTCAGTTGGACTGATGGGAATGGAGACCACTGGCTCTTTGGCGGAACTGGTTACGCATCTAGCGGACCAGGCGGAAGCCTGAATGATCTCTGGAGATATCAGCCCTGATGACACGTCTATTTGTGCGGCTTGTTCGCTCTATCCTAATGAACGCTTTCATATGCTTTGCGTAATTACAGTCTCAGATTTCAGCGACGTTTCTTGCGCTTCTTGTCCACCCGTGGCCAGTACTGGAACTCATCCGCGTAGAGTTCGCTGCTAAGGTCTGAAATGCGCAGCTGAATACGTGCCTGTGTGTCTGCAATCGCCTGGTTGTAAATGGCGGGACCGATCTCTTCGACAATGTAGTTGAGCAACAGGCCAGCGGGAAGATCGCCGAGTGGTTCGGGCATATTCTCCTCGAAGTACCGCTTAAGTGACGCAATGGCTTCTGTGCGGGCCTGCTTCGAAAGCTCGATTGTGGACATAGGTTGGCTGTTTCCTGTCGAAGCGCTAGACTTCTTGGTTGCTGCTCACGGTATTCATTCTATGTGGGAGGAATCATGAGTCACGAAAAGAGCATTGAATTGCTGAACAACGCAGTGGCAGACGAACTTGCTACAGTTCACCAGTATATGTATTTTCATTTCCATCTTGATGATCAGGGCTTTGGACCACTGGCATCATTGTTTAAGCGCACTGCAATCACCGAGATGGGGCACGTTGAGAAGCTTGCAGAACGAATCCTGTTCCTGAAGGGTGACGTGAAAATGGTGCCCGCCTTTGCCGTCGAGGCAATTACCGACCCGGTGAAGATTCTTCCCAAGGCCGCCGAAATGGAGAGCCAGAGCGCCAAGGACTACAACAAGGCCGCGCAGCAATGTGGCGCAAACCTGGATTCGGCAACCAAGCAGCTATTCGAAGAGCTTGTACGAGACGAGGAAAAGCATTTCGACGAGTTCGACAAGCAGCAGGATCACATTCGCCATTTTGGTCCTGCATACCTGGCTCTGCAATCTTTCGGCAAAGAGATGTCGAGCAAGGCCGGAGCATAATCGCCCATCTCTAAAGCAAAAATCAGCCCCGGAGTGTTATGCTCCGGGGCTTTCATTTCTGCTGGGGATCGCCTGCTATTTCAGGATCGCAGCCAGGTCCTGTGCGGGGTTGGTAATCGGCATCAGGTTGTAATTCTGCTGCAACAGGCCGAGCACTTTGGGCGTGATGAAGGCCGGGAGTGTGGGTCCGATGCGGACGTTCTTAATGCCGAGATGCAAGAGCGTCAGCAGGATAGCCACAGCCTTCTGCTCGTACCAGGAGAGGACCAGCGACAGCGGAAGGTCGTTCACGCCGCACTCAAAGGCTCCGGCGAGAGCCACTGCGATTTGAATGGCCGAGTACGTATCGTTGCACTGACCGATATCAAGGAGGCGGGGGATACCTCCGATATCGCCGAACTGCAGCTTGTTGAAACGATACTTGCCGCAGGCCAATGTCAGGATGACGCAATCGTCAGGTACGGATTCTGCGAGCTCCGTGTAGTAGTCGCGACCGCCGCGTGCACCGTCGCATCCACCGATTAGGAAGAAGTGACGAATCTTGCCGGCCTTCACTGCGCCGATCACCTGGTCAGCAACGCCAAGCACCGCGTTATGCCCAAATCCGGTGAGGATGGTGTCATCGGGACCGTTTTCCTCAAAGCCCGGTGCGGCAAGCGCGGCTGCGATAACAGGCGAGAAATCCTTACGCGACACATGGGTGACGCCAGGCCAGGCCACGACGCCAGCGGTAAAGATGCGAGACTGGTAGCTCGGTTTCGGCTGCTGGATGCAGTTCGAGGTCATCAGAATGGCGCCCGGGAACTCGGCAAATTCCTTCGCCTGATCCTGCCATGCTCCGCCGTAGTTGCCCGCCAGGTGTGAGTACGCCTTAAGCTTGGGATAGCCGTGGGCAGGAAGCATTTCGCCGTGAGTGTATATCTGGATTCCAAGGCCCTTGGTCTGCTCCAGAAGCGCCATGAGGTCAGCCAAATCGTGTCCGCTGACGAGAATGGCCTTGCCCGCTACGGGATGAATGCGAACCGGAGTCGGCGTGGGATGGCCGAAGGCGTCTGTGTTTGCCTTGTCGAGTAGCTCCATCACCTTCAGGTTCAGTTCGCCGACCTTCAGTGCGTAGCCGAGCAGGTCCTCGAGCGAAGGCGAGGGCTTCGTCAGGAAATCCAGCACTTCGTGAATGGTCGCGTAAATTGCAGTTTCGCGACCTCCAAGCTGGCGGGCATGTTCCGCATAGGCGGCAACACCCTTAATGCCGTACAGAATCATTTCCTGCAGGTTGGCCACCTCGTCTCCACTGGCGAGCTGGGCGGCAGGAATATCGTGGAGTTTGCCCTGCGCAATCAGTGCGTCTAGGTCCTGGGCAGGGACAAATTTGCTCGCGCCGTTGAACTGTTCAGGTGCGACACCCTGGGCGGCTGCGGCGGCGAGATAAATCTCACGCGCGCGATCGCGGGTCTTCGCAGCGGCGGCGATGATGGCAGCAACGCGAATAGGATCGAAATTCACGTTAGTCAGTGTGGCGAAAAGAGCTTCAACAACGAACTCATCGATTTCGGCATCTTGCACGCCCAATTTGGCCGCGCGATGGGCATACATGGAAACGCCTTTCAGGACGTGCACAAGCAGATCCTGCAAGGTGGCGGTGTTGTCGTCTTTGCCGCAGACGCCGATTTGCGAGCATCCCTGGCCTTTGGCGGTTTGTTCACACTGATAACAGAACATTTAGTGATGAGCTCCTTCGAACTGATTACAGAGACGAGCTTACGGGCGGGGCAAAACTCCGACAGCGACTAAAGTCACTGGCCCGCAAAAATGTGAACCGATTTCCCTGCCCCGGAGTCCGAATGCGGGGTTGCAGAGAGGCAGAATCCGTTTTACGCTCTTACATCCTGCAAAATACAACTCCCGGACCGGAGAAATGGGCATTGCAGCGGGCGCGAAGGTTTTCGCGACGCAATGTTCGTGTCGGATACGTGCCATGTATGCAACAGATGATCTAAGGATTAAATGGACAAAGGTGGTTCTGCCTCCCGCATTTCTCGAGGAGGAGTTGCCGATGACCGATGCGGCCTCGGCGACCGTGTACAAAACGCGCAAAGCGGTCTGCGATGTGCTCGCGGGCACTGACAAGCGCCTGATCGTGGTGGTGGGACCGTGCTCGATTCACGATCCCAAGGCGGCGCGCGAGTATGCGGCAAAGCTGAAGTCCGTAATGGACGAGGTCTCGAACGAACTGATCGTAGTGATGCGCGTCTATTTTGAAAAGCCGCGCACAACGATTGGATGGAAAGGGCTCATCAACGATCCCTACCTCGACCAGAGCTATAAGATCAATGACGGGTTGCGCATTGCGCGCAGGCTTCTGCTCGATTTAGCAGAGATGGGCGTACCGGCAGGAACCGAGTTCCTGGATATGATTTCGCCGCAGTACGTGGCGGCCCTCGTGAGCTGGGGAGCAATTGGCGCGCGCACAACAGAGAGCCAGATTCACCGGCAACTTGTGTCGGGGCTGTCGTGCCCTGTGGGTTTCAAGAACGCCACATCGGGCGATGTTCAGATCGCGATTGAAGCGATGGTCTCCGCCTCGAAACCGCACACCTTCCTCGGCCACTCGAAGTATGGCCAGTCGGCAATCTTTGTGACCAATGGAAATCCGGATACCCACGTGATTCTGCGCGGCGGCAGCAAAATGGTGAACTACACGGCCGAAGCGGTCGCCGAGGTCTGTGCGCGCCTGGAAAAGTGCAAGCAGAAGCCGCAGGTGATGATCGATTGCAGCCACGCCAACAGCCAGAAAGACCACACGCGCCAACCGCTGGTGTGTCGCGACGTCGCACGACAGATCGCAAACGGCGAGCACCGGATCATTGGGCTCATGATCGAAAGCAGCCTGATTGCGGGAGCGCAATCACTAGTGGGCGGCAAGGCGCTGACCTACGGACAGAGCATTACTGATCCATGCATTGGATGGGACGAAACGGCAGGACTGCTGCGAGAGCTCGCAGCAGCAGTGAAAACAGGAAGATAGTTTCCCGACAATAAGGAAAAAGGGCGGCGATACAATGGTCGCCCTTTTTATATCGAGCGGTGCTAGTTCTTCTTCTTTGCGTCCTTCTTAACTGCTGCCGCAGCCGTCACGGGCTGCTCATACTTCGCCTCTACCGCGAGAGGCTTACGCGGCAACGGTTCATCACGCATTGCAGTGTTGTACAGGAACGACGCCATTACGATCGAAGCTTGGATCAGGTCCTCACGCTGTGCGCGATCGTAAACATCCATGTTGGAGTGGTGCGTGCGCGTCTCGTACTCAACAGAATCCTGAATGAACTGAAATCCTGGAATACCGATCGCGTCGAATGAAATGTGATCGGTCGATCCGGTATTGCGCATCGTAACCGACGTGAATCCGAGATCGTGAAATGGCTCGCCCCACTGCTGGAATATCGGTGCCACCGCGGCGTTTTCCTGCGCATAGATTCCGCGGATCTTGCCCGTGCCGTTATCGAGATTGAAGTACGCCGATACCTTCTCCTGTCCTGCCTTGAGCACCACGGGCAGCGGAGTGGTGCGCAAGTAAGACGGAGTGTCATCCTTCGGCTCTTCCGGATAGCCAAAGTGTTCCTTCACATATGCGCGAGAGCCGAGCAGACCTTCCTCTTCGGCAGCCCAGAGGGCGATGCGAATGGTTCGACGCGGCTTCACGTTCAGCGCCTTCAGGATGCGGACGGCTTCCATTGCGACCGCGACGCCAGTAGCGTTATCCGTCGCGCCTGTGCCAGCGTGCCAGGAATCCAGGTGCCCGCCGATGAGAACCAGCTCTTCCTTCTTTTCAGCGCCGGGAATCTCGGCAATCGTGTTGAAGACCTGTCCGTTGTCGGGCGACTCGAAGTGCGACTTCACATCAAGCTCTACCGCCACAGGAACATTGCGATCCAGCAGGCGAGACATGCGATTGAACTGCTCGGCGGCAATGACGACTTGCAGGACGCCATCCGGGGAACCCGGCTTGTAGTTCTGTGTGCCTTGCACAAATAGCAGGCCTTCGTCTCCACGGCTGCCCTCGATGGAGGCAGCCACCTTCTCATCCTGAAGGAACTTCTCAGTGGCAAGTGCCAGGCGGCGGCGTTGCATCATCTCTTCGCGCGTCCACACGCGTCCCGTAGGGTCCTTGTACGGCGCGCCCGGCATCTGGAACTCGGCAAGATCCTTGAGCTTGGCATCATCGTAGCGATGGAGCGCGGCTTCCGCTTCGGGCTTCAGTTCCCGAGGTTCCCCGAGCAGGACGATCTTCCCCGCCAACTGGCCACGATATTTCTCGAGGTCTTCCATCGACTTGATCTTGACCGGAACTACCTCACCCTTGATCACACCGTTCGTCGAAGGCGTCCAAGCCTTTGGAAAACCGATGAGAACGGCCGTATCAGGCGACGTCATGCGCAGCGAGATGGAATCTAACGCCCAGCCACGTCCGAAGTTGAAGCCTTCCATGTGCGCATTGCTCAGCCCCCAATCCGCGAGCTGCTTCTCCGTCCAGAGATTGGCGTTCTTCAGGTTCTGCGAACCGGCGAGGCGCGGGCCGATCCGGTCGGTGAGTTCGGAGAGAGTCTGCATCACCTTGCTGTGCTGAATAGCTTCCTGGCGGATGCGCGTTACGACCTGAAGATCCACGGCGTCCTGACTAGTAGAAGTGGCCGCAAACACAGGTGCAACGGTCACAGCAATCAGCAGAACAGAAGAAATGGCAAGCCTGGTTCGCCCCAGATGGCGAAGGTGATTCATCAAATCAAACCTCGATACGGCGGGAGGATTCTCGCGTGAGGAATACACGAGTTTGCCGGATTGCGAAATCTTAGCACCTGTAAGCAGCAGGTTGATAAGACAGCCGCGCTCAGACTGTAACGAAAAGTAAAGGCGGAAGAAGATTTCCATCCGAATTGGGAACAAAGGCCATTTTGGACTTAATAGTTCCAATGAATTCCGAAAAGTGGAATGCAAAGGATGCAGTCGGAAAGATTTTTTCGAAGAATACATAACGACATTGAACAACTGCCGTACTGCAAGATCTCAGGAGATAACGAAATGCAAAGCGCAGCAACCGCGGAACAGCCGATCGCATGTGCTAACAGGAGTGGACTGGCCCAGAAGACAATCCTTCTAGTAGAAGACGAGAAGATGATCCGCGACATCATGCGCGAGGTGCTTGAGCGCGCCGGCTATCGCGTTCTGTCCTGTGCTGATCCGCAGGAAGCCATCGATACCTGCCACAATTACGACGGCCACATTGACCTGCTACTAACCGATGTTCTGATGCCCGGCATGAACGGGCGGGACATGGCCGATGAGATCTTGAAGACACTGCCGCAGCTTCGCGTCGTCTTCATGTCCGGCTACACGGAAAATGTGTTGATGCATGAGAGCGGCATACAATCGCATTTCGAATATCTCCAGAAGCCGTTCAAACTTGACACCCTCATGAGAAAGCTTGCGCAGGTGTTTTCCAACGAGGTTACAGTCGGAATAGGACCGAGATCAGCTTCCTGACTTCTCTCACATAACTCTCCACATCACTGCTGAAGCCCGACGCATCAAGCGAATGCAGGCCGGGCTGCTCGTGCGAGAGAATCCTCCACGCGAACTCGTCGCGCAACGTTACCTGCAGACCCTCTTCATATCCGTACCCAAGGCCTGAGGTTCGGCAAATCGTGTCTGCCACATTGACAATCGCCACGAGCGCCGGGTCGTCTGTAGCTTTGCCCACATCGTGATGACATCGGATCACCTCGGGGAGATAGTCAAACAGTTTCCAGTGAACACAGAGCATGGTTCCAGTTACGTCGTGAGACACGCCAATCTGCTCGCGTTCTACGTCGCGTAATGAACGACGCGTCTGAGCCGCTGTCTGAAAAATACGCGTGAACTCTCCTGGTATTAGAAGCATGTTCACCAGGATGCCGAGATCGTGCAGCAGCCCGGAAAGATAAGCCCGCTCGGGATCTGCGTATTGCAATTTGCGCGCTAGGCTACGCGAAATGAGCGCGCATGCCAGCGAATGTTCCCAGAAAGACGCGACATCGAGACCGCTCTGCCGGGGGGAGATCTGCATGAGACAGCAGGAGGTCACGATGTCGCGCAGTCGGGTCATGCCCAGCGCAACCGCAGCTTCACGCAAGTTGGAAATGCGTCCACATATGCCGAACAGGGGGGAGTTGGCCATATGGATGACTTGCGTCGCGAGTGCGCTGTCGTGCGAAACAAGCTGAACGATCTTCTGCAAATCAGACTCGCTTGCGCATCCATCGAGCTGACTAAGTAGCGGAAACAGGATTGCCGGAATCGGGGGCAGTTCGTTGAGCCCGGCAATGCGTCCTTCGAAATCGGCTTGTGACAACATCGGCAATCAGTTAGTCCGTGCTTGGATTCGCTTATTCCATTCATCGGCCGAGTCGAGGCGTATCTTTAGCGGCTAACGCCAGAAGACGAGCGAACGCCCTGGGCAGAACCGGAAGCATCGCTGGGACGGAGTTGATGAGGCGCGATGATGACGATATCGACCCGCCGGTTTAGGCGGCGACCATCTTCCGTCGCATTGTCGGCAATGGGATGATACTCGGCGTATCCAGCGGCAGAGAGGCGCTCGGGGCCAATGCCTTCGCGCGTGAGTAATAGCCGGATGATTTCTGTGGCGCGTGCAGTGGAGAGTTCCCAATTCGATAGAAACTGAACCGTATGAATGGGAACGTTGTCTGTATGTCCCTCAATACGAAGATTGCTTCCCACCGAAGCCAGCACGTGGCCAATGCGATCGAACGTTTCGAGCGAACTGGCGCGCATAGCGGCCGATCCGCTGTCGAAAAATCCAACCTCGCGCAGGCTCAGCACAATACCTTCCGGTGTTTCGCGCAAGGAGAGAGTGTGGCGCTTGAGTTCTTCGGCTAGGTCGGCTTCAAGCTTGTGCCGAATCGCCTCGGCCGTATCCTGGGCGCGCGCTGGGTGGACCGCTTCAATCGTGGTCGTGCCGGGTACGAGAATCACCGGCGTGCCTGATCCGGAGCCGACTCCTAGCTGCTGAAAGCCTTCGGTGATTGCCTTCGAGAGCTTCGCAAGCTTTGCTTTGTCCACCTGCGACGAGGAGTACAGCACAACGAAAAATGCAAACAGCAAGGTAACGAAGTCGGCATAGGAAACCATCCAACGCTCGTTATTGGCATGCTGGTTAACACGACGCCTCATCGCGCACCCGCCGCCCTTGACTGTGCCGCACTATCGAGGCTGCTGTCGGACTTGTCCTGAAGAAACCCGTTGAGCTTGGCTTCGAGCATGCGCGGGTTGATACCTTCCAGGATGGAAACCACCCCTTCGAGCGTGAGCTCGCGCACGATCTGGCGCGCCCTCAAGCGAAGGCGCAGCTTGCCAGCAATCGGCAGTGCTATCAGGTTGGCAAATCCCACTCCGTAAATCGTCGCCACGAATGCAACGGCGATGCCACGTCCGACTTCCTCGATTTTGTCGAGATGCTGCATCACCTGGATAAGGCCAAGAACCGCGCCAATGATGCCGATCGTGGGAGCGAAACCACCAGCGGCTTCGTATACGCGCGACAACTCCTCCTCGACCTCGGCACTGGCATCGAGTTCCAATTGCATGATGGCGCGGAGTTCGCTCGACTCGGTTCCATCAACGGCGAGCATGAGAGCTCGTCGCATGAATGGATCAGAGATGTGGGGGAGTTCGGAGTCGAGCGAAATGATGCCATCGCGCCGTGCCTTCTGTGCCAAATTCGTGAGGCGATGAATCTCATCACGGGCGCGGGAACGAGGCTCAAACATCACGCTCGCAAGATTGCGGACGGCTGCGAGGACCGTGCCCAGTGGGAACTGCAGCAGAACCGCGCCGACAGTGCCTCCGGCGACGATGAGCGCAGCGGTGGGCTGAAAGATTTGGCTGAGTTTTCCGCCTTCGAGCAATAGTCCGGCGGTAATTCCTCCGAAGCTGACGACGACCCCGGCGACTGTTCCCTTGTCCACGACCTACTCCTCCGGCACGGAACACGATTCGGATTCCGGTGCAGACAAAGCTTCATCTTGCTTGAGCAAACGGCGCCGGTATGCGACGAATCGGCGCATCACCTCTGGCGCCTCCTCACGCACCACCATCTTGTCTCCGGTGGTGAGCGTGATCACCGTGTCAGGGCTCTGCTCAACAGACTTTATGAGCTCAGCGTTGATGAGGATGGAATGGCCATTGAGCCGAGTAAGTTCGATCATCGGGATAAACCGCCTTAATCACTTCATCGGCATAGAGGGAGGGAACTTCAGTGAGAACCAGGAGGGGGTTGGAACACCGGCTTGATTACGCGTTCTGTGTAGTTCGGGAGTACATCAAGGCAGCACAAAGCCAGGGACGAGGATGCACCTCGCCCCTGGCGTGCGATCTTGTTGCCATATTTGCATTCCACATTCGCCAACAGCAGGGCAGATGTGGACGCACCAACTACTTGGTGCGCTCGACTTCCTTCAGACGGGCAGCCTTGCCACGGAGGGCGCGCAGGTAGTACAGCTTGGCGCGACGCACCTTGGCGGAGCGAACCACTTCCAGCTTTTCGATGATGCGGCTGCCAAGCGGGAAAATACGCTCGACGCCCTGTCCGAAGCTCATCTTGCGGACGGTGAAGCTGGGCTGCTGGCCATTAGCCTTCTTGATGACGATGCCTTCGAAGATCTGGACGCGTTCTTTATCGCCTTCCTTGATCTTGACGTGAACGCGAACCGTGTCACCCACGGCGAAGTTGGGCAGGTCGGTGCGCTGCACTTTCGCAAGCATCCGGGTAATGATGGGAGATGACGACATTTCGATTTCCTCTTCTCTTCTCGGGTGCCCGGGCGGCGAGCCGCGGACGGTCCCGTAATCTTCTTAAACCTTTTTGGCTTCGCACTCGATCTCGCGAAGCAGTGCCTTATCTTCTGGACTGAGCGCCACCTTCTGCAGAAGGTCAGGGCGATTTCTCAGCGTCTTTTCCAGTGCCTGGCGGCGCCGCCAACGCCGGATCTCTTCATGGTTCCCGTTCAACAGCACATCCGGAACCGGTATCCCGCGAAACTCCGCGGGGCGCGTGTAGTGCGGATAGTCGAGCAACCCACCGGTATGGACCGTGGAATCCGGCTCGAGGCGTCCGCGCTCGTCGAACTTTGGCTCGGCCACCACCTGGCTGAAGCTTTCAGTCTTGCAGGAAGCTTCGTTGCCCAGCGCTCCGGGTAACAACCGGGTGACGCAGTCGAGAATGAGCGCGGCACCCAACTCGCCGCCACTCAACACAAAGTCGCCTACCGACACCTCGCGGTCTGCGAGATGTTCGGTCACGCGTTCATCCACTCCTTCGTAGCGACCACACAGGAACGTAATGCGGTCCAACCGCGAGAGTTCCTGAGCCATAGCCTGGGTAAACATCTTTCCCGAGGCCGACAGCATGATGACCGATTCCCTTGCGGTGCTTCTCATGCGCTCCTCGCGCGGCGCGATACCGAGCGATTCGACGCAGTCAAACAACGGATCGGGTTTCAGCAACATCCCTTCGCCGCCGCCAAATGGACGATCATCCACCGTGCGGTGACGGTCATGGGTAAATGCCCGAAGGTCGTGGAGTCCGATTTCAATGAGCCCGGCGTTGCGCGCTCTGCGCACAATGCCGTAATCCAAGGGACCACGGAAGAAGTCCGGAAAGATGGTGACGATCTCGAACCGCACTTCCTGGCCTCTGTCCTATCGTTGTCTCTTCGCCGGGGGCTGCCGACGAACCTTATTCCCCGCACTGAGCGGAGCGTCGAGTTCCAGCATGCCTTCCGGCAATTGCATTTCGATCCGTTTCGCCTTCAAGTCGAGCTTCGCAGTGAAGCTCTCGACGAAGGGGATCATGAACTCTTTGCCGCTATCGTTTTTCACGATGAGCAGCGGGGCCGTCCCAGCCCCAAAATTTACATCTACAACGGTTCCGATCGCGTCCTCTGCCCGGCTTTGTTCCACCACCTGGCATCCCAGCAGTTCACTCACGTAAACCGCGCCTTCTTCCAACTCGGCGCGTTCGGTGGCAGGAATCTGGATTTCCGACCGCAGCAGCGTTTCCGCTTCTTCGATGGAATCCACGTCCGCGAACTTGAGAACCATGCCGCCCTTGTGGGGCCAGAAATCCTCAAGATGCAGTTCGCGTCGCTGATCCTTCTCTGCAAACCAGACGTAGAGCGTGCGCCGCTGCTCGAACTTTTCGGGGAAGTCGGTGTACAGCTCAGTCAGGACTTCACCTACTCGGCCTTGCACTCGAATGACGCGCGCAATGGTTACAAATGCCGCGTCCGATTGCAGCGCCATGGCTACTCGAGGATGTCGAGCGAACAACGCTGTCCGTTCTTATCCGCCGCAGCGGAAAGAATGGTGCGCAGCGCACGTGCGGTTCGGCCGGAACGGCCAATCACACGCCCCAAGTCGTCCTCGGCCACTTCCAGTTCCAGCTTTACGTACTCGCTGTCACCGGAAACATCGACCGCGACTTCCTCGGGAGCATCCACGAGAGCTTTTGCCAGCTCTTTCGCTAGTTCAGGCAGATTGGCGGACATGACCGTCGGCACCCCTTAAGCTACCGGCTCAGTCGGAGCCGGGGTTGCGGGCGCATTCTTGTAAAGACGCTCAAGCGTCGGCGAGAACTGGGCACCCTTAGAGAGCCAGTAATCAATGCGATCTTTCTTCAGTTCGACCGTTGCAGGGGTTGTGCGCGGATTGTAGAGACCGACAACTTCAATCGAGCGACCGTCGCGCGCGCGGTCCTTTTCGATGACGACAATGCGATAGACAGGCTGCTTACGCGCCCCACGGCGCGAAAGACGAATCATTAACACAGGCTTATTTCCTCTCTTCGTTTCACTCCAGCGCTCGACATCCACGGTGAGCTTTGCTCCCGAGGACCGGAAATCGCAACCGGCAGACCGGCCTTGATTCGAACGCTGTGCCCGCCGCGCCTTTCTACAGGACACAATCGGCAGATTGACACCTGCCACGGGCTCTACCACAAAGGAATGACCAGACACACGTCAGGCACACACTTGCAGCAAGCATCTATTATCGCGGAACTTGGCCGTAGTGGCAAGCGAACGGCTTATAGCCTGCGGCCAGAGTGCCTCGCTATCTTAGTTGCCGCTCTGCCACACCCTGATCCGAACCACACCATTTGCACTTGCTGGCCGCGATGGCAATGGATTCCATGCAGGCAGGGCAAGTTTTGGTGGTGGGATCGGGCGTCGCCTGCCCCCGGGCCTGCCGGGCTTTCCAGGCGTTCATGGGAACAACCATGGTGAAGTACACGGCGCTTCCGATGAGCAGGAAGGAGATCAGGGCGTTCAGGAACAGGCCGTACTGAATGTTGCTGCCGTTAACGGTGATAGCGAGCGCAGAGAAATCAGGCTTGCCGACGATGGCGGCGATAAAGGGCGTAAGGATATTGGCGACAAACGATGTGATTACCGCACCGAACGCAGCGCCAATGACCACGGCGACAGCAAGGTCAATGACGTTGCCGCGCAGTATGAACTCGCGAAATCCCTTGAGCATACAGACCTCCTGTGTCGAACGCGAAAACAGAAGCGTCCAGTGTCTCTCATAGGATGCAGGAAAGCTAGTGGGGGCGGATGGGATTTGTCCGCCCTGCTTATCAGCGCCGCGGCTTCCCGACCCGGCGCTCTGCATCCAGCAGGGCACGTTTACGGTCAATCCCCCAGCGATAGCCGCCAAGACCTCCGTCACCGCGAATTACCCGGTGGCAAGGGATCACGAGGGCTATGTGGTTGGCGCCGCAGGCGTTGGCAACGGCGCGAGTGGCCTTCGGATGTCCAATGGCCTCAGCAACTTCAGAGTAGGACTGGACGCTTCCGGTGGGAATGCTTTGCAGGTAGCGCCAGACCTTGAGTTGAAATGCGGTTCCGTGCAGAGCAAGCGGCACTTTGGCCAGCGCCCGCTCGCCTTCGAGATATGCAGCGAGCGACTGCATCCAGAGCGTGAACTCCGCCGAGAAGGGCTCAGCCATGGGCGACAGATTGGCGGAAGGGTACTCCTGACGTAGCGACTCCAGCAATTCTTGGCAGGAGTTGCCGAATTCGAGGAAGCACAAGCCGCGATCGGTAGCGCCGATCATGATGAATCCGAGAGGCGTGTCCACGGTGACATAAGAGATCTCGACGTGTTCGCCGCCGCGACGGTATTGGCGCGGAGTCATACCAAGGTTGAGGTCAATGCCGCTGTAGGCACGGCTGCTTGCGCCGAATCCCGCATCGTAGATAGCTTCTGTGACCGATTCACCTGTGCGAAGGTTTCCCTTCAGTGCCTGCATTCGAATTGCTTCCGCATACTGGCGCGGGCTGACGCCCACGATGGATTTGAACGTGCGCTGGAAGTGGAATGGGCTCATGCCGAAACGCTGAGCGAGCGCGGGAAGCTTCAACGCAGCACGGTTCTCGATGTTGCGCCGGATGTAGGCGCACACCTGGCGGAATCGCTCTTGTGCGGCGGCACCCGGCTGGGTGCGAGCCTCGAGCGGCTTGCAGCGTAGGCAGGGTCGGAGTCCTGCGGCTTGGGCCTCGGCGGCGGTTGCGTAGAACTGCACGTTGCTGGGAAGAGGAGTGCGCGACGAGCAGCCCGGGCGACAGAAGACTCCCGTCGTGAGCACGCCATAGACAAACTGGCCATCGAGAGATGAGTCGCGTTCCTTTACGGCCTGCCAGAGTTTTGTTTCGTCCATTGCGATTGTCATGGTCCTACGTTACGCAGACCCAAGCGGTGGTGCCATCCGTTTCTTGCTTTGCAATTCGAGTGCGCAATAGATGGATGCGCAAAGGAAACGCCCCGGAGGTGAGTCCGGGGCGCTTCAGTTCAGGTTGTGTTCTGCTTGCTACTCCGCTGCGGGCGGGACAGGCGTCGGAAGAGTGGTGACCTTGGGCCTGATGATGTTGCCCAACAGGTCGGGCTGGGCGTTGTCGCGCACAAGGTGCGGAAAGCGCGGGCCGTCAAAGTACGGAATCGAGAAGGTGCGGTAGTACTCAGTATTCTCGACCAGCAGTTGAATCGGCTGCTTCGATTTCTGAGCCTCGCGCATCCCGGCCAGCAGAATTTCCTGCGTGTAATTGCGCCCGTTAACGGCGACGATCTTCATACCCGGGCCGATGCCAGCCTTGGCGGAAACACCGTCTTCGATGGCGTCAACCACGGTACCTTCCTTGGTAAGAGCGAGGC
The DNA here is from genome assembly GCF_059726265.1 of Koromonas soli. Lineage (NCBI taxonomy): Bacteria > Pseudomonadati > Acidobacteriota > Terriglobia > Terriglobales > Koromonadaceae > Koromonas > Koromonas soli. The sequence goes on along the minus strand of NZ_AP040872.1, from coordinate 4,302,095 downwards.
CGAGCGATGCGGTGAGATCGGTTCCGCGGTTCTGCTGCTCACGCATCTTGAGAATGGTGTTGGGCTGGTCGGTGTACACCAGCATCCAGCCGCAGTTGGCGATGCCACCAAGCGGAGCGCGCTCGGCAACCTTGATGATTCGGTCAGTCAGGAAGCCTCGCCAATCGTAGGGCTGCACCTGGTTAAGAGTGTTCACGACATCGTCGAAGGTGTAGGTCTTGACCTCGGGAGGCGTGTTCTGGCCGCCATGGAAAAGGTGTGCGAAGTCGTCCATCGACTTCTGGTTGTTGCTCTTCTGGCGGATGATGGTGTCAGCCTCCAGCCAGATAAGCGCGCCTTCGTCGTAGTAATCAACGCTGCGGCGATAGTTGCCGAAAGCCTCGGACGCTCCATAGAGAATTTGCGCCGCAGTGGCAGTGTCTTCGAGCGGACGCCAGTTGCGTCCCGGGCGATGTGCGTAGGTCATCGCAATCAAAGCCATCTGCTCGCGCCACTGCTCGGGCGTTTGCAGACCGCTGCGTCCGGTGAGCACGTAGCCGAAGTATTCGGTTAGGCCCTCATATACCCAGAGCATGCTGCCGATCATCGGCTGCTCGTAGTCGGGTGTGGCGAGCCCGGCGGGACGACGATACTTGCCGTTCCACGAGTGAGTGTATTCGTGCGGAAGGAGCGAGGCGTTCAGAGTCCACTGAGCGGGATCGGTCAGATAGCCTTCGCCGACGCGGCTGTCGTTGGATTCGTGATGCTCCAGGCCGAAATGCGCGACGTGGTCGCTGAGCGTGAGCAGGAAGTGGTAGTCGCGATAGTGGCGAGCGCCGTAGAGAGCTCCAGCTTCGGCGACAAGATTGTCAAAAGCCTTCGACTGCTGCGAGGACATCTCCAGCGCCGCCGCTGAATCGGCTGCAATGTCCATCTCGTGCGCCGGGGTCTTGCCCGTCTGTAGAGGAACTTTCTTGAGGAACTGCCCCATGATCACAGGCGAATCAATCAGCGTCGTCAGCGAGGCCGGAGCGAACTCGACGGTGCCGGCGGCAGCCGAAGACTGAGGCAGTGCGGTTCCAAATTGCCAATTCGAAGGCAGCTTGATCGAAGCCTTCACGCCGACTTCGTCGGAGCCACGCCCCTTGGGGTAGAGCACAAACCAGTTCCAGGAAACAACGGCCAACTTTTCGGTGGCCGAAGAACCTGCGCTGAATCCTCCGGGGGTCTCGACGGGGCTGAGGAAGTCGGTGGTGGCCTCGATGAAGGTCACACCTGCCGGAACCTCAACGTGGTATGCATACATGTCCACAGGATCGCGATGCCAGCGAAGCGTCTGGCCATTGGCACGGAAAAAGATTCCGGCAGTGTCCACGACCGGGCCCGTAGGACCATGCTCGCCGGGGATCCACTTCGGATAGAGCAGGACGAAATCGCCGGGTGTGGCGGGAATCGTCATACGCGCATGGAAGATTTTGCGCGGAGCCTCGGTGGCATCGACCGAGATCGTTTCCTGCACGGCAAAGCCCGAGGTCTTGATCGTACTGCTCTGGGCGGGGCCACTCTGGGCAAATACGGAACCTAGTCCCAGAACCACCAATAGCGATGCACCAAAAAGCTTTCGCACTTGCAACTCCTGATCGGGATTGTTGGGACGGCCAAAGTGTCGCCCCTGAAGCGTGAACGCGGCTGGCCGATTTGCACGAGCACGAACCGCTCTGCGCAATGAGTTTTCGAGTGTAACAGATGGAAGGCGAATGAAATGGATGAGAGCAGCTCGTGCTTTGTTATCATTCCCCTGTGCAGCGAGCAGGAAAAAGCGGGCGGTTCATCACCTTCGAGGGGCTGGACGGGTGCGGCAAGAGTACGCATCTGGAAAGGCTCGCCGAGGTACTGCGTGGCGAAGGCCTTGAGGTCATAACGACCCGGGAACCCGGCGGCACCGAGATCGGCGAACGTATTCGCAGCATATTGGTGGACTCGCGGACCCATGGGCTCGCTCCGCTGGCCGAGTTGGCGCTGATGTTTGCCTCCCGGGCTCAGCAGATTTCGGAAATGATCCTGCCCGCAATGAATCGCGGTGCATGGGTACTGTGCGACCGCTTTACCGATTCGTCAGAAGCCTATCAGGGAGCAGGACGGCAGCTTGGAGCAGATGCCGTGCTGACCTTGCATCGCGTGATATGCCTTGGATTGCAACCCGACCTCACGCTGCTGCTCGATAATGATGTGGGCGCGAGCCTTGCACGGGCGCGCCGGCGCAACCAGGCCTCCGAAGGCAACGGGGACGAAAACCGGTTCGAGATGGAGAACCGGGCGTTCTACGAGCGCGTGCACCAGCAATTCCTGACCATAGCGCGACGTGAACCGGGACGCGTGGTGTTGATCGACGCGCGGCGTCCGCTGGAAGCAGTGCACAAGCAGGTGGTGGCCGCTGTCCGCGAGCGGTTGATGGCGAAGCAGGTGTAATGGGATTCGAACAGTTTCACGGAAATGCCGCTACGGTGAACAGGCTGCGCGAAATGATCGCGCGCGATCACCTGCCACATGCAATCATCGTGACCGGACCGCGAGGCTCGGGAAAGTTCACACTGGCGCAGATGGTGGCCAAGGCCGTGAACTGCGTGAACAAGCCGACAGCACAGGACGGATTGCCGGATTTCTGTGGCAAGTGCCACAACTGCGAACGCATCGCTCAGGCCGACGCCTTGGACGAGCGCTTCAACGAAGCGGTGCAGGCACGCGAAGGCCTTCGCGAGACAGACAAGCGCGAAACTCGCATTTTCATACAAACATACCCAGAGGTACTCATCATTCCGCCCGATCCGCCGCAGATGCTGGTGAAAGTGGATCAGGTGCGTCACGTGATCGGCGAAATGTATTATCGCCCCTCCGAGGGCCAGCAGAAGTTCTACATCTTCTCTGAATCCAACTTCATGAAGGAAGCGGCGAACGCTCTGCTGAAGGTCCTCGAGGAGCCGCCGGAGTTCGCCACGCTGTTTCTGCTGGCCGAGAATTCCAATTCCCTGCTTCCCACCATTCGCTCACGCTGTATCACCCTGAGGCTAGCTCCGCTCAGCGCGGAGGAGATTGCCGCCGATCTCTCCACGCGCACGGAATGGACTGCCGCGCAGAAGAAGCTGGTGGCCAGATTGTGCGGTGGTGCGGTCGGCAGGGCACGTAGCTTTGACCTGAACGGATACCTTGCGGCGCGAAAAGACGCGCTCCTGCTGCTGACTACCGCGATGGGCGACGAAGACCACTCGGCACTGTTCCGAGCGACAGAAAGCTACCGCGCTGGAGGCGAGGGCAAGGAGAAGACCGACCTGCTGATCGCCGTGCTCTACTCAATTCTCGAAGATTTGCTCTTCCTCAAGTCAAACTCGGCGGAACTGATGCACAACCAGGACCTACAGGGCGAACTCGCCCGCATCGCAGGGCAGGTGAGGTTTGAGTGGATCGTGCGTGCCAGTGAAGGACTGGGAGATGTCCAGAACGGAATGCGCCGCAACCTGCTGCGCTCGCTCTCGCTCGACGGTTATTCCAGCTCGCTTGAAATCTAATCCTCATCGCTACATTTCTGTACCGTCCGGCATCCAAAGAACACCTGAGCTCGTACGAACGACTGGAGAACAGTTATTGTTTTTGGCCCTGTGCGTGTGGTAGGGTGTGGAAACGAATCACTGCAATTCCCTTCCAGGAAATCAGCTCTCGCAGCTTGAGATGTGCGGGCAGGACTACGTCCGGGGAATCAACGGGTGCTTCGCGCAACGTGTTTTGTTGCTCCCGCTTTGGGGAGAGGATTTCAATGAGAAACGGACCTGACTCGACCGCTGTGGTTCGGGCGCCAGAGGACGCAGACAACTTCGGGAATCGTAAGCTGATTCGCCCATCGCTTAGCCGCGAACACACGCGCGGAATCGAAGCCGCCGCGGAGCGTCGCGAACGGCCCGCGCGCCCGCAGGGGGGCGAGCGTATCGCTGACCGTGCTGCGGACAGAACTCAGGGTGCCCCGGCCAAAAAGGCAGCGCCCGTGGAACAGACGCACGCCGAAAATTTCTACTATCAGAAGCAAATGCAGAGCCGGACTCCGATGGTGGTGGTCACGCGCGAGGGCGAGGAACTGCACGGCATCATCGAGTGGTACGACAAGAGCTGCATCAAGCTCAACCGCTCCGGCGGGCAGTCAAATCTTTTGATCTATAAAAGCAGCATCCGGTACTTATATAAAGAAGGCGAGATCTCGAAATAAGCAGTTCTATTCCGAACGAGGGGAGCCCGCCAAGCGCGGGCTTTCTTATTTGGCGGCCTTGCGAAGACGATCTCGAATGGCGAGGCCGATCCCCGTGGCAAGCGGTAACGGACACACAATCACATCCACACCGCGTTGGTCTAGCGCGCGCAACTGCCCATAGAGGTCGCGTGCCATGGATTCAGGCTCATCCCAATTTCCCCAGGGAAGAATCTCCGCGGCACGTCCGGGCGCATTCCACCCCGACGGAAGCAGCACTCCCACTCGCGCGCTGGCCGACTCGCGCGAAACGGTGTCCGCCAGTTCGGTCTGGCTCTCTACGAGAATGACCCGCGCCCGCGGCGCGTAGTGGCGAATGCCAAGTCCCGGTGATTCGAGCGATTCCGGCGGAACCTCATCTGAAATCTTGCGCTCGGCCACCGTGACATCCCCCAGCACGCGGCGAATCTGCTCCGGGGTAATGCCGCCCGGGCGATAGATGATCGGAGGCTCCGCCGCAGGGTCGAGCACGGTGGATTCGAGACCGATATCGCTGGAACCGGCATCGAGAATGGCATCGATGCGCCCATCAAGGTCCGCCAGTACGTGCTCGGCGGTGGTGGGACTCGTGTGTCCAAAGCGATTGGCGCTCGGAGCCGCAATCGGCACTCCCGCGGCGGCGATGAGCGCACGTGCAACCGGGTGGGCAGGCATTCGAATGCCGACCTTTTCGCGCCCGGCGGTGCAAACGGCAGGAATCACCGCAGCGCGGCGCAGCAGCATCGTAAGCGGACCGGGCCAGTAAGCTTCAGCTAGCCGCTCAACCGCGTCTGGGAACTCGACAACCAATCCGCGCGCCTGTGTGATGTCGGAAACATGAACGATGACGGGGTCCCAATGGGGGCGCTGCTTGGCCTCGAAGATCTTCTCGACGGCACGACTGTCGAGAGCATTCGCGCCCAAGCCATAGACCGTTTCGGTTGGGAAGGCGACAAGGCCGCCGGAGCGAATGATCTCGGCGGCCTTGAGCAAAGCTGGGTCGGTGGCGAGCACCGGGGAGTTGAGGCGAAGTCGCAGTGTTTCCATCGCGCCCTTACAACTTGGGCAGCACGATGCCCGATTGCTTCTGGTATTTGCCCGCCTTGTCCTTGTAGCTAGTCTCGCAGGGCTCATCACCCTGGAAGAACAGAATCTGGCAAAGGCCCTCGTTGGCGTACACTTTCGCGGGCAGCGGCGTCGTGTTGCTGATCTCGAGAGTGACGAAACCTTCCCACTCGGGCTCAAACGGCGTGACGTTGACGATGATGCCGCAACGGGCATAGGTGGATTTGCCAACGCAGATGGTCAGCACATCGCGCGGAATCTTGAAGTACTCGACCGAACGCGCCAAGGCGAAGGAGTTCGGCGGAACCATAATGCTTTCGGCGTGAATGGTGACGAACGAACGCTCGTCGAAATTTTTAGGATCGACCACGGCGGAGTTCACATTGGTGAAGATCTTGAACTCATCGGCCACGCGAAGATCGTAGCCATAGGAAGAAAGCCCGTAGCTGATGACGCCATCGCGTACCTGCTTCTCGCAGAAAGGGCTGATCATCTCGTGGTTTAGCGCCATCTCGCGGATCCAACGATCGCTCTTGATTGCCATCTGGTCTCAGCATCCTCATTCCCCCGCGCAACCGGACGAACCGGCAGTATGAACATAATGAGTGCGGCGGGGCAGCATTATCTCTGTAGGGCCATCTTAGCATTCAGCTTTCATGGAGGCGAGGAAGTCGTGGTAATATCGCGCCACTGGGCTTGCGCGAAGCCTGAGCGACGTTGACAAGGCCAGCCGCTTTTTCTAGCATCAGTGGTAAGCCCTTGATTTTAAATCCATAGCCGGGAGCCGTGGCTTGATCAAACTGGACATCATCAACGAAGTGGTGAACCGCACGGGAGTCACAAAGACGAAAGCCGAGCGCGCGGTTGAAACCGTTTTCGGCAGTATGAAGAAAGCTCTGGCCGAGGGCGACCGCATCGAGTTGCGCGGCTTCGGCGTGTTTAACGTGCGCCCGCGCAAGACCGGCATCGGCCGCAACCCGCGCACCGGCGCCGAAGTGAATATCCCTCCGGGGAAGGCCGTGCGTTTCAAGCCCGGCAAGGAACTCCAGTCGATCGATTAAGTTCGAGCGTCAACTCCTAGATGTCTGAACCCAGCTTTGATTCTCTGCCCGGGAACTCCGTCCCTGCGGAGGCGCCCGACGCTTCCGCTGTGCTTCCTCGCGAACGCACGCACAAGGTGAGATTCTGGCTGCCGCTGCTGCTTCTGGTGCTCACCTTCGGCACCACGGTGCTGGTAGGCTCGCGCCTGCAATACAACTTCAATCACAACCTCGACGCCTTTGAAACCAGCGACGACGAAGTGGTGCCGCTGTTCCCGGTGCAGTGGATCTGGCGAAGTCCGCGGCAACTGCTGCTGGGTGTTCCCTTCTCGCTGGCCATCATGGGAATCCTGCTCTCGCACGAGTTGGGACATTACTTCTACTGTCGTCACTATCGCGTCCGGGCCTCGCTGCCGTATTTCATACCCGCGCCAACCTTGATCGGAACGATGGGAGCGTTTATCCGAATCGGCGGCTACATCGAGTCGCGTGCCGCGCTTTTTGACATCGGAGTCGCCGGCCCGATCGCTGGTTTTGCAGTGGCTGTGCCGACAATGCTCATTGGCCTTGCCCTCTCTCACCCGCTCACCGGCAATCCCGATCCGGACCTGCAATTCGGGTATCCGCTCGTATTCCAAATCGGCCACGCACTGCTGCATCACGGCGGAGGCGCTCTGTCGCATTACTACCTGCATCCTGTCGCGCTGGCGGCCTGGGCCGGCATGCTGGCCACCGCGCTGAACCTGCTTCCGGGCGGGCAGCTGGATGGCGGACACCTGGTTTATGCGGTTTCGCCGCGAGTGCACAAATTCCTCTCATGGGGCATCGTCATCGCACTCGTGGTGATGGCCTGGTTCTTCTGGGTGGGATGGATGATCTGGGCGGTGCTGATGGCCTTGAGCGGACTGCAACAGCCGAGCGTTCCAAGATGGCCGACTATCGGACGAGGCCGCAAAAAGCTTGCGCTATTCGCACTGGCGATGCTGCTGCTAACGTTCACACCCGCTCCGGTGGCGAACAAGTCGTTTCCGCAGGTGGCAAGGGAGTTCAAAGCACGGTAATCGGCTGTCGCAGTGCTGCCACGCATTGAGAGCCGAGCCGTTAAAGCGCGCAACACCGCCAAATACAACGGACTCCTCTGCTTGATCAGTGAGCTACAAACGGCTCTCCGTCCAAGTCACTAATTTTCACGTGCTGCTTTCAGAGTAGCGGCGGCAGGATGACAAAACAATCGCGCCTTCACTTGATGCGGCTGCGCATATGGATCTCAGCGCCTCGGCGCCTGAAATGCACTTCGTCCATCAAGTGGTTGATGAGATAAATCCCGCGGCCGTGGTTTTCGTAAAGATGCTCACCTTCGGTGGGATCGGGAAGGCGTTTAGGGTCGAATCCCGGGCCGGGATCGCGAACGATAATGACCACGCTGTGATCGTTTTCAAACACGACAGAGCACTGCACATAGAGACTTGGATTGTCGCAGCAGCCGTGCTTGATCGCGTTTGCAAGCGCCTCGCGTAACGCCGTTTCGATCGCCATCTCTTTCGACTTCGCGTGACGGCGTACCGCGGTCATCACAGATTCTACGAGCGGAGAAATCGCAGACGCCCGCGCCGGTATGGTTAGCTCCAGCTTGAGTGAGAATCCCCCGGGATCTGGCGCCTGAGTTGACGCAGTCGACGCCTCCGGAGTGATGTGCGGGCGGGATGGCAAATTGGGCTCCCTATTATTACCAGTATTCTCTCAAGTCGGTCGTGCTTAGCTTCTAAGTAAAAACCCGATTTCGCTTAAAAAGTTTGCCCAAATGCCATCGCTGGCCCTACGACAGCGACATTGCATCAACGTCCACTATGATGCTTGTTCGCGCTATTTTGTGGTGTTGTGCCGCAACAAGCATTGCCCGTAAAACCGAATTAAGGCGCTCACGACTGCCACCCTTGAGCACGAAGTGAAAGCGATAGTCCTTCTTCAACCGCATGATGGGAGCCGGAGCAGGTCCCATGACGCGCACCCCTTCATGTCGGGCACCCTGGAACCAATTCCCAAGCACGCCAGCATAGCGCAATGCCTCTTCCTGCTTATCGCTGCGTACGACGATATTTGCCAGTGAATCGAAAGGAGGATAGTGCATCCAACCCCGGAACCGCAACTCCTTCTCGGCAAATCCCTGGTAGTCATGGTGGGCAGCGAACTGCACGGCATAGTGATCGGGAAAGTGCGTCTGCAAAACGACCTTGCCCGGCATCTCGCCGCGTCCGGCGCGTCCGGCAACCTGGGTCAACAACTGGAACGTGCGCTCGGCCGCCCGGAAATCCGGTAAGGCAAGTGCGGAATCCGCTCCAACGACGCCGACCAGCGTGACGCCGTGAACATCGTGTCCCTTGGCGATCATCTGGGTGCCGACAAGCAGGTCGATGTCGCCAGCCTGAAACTCGCTCAGCATGCGTTCAAAATCATCGTGCCCGCGCACTGTGTCGCGATCCATCCTTCCGATACGCGCCGTCGGAAATGCCTTGTGCAGCATGTCTTCCAGCTTCTCCGACCCGGTACCCAGGAACTGCACATAGTCGCTGCCGCATTTGGGACACGTCTTCGGAACCGGAGCCTGATATCCGCAGTAGTGGCAGAGCAGCCGATGCTGCTTCTTGTGATACGTCATCGCCACAGCGCAATCGCGGCATTGCAGAGTGTCTCCGCAAGCGCGACACATGACCCAGGCAGAGTAGCCACGCCGATTGAGAAGAATCATCGCCTGCTCGCCGCGTTCGAGACGCGCCGTCGTCTCCTCGATCAGCTTGCGCGAGAGCACAGTCTCATGCCCGGTTTCCTGGAACTCCTGCCGCATGTCGATCAACTCAACTTCAGGCAATGGTCGCTGCTGCACGCGATCCGGGAGTTCGATTAGCGCGTACTTCCCTTTCGACGCGTTCTGAAAGCTCTCCAGCGACGGCGTGGCCGAGCCGAGAACGACCGTGGCGCCGAGTGACTTGGCGCGCATCACGGCAACGTCGCGGCCGTGATAGCGAGGTGTTTCTTCCTGCTTGTAACTGTTGTCATGCTCCTCATCGACAATGATGAGCGCAAGTTCCTGCACAGGCGCGAAGATGGCCGAACGAGTGCCGACCGCAATGCGCGCCTCGCCACGACGAATGCGATGCCATTGCTCGGCGCGTTCGGCATCGCTGAGTGAAGAATGCAGGATGGCAATCTCTTCGCCAAAGATACTGTAGAGATCGGCGGCAACTCCGGGGGTGAGCCCGATTTCGGGAACAAGCAGGATAGAACCGCGTCCGGCAGCCAGCACCGACTGCATGGCCGCAAGATACACAGCGGTTTTTCCCGAGCCCGTAACGCCATGCAATAACGCAACCTGAAACCGGCGCTCATCCACGCTCTTTCGAATCTCGGCCAGCGCTTCCTTCTGACGTGAAGTGAAGCGCTCCTCCAGCGTTGTACGCGGCTTCATCTGCGGAACGGCCTGCTCAGCCTTCTCTTCCACGATCTCGAGGACGTCATGCTTGATGAGCGTCTTCAGCGAGCTTGGCGACGTTCCAGCCTCGCGCAGTTCTTCCATGCGCAGTCGTCCACCAGCTTCGCGCAGCATGTCAACGATGAGTTGCTGGGCGGCGTTGAGCTTCTTGCTTGCCGCGCTTTGATCCGTGCGCAAAACAGCGAACTTCACGATTCTTCGCGCGTCGCGCACACCGGAGAGGTCTTCGCGCACAATCCATTTCTTCTGCAGCAAGGTGCGTAAAACTTCACGCGTCGCGCCCGCGGCGGAGCGCAATCGCTCTTCGCGCACCAGTTCACCTTCAGACAAGGCGTCGAGCACGGCATATTCGGCCATCTGGTGCTCGACATCTTTCTGCGAGCGGCGAGAGGAACCGGCGTTGGCGGATTCAAAAAGCGCCTCGGCTCCAAGCTCGGTAATGCGATAGCCATGAGCCTGGCGGAACTCCGCTTGCAACGGCAGCATGGTGCGATACACTTCGCCGATAGGTGCCAGATAGTACTGCGAGATCCAACGCCCCAGCGCGAGCAGCGTTTCGTCGAGCACCGGCGCGGTGTCGAGCACCTGGAGGATGCGCTTGATGTTGCGCGTCTCGGGACGCTCGCCGTGAACACGCGTCACGATGCCTGAAAGGCGCTTTTCCGAACCGCGGCCGAAGGGCACTACAACGCGTCCGCCGACAATTGGTTCAAGTGCGCCCGCATCGTAGGTGAACACTGCATCGAGCGGCACCGGAAGCGCCACATCGCAATAGACGGTCTGGGTTTCAGGAAGCAGCGACGTCTGCGCGGCTTCCGATGGCGCGGACATCAGCCCTCTTGCGGACGTTCAGCCGCGCGCTGCGGCAGCGGCATGCGCAGGTACTTCATCACCATCTGGAGGTCAGCCCACGTTTCTTTCTTCTGGCGCGGATCGCGCAGCAGGTAGGCGGGATGGTACGTAACGGCAAGCTTTGTCAAAAACTCCGAATCGCGCTCGGGAGCCGACGCCGCCTCGCGCAGAACTGGATGCGTGGCAGGAGTGAAGTCGTAGATGTGTCCGCGCAGGCTCGCCATCGAGTCGTTGACACCAAGCAGGAAGCGGGCAGCCGTCGCGCCAAGTGCCACGATAATCTCCGGCCTCACGACCGAGATCTGGCGCAGGAGGAAGACTCCGCAAGCTTCGCACTCGTCGCGCTCAGGCGTGCGGTTTTGAGGCGGGCGGCACTTCACGACGTTCGCAATGTGCACGTCTTCGCGGCGAATTCCCATGGCTTGGATCATGTTGTTGAGCAACTGTCCGGCGCGGCCCACGAAAGGCTCACCTTGCGCGTCTTCATCCGCGCCCGGGCCTTCACCGACAAACATCATGCGAGCTTGCGGGTCGCCTACGCCGAAAACGATGTTGGTGCGGGCAGAGCAGAGTTTGCATCGCTGGCAGTCGCCGATTTCTTCGCGAATGACGCGGAGCGCGGCGGGCTTGTCGGCGAGAATCGCTGCAAGCTGCGATGCAGACGTTTCGGCGACGGGTGTTGGAGTCACCTCGACCGCAATCGCAGCCGTCTCTGGCTCCATCGAAATCTCAGCCAGCCCTTCGCGCTCAAGCGCGCGCCCGAACGTCATTCCCTCGGGAACTTCGCGCTTGTAGAGGTCATAGATGCCGAGATCGCGGTAGTAGCGCACAGCGGCCGCAACAGCCTTTCTGCTCTGCTCGTCCAAAACTTTTGCCATGCTTATGCGGTCACCTTCGGAGTCTGCTGGCGGGCGCGCAGCTTTACTACAACATCGAGAATGCGATCGGCCATCTCGCGCTTCGACATTTCGGGCACGGGCGTGGAGTCTTCTGCCGTAATGATTTCGCCAGCGTTGCGGTCGGAGGCAAAGCCGATACCAGCTTGCGAAACATCGTTCACGACGATGGCATCGAGATGCTTGCGCGCGAGCTTCTGTCGCGCATTGGCCACCACGTTCTGTGTTTCGGCGGCAAAGCCAACGAGCAGTTGCCCGGGCGCGCGGCGCGAGCCGAGTTCGGCAAGAATGTCAGCCGTGGGCTCGAGCGCAAGACTCATCGCGGCTTCGCGCTTGATCTTCTGCGCGGCGACCGTGGCCGGAGCAAAATCCGAAACAGCCGCGGTCATGATCACAAGACTGGCGTGGCCGAAGCGGGCGAGTAAAGCCTCGCGCATCTGCGCGCTGGTTTCGACATTCACAAGCTCCTCAACCGCCGGAGGCGTGAGAGCCGTAGGTCCGCTGACCAGCGTTACGCGCGCGCCACGACGCAGGGCGGCTTCTGCAATGGCATAACCCATCTTGCCGCTCGAGCGATTTCCCAGAAAACGCACCGGATCAATCGGCTCATAGGTCGGACCGGCCGAGATAAGAAGGTGCTCACCCTTGAGATCCTGCGACTGTTCCAGCCGGGCGACAACTGCCTCGACAATATCGGCTGTATCGGCCAGTCTGCCTTCTCCGGTCATACCGCAGGCGAGATACCCCTCGCCAGGTTCGACCACGGTTACCGCACGCGAGCGCAAGATCGCGAGATTGGCCTGAGTCGCTGGATGCCGCCACATATTCACATTCATTGCCGGAGCGACGATCACGGGAGCCGTCGTGGCCAGATACAGCGTCGAGAGGAAATCTTCCGACAATCCATGGGCGAAGCGGGCAAGCGTAGCGGCTGTGGCAGGAGCCACAACCAGCGCGTCGATCGCCTGCGCGACGCCAATGTGCTCAACCGACGAGTCGAGGGTCGAATTCGAGTCACGCTGGGAGAACATCTCGGTAATAACTTTTTCGCCCGTAAGCGCAGCAAAAGTCAGTGGGCGCACGAACTCCTGCGCCGACGCGGTCATGACCACCTGCACGCGGATATCGCGGTCCTGAAGGCGGCGCGCGATTTCAGCGGCCTTGTATGCGGCTATGCCGCCCGAAACTCCCAGTGCGATCTTCATCGTAGAAAGCCGAAACGCACACAAGCCAGCTGCCGAATCGCGCATCACGAAAAGCGCTCGGTGCTGGTGTGGCACATCTTTGATGCCGCAGGACGCGCCAAAGATTTTGGCGCGAGCTGCCCGGCCCGGAACCCACCTTTGCCGTCGCAGAGAGCGGGTCCCGTAAACCTCAGTTCTAAAGCGATTGTTACGCTACGCCCGACTCAAGATCCGCGTCGGACACAACCCGCAACGGAGTGGTTTCCCACTTCACCTTGTCGGCCTCGATTTCAAGGGCGGCAATGCGGCAAGGCTTGGTGACGTTCGTCTCAACCATCGGATGTGCACCGGACTGAAGTTGGCGAGCGCGGCGCGCGGTGACCAGAATGTAACGATAATTACTGTCGAACCCGTGATGAAGTTCCACTGTATTTCCCCCTGAGTTGTTACACCGTTGTTTTCCGAAAGCTCTCCAATATGGGGCCGAGGTGCGGCTTCACATTTTCCAGTTTTCGGGCCTTCGCCAGCTCTGCGAGCTTTTGCTCGTCCGCCCGCGAAGGTTCACGCCCGGTCTCGCGAAGACGCTCGGTCAAAATGATCGCTTTTAGCGCATCACTCGAGTCTTCGAGCCGGTCGTTGACCAGAATGTAGTCGTATTTGTCGTATTTTTCAATCTCCCGGGTGGCAGTTTCCAGCCTGCGGCAGATCACAGCCTCGTCCGTCATGCGTTCGGCCGAGCTGCGACGGCGCAGGCGCGCCTCCAATTCCTGCTTGGTGGGCGGGAGGATGAATATGCTGATTGCACCCGGCAAACGGGCCTGAAGCTGCGACGCGCCCTGCACATCGATATCGAGCAGCAGGTCATGACCGCGCAGGATGGCATCGTCCAGGAACTTCTTTGCCGTACCGTAGTAGTTGCCGAAAACATCTGCGTATTCGAGAAATTCGTCGTTCTTGATCATGCGCTCGAATACTTCGCGGCTGGTGTAATAGTACTCGCGGCCGTTTTCCTCACTGCCGCGCGGCAGTCGCGTCGTATAGGACACGGAGAATTCCAGGCGATCGACACTTTTCTTGATCTCATTGACCAGCGTCGATTTGCCGCTGCCGGAGGGGGCGGAAATGATGAAGACAAGACTCATTCGACGTTCTGCACCTGTTCACGGGATTTTTCGATATCGCTTTTCAGCGCCAGGCCAAGCTCGGTGATTCGCATCGCATCTCCAGCCAGACCCGTCGTCTTGGAGAGCATGGTATTGGCTTCGCGATTCATCTCCTGCACCAGGAAATCGAGCTTCTTGCCGACATCAGCGCCTTCCTCAAGCAGCGCACGAAAATGCTTGATGTGAGTCTGCAGGCGAACAATCTCCTCTTGCACATCGCTGCGCTCGGCCAGCATCGCAGCTTCCTGCAGAATGCGGTCGGGATCGGCCTTATCCGCAACCAGCTCGGCCATGCGCGCGCGAATGCGTTCGAGATGTGCCTGAAGAACAGTGCCGCGCAGCTTCTCGACCTCGCTTGTGTTGCGCTCGAGCTGATTCATCCGCGTCTCAAGTTCGGCTCGCGTGTGGTCGCCCTCGAGCTGGCGATTGGCGTTGAGCCCGTCGATCAGGTCGGTAGCGGCGGATAACAGAACCGCTTGCAACTCAGCCGTTTCGGGCATTTCGCTTGACGCCGTTAGAACACCATTCAGGCGGAGGATCGCATTCAGATCAACATCGGCGTGCAGTTCGAGTTCTGACGAGAGCGCGCGAAAGGCCTTCACATAGCTGGTTACGAGTTCGCGATTGATGCTGATTCCCGCGGCTCCTGCGTATTCCAGCGAAAGCGTGACCTCGACGTGGCCGCGATGCATCTTCTCCTTGAACAGCTTGCGCAACTGCTGCTCGAAAAGTTCGGATTTGGCCGGCAGGCGCAAATGAAGATCGAGAAAACGGTGATTTACTGATTTGGCCGTAAAGGTATAGGCAGTCTGATCATGCTGACCTTTGACCTGCGCAAAACCGGTCATCGAGCGAATGGACATAAGCTACTCTCCGACTCCTTCCACGGGAGCGCTCTGCTTCGGCGCGTCCATATCCACAAATTGCAAATCGTACAGGCGGCGGTAGGTGCCCAGCCGCGACAGCAGATCGTCGTGCGTACCCTCGTCGGCAATCTGACCATTTTCAAGAACAATGATGCGGTCGGCCCGGCGCACGGTCGAGAGCCGGTGCGCGATGACGAACACAGTACGTCCAGCCATCAAATTCTGCAAGGCCGCCTGCACCAGCGACTCGCTTTCAGAATCGAGCGCCGAGGTAGCTTCGTCGAGAATCAGCACAGGTGCATTTTTCAGCAATGCCCGGGCGATACTCAGACGCTGACGTTCGCCTCCAGAGAGGCGGAATCCGCGCTCGCCGATCACCGTGTTGTAACCCTCGGGCATGCGCTGGATGAAATCATGCGCCAGCGCAGCGCGAGCGGCAGCCTCGACGTCATCCTGCGAAACATGCGGCTGACCGTAGGCGATGTTGTTGCGCACCGTGTCGTTGAACAGCATGGTTTCCTGAGCCACGATGCCAATCTGCTTGCGCAGGGAGGCCAGCGAAAGATCGCGCACATCAATGCCATCCACCAGAATGCGTCCGCCGGTCACGTCGAAGAAGCGCGGAATCAGGTGCACCAGCGTGGACTTACCTGCGCCGCTGCCGCCTACGATGGCCAGCATTTCGCCAGCCCTCACATCAAGGTTGATGCCCTTCAGCACCTCGCGCGCGTCTTCGCCATCGCTGTAACAGAAGCGCACGTCTTCAAACTTGATGGAATCGTGGAAGCCCGTCAGCTTGCGCGGCAGGGCTTTTTCGCGCACTTCGTCCTTTGCATCCATGAAGCGGAAGACCGACTCAGAGGCACCGAGTGCCTGCTGGAAATTGTTGTAGAAACCCGCAAACTTGCGCACCGGCTGATACAGACTCATGGTCGCCACAATGAAAGTCATGAAAAGGCCGATGGTCATCTTGCCGTGATTGATGCTATTGCGTCCCAGGTTGAGCAGAAGCGCAATTGCCACGGCGCCGAGCAGGTCCATCAGAGGCGAGCTCAGGGCCATCGCGACAACTGATCGCATATTGGCCGAGAAGAGCCGCTTTGCAGCGGCCTTGAAGCGCATCGTTTCCCAAATCTCGGTGCTGAAGGCCTTGACGATGCGATTGCCCGTTAGGGTCTCGTGCAGGATGTTCTGTATCTCGGCCAGCTTATCCTGGCCCCGACGGGTGGTGCTGCGTACCTGGCGTCCGATCTTGCGCGAGCTGAAGACAATCAGCGGCACAAAGGCGAGAAGTATCCACGCCAGCTTGCCTCCGGCGGAGATTACCAGTCCCGCGGTGAACAGCAGGATGAAGAACTGCTGAAGAAATTCGGCAAGCACGCTCGACATGGCAAATTGAACCTTGTCAATGTCGTTGATGATGGCCGAAACCAGCATGCCGGTCGGGTGCTTCTGGAAAAATGCAGCCGAGCGGCGCAGGACACTGCTGTAGATCTCGTTGCGCAGATCGGTAACAAGACCGAATCCCGCATAGTTCACCAGGTAGGTGCCGATATAGTCGCAGATTCCCTTGAGGAACACGGACGAGACGAGTGCAAACGCCACCACGGTCCAGGGATTGCGGAAATGACTGGGAACGAGTTGTTCGAGGTAGATCGTGTGATGGCTGATTGGAATCGTCAGCAGGGCCATCGAGCGGCCCGGAGTTTCCGGCGTCAGCACACGGTCAAAAATAGGGCGGAACAGAGCCAGACGGAACGCTTCCAGAAGTCCGACCAGCGAAAACAGCACAACACTGGCAATGAGCTGAGGCCAGTAGGGCCGGACGTACCACATCAGGCGGATCAGTCGGCGCATGAACTACTCATAGGATGGCGGCCCATCCGAAATGGAAAATTGGGGTGCAAACATTGATTCTACTGGAAGAAGCTGCGGGAAAACAGAGCTCCAGCAGAATTGCTGGTCAGCGATTCTGCTGCAAGCTTGGCAGAAAGAAAGCGGTGACGAGCCCCGGAAATGCCCTAATCCATAACGCGAGAGTTTATCGCGGGCTGTCGCGGTGCTCCACTTTCACACGGAAGTCGGCCTTGGCCAGCCGCTTCTTGATCTCCTCGGCCATGAACACCGAGCGGTGCTGCCCGCCGGTACAGCCGAAACCGATCGTCAGGTAGCTCTTTCCCTCAGCGATGTAGTGCGGTAGCAGGAACAGCAGCAGGTCCATCACCTTATCGATGAATTCCTGCGTCTGCGGAAACGAGCGAATGTATTTCGCGACCTGCGGGTGCCTTCCCGTGTAGGGCCGAAACTCAGGAATGAAATGCGGATTCGGCAGAAAACGCACGTCGAAAACCAGATCCGTGCTCTCGGGCACTCCATTCTTGAACCCGAAACTGAGGGTGGAAATCAGCATTGGCTGGCGCTCTTCACCCTTTTGGAAGAGTTCAACCAGATGCGTGCGCAGCTCGTGAACATTGAATTTCGAGGTGTCAATTTCAAGATCGGCGATATTGCGAATCTGCTCCAGGCGATTGCGTTCGCTTGATATGGAACTTGTAACCGATGCAGCCGAGCCAAGAGGATGAGGACGGCGAGTTTCGCTGAACCGGCGGACGAGAACTTTGTCGCTGGTGTCGAGGTAGATCAGCGTAACGTCGAGCTTCTTCTTGACGTCCGCAATGATTGCCGGAAGCTGCTCCAGTCGGCTCCCCTCGCGAATATCGACCACGATGGCAGCATTCTTGTTATCGCGCGAGTCGGTAATGAGCTGGGCAAAGCTGGGGATCAACTCCGCGGGCAGGTTGTCCACGCAGTAGTAACCCATATCCTCAAAAACCTTAAGCGCAGTGATCTTACCCGAGCCGCTGAGCCCGGTGATCATCACCAGCTTGCCTTTGCCTGCCGGTGCATCGCGCTCCAGTTCTGGAAGCGCTGGATTGGGAGTTGCCTTGGAACGAGCTTTGCGAGCCGATCGTGCCATAAACGTAACTGTAGCAGTAGACTGTGATCTGGAGAAAGGTTACCGGGGTTTACAGCGCTATCCGAGAATCTTTTAGGCCAAAGAAACACGAAGAGCGTGCGCCGGAGATCCTTCCCCGACCGCACGCTCTTGAAACCTGTAGTGCGACTGATTCAGCTCGCGTTACGGCACTTCGATCAGTTCCAGCTTGCCGTCCTTGCGACGATGCAGAACGTGTATCAGACCCTTTTTGTCGCGGAAGACGAATACACCACGATCCCGGAACTCGCACTCTTTTACAGCCTCCTCAATAGTCATGGGCTGCAGCGCCACTGAGTCTTCACTCTTTACCAGGTGTGCTTCGCTCACCTTGGGCTTTGCCGGGAACTTATGCACGACGACAGGCACGGCTGTGACGGCCCCAGCTCCGACTCCGACGGCGGCTACGGGCATCTCTGGCTCAAGAGCTTCGCGCTTCCAGGTCGGCTTCTCCGCGCGCTTGCCGTCGCGTTTGCGGGTATTGAGTTTCAAAGCCTGCTTTTCAATATGCTCGAGCGCCTCGTCGATAGCAGCCATGACGTCGGTGGCTTCGCCGTGGCCGACCAGTGTCTTGGTGCGGCGGGTCAATGTGATTTCGGCGATGCGGCGCTGCTTTTCGGCCGTCAGTATGACCTTGCTACTACAGTTGTTGCCCACAATCTTTACAAGCTTCGCCAGGCCAGTCTCTACTTCCTCGCGAATCTTGGGAGTGATGTCGAATTGCCTACCTGTGTATTCCACGTTCATTCGAATTCCCCTCCTTGAACCGTCCAGCATGCTGCGTGCTGGGGTGTGCACGTTTTCAGGGCCAACACCAAAATATCGGCAGAATTGAACCGGCCCTGAAGCGAAACCAGGTGGAGAAGGACACCTCCGCCCAGCGCCCGCGAAAAAACTCGTGGGCGTTTGGTTATATCAGATGTGGGGAAGCGCTTCCAGTCTGTGGATTCTGGAAAGTATTTACTTCTTTACCCGCCGCTGGTGGGTCGAGGGAATTTTCATGTCCTCGCGATACTTGGCTACCGTGCGGCGCGTCACCTGAATACCCTGCGATTGCAGGATGCGGGTGAGCTGTTCGTCCGTCAGCGGGCGCGAGGGATCCTCTTCCTCGATCAGCTTTTTGACTCTGCGCTTCAGGATCAGCAGCGAAGTCGCTCCGCCCTCGGGGCCGTTCACGCTTTCGCTGAAGAAATAGCGCAGCTCAAATACGCCCTGCGGCGTGTGCGCGTACTTGTTTGCCACGGCGCGGCTCACCGTCGACGGATGAACGCCAATCTCTTCCGCTACTTCCTTGATCATCATCGGCTTCAGGTAATCGATGCCGAAATCTAGGAATTCCTGCTGGCGTCCGATGATCGCATAGCAGACCTTCAGGATCGTCTGCTTGCGCTGCTCGATGTTCTTGATGAGCTGGATGGCGGACTTGTAGCGCTCCTTGACGTAGTTGCGAACGTCCTTTTCGTTGCCTTCGCGGGTGAGCAGCTTCTTGTACGTCGGATTTAGACGAAGCTGCGGCAGATCGTCGTCATTCATCACCACCAGGTACTCATCGCCCTGTTTGATGATCGCGACATCGGGCTCGATCAGGCGCGTTTCTGGAACGTTGTACCGCAGGCCGGGCTTGGGATCGAGCGTGCGGATGAGGGTCACGCAGCGCTCGACACGCTCCATGCTCTTGCCCATCGCGCGGGCGATCTCACGGATCTGCTTGTTCTGCAAACTGTGCAGATGCTTATCCACGATCACCATCGCGTCTTCGAGCAGTTCCGGCATGTCGGGCTCGCCGCCGCGTTCATCGTGGACGCGCAACAGGTCCTTCAGCTGAGCCATCAGGCACTCGCGCAGTTCCCGTGCAGCCACTCCCACCGGATCCATCTGGCGCACAAGGTCGAGCGCTTCATGCAATGCATCGCGACCAAAGAGTGCCTTTGACGGAACTTCCGGTTTCTGCAACAGCTTGGGGCGCACAGCCGCATCGTCAGTGACGGCACCTTCACCTGCAACGGTGTCCGATGCGCTCAATTCCTGCTCCAGCGCAGCACCGCCCTCAAGCGCGCTCAACGATCCGGCACCGAGCTCCAGCAATTCCTCGTCGGTCGCGAGTAAGTAGCCGTCTTCGTTCAGGTTGCCGATGATCAGTTCGGCTGCGGCAAGCACATCATCCTTCACGTGCACGGCGCCAAGCTGCCACATTAAGTGGTCGGTTAGGGTCGTTGCTTTGGAAAGGAAATTCTCGAATGAAGGCTTTTCAATCGACTCCAGCTCGGAGTTGCTGCGATAACCGGGGTCCAGGTACTCATTGAAAAACGAGCCAAAATCGACCTCTTCGAAGGGATCGCGCTCCTCGGGCGTAGTCTTGGGTTCCTCTGCAACGGCGGCGGAGCTGTCACGCTCGCGCTGCTCCTCGCGGGCCGCGATCTCATCGATGGTCGGCACGGTGTCGATGTACTCATCGAGCACCGGATTTTCGACCATCTCCTCGTTAATCATGTCCTTAAGCTCGAGCTTGTTGAGCGCGAGGACAGAAACCATCTGCACCAATCCCGGCGTCAGGATTTGGCGTTGAGTGACCTTGAGGTTCAGCTTTGTCTGCAGAGATACCATGAGCTAGTAATGAACGGGATATTTCCCAACGTGATTCTAAACTAAGAAACTCTGTTTCACACCGGGGTTCGGCAATCAAAATGCTTAGATGTGACGTTTCGCCCTGCAGAGTAGCTAAACTAAGGTAAAACTCTCGCCGAGATACACCCTTTTTACTTCGGGATCGTTTCCCAACTGCTCCGGGGTTCCGGTTCGGAAGATGCGGCCTTCATTGATGATGTAGGCGCGGTCGGTGACAGAGAGCGTTTCGCGGACGTTGTGATCGGTGATGAGAATGCCGATGCCGCTCTCTTTGAGGGTAAAAATGATCTTCTGAAGATCGAGTACGGCGATGGGATCGATGCCGCTGAACGGCTCATCGAGCAGGATAAACGTGGGATTGATGCAGAGCGCTCGTGCGATTTCAACGCGGCGGCGTTCGCCTCCGCTGAGTGCGTATCCCTTGTTCTTACGGATGTGAGCCAAGCCAAGCATGTCGAGCAGGCTCTCCATCTTGGTGCGTCGCTCCTGACCGCTGGAGCTTTGCGTTTCCAGGACGGCGAGGATGTTTTCCTCGACGCTGAGCTTGCGGAAAACCGAGGCCTCCTGCGGCAGATAGCTGATGCCAAAATTCCGCGCCCGCAGATACATGGGCACGTCGGTGATTTCGGCATCGCCCACCATAATGCGTCCCGAATCAGGCGGAATCAGGCCCACGATCATGTAGAAACTCGTGGTCTTGCCCGCGCCATTGGGGCCGAGGAGTCCCACGACCTCGCCCTGATTGACCGACAACGAAACTCCGTTGACGACGCGGCGGCCGCGGTACGACTTGGCAATCTCTTCAGTGGAAAGCGTCTGCATTAGCGGGAAACGTGAGTACGAGTGACGGCACGCGAGGAACCGCTGCCCTCGACGACCACCCTATCATCGTGGCTGTAGAAGGTCAACGATTCGCCCCGGATCGTGCCGTTCACAGGATCGCTGAGCAGAGGCGATCCTCCGGTCATAACGAAGCTGCCGGCCGAGGCGGTGTAAACCAGTTGCTCGCCCTCGGCGCGACGCTCCTGCTGCTGCACGAGGACATGCTTGCTGGCCGTAATGTGGTCAAGCTGGCTGGGTCCGCCGACGCGGGTTGCGTTGGCAGGGTTCAGGGACACATCAATGTGGTCTGCCGTCAGCACGGCGTCTTCACCGCGCGCCATCACGCCACCAGAGTAGCGCGCCTGGCGATCCTGATCGGCGTAGCTCAATTTCGGTGCAGTAACAAGCATGGTGGTCGTCTTACCTTTAGCATCCACCTGCGTGAACACGCTGCTGACCGGATGCTTCCGATCCCCTTGCGCGACAATGGTGCGTGCCTTCTGATCGAAATCGATCGTCTGCGCCTGCACGATGTTCGCACCCTGCCACAGCCTGGCGCCTCCGGTATAGTGCGCAAGCCCGGTCAACTGCTGTGCGTTCATCGCGTGGGCCGTGACATGCACGGGGTCGGAGGTGGCAAGCAACGCGCCATTGGGCTGTACCTTCAGTTCGCTGTAGGTGGTCTTGACATTGCCTTGGGCAAAGGCTTCTCCGCTTCGACGCACCAAACGCAGACTATCTGCGGTCACCGTGATGCCGCCATCGACAATCCGGGGACTTCCCTGCAACGTAAGTGAGTCATCAGTCGGAGAGTAAACCGCGCGCTCCGCCGTGCTGGTGCGTCCGCCCGGTTCATTCTTCGAGCTTTGCCCCTCGACGTAGCGGAAACCGCCCTCCTGCACGATGCGCGAGATTTCGCCCGCAGGCGTAAACTGCGCATCGATCGCATTGCTGGTGCTCACCTTGTCCGGCTGTCCGGGAACGCGGCTGACGACGCGAACCGCACCGGTTCCATGCACCACGCTTAAACGGTTCTGCTCCCCGAATTGCGCCGTAAAGTGCTGCGCATCGATCTTCGTCTGCTCGCCGGCATTCTTTGCGCCTGTGCCGTTCATCACTACCTGCCCTGGGCCTTCGGTTTGCGCCGAGGTCAACAGGCGTCCGTTGCCAATGGCGAAGGTCATTGCCGGCGATGCAATCGAAAACTCCTGTGGATTTTTGCCGCCTTTCTGCCCGGCGCGGCGCAGGACGACTCCCTGCCTTGCCTGAATACTTTGCAGAATCGCCGGAGTGCTGCTGGTCACCGCCGCAGCGGTCGCGGCCATTGGTGTCGGAGATTTCGCCGGAACTACCTTAGTCTTCGCCGGCTTGCCTGGAACGAAATGCAGCAATAGTTCGCCGGAACGTCCGTTCGCCTCCTGCTTGGTGGATTCGAAATCGACACCGCCGGAGAATACCGCTGATTGCACTGTGTTCTGCGCTCCGAGTTGCAACTCGGCACGTGGCGAGCGCACTTGCAGGCCGTCGCGGTCGCTCATGCGCACGTTCCCGGTTGCGATTACGTGCTGGATTGCGTTTTCCTGCGTCAGATCCACGGTCGCGCGATTTGCCTGGATCGTCCGGTCGCTGCCTGCCAGATTCACCGCATCGAGTGTGAGTACGCGGGGATCCTTACTGATCGTGCCCCGCTCTGCCTGAATGTGAGTGGGGTTGCTGCCTTCGGTCTGGATGTCGATGGCCGAGTGCAACAGCAGTTCATTCTTCTTGGAGTCGTAAGTCGCGCCCTTCGCCGTACCCGCAGCTTGCGGCACGCGGAACTCGACAGTGCCATCCGTCTCCGCGAGGCCCGTCTTCTGATTGAAGGTCATCCCCTGCACTTCGAGATGAATCGGGTTCTGCATCTCGCGCGGAGGCGCCTGGTCATCGAGCTTCTGTCCTTCGGCGTTGCCTTCCAGATCGATGTGAACCTGTCCCTTCGCAACGACCGTTCCGGCCTGCTGATCGTACTCGAAATCATCCCCGTAAATCTGATCGAAGCGATCGGACTTGCGGCCGTAAACAATGATGTTCACGTTGTGCAGCTCGGCGCGTCCGTCCTGGCGAAACTTCGTCGCCTTTGAGGCGTGGATGGTGAAAAGCGTGCGACCACCTTCGCTCTTCGAGAACGTGAACCCCTCGGTTGTCTGCTGGATGTCGATGCCGACCTTGCCGGGCAGGTTCTTGATGGCGATGCGCATCTGAATGCGGGCGTAAATATAGAAACCCGCCACCACGGCCACAATGGCCAGGCCCATGACGGCAAACCAGATTCGCAGGCGAGGGATAGAAACGGCCATTACTGAACCAGTGTACGCGAGCGCCAGCTCTCCCGCACGTCTCGGAATTCAGGAAATCGTCTAATGGATTGCGTCGAAAGCTCGCCGCCTCAGGGGGTTCGCGACGCGTACTTTGCAGCCATCTTCTGGACAGTATTCATGCCGCGAAAGGTGGAGCGGAGTTTCAAGGCCTTCTCCAGGACGGCATTCGAAAAAACCGATTCGCTCTGCTTCATGCGACTGAGCCAGAAAATTTCGGAACCGTGAACATGCAACAAGTCGTTTTCGCCGGAGAGCGCCATCACTTGCTGCACGCGGGGAGCGTCGAGCGGAGCTTTCAAGAACCCGGCGCAAAAAGTGGGGGCCGAAGAGGTATCCGCGGCGGGAAATGGCTGGTATTCGGCAATCGCCTGCAACTGCTTCTCGGTTCGGACGAAGGTGACAACCTCGTACCCGAGTGCCTTCTGCAACGCGGCCTCGATCTTTGCCTCCAACTCGCCTGCGGGCTTGGTTGGGGTGTCAAAGATGACGTTGCCGCTCGCTATAAACGTCTCGATACTCTTGAACTTCATGCCCTCAAACAGGGCGCGCAACTGCTCCATCTTCACGACGTGGCCGCCGACGTTGATGGCGCGAAGGAAGGCGATGTATCTGGGCATGAGGTGAGTCGAGCAACTCGAGCTACACAGAATTGGATGCTGCCGAGTTCGCTGCCGCCACTTCGGCGTGCCGATAATCGCACAGCACTAACTGCAGACCTCCGCCGAAGTCAGGATGCGTGTTCTGCTCGATGCGGAACAGCACATCAAGCGCGTCGCCGCCTGCCAGGGGCTCGGCCTCGAGACGGTGCGCCATGCGCCAGCCAAGTGCGTCGAGTCCTCGGGCGAAGCCGGTGGACTGTGATGACTGCGCGTTGCGACGCAGCTTGAGCTTGAGATGCTTTTCGCGCATCACCTTGGGCTCGCCAATCATGGTGACGCCCCGGGCAGCAAAAACCGGCTCCGGATTTCCCATTCCGAAAGGTTGCAGCGCGCGCAGCGACTCCCAGAAGCGGGGCGTCACCTGCTCGACCTGAAGCTCGCCATCGAACTCCAACACGGGTTCGAGGTCCTCCGGAGTGAGCGTTTGTCGCGCGTACTCACCGATTCGGCGCCGCAATTCCGGTACATTTTCAGAACGAAGCGCAAAACCAACTGCATGTGCGTGTCCGCCAAAGCGCAGAAACAACTCCGGCGCAGATTCGAGCGCATTGAGCAGATGGAATCCGGCGATGGAGCGGCCTGAACCATGTGCCTCGTCACCATTACGCGAAATCACGAGGGCGGGCCGGCCAAAGCGATCAACCACACGCGAGGCACAGATTCCGATGACGCCGCGATGCCAGCCTTCTCCATCGACCACCATGCAGGCCGCATCGCGCAGTTCGGGATCTCCCTCAATTTGTTGCAGCACGGCTTCGGAGATGCGCTGCTCTTCCTGCTGACGCTGCACATTGAGCTCGTTCAACCGCTGCGCAAGTTCGCGAGCGCGAATCGGGTCCTTCACCGTGAAGAGCTCGACCACATCCTTCGCTACGTCCATGCGCCCGGCGGCATTCATTCGTGGAGCAATGCGGAACGCCACCTCAGTCGTACTCAATCCGCGTCCGTGGTCCAGCTCGCAAATTTGCATTAGCGCATTGAGGCCCGGATTCACAACGCGTCGAAGCCCATCAAGGCCTAGCGAAACGAACACACGATTCTCGCCCAGCAAGGGGACCGAGTCGGCGATGGTCGCAATGGCCACGACTTTCAGGAAAGAAGGGATCAGCCGCTGACGTCCGGCGCGCTCCAGCAAAGCCTGCGCTACCTTGAAAGCCACCCCCGCTCCGCAGAGGTCTTTGCACGGATAGCCGCAATCCGCTTGATTCGGATTCAGGACGGAAAGCGCTTTCGGCACGCCTTCGGATTGCGCCACGAGGTGATGATCGGTCACGATCAGGTCAACACCCACGCGAGTCGCGGTTTCAGCGGCGGCAAAGGCGCGAATGCCCGTATCGACGCTGATGATCAGCCGTACGCCGTCGGCAGCAGCACGCTCGATGACCTCATCGCGCATGCCATACCCCTCAAGCAGACGGTGCGGAACATGGAAACTGCACTGGCCTCCAAGCAGCTCGATAGCAGTCTTAAGAATGACAGTCGCCATCGTGCCGTCCACATCGTAGTCGCCGTAGATCAGCATGGGCTCATGCTGCGCGATGGCACGCTCCAGCCGTTCGACGGCCGCAAGCATGCCTAACATCTGCATGGGGGAGTGAAGTTGATCGAGTGAAGGGTGGAGAAACTGGCTGGCTTCATCTACCGAGGAAATGCCACGTCGAACGAGCAGTCCAGCGACAATGGGCGGCAGATCCATAGCAGCCGCAAGATTTCGCGCTGTTTGCTCAAGATCTCTGCTATCCGTCGCTGCTTCGGGAGCCCGAGGAATCCAGCGCACGTTTAACGCTCGTCCTCATCGGAGCCTTCCGATCCGCCATCAATCATGATGCCGCCCAGATCATCTGCCATTTCCTGCAGAGCCTTGTACCCCTCGTACCACTCGGTCGAGAGCTCGCATAGGAACATCACGCCCTGATACGGGAATCCTAGCTGGATAAATCCAATGCGTCCGAAGTAGGAACGGAGCTGGCGCGCCGTCTCGAGGTCTTCTTCGCGGCTGTAGCTGGAGCGGCGAAGCTCGGAGATGAGGAGATCCACATCCTCGGCCTCAAGTTGAACCGAGTTGATGGTTAGGAAAGCAGCCCCGGAGGCTCTTGCCAGTTCGACAAAGTCCTTCCAGCTTTCCGTGACATCTTCGGCGTCCCACAACACGCTGGGCATCTCGTCCGGAATATAACCGTGAAATCGCTTCAGGCCGAGGCCCTGGGTAAAGGCGTTCACGTCGTCTTGAATACTGGAAAGGTCGTCTATCATCACTTTGCTTTTCTAACAAATGGGCTGGGGCGCTGCAACTCACCCCCGCGTCTGACCTCATGATACTCCCGAGGCGTTTCTGCTCGAAGTACAGCAGAGCTGCACCGTCCGGAAATTGTGTGTGTCTGCCGCAATCGTTTGCTGCGGCCGGTGCTGATTCCCCTGGATGCTTAAGGTAAGCGGGAATCCAACTATGCTAAAATTTCTTTGTTCATACCGCTAGCTTCGACACACAATCATGCTCTTTTCGAAAGAATACGTGGGCTATCTCGCCCGGCAAGTCGTCAAACGGCTACAAGACAATCACTTCATTCAGACGCACGAGCCCGAAAAAGTCATCGAGCGCGTCCAGAACACGATGATCGAGGAACTAAGCCTCGAAGACCGCATCAATGATGAAGTTCGCGTCATTCTCGATGCGTATTCCGACGAGATGCGCAATCGCGGCGCTAACTACCAGGAAATGTTCAAGCGAGTGAAAAACGAACTCGTGCGCAAGTACAAGGCGGTGCTATGAGACTCACTCGTGAAAAGCTGAACAAGCTCGCCTCCACCTCGACCGAACAACTCGCAGCCATGAAAGACGTCGATTTCCTTGAAGGCTACGACGATATTCGCCAGGAACTGCGCCGCATTCTCGAAGAGCTGCTGATGAACGAGGAGAAGCTCGACAAGGCTGCACGGCTCAAGATCGAAAGCCAACGCCGAATCATCCCCGAAGGCACTCCCGAGTGGAACATTCTCTATCACAAGTATTACAACGAAGAGGTTAAGAAGCTGGGAATTTAGTCCGGTTTTGATATCTCGCGAACTTCAGCCCCGCCTTGCGGGGCTTTGTTTATTGCAGCCGCCCCGCTTCAGGTACACTTCCCTTTCATCGGACATCATGCAAACACTCGCTGAATTCGTGAAGCAGGCTGCGATCGAAGAGGGTTTCTCTCTTTGTGGCGTAGCGCCTGCCGCGCCCCTGCGCGAGCTTGACTACTTTCCCGAGTGGATTGCCGCAGGACATCACGGCGAGATGGAATATCTAGCCAAGAGGAACGACGCCGGAGATTTGCGTCGGGCCGCCCTCAGCCATGTCGCTCCGTGGGCGCGTTCCGTCGTAGTTTGTGCCGCGAACTACAACTCGGCGGCTCCGCACTCGACCGAGTGCAATGAACCGGAGCGCGGGTGGATTTCCCGCTACGCATTTGTCGAGGCGGACTACCACGACCTGCTGCTGAAACGCCTCCGCAAAATAGAGGCGCGAATGATCTCGCGCATCGTCGACGGCGGCAACGACACTCCGCGCACCTGGTGCTATGTGGATACAGGCCCGGTTATCGAGCGTGTGTTGGCGCAGAATGCAGGCATCGGCTGGACGGGAAAGAACGCCTGCATCATTAACCAGCAGCTTGGGTCGTGGCTCTTCCTTGGTGTCATTCTCAGCTCACATGCGTTGCCGCCCGATCTCCCTGCAGCAGACCGCTGCGGAAGTTGCACACGATGCATCGATGCCTGCCCGACACAGGCCTTTCTGGAACCACGCCGGTTGGACGCAACACGATGTATCTCCTATCTCACGATTGAGCAGCGCGGAGCGGTGCCGGAAGAGCTGCGGGCAATGATGGGACGGCATCTCTTTGGTTGCGACATCTGCCAGGATGTCTGTCCATGGAATCGTCGCGCTCCTGGTTCCGCCGACCCTGCATTTGCGCCGCGTACCGAACTCGTCAATCCCTCTCTGGAGTGGATTTCAGGTATGAACATGGACGAGTTCCGTCAGGTTTTTCGAGGCTCGCCCGTGAAGCGTACCAAGCTCAAAGGACTGCTGCGCAGTGCAGCCATCGCTATGGGCAATAGTGGCGACCGCCGTTATCTCGCACGCCTGCGCGAGCTCGCTGACCACGAAGACCCGGCGGTAGCCGAACATGCGCGCTGGGCCATTGCACGGCTGGAGGCCGCCGATGTTGCGCCAACATAGCCATTCATCAATCTATGCGAGCCGTCTATACGCGCGTCGAACTTTGGATCTGCGGGCGCGATTGGTCGCCGTGCGCTCCTCCGGCGAGTGCCTCATCATCCATGGCCGGACACGCGACCTGTCGCACACCGGCGCAGGGCTGACCGTTACGCATGAACTCCCGGAAGGCGTAAGGGTGATGCTCTGCCTGCCAATTCCCGACTACAATTCGCCGCTGTGTCTCGAGGCGGTGGTGATTCGGCGAACAGGATTCCGCATAGGCCTGCAGTTTCTGCGCCCTACAGCCAAACAGCGCCTCGTGCTCCAGGAACTCTGTCGACACTGAGGCGTCCGATCCGGCATCCAACGTTGTAGCCGAATGAGCTCGGTTTCGAAGAGCCCGCGGTCAGGAGAGGCTTGCGATGCGTGCGCGATGGTTGCTCTTGGTACTCATGCTGCTGCAGTGGACGACGGTTTCTGTAGCCCAGCAATGGTTCAAGGTGCAATCCGATCATGTCGTGAGCTTTTCCGAAGGCAGCGATCACGCCGCCCGCGACGCTGCGCTTCGCGGAGAGCAACTGATCTCCATCTTCGGGCAGGTTTTTCATCGCAAGGATGTGAGCCTCGCCACGCCGCTGCGCATTCGGGCGGTACACAACTCCTCCTCCAGCAATGTGCTTGTGCGCACTCCGATGGCGAATATCGTGACAGCGGACGTGTCACAACCTGAATCATGGACGGCGGCCGCTAAAGCTATTTCCGGGCTGGTTCTCGACGACAATTATCCGCGCGCGCAGCCATGGTTTGATTCTGGCATCGCGAACTACCTGGCCGGAGTACGCTTCAACGGCGAGCAGATGCGTCTGGGAGCGGTTCCGCCCGGAATGGCCATGCCAAAAGCGAGCGATTGGGTTCCACTCAAGCAGTTGTTCGAATTGAAAGACGCTACAACCCTCAGTGCAGCACAGAAGCAAGTTTTCGAGGCTGAGTCGTGGGCCGTCGTACGGTGGTTAATCGATAACAGCAGACTGGCGCAGGCCGGAGCCTATCTGAATGCCGTGGGGTCGCGTGGCGTATCCCCGGAGCGCGCGCTGAGCGAAGCGTTCTCGATGGACTTCGCGAATCTCGACCGCGAGGTGCGTGAGTCGCTCGCGCAGATTGCACCCAAGGACATGCCTGCGCCACGCATTGACGCAAACCTGTTCAAGCCGCAGAAGGTCTCAGCAGCCGATATTCATGTGATCGACGCGAGCTTAACATTGTTCGGCCCTGGCTCGGACGGCACTTTGCGCGAACTGGTGGCCTTCATGCGACAGAACCAGGAGAATGTCGCAGTTCATCGCGCACTGGCATGGGCCTTTATGTTGCGTCATGACCAGGAAAATGCAATCGAGCACATTCGGCGCGCGCTCGCGCTGGATGACACCGAACCTTCGATGCACTATCTGTATGCGCGCTGGATCAATCAGGGTGAGGAAAATTCGATCCGCGTGGAGTCGGCCCACACGCGCTTGAGCCACGAATTGAAAGCCGCATTAGACCGCGATCCGAACTATGCTCCGGCTTACGAGTTGCTCGGCCTCGCGAATTTGAGCGAGGGATCGCCCAAGGCATTGGCCGACCTGCAGCGAGCGTCGGCGCTGCGCCCGCGCAATGATCGGTACTATCTGAATCTGGCGCGTGCCTACGAAGCGGCCGGCAATCACGATACCGCACACACTCTCCTGTTGTATGCACGTGCGGGTGGAGATGCTGCCGTAGCTCGCGAATGCGAAGACGCGTTAGGCGAAATCGGTAAGCAGAAGAAGGCAGAAAAGCAGTGGGAAGCAATGGGGAACCGATCGACTCCCGCAACTGAAGCCAACGTAAAGCACAGCAAGTATGACAACCTGCAGGAGGCAATCGAAGAAGACGAGCGAGCGGAAGCCGCTGCCAAGAAGAACGTCACCGCGGTGAAGGAGGACGCGCGCAAGATTGAGTTTCTGAAGGGGCGGATCGTGAGCGTGCAATGCAGCGCGCCGCCGGCAGCCGAGTTGACTGTGAACTCCGGCGGAGGGACCTGGCGCATGCATATCGCCGACCGCCACGACATTGTGCTGATCGGTACCGATCACTTCGATTGCGGCATGCGCGGCACGGAAGCCTCGATCAACTACAAGAAGAGCGGAACTCAGCAGGGCGACGTAGTCTCGCTGGAGACCTACTGATACATTGACGGATGTCGATAGATCGAATCGCGGCCAAGAAAATGGCCCTCCGGGGGATGAGGGCCTTTTGCTTTTGAATAAGGATTAGAAGCTACCCACGGCTCACATTCTGAGCCTGTAAGCCTTTCGGTCCCTTTACGCATTCGAACTCGACGGTCTCGCCTTCGTTCAAAGTGCGATAGCCATTTTCCTGAATAACAGAATAGTGCACGAACACATCTTCACCCGTACTGCGCTGAATGAAGCCATAACCCTTAGCGCCATTGAACCACTTAACAGTACCTTTTTCTTTCACGACTTACTCCTTTCACATCTTGCAAGAGAAACAGTGATCACGCGGAACCCCCCTTTGAGTTTCCACGCCAGTCGAAAATCCCCTACCAAACAAATCCGGATTCCAGCAGCTTTTCATCAAGCCCCGCGGCTCTCGGTCGCGATGAGGAAAAGATGCTGGAATCCGGATTTGACTGCAGAAGCCGACTGCTAATTCAAACATCTACTTTCCTTTACAGCACCGCATAACCACTAGAACAACATTGAAACGGCAACTCAGAGAGCATGGCATATTTACAGCAACTTACCCGCTATGGCAAGCAAATCTTTCCGCACACCGATCATTTTTATGGAATCACACCTCGAATCGCGATTTTTTGCGCTCTGTTAGTGCGATTGAAGACGAGAACTCAGGTTTTTCGAGAGAAGGGTGCGGCCATGGAGGTGAGCTGGATTCGCTACAATGGCCTGAGAAGATCATGACAAGCGATAGCACATCTGGCGCGGCTGCGGTCGTAGCCGCTGAAATTCCCGTCTCGAGCGATACGGTTCAACAACTGCGAACCTCCATGCTGCAGACACTGCGGCGCAATGGATGGTCAACGCTGAAGTACCTGGGCACGACGGAAGTGCATACGTATGCATTTTCCGTGGCTGCGAACGCGATCCTGTCGTTCTTCCCCGCGGCGGTACTGCTGCTGACGATCAGCAGAAGATTCTTCCATTCGCCCGCGATGGTGAAGGCGATCAAGCGCATGCTGATGGCGTATTTGCCTGATAATCAGCGCTTCATCGTGGCGACCGTTGACTCGATGTCGGCGACTCACAAGATCCAACTGGTTTCGGTCGTGATGCTGTTCATAAGCTGCACAGGCGTGTTTGAGCCGCTGGAAGTGGCGCTGAATTCGGTTTGGGGATTTAAGTCCCGAAATTACTTGATGAACCAGGTGGTGTCGCTGGGACTGGCGCTGGGATGCGGTGTGCTTGCGCTGCTGAGCGTGGCGGGAACCGCTGGCGTGTGGGCTCCAGCAGCGGAGGCGCAGGTGTGGTTGAGCAATCACATCGGCACCGGCGTGGTGTATTCGATGATTGATCGGGTGAACGTCACGATCCAGTTTGTAGCGCTGAAAGCGTTTGGAATGGTCGCCAGTGTGTTGATCTTCTTTTTGATCTACTGGCTGCTGCCCAATGGAAAAGTGCCGCCAAGAGCGGTGTTGCCGTCGGCAATCATTACGGGCGTGGCGTGGGAGATTGCAAAGCTGATCTATGTGGCGTGCCTGCCGTTGCTGGATTTTCCGGAGGCTTATGGGCCATTTTCGGTATCAGTAACGCTGATTTTCTGGGCGTTCTTCTCGGGGTTGCTATTGCTGGCGGGAGCGCATCTTTCGGCGCAGGACTTGAGAACGGCGGAACGGCAGTCGCTGATGACGCCGCAGCAGGAAGAGGCGGAAGTTAAGTAGATAGTTAATAGCTCGGCGCCGGATCGGTACAGGGTTGTAACTGGCAGGAGGCGGGCGGGCAAGGATTGGTAGAAAAGTGAACAGGCACCCAGGGATGGGTGCCTGTTTTGTTAATGACGGCTGTTTTTAGTCCACCGGGGGAGGAGCATCGTGGGGATGCTTGCCCGGGGTGCCGATGAACCAGTCGGTCCAGTCGGTCACTGTCTTGTACCAGAGCTGAGAGTTCTGAGGCTTGAGGACCCAGTGTCCCTCGTCGGGGAAGTAGAGCATTCGGCTGGGGACGTTGAGCTTCTGGAGAGTGGTGAAGAGCTGGAAGCCTTCGCTGACGTCGAGGCGGTAGTCGAGCTGTCCGTGGATGACGAGCGTGGGCGTCTTGAAGTTGGGAGCAGCGAGGGCGGGCGACCACTTGCGATAGAGATCACGATTGCGCCATGGGGTGCCTTTGAATTCCCACTCGTTGAACCAGAGCTCTTCGGTGGTGCCGTAGGCGGACTCGGGGTTGAACATGCCGTCGTGCGAGACGATGCACTTGAAGCGATCGCTGTGGCCGAGGATCCAGTTGGCCATGTAGCCGCCGTAGCTGGCTCCGAGGGCGCATTCGCGGTCGCGGTCGATGAAAGAGAAGTTCTGCTCGGCGTAGTCGAGGCCAAGCATGAGGTCCTGGAAGGGACGTCCGCCCCAATCGCCATTGACGTCATCGACGAACTGCTGGCCGTAGCCGGTGGAGCCGCGTGGGTTAACCATGATGGCCACATAGCCGGAAGCCGTGAAGAGATTGGGGTTCCAGCGGAAGCTCCAATCGTCGCCCCAGGCGCCTTGCGGGCCGCCGTGGATGAGGAACTTCACTGGATACTTCTTTGCGGGATCGAAGTTGGGAGGCTTGACGATGAAGCCTTGAACCCTCTTGTTTTCAGAGCCAGTAAACCAGAAGGGCTCGACAGGCTGCATCTGGACCTGCGAGAGCACAGCGTCGTTCATGTGCGTGAGCTGCGCGACGGGAGCTGCGGTTTTGGTTGTGGCCGAAGCGGAGATAGAAAACAGCTCACTCGGGTAGCGGACGGAGTTGCGCGCGAAGACGAGCGTCTTGCCATCGGCGGTGGGAGTGGGCGAGTCGTTGTAGCCGCGAACGATCTCGCGGGGCGCGCCTCCGGTGACCGGGATGCTGTAGATGGGCGATTCGCCAGCGTCTCCGGCAGTGAAGTAGATGCCCTTGGAGTCGGGCGCCCAGGCAATGGAGTCGATCCAGCGGTCAAAGCTCTCGGTCAGATTGACGATCTTTCCGGTGGCGCGCTCGATGATGCGAAGACGGAAGCGGTCGCTCTCGTATCCGGCGCGGAACTGCGAACGGATCGCGATGTAGCGGCCATCGGGCGAATACATCGGTGTCGAGTCGGAGCCGTGATTTTCGGCAGTGAGGTTGCGGGGCTGAGCATTCTCTCCGGCAAGCGAGAGGACGAATACATCGCTATTGGTCGATGTAGCCTGAACCTCGTCGAGGTTGCTGGTGAAAACGATCTCACGGCCATCGGGCGAGAACTGGTACTGGTCCTGTCCGCCGAGGGAGAAAGGCGGCACGTCGTGGTTGCCGGGTGTGAGATCGCGTCCGGAACACGCGCCGGTGCAGGCAGCATCGATGAGGAACAGGTGCGAGCGCTTGCCGTTGTCGTAGGCGTTCCAATGGCGATACATGAGGTGATCGAAGATGTGCGCCTTGACCTTGGACTTCTCGACGGCGGTGTCCTTTGTCTTGTTGCAGGCATCGTCTTTGCAGGTGGGCCAGACGGCGGAGATGAACAGGACCTGCTTGCCATTGGGCGACCAGATGGCACCATCGGCTTCGGTCGAAATGTTGGTCAACTGGCGCGGCGAGCCGATGAGAGTTCCGGTGTCGGACTGGAATTCCTGCACGTAGAGCTGTGAGGCTCCGTTGCGGGTGGCGGTGTAGAGCACCTGCTTGCCGTCGGGCGAGAAGCGAAGACGGTCTTCAGTTCCCGGTGTGGGTTCGGTAAGGCGATGCGCGGGACCGGAGGCAAGAGGCGCGATCCAGAGATGCGACTTGCGGGTGTTGTCGGCCAGTGAAACATCGACGGCGGAAAACGCGACCCAGCGTCCGTCGGGCGAAATGGTGAAGTCGCCGACACGCTTGAGGTTCATCATGTCCTCAAAGGTGAAAGCACGTTTTTGGGCGACCGCCGGAAGACAGGCGAGTAAGACCAGTGCGACGAGATAGCGGCGTAGCATTCAGACTTCTCCAGAGTGGCAAAAGGGAAAGTGTATCGCATGGAGGTCACGGTGGAGGGAATTCTTAGGGGGCTCTTCGCTTCGCTCAGGGTGACACCGACAAACGAAAAGCAAAAACAGAAGGTAAGAGCAAAGAGAAAAACGAAAGCAAAACAAGAGCAAAGAGAAAAACGAAAGCAAAGCAAGAGCAAAGACAAGAACGAAAGCAAAACCAACTGCAACAACGAAAACAAAAGAAGAGTCTTTGAAGCGCGCTTCGCGCGGTCTTCGTTAGATCCCACTAAGCTCGCCAAAGGAGGCGAGCTTATATGGGGCACCCGCGGTGCTTGGGTTCGGGGTGAAGGGAAACGTCTACTCATCTTTCCGCATGCGTAGTGCGACCGGAATTGCTACCCCTCATGGCGTGACGGTGTAGATCGCTACGGAGGTGGGGGCGAGGCGCATGGTTATCTTTTCCGCTTCGATGGTGGCGGGGGCAGCGTCGAGGAGCGGAGAGATGGATTTGAGGTCGATGAGGGGTGTGTCGGGACGAGGGAGTTCGATGATCTGCTCGGAGGTGGAGGAGTTGAAGACGATGAGCAGGCGGTCGGTGTCCTGGGTGCGAAGGTAGGCGATGAAGTTTTCGGATGAGGCGACGGTGGTGAGGTCGCCTGTCTGGAGCGCGGGGTGCGAACGGTGCAGGTGTGCGAGTTGCTGCACGTGAGTGAAGACCTGCTGCTGCTCGGGGGTGCGTCCGGCGGCGGTGAAGGCGTTGGAGGGATCGCCGGGGAAGCCTCCGGGGAAGTCGTGGCGGTTGTCGGGATCGTCTTTGCCGTCCATGGCGATCTCGTCTCCGTAGTAGAGGCCGGGGATGCCGCGCAGGGTGAAGAGCAGCGAGAAGGCAGCCTTGAGCTTCGGCGTGGTGGCTTCAGGCTCGCTCATGAAGCGTCGGATGTCGTGGTTGCCGATGAAGGTATAGAGGCCATTGGGGCGCTGGTAGAGGTAGTCGTGCTGAAGAAGATTGACCAGCTTGGAGGCGGGCTGGTTTTTCAGAAGCACGGAGCGGAGGGTTCCGTAGAGCGGGAAATCGAAGACGGTGGTGGTGCCGGAGTCGATGCCCTGCATGGGTCGTCCGCCCTCGAAATAAGAGGTGATGACGGGGTCTTCGTTGAAGACTTCGCCGACGGTGGTGGCCTGCGGGAAGCACTGGCGAAGGGTGCGATGCCACTGGCTCCAGAACTGGCGCGAGGAATAGGGGAAAGTGTCGAGACGGTAGGCGTCGAAGTGGGCGGTTTCCATCCACCAGATGGCATTGTCGGCGAGGTATTCACCGAGCAAGGGGTCGTCGGGGTTGAGGTCGGGAAGCTTGTCGGCGAACCAGCCTTCGACGACGGGGCGGCGGTCGCGGGCGACGGAGTGAACGTCCACGAGCGGCCAGAAGTCGTACTTGGGCTCCATGTGGTGTGCGGTGGTGCCGTGGAGCCAGGTGGGGGTTGGGGGATTGGTCGCCCAGGGATGATCGGGGCCGGTGTGGTTGGCGACGTAATCGCTCACAACCTTGATTCCTGAAGCGTGGGCGGCGGCGACGAACTGGCGCAGGTCGTCGAGGGTGCCGAAGTGATCTTCAACCGAATAGAAGTCGGTGACGTGATAGCCGTGATAGTCGGCGGCGCGGGAGTCATTCTTCCACCATGGGGTGAGCCATAGAGCGGTGACGCCGAGTTCCTTGAGGTAAGGCAGGTGCTGCTGAATGCCTTTGAGGTCGCCTCCGTGGTAGGCGCGGGGATTGGTGCGGTCGTAGTGGCCGCGGGCCTGCGCGGGATCGTCGTTGGAGGTGTCTCCGTCGGCAAAACGGTCGGGCATGATGAGGTAGAGAACGTCGTCGGGGTGGACGCCATGGCCGGTTTCAGCAGTCTTTTCGCGGCGCTCAAGCGGGAACGCGATGTGAGTAGTGCCAGAGGAAGTGGCGAGGTTGAGTTCGGCTTTGCCGGGGACGGTATTGGGCGCGATGCGGATCCAGACGAACAGGTGGTGTCCGTCGGCACTGGACTGGGTGCGGACGACGGAAAGTCCCTTGTACTGGGTGGTGACCTTGGCTTGCTGGAGATTGGCTCCGGTGACGAGGAGCATGGGGTCGTGCGGTAGGCCGACCCACCAGTTGGGTGGTTCGAGCTTTTGAACAGAGGGCTGAGCAACGGCGACGGAGAAGAAAAGAGATAAGAGTGCGGTAAGAAGGATGAGCTTGCTGATCTTCAGGCGAATCATGGCCGGCAATGCCTCGGGTTTCGGCAAAGGATTACAAAAATGGGGACAGGCGAACCTGTCCCCAAAGGGTGGTGCAAGTTAGAAGGAAATACGGAGGGCGAGTTCCACGTCGCGCCAGGATTCCTGACGAATGGCGGTGAGCTTGCCGAAGTTGGAGTCTTCAATGTTGCCAGTGGGGTTCTGGAACTGAGGAGTATTGAACAGGTTGTAAGCCTGAATACGGAACTCAGTCTTTACACGCTCGCTGACGGTGACGGACTTGGACAAGGTGCTGTCCAGCGTCTTGTATCCGGGACCGTGGAAGTAGTTGCGAGCCAGAGTTCCAACCGTGCCGCTAGCTGCATGCGTGAAAGCAGTTGACGGGCAGGAGAACCACTTCTGGTTGCCAGCATTGATGGTGCATCCGCCGTGATAGTCGGGGCGACCGGTGCTGTTGAAGTACACGTCAACCGGGGTGCCAGTGGACAGGTTGAGAACGTTGCTCCACTGCCATCCACCGATGAAGTAGTCGGCGACCTTGGGGATGTTGTTGAAGTGTGAACGGCCACGTCCGATGGGCAGCTCATAGATGGTGCTGGCCACGAAGAGGTGACGCTGATCGGTGTCAGCATTGCCGTAGTTGTAGTCGAGAAGCGGCTTGCCCTCGGCTCCGACCCAGATGCGGCTGCCGGTGGTGTTGTTAAGAGCAGTGTTGGAGTTATCGAGAGTGTGCGCGTAGGTGTAGGCCGCCGTGAACTGGAAGCCAGTGGTCATCTTGCGGTTCAGGCGCAACTGCATGGCGTTGTAATTGCCCGAGCCGATGAACGCATACTCGTTGATCTGCTTGATGGACGGGAACCAGGCGTTTCCGCCAGCAAGCGGGGTGCTGTTAGCGTTGAAGTAGGTTCCAAGATTGCCCATCTTGGTGCCCACGTAGCCGAGGTTCAAGGACGTGTTGTTGTTCAACGCGTGCTCAACCTGGACGTTCCACTGCTGGATGTGGGAGTTGGGGCTGTTCTTGGGATAGTAGATGACCGTCGCGCCCGCGAGGTTCTTGGGGTTGAAGGTGATCTGGCCTACGGGCAGCGCGCCAGTAGCCTTGGTTGGATCGAGGCTGCCAGGGGCTCCGGCACCGCTGAGGGTGAAACGGTTGCCGTTGGCGCAGGTTCCCTCGACGGGGCAGGCTGCGTAGGTCTGGCTGCCGTTGTAGTCAGGGTTGTTGGAAAGCTGCACGCCAACGCCACCGCGATCAGGATAGAAGAACAGGCCGTAGCCGCCACGAATGACGGTCTTGCCGTTGCCCCTGAGGTCGTAGGCGAATCCGACGCGAGGTCCGAAATCACCCTTCGGCGTGTTGATGAGGGCAGTAGGCCAGCCAGAAGCAGTTCCGGCTTCGATGAGCGTTCCGGTGGAAGGATCGAAGTTGGACTGGCGATTCTTGGTTTCGGTGGGCCACGTCATGAGGTCGTAGCGCAGGCCGAGGTTGAGGGTGAGGCGACGGTTGACGCGGAAATCGTCCTGGGCGAAGAAGCCGTTTTCCCAGCTACGAGTCTTGTAGTAGCCGTTGAAAACGCCAATCTGGTAGCCGCCCATGAATCCAGCCATGAGCTCGGAGATTTCGTTGCCGGTGAACGTTCCGTAGTTGGAGTAGTTCCAGCCGAGGCCGCTGCCCCACTGCGAACCGTTGTTGTCGTCGATCAGGAAGTAGCCCTTGGCTACGTTGGACTGCGCGAAATCAACCGCGCGGTGAATGATGTTGGCGCCAAATTTGAAATTGTGGCGTCCGGTAGTCCAGCTCACAGTATCCGCATACTGCTGGGTTCCCTGCTTGACCGTGTACGGGCCGTAGTCGCCGACGTACTCGATCTGACCCTTCCAGCCACCGATGAGCGGCATGCCGCCGAGCAGACTGCTGGTGTTGGCGTTAGGAATTCCCATCTTCTCGGCCATGTTGTCGCCGAATCCGGGCTGAAGCTGTCCGTAAAACGGGCGATTGTAGGCGAAGCGGAATTCGTTGATGAGGCTGTTGGACAGGATGCGGGTGTAGCCCAACGCAACCTGACGCGGGTGTTGCGGGTTGATGCCCGAGCCCCAACCAGAAGGCAGGGAGTGATCGGCATCCTGAAGGCGATTGGTTACGGTGTAAACGTCTTGACCGGAGCTGAAGCGCGCGAAAATCGTGTCCTTCTTGCTGAGCACGTAGTCGAGACGCGCGTCATAGTCGTCCATGTTGGTGAGGCCCTGACGTCCGGGCTGGAAGTTTCCGTCACCGTTGGCGATGTTGGCGGTTGCGACGTTGGCAAGCGGGTAGGCGTTGAGGTACTTGACTCCTACGGCGTTCTGACTGGCCGTCGGCACGATGTTGATGGTCGGGCCGGGGATGTTGTTGACAGCATCCCAGCCGAACGGCAGACAGGTTTGCGGGTTATAGATGTATCCCTTGTTGCCGCTGAAAGGAGTGTTGAGCGCGCCATTGGTGTAGAGGTTGGGGCAAACGGCGGCGTTGGGCGCCATGGTCTGATTGCCACCGAGCAGTTCGGTGAAATCGCCCTTGCGCATCAGAGCGCTGGGAACGTGGGTGACGCCATCGCTGACCGGGATGGACTGACGCCAGCCCTGGTAATCGACGAAGCCGAACAGTTTGTCCTTCCAGAGAGCGCCGCTGAGGCTGGCGCCGAACTGGTTGCGACGCATGGTGGTGCCGTCAGGCTGATTCCACGGCTTGGCATCGAGAGCGCCGCTGCGACGGAACCAGTAGGCAGATCCATGATAGGAGTTGCTTCCGGGCTTGGTGATGACCTGAATGATGCCACCGCCAGCGCGTCCGAATTCGGCAGAGGCGACGCTGGTGTTGACGCGGAATTCCTGGATGGCTTCGACCGGCGGATAGAGCAGGATGGAGTTGACGAGCGATTCGTTGTTGTCAACGCCGTCGAGAACGTAGTTATTGGCCTGGGCACGCAATCCGTTCACGGAAAGCGACGCGCCGCCGGAGTTCGAGTTACGCCAGGTTTCGGCAGAAGTACCGCTGGAACCACCCATGGCGGCATCGCCATAGGCACCGCGGCTGACGCCCGGGGTAAGAAGTGCGAGCTGCGTGAAGTTACGTCCGTTGAGAGGAAGATCGACAACCTGGCGGCCCTGGATCACTTCTCCAGTCGAGGAGGTTGCGGTATCCACCAGCGCGACCTCGTCGGTTACGTTGACGGTTTCACCGGCGGAGCCGATCTGCAGCTTGAAGTTGATTTCCTTTACCTGGGAAATTTCCAGGCTGATGTTCGCAGTTTCGGTGCGGAAATTGGCCTTGCGGGCCTCGACCTTATAGGGGCCGACCGGCAGGGCGTTGATGACGTAGGAGCCGTCAGCCTGGCTCTGCGTGGTGACCGTGCGATTGGTGCCGGTGTTGACCACAACGATGGTGGCACCGGGGACGGAGGCACCAGACGGATCTACTACGGTGCCTATCAGGCGAGCCGTATCCGATTGCGCTACGGCCACGATGCCTGTTACGAGCAGCAGTAGAGCTACCAGAAAAAACCTCTTGGCGTACTGCTTCATAGTTCCTCCAAAAAAACAAAAATCCAAAACCCTACGGCAAATGCATTCGAAGAGAGGACGCAGTGGGCGTGGTCGGTTGAAATCCTGTAGCTGGCCCGGTCGCGTATGTCTCTCGCCAAAATTAGTTTTGTGTCTTCCACCGGGTCACGCTCATGGGGCGTATCCGGTGAGAAGGTTGTCGGCCGCCCAGATCATTTCCGCACCTGGGTCGAGCCGTGGTCGAACTCTGCATCATTTACAAAACCGTAGGGGAGTCTGAAACTCTGGATAGAGTAATGCAAGTTTCCGCTGGTTTGTCACGGTAACCAAAGCAATGCGTCTAAAATCTTTGACTTACAAAATGTTTCACCTTTTGTTACATGATGTGACAAGATAGCTGGCGTGTTCACACGAGAACAGATTCTGGAGCAGATCGACCGCTTGTCGAAGAGTGCAGCCCTGCACAACTCCGAGGCGCTACGCAAACTGCTGCGATATCTGTCCGAACAGTCACTCGAGCATCCGGGAACGGCGATCAAGGAATACCAGATCGCGACGGAGGTCTTTCACCGCTCGGAAGACTTCGATCCACAACTCGACTCGGTGATTCGCGTCCAGGCCGGACGACTGCGGACAAAGCTCGCAAGCTACTACAGTTCCGAAGGCGAGGACGACCGGATCATCGTCGAACTGCCCAAGGGAAGCTACGCCGTACAATTCCGCGAGAACCCCCGAAACGCGCAAAAGACGGCTGAGACGGTGGAAGCAAAGCCGTCGGCGGCGGTCACAGAAACCGTAAGACCGCAGGAAGGCGCACGCGAATTTCGACTGGCGCTGCCGGTGCTGAGTTCCCTGCTGCTGGTGGCGGTAACGGCCATCATCTTCTTAGTGGTGAACCGGACGCCGTCGAAAGTGACGCCAATGGCTCCGGATGCAAAGGCTCCGGCGGCATACAAGTTGTTCTGGGGTCAGTTTATGACGACTCCGGAAGAGCCTTGGGTGGTGTTCAGCAACGCAGCATTCGTAGGGCGTCCGGAGACGGGACTGCGATACGCGAATTCCTCAAACGACGCTCGAGAGCAGGTGTTCGACCACTACACGGGCGTGGGTGAGGTGTTGGCGGTTCACAATATCGACGAGGTTTTCTCGACGCTGCACGGGCGAGTGAGAGTGAAGCGCGGAAGCTTGTTTTCGCTCGACGACCTGAAGCAGAACAACCTGATATTCCTCGGGTCTCCGGCGGAAAACCTGACGCTGAGAGATATTCCTAGCACGACGCACTACGTCTTCCAGCGAGTGGCGTCGGGGGCGAGAAGTGGAGACTTGGCGATTGCAACGATG
This sequence comes from Koromonas soli, assembly GCF_059726265.1. Classification (NCBI taxonomy): domain Bacteria; kingdom Pseudomonadati; phylum Acidobacteriota; class Terriglobia; order Terriglobales; family Koromonadaceae; genus Koromonas; species Koromonas soli. The sequence continues at coordinate 4,260,355 of NZ_AP040872.1, read as the reverse complement.
ACGCCGCAGGCAGGCGAGCCAAGTATGTCGCTGGCGAGTCCGGGGGGACAACCACTTACGGAAGATTACGCCATCGTGGGCTTAAAGCACGGTGTCGAGTCGTCGCGGCTGGTATTGTCGATCGCGGGGACGACGACGTTTGGCACGCAGGGCGCGGTGGAGTTTCTGTGCCATGAGGAGTCGCTGGAAGAGTTACTGTCGAGGCTCGGAGTGCAGAAGGCGGAAGATTTGAAACCGTTTGAGGCACTGTTGAAGATCAGGATCTCGCATGGGGTTCCGGTGGAGACGAGCTTGGTGGCGGTGCATAAGTAGGCGGTGGTGTAGGGGTCCTTCGCTACGCTCAGGATGACACTTTTAGAAGCAAGAGCAAAAGCAACTATCCCGTGGTTGGTGACCTCAAGCATCAGGGGAGAATGAAAAGGTGCTGGGATCCTTCGCTGCGCTCAGGATGACACCTTTAGAAGCATGTCAGATGCGTATGGGCTCTGAGCCTTCCTCCGCAGTTGTATTGGCGAATGCGGGTGCGGTGTCCTGGACACGCTGCATGAGGAGGGCGGCGATGAGGAGGAAGATGCCTCCGGCGATGACGGCCGACATGCGGTTATTGTGCAGGACGTGGTTCATGACCCAGCCGAAGAACAGCGACGCGATGATTTCGGGCAGGACGATGAAGAAGTTGAAGATGCCCATGTACACTCCGGTGCGCGCGGGTGGGAGTGAGGCGGAGAGCACGGAATAAGGCATGGAGAGGATGCTGGCCCAGGCAATGCCGACTCCGAGCATGGGAATAAACAGGAGTATGGGCTGATGAATGAGGGCGACGGAGAGCAGTCCGGCACCGCCGCATAGAAGGCAGAGGCCGTGAGTGGTGCGGCGCCCGAGGTGGCGGGCGAGAACCGGCAGCGTGAACGAAAAAACGAAGCAGATGGCAGAGTAAAAGCCAAAGCAGTTCCCTGCCCACTCGATGCCACGGGTGTATTGCGGCGAGGTAGTGTCGACGGCGCCGAAAACGTTGTGCGCGACGGCCACGGGGAAATACAGCCACATGCAGAAGAGTCCGAGCCAGGTGAGCAACTGCACCGAGGCAAGCTGGCGCATGACCTGGGGCATCTCGCGGATGGCGGAGAGGATTTCACGGGCCGAAGTGGACAGGCGTGAGATGAGACCAGCGGAGGCTGCGACGGCTTTTTGCTGTCGGAAGGCGGCGAGGTCTTCGGGCGGGTACTCCTTGGTGGTGAGGATGGTCCAGAGGACGGCCCCGAAGAAGGCGGCAGCTCCGATATAGAACGACAGGCGCACGGTGATGGGGATGGCGTGGGCGGTGGTGTCGGCGGCGAAATGAAAATACTTACCGAGGAACCAGGGGAGCGACGAGGCGGCGATGGCTCCGGCACCGATGAGGATGGATTGCATGGCGAAGCCGGAGGTGCGCTGGTCTTCGGGCAGGATGTCGGCGACGAAGGCGCGGAACGGTTCCATGCTGATGTTGATGGAGGCGTCGAGAACCCAGAGGAGTCCAGCGGCCATCCAGAGGGCGGAGGAGCGCGGCATGAGCAGCAGAGCGAGCGAGCTGAGGATGGCTCCGGCGAGGAAATAGGGGCGGCGGCGGCCGAGGCGTCCCCAGGTGTTGTCGCTGGCATGACCGATGAGCGGCTGAACGAGAAGGCCGGTGAGCGGCGCGGCGAGCCAGAGCATGGGGATCTGGTCGGCCTTGGCTCCGAGGTACTCGTAGATGGCACTCATGTTGGCCATTTGCAGGCCCCACCCGAACTGGATGCCGAAGAATCCGGCACTCATGTTGAGGATCTGCAAGGATGTGCGGCGCGGTCGGTTCATGATCAGTCCTCTGCTGCTATGAATTCCTAACTCTTACCGCAATGTCACTTCGACGCCGTGGGGATCGTCCTGTACCTCGGCGGTCCAGATGGAGCCGGACTGCTGCAAGGGCAGATCGCCATGAGTAGTGGCGGCAAGTTTCTGCGACGGCTTGAGGCCGTACACCTCGAAACGCAAGGTCTTCCACCAGGATTGATACGTGCCTTCATGCTCGGAGACGCGGAGCGTCCATGAGCCATCGGAGTTGGCACGGCAGGTGAAACGCTCGCGCAGGTACTGGCCGCGACGGTAGGCAAAGGTGTGTCCGTCATCGAGATAGACCTCGCCGTGACAGAGGTCGGCGGTGGAGTTGGAATCAGCCTGAGGCAAATAGACGCGCAGGGTCAAAGGTCCGCTGGGCGTGACCGCCGTGCTCGGGGTAAGAGGTGCGATGGGGACGATGCTGCCTCCGCGAGCGTAAACGGGAAGATGATCGAGGCGCGGGGTGACGGTGAGGCGCAGAGGTTGGAGCTGGTCGCGGCGCTCGAGATCACGCGACTCGACGGCGGAGTGGGTCATGCGCTCGCCGGTCCAGTAGTCGTACCAGATGCCCGGAGGAAGTTGGATTTCGTGAGGCGTGGTCTCGTCGGGCGAGGGCGCGGTGAGCACGAGAAGATTGGGGCCGAAGAGGAATTCGTCGGAGGCGTCGAGGTCAATGGGGTGGCCGTCGCTGGTGGCGTGCGGGAACTCGAGGAAGAGCGGGCGCACGATGGGAAGTCCGTTGCGGGAAGCTTCCTCGGCGACGGTGTAGAGGTAAGGCATGAGGCGGTAGCGCTCCTCGATGAAGCGGCGGCGGATGGCGGCATGTTCGGGGCCATCGACCCAAGGCTCGTGGTCGCGAGTGCCTTTGGCGGCGTGGTCGCGATCGATGGGCTGGAAGGCACCGAGTTCGATCCAGCGGGTGAGGAGATCGGGCGAGGGTGAGCCACCGAAGCCTCCGACGTCCGCACCAGAGAGGGCGAAGCCGCTGAGCCCGAGATTGAGAAGCTGCGGAGTGGTTTGGCGCATGTGGTGCCACTTGGAAGAATTGTCGCCGGTCCAGGTGGCGGCGTAACGCTGGCCTCCGGCGAAGCTGGCGCGGGTGAGTACAAAGGGACGCTCGTCGGGTTGGAGAGCGAGGAGGCCTTCGTAGGTGGCGCGCGAGTTCTGCATGCCGTAGATGTTGTGGACCTCAAGGTGATTGGTGGTGCGCTTGAGGAATCCGGGCTCGTCGATGCGGTGCTGAACATCGTCGGGCATGGTCTTGGAGGGATACCTGAAGACGGCTGGCTCGTTCATGTCGTTCCAGAAGCCGGAGATGCCGGTGGAAACGAAATCCTTATAAAGCGAGCCCCACCAAGTGCGCGAACGCTGCTGCGTAAAATCTGGAAAAACCGAGGGTCCGGGCCAAACAGGGCCGACGTATGGGGAGCCGTCGAGGTTCTTGACGAAGTGATCTCCGGCGAGGCCGAGGTCGTAAGGAGCGTAGTCCTGGTTAGGCAGCTTGGCGATGTGAAGGTCAGTGATGACGACAAGATGGAAGTTGTCGGCGGAAAGCTTTTTGACCATGCCGGTGAAGTCGGGGAACTTTTCGCGATCGATGGTGAAGGGTCGGTTCTTCACCTGGTAGTCGATGTCGAGATAGAGCGCGTCGGCGGGAATCTGGTCGGAACGGAGGCGATTGGCGACCTCCATGAGGCGCGACTGGGTTTCGTAGCTATAGCGGGACTGCTGGAAACCGAGGGACCAGAGCGGAGGCAATGGCGTGGGGCCGGTGAGCCAGGCATAGCTCTGGACGACCTGCTTGGGGTCGGGACCGTACATCAGGTAGTAGTCGAGCGGGCCGTTGGGAGCGCCGAAGGAATAACGGTCGGGGAGCTCGTGTCCGAAATCGAAGAATGAGCGCCAGGTGTTGTCGAAGAGAATGCCGAGGGCGCGGCCGGAATGAAACTCCATGAAGAAAGGAATGCTTTTGTAGATGGGGTCGCTGGCCTGATCCCATCCGAAGGCGTCGGAGTTCCACATGGTGTAGCTCTGGCCGAGGCGGTCGAGAGGGCCAGGCTTGTCTCCGAGGCCGAAAAAGTGGGCGTTGGGATCCATTTTCTTATAGGTGCGGAACCAATTGCCATTCCAGCGAACCGGCTCGGCATCCTGCTGGATGATGTTTCCGGCGAGATCGGAGACGGTGATGCGAAGGTCGGGAGAAACCGTCACGCGCAGGGTCGCGGTGCGGAATCCGTTCTGCACGGGGGTGACGGTGGCGCGGGCGTTGCGCGCGGAGGAAAGCACGGCCCAGGAGGCATCCTCGGGCAGCAGGCGGGTGCGCGAGTGCCGGATGCGAAGGACATCGTTGCGGAGGGCGGTGATTTCCAGGGTGGTGCCCTTGTTGGAGGCAGCGAGGCCGTGCTGGTTGACACGCACTTGTGCGATGGCCGACGGGAGAAGAGCGACGATGATGGCGAGGATGAGGACGTGTCTGCGGAATGATGAATTCGGACTCATGCAGTGATGGACCCTGTGGACAGAAAAATCTGCTGACCTGAAACACGGGAATTGTGGTGTGCGGGCGAAGGATACACAAGTTTATTCAAGGTGAGTTACGGTGACGGGGAGAACTCGCGGAACATCAGTAGGTTAGGTGGATGTTTCATGGGTGTTACATGGGAGTCCGAGGGAGTGAGGGAGTGGTGAGGGTTCGGGCTGAAACGGATTCGAGGACAAAGGCAAGAGCAACCCCGAGGTCCTTCGCTGCGCTCAGGATGACACCTTAAAAGCAAAAGCAAAGACAAGAGCAAGGCAACAGCAAAAGCAAAGACAAGACCAAGGGCAAGGACAACAGAAGAACCTTGACCTTGCCCTCAGAATGCGTACCCCGTAGTCGTCGTGGCTGTGGGAAAGTTGGAAAGCGTTTTTTGCTTTCCTGCTTTTCCATAGCCTGCTTTGGTTCGTGTTTGTTCGAACTGAATCGGGCTGAGGTAGTTCAGAGCTGAGTGCAACCGGGTTTGGTTATACCACCGTAGCCAGTTCAGGATTTCATCTTTCGCTTGGCGATGGGTGGCGAAGCGTTTGCCGTGCAGCCGCTCTACTTTGAGCGAGGCAAACAGGGTTTCGCTCACGGCGTTGTCCCAGCAGTTGCCCTTGCGACTCATGGACGCTTGGATTCCATGCTCTTTCAGTCGCTGACTGAACTCATCGCTGGCATACTGGCAGCCCCGATCGCTATGAAAGATCAGCCCGCTGTGTTTGCCCGGACAGCGCTCGAACCAAGCCATTTCGAGAGCGTCGATCACCAGTTCGCTCCGCATATGATCGCGCAGAGACCAACCCACAACACGGCGGCTGAACAGGTCGATCACCACCGCCAGGTACAGCCATCCTTCGTCGGTTGGAATGTAGGTGATGTCTCCAACCCAGACTTTGTTCGGAGCGGCGGCCGCGAAGTTACGATCCAGAAGGTTCGGCGCAATCGGCAGGTTGTGCCGGCTGTTCGTAGTCATCACTCGGAAGCGCCGTTTGCCGCGGGCTCGAATGCCGTGCTGCTGCATCAGTCGTTGGATCCGCTGTTTGCCGACGCGCACGCCCTGCTCGCGCAGTTGCCGCCAGATGCGCGGCCACCCGTAGGCTCCGCGATGCTCGGCATACACCGCGCGGATGTGCACCAGCAGTGCTTCGTCGCTCAGGTGGCGGAGAGCGTTGCGTCGACGGGCAAAGTGTTCATGGTAGCCGGCCACGCTCACCCGCAGTACCCGGCACTGCACACGGATCGGCCAGACACGCCGGTGGCGTTGGATGAAGGCGTATTTCATTTCTGGCCTTTCGCGAAGTACGCCGTCGCTTTTTCCAGGATGTCGCGCTCCATCTTGACCCGCGCCAGTTCGGCCCGCAGACGGCTAATCTCCATCTGCTCGGCGCTGACCGCCTTGCCATGGTCGGCGCCCTTGAGTTTGCCCTCCCGGTGCGCTTTTACCCAGTTGGACAGTGTTTGCTCAATCAGACCCAGACTTCGCGCCGCCGAAGCGATACTCTGGCCAGACTCAACCAGTCGCACCGCCTCCTGCTTGTACTCCAGCGTGTACCGCGCCCGTCTCCCCTTCCCCATCTCCGCTCTCCCTACTGCGATTGGATGATCGCTCAGCATGGGGTACGTTTGGCAGGGGCAAGATCACCTTTGGAGGGCGCTTCGCGCCGTCTTGATTAGAACCCACATAAGCTCGCCAAAAGAGGCGAGCTAATATGGGCCACCCGCGGTGCTTGGGTTTGTTCTGATTCGGAATTGATGGTTGGGGGCGGGGGATATAACATCGCGAGTATGGCGGGAAATCGGGAAGACAAGGCGCGACTGGTGGCCGGAGGGCCGCTAGAGGGCGAAGAAGGTTTTGAGCTGAAGCTGAGGCCTCAGCGATTGCAGGAGTTTATTGGCCAGCCAAAGGTCAAAGAGAACCTGGCGGTGGCGATTGCGGCGGCGCGGGCACGAGGCGAGGCGCTGGACCACATTCTGCTATACGGGCCTCCGGGGCTGGGAAAGACGACGCTGGCGACCATCATTGCAAACGAGATGGATGCGGCGTTTCAGCAGACATCGGGGCCGACGCTACAGATCAAGGGTGATCTGACGGCAATCCTGACGAACGTGCAGGCGCGGCAGGTGCTTTTTGTGGACGAAGTTCACAGGCTGCAGCCGGCGCTGGAGGAGCTGCTGTATTCGGCGCTGGAGGATTGCCGGCTCGACATCATGGTCGGGCAAGGGCCTTCGGCACGGACGCACTCGTTTGAGATTCCGGCGTTTACGTTTGTGGGGGCGACGACGAGGATCGGGCTGATATCGGCTCCGCTGCGTTCGAGGCTGGGGCTGGTGCTGCGGCTGGAATTTTATTCCCACGACGATCTGAAGATCATCTTGAATCGCTCGACACAGATTTTGAATGTAGGGATCGACGACGATGCGGCAATGGAGATTGCGATGCGGTGTCGTGGGACACCGCGCGTTGCGAACCGTTTGCTACGCCGCGTACGGGATTACGCGCAGGTGCGAGGCACAGGGCATATCGACCGGGCAACGGCACAGTCGGCTCTGGAACTGCTCGAGGTGGATCAGCATGGATTCGACGAGGTAGATCGGAGACTGCTGCTGACGATTATTGAGAAGTATCAAGGTGGGCCGGTGGGAGTGAATACTCTGGCGGCGGCGCTGGCGGAAGAGCCTGATGCGATTGAGGAAATTTATGAGCCGTTTCTGATTCAGATCGGTTTTTTGGATCGGACTCCGAGAGGGAGGGTGGCGACTCAGTTGGCGTATAAGCATTTCGGGGTGGAAATGCCGAGAAGGCAGAATTTGTTGTTTTAAGGTGGGGTGGTAGGTGACCTGGGGTGGCGATGAAGACGCCGACGGCGGCTGGGGTCCTTCGCTACGCTCAGGATGACACCGAAAGCAAAAGCAAGAGCAAGAACAACAGCAACAGCAAGAGCAAACCCGAGGTCCTTCGCTGCGCTCAGGATGACACCAGAGGCAAAAGCAAGAGCAAGAATAAGGTCAGCAGCAACAGCAAGTCATCAGCAACAGCAAGAATAACGACAGGAACAAAAGAAGAACCTTAGGAACGCGCTTCGCGCGTTCTTCGATAGTACCCGCATGCGCTCGCCAGAAGAGGCGAGCGTATATGGGGCACCCGCGGTGCTTGGGTTCGCTCAGGGATGGCCAGGGGCTCCCGCTCTGGTATAGCGTGGTGCCCACCTTGGACGTTGAGATTGGAAAGGGCAGCCGAGTGGCTGCCCTTTGTGATTGTGGTCGGGAACTACTCTTCTTCCTCTTCTTCGAGGCCAGCGCCGGCGGCCTTGGCGGCAGCGATGATTTTTTCCTGCTGCACGGCGGGGACGAAGTCGTAGTGATCCATTTCCATGCTGAATGAGCCACGGCCCTGGGTCATGGAGGTGAGGTCGGTGCCGTAGGTCAACATCTCCGACATGGGCGCGTGAGCGCGGATGACGGTGGTGCCGCCCTTGTTGTCCATGCCCTGGATACGTCCGCGACGGGAGTTCATGTCGCCCATGATGGCTCCGGCGAACTCGTCAGGGACGGTGATTTCCACCTGCATGATGGGCTCAAGCAGGGCGGGCTTGGCAGCTTCCATCGCTTTCTTGAAGGCGATGCGGCCAGCGGTTTTGAAGCTGAGTTCGTTGGAATCCACGTCGTGATAGCTGCCGTCGTAGAGGTTGACTTTGAAATCGACGACTGGGTATCCGGCGAGGAATCCGCGGGCTGCGGCTTCGAGAATTCCCTTCTCTACGGCAGGAATGAAGTTCTTCGGAATGGCTCCGCCGAAGATGTCGTTGACGAACTCGAACTGGGCTCCGCGAGGCAGCGGCGACATTTTGATTTTGCAATCGCCGAACTGGCCGTGCCCGCCGGACTGCTTCTTGTGGCGGCCCTGGACGTCGGCGGTGCCGCGGATGGTTTCGCGATAAGGCACCTTGGGGGCCTTGAGCACGACCTCGGTGTGGTAGCGGCGCTTCAACTTGCTGACCACAACTTCGATGTGCTGCTGGCCGGTTCCGGCGATGAGGAAGTCCTTGGTCTGAGGATCGCGATAGAAGCGGAGCATGGCATCCTCTTCCATCAGCTTGTGGACGCCAACGCCGAGTTTGTCTTCGTCGGCGCGGGTCTTGGGCTCGATGGCGAAGGTGATGGCCGGCTCGGGCAAAGTGACGGTGGGGTACTTGATGGGCGCGGCCTTGTCGCCGAGAGAGTCTCCGGTGAGTGACTCCTTGAGCTTGGCAACGGCTCCGATGTCTCCGGCAGAAAGCTCAGGGACAGGAATGAGCTGCTTGCCTTGCACGACGGAAATGTGGGAGAGCTTCTCGAGGGTGCCGCGGTTGTAGTTGGTCACGGAAGCGTCGTTCTTCAGGACGCCGCTGGCGACCTTGAAGTAAGAGATGCGTCCGGCGAAAGGATCACTAACGGTCTTGAAGATGAAGAGCGAAAGAGGCTCGGTCTTGGAAATCTTGCGCTGCGGCGGTTCACCATTGTCGGCGGTGGACACTCCAGAGGTGGTGCCGCGCTCGACCGCTGTGGGGACGTAGTCAACGATGAAGTCGAGGACTTCGTCGCTGCCGATGTTGCCGAGGCCGGAGGCGAAGAGGACCGGAAAGAGGCGGTCTTCACGGATGGCGTTGTGGATGCCGCTTACGATGTGCTCCTCGCCGATGGTGCCGGTGTCGAAGAACTCGCTCATAAGCTCGTCATCGCCTTCGGCAACGAGTTCGATGAGAGCTTCGTGGGCGGCCTTGGCGCGGTCGGCCATGTCGGCAGGGATGTCTTCGACACGGGCTCGGCCGTTGCCGCTGAGCTCGTAGTAGTAGGCCTTCATCTTGACGAGATCGATGACGCCCTTGAAGTTTTTCTCGGCACCGATGGGAAGCTGCACGGGGACAACACTGCGTCCGAAGGTGGAGGTGAGCGATTCCATGACACGCTCGAAGTCGGCACGCTCGCGATCCATGCGGGTGCAGACAACGATGCGAGGAAGCTTGAGAGCGTCGGCATAGTTCCAGACCTTCTGGGTAACGACCTGAACGCCGGAAACGGAATCAACGACGACGAGAGCGGCGTCAACGGCAGGCATGGCGAGCTCGGCTTCGTGGACAAACATGTTGAAGCCGGGAGTGTCGATGAGATTGATCTTGGTCTTGCCCCACTCGACGGCGGCGAGGGAGGCGGAAATGGTCATCTGCCGGGAAATTTCTTCTTCGTCGTAATCGGTGGTCGTGGTTCCGTCATCAACCCGGCCGAGCCGGGGAGTACTGCCGGCGGTGAAGAGCAGGGCCGACACAAGAGAGGTTTTGCCTGAGTGGGAGTGGCCAATCAAGGCCACATTGCGGACATTCTCACCATCGTAGGTCTTCACAGAATAACTCCCGAGAGCTTTTGATTCGAACACTCTGCATCGAGCTACACGGATTTCCGTCGAAAGCGGCGGCGGCAAACACGAGAACGCGTTGCAGAACCATTCGCCTACGGCGCCCACCTGAAAAGGCGGCGAGCGTCTTACTGCGCAATCCAGCTGCACCAGCTAGCTGCACTCAGCTATTCCACCACCCATGCGCGCCTGGGACGCAACGCGCCACAGAACAAAGCTGGGGCGGAAGAGCAAAACTCCATGCACCTCGCGGTACATATGGAAGAACATCTAAAGCAGAGCATCGTAGCACACGGACCGAGCAGGCTCAATTTGACTCGTCCGCTACAAGATTCTGCTTAGTAGGTGTGATACACGACGGAGGAGAATCGGGAAATAGGGTTGCGTCACAGAAGAATGTGATAGAGGGGCGTTGCGGGGATGGGTTTTAATTCAAAAGCAAAGACAAGGATAAGAGCAGGAGCAAGAGCAAAGGCAAGAGCAGGAGCAAAGGCAAGAGCAGGAGCAAAAGCAAGAGCAGGAGCAAAAGCCCCACTCAACGAAAAGAGCGTTGAGTGGGCCACCCGGAAGTTGGAGATTTCTGCAGGGGGTAGGGGTCCCTCGCTTTCGCTCGGGATGACACGAAGTTCAAAGGCAGGAACAAGAGCAAAAGCAAAGGCGACAGCAAAAGCAAAAGCAAAAGCAAGGGCAAGGGCAAGAGCAAGAGCAAGAGCAAAACACCCACCTCTGCCAAAAGAAGGCAGAGGTGGGGCACCGGGTACCGGCACCGAGTGCTGGGGACTTGTCACAGGCCTGAGAGGGCGACAAGTTGAAATGGTGCGCGGAACGTCAGGGCAGGATGACGAGGGGACGCATCATGTCGTGCTCTTCATGTTCGAGGATGTGGCAATGCCAGACGTATTCGTGTCCGTGCAACAGGCCGGGGCGGGGGCTGCCCGGCACGGAGAATGGGACGTTAGCAGGAAGAGAGAATTTCATGATGACGCGCGTGACTTCGTCGGGATTCATGCGCACCGTCTCCTTCCAGCCACGGTAATTGGGATCGGGTGGAGTGAATGGACCGTCGGGGGTTCCAACTTCGCTGAATGGAGCGCTGCCGATCACTTGCACGTTGGAGAGGTGGAAGTGCACGGGATGGGTGTCTCCAGTGGTGTTGTAAACGTCCCAGACGACGACCTGACCGTTTTGATAGATCTCGGTGGGGTCGTCCATGTAATTGCGGGCGAAGGTTTCTTTGTAGAGAGACTGGTCGGTCCCGAGGCGCTGGATGAGGCGTCCGTAGGAATCGAAATCCTCGTTGAGCGTCTTGTTCTGGAAGAGGACGTTGGGAGCGGCCGGGTCAAGATCTACTTCTCCAAATGGAATGCGGGAGTCGTTGTAGGCCTTGGCGAGTCCATTGGAAGACTGAAGAGCATTGAGCGTGCTGGTGAAATTCAGAGGGTCAGCCGCACCCTTGAGGGCTGTGACCTGGAACTGCATCAGGGTTCGAGTGTTCGGACCAAAGCCGGGTTGGGTGGTGGCAGCACCGCCTGCCTCTCTCTGGTCGTCATCGCCGGTGAAATAGTCGTTGCGCGGATCTCCGCCGGGGAATGGAGCGGGAGCATCGTTGTAAAGGATGAGACTGTCTCCGGGACGGCATCCTGAGAAGTCGATGATGAGGTCGGCACGCTCGGCTGGCGCCATGAGAAGACTGTGAGGTCCGTTGGGATCGCAACTGTCATCCGAGGCCGTGGGGATGAGCACGGGAGGCGCGTTGTGAACGACGGGAGCGGGAAGAAGGCCGCCTTCGTTACCGATCTGGATGAAGGCCGGGCCGCCACGTGTGAAGTCGGGCTCACCGGGAGTAAGACTGCTCTCGTAGAACAGGTTGAGGTTGTAGAAGCGAGCTTGCGAGCCGTTGAGCACGATGAAGCGGTAGCGGCGCGGCTCAACCGGAAGGTAGGGATATGCGACGCCGTTGATGACCGGAGTGTCGGAGAAGAATTCGGGAACGCAGGACGGCGTTGGGGGCAGGCCGAGGTCGGAAAAGCCATCCGATGGCGTGTTGCGCTCCCAACGGCCAGATGGGTTATCCGGTGAGTCGATCTGGTAAACCGAAGGCGACCAGAGATCTCCAGGTCCACCATATTGGTCGTGAACAGCCTTGAATGTCTTGTCCTGAATGACGAGCGGCACGGTGTGCGCGAGGTCGGGTACGATTCCCGCATTGGTAAGGGCGTCGAAGACGTCGTCGGTCAGAAGATAAGGGGCGACGAGTCCGGCATAGACATTGAGCCGGGTAATTGCGAGTGCGTGATCATGAAACCACATCAATCGCGCGCTCTGACCGTTGGGATAGTAATACTCGCCATGGCCGGTGGCACCGGCCATGGCGTTGAGGAAGCTCTCACCAGCATTCGCATTCGGTCCGGTGCCGCCAGGGGTGAACCAGGAATGCGGCCCGCCATCACTGGTCCAAGGAACGAGGCCGCCGTGAAGATGGACGGTAATGCGATTCTGGGCAGTTCCGCTCCCGGCACCCATCAGGCTGGTATCGACCGGAAGAAGATGCTTGTTGGGCAAAGCATTCTTCATGCGAATCATGACGGGACGCCCGCGCCGGGCAGCGATGACGGGGCCGAGGTAGGAAGGCTTTCCCGTGGCCTGATCCATGTATCCCCATAGAGTGGTGGGGTTGACGAGGTCAGGGTGCATGAGCTGCTTGTACTGTACGGCAGAAAAGTTGTAGAGATCGACTCCGGGAACAGCGGTGGTATTGGGCGTCGCAATTGGCAGTCCCGTGCCGAGGCCGGGGAGCTGCAACAGGAACTTCCTGAGAGCGGGGCTTTGGGCGAAGAGGGGAGAAGAAGAACCGTGGGCGGACGAGGTTCCGCAACCGGAAAGTCCACAGGCGGCACCGGCCATTATGGCCGTCTTCAGGAAATCTCGGCGACTATACATAGTTGGAGCCCTCTCTTCAGTCCATGTGCTTTCGGGATTCGGGGGAGTCAATTCGGGAACTTGGAATAAGTGCCCTACTCCGGAGAGTGTAGCTGGAAAAACCACCGAAAGGTGAACATCTAAGGGCGAAAGAATATAAATAGAACAGGAGGGCCGGTAAAAATTTCGCTTCCTAAAACTTTGGTGGTATGAATAGGCGGGCTGCAGAGCCGAACCGCGAATGATGGAGAGGAGAATGTGTCGGCGGGGCCCTCGTCGGGCTTGAAAACTTCCGGTTCGCTTCCGGCTGGCGTACACTGCGTTTACTCAATTCTATGAATACGCTGGAAGCTATTCGCATTGCGCTGCAATCGCTGTGGGCTAACAAGCTGCGCTCGGTGCTGACGCTGCTGGGGGTGGTGATTGCCGTAGCGACGGTGATTGCCGTGGAGACCTTTGTCAACGGGATCAATGGTTACGTGGCGGAGAAGATCTTCAACCTTGGCGCGGACGTATTCATTGTTTCGAAGGCTCCGAATGTAATTACAAACGTCGATCAATACCTGGAAGCGCAAAAGCGAAAAGACCTTCATTACGAGGACTTCCTGGCAGTACAGGAAGCGTGCACCGCATGCCGCAACGTAGGTGCGTCGATCCGGCAGGGCAATGTGCAGGTGAAGTACAACGAGCAGAACAGCACGGATACGACCGCGCGCGGATGGACTCCGGGAATGAGCGCGATCTATGACCTGGATTTGCGGTCGGGGCGCAACCTGACGGAAGCCGATGTGAACGCGGGTTCAAACATTACGGTGATCGGGAACGATATCGCGGAGAACCTGATGTCGGGCATCGATCCGCTGGGCAAAGAGATACGGGTGAACGGGCGGGTGTACACCGTGATCGGCGTGGCGAAGCCGAAGGGCAAGACGCTGGGGCAGAGCCAGGACAACTGGGTGGTGATTCCGCTGACAAGCTGGTTCAGCCAATTTGGCTCTCAGAAGTCGCTGAGCATTTGGGCAAAGGCCGATGGCGTGGGAGCTCCGCTGGAAGCTGCGATTGACCAGGTGAGGGTAGTGATACGGGCGCGGCGGCACGACGCTCCGGGGCAGCCGGATAGTTTTGTGGCGGAGACGAACCAGAGCTTTCTGTCGATTTGGGCGAACCTGAGTGGATCGTTCTTTATGGTGGCGGTGGCGCTGGCATCGATCTCCCTGGTGGTGGGCGGCGTGGTGATTATGAACATCATGCTCGTGTCGGTGACGGAGCGAACGCGGGAGATCGGGATAAGGAAAGCTCTGGGAGCAAAGCGCGGCGATGTAATGCGGCAGTTCCTGATTGAGTCCTCGACACTGGCGCTGGTAGGCGGAGCGATTGGAGTGACGCTGGGGATTGTCGTGGCGAAAACTGTCACGATCCTGATTGGGATGCCGAGCAATGTGGAGCTCTGGACCATATTGGCAGGGTTGGTGATGGCTGGGTCGGTGGGCGTGTTCTTTGGAGTGTATCCGGCACAGAAGGCGGCGAGGCTGGACCCGATTGCGGCGTTGAGGTTTGAGTTGTGAGGAAGGCGACTGGCGGGTAGGGCGATGGAGTAGGGGCCCTTCGCTTCGCTCAGGGTGACACGAGAAGCAAAGGCGAGAGCGAGGGCAAAGGCAAGAGCAAGAGCAAAGGCAAGAGCAAGAGCAAAGGAAAAGGCAAGAGCAAAGGCAAAGGCAAAACACCCACCTCTGCCAACGACGGGCAGAGGTGGGGCACCAAAGCCGAAGGCAAGAGGAAAAGCCCCACTCAACGAAAGGAACGTTGAATGGGGCACCCGTTGCAGAAGCCTCTCACGCGGAAGTTGATATTTGAGCTGGGCTGGGATCCTTCGCTGCGCTCAGGATGACACCTTCGTAAACACATCGGAAGTACGGAAGAGAGATTGATGGCATCGCACGGAGATTACAGAGAGATATTCCGGTTGGCGTTCACGACGCTGGTGCGCAATAAGATGCGCTCGGGGTTGACCATTCTCGGAATTGTGATCGGGGTGACGACGGTGATCACGATCTCTTCGGTGGTGCGCGGGCTCAACAGCAATGTGCAGAACATGGTGCAGCAGATGGGATCGAACATCGTGTTCGCATTTCATATCGATGTGTTCAACTTTGGGCGACCGACGGCGGAGATGCTCAACAGGAAAGAGCTGACGTATGAAGACGCGATTGCGATGCGAGACCTGCCGCATGTGAAGGCTGTGGCTCCCTCGCTGCGCATCATGATGCAGGAATTCGGGGTGGGCAGCTATTCGGTGAAGTACGCGGGTAGGACGGCGAAGAATGCGATCCTCGAAGGCAATACGCCGGATTCGCGCGAGGTGTTCGATTACGCGGTGGCGCGGGGACGGTGGTTCACGCAAGCGGAAGATGACCAGCGCATGCCGGTGGTGGTGCTGGGATCGGATACGGCAAAGGAGCTGTTTGGCGACGGCGACCCGGTGGGCAAGGAAGTGAATGTCGAGGGCGAGTTATTCCAGGTGATCGGCGTGGCCGAGCAGAAGAAGAGCGCGTTCAGTGGCGGGTCGAATCCGGAAGACAACATCGTGATGTTCCCGTATGCGACGTTCAAGAAGCTGCATCCGGAGATGAAGCAGAACTGGATTTCGGTGAAGGCGACTTCGCAGCCGGATATGGCGAAGGCGATGGACGAGATGCGGGATCTGCTGAGGCGAAAGCGCAAGCTCAAGCCGGATCAGCCGGATAATTTTGCCGTGTTCAGCCAGGATTCGATTGTGCAGGTGTGGAACCAGGTGACGGGCGGAGTGTTCATCTTCATGTTTGCCGTGTCGAGCGTGGCGCTGATTGTGGGCGGCGTAGGAGTGATGAACATTATGCTGGTTTCCGTCACGGAGCGCACACGCGAGATTGGAGTGCGCAAGGCAGTGGGCGCACGCAGACATGATGTGCTGTTGCAATTCACGCTGGAAGCCATGGTGCTGACGGCGCTGGGCGGAGTGATCGGAATAATGATCGGAGGCGTGATTACCTACATCATTGCGGCGCTGATGCCTTCTCTGCCGGCAACGATGAGCGTAAAGTGGACGGTGTTTGCGTTTACTTCGTCGGCGGTGATTGGGCTGGTGTTTGGGATTTATCCGGCATGGAAGGCGGCGAATTTAGATCCGATTGAGGCGTTGCGGTATGAGTAGGGCGGGGTTTCAAGGTTTCGCGAGGGTAGGGATGGAGGCCGAGAAGCCTTTTGGGCAGCGGTGGATATTTGAGCGGTGCTGGGATCCTTCGCTGCGCTCAGGATGACACCTCAAGGGCAAGAACAACAGCAACAGCAAGATCAAAAGCAACCCCGAGGTCCTTCGCTGCGCTCAGGATGACACCTCAAGGGCAAGAACAACAGCAAGGGCAAGAACAACAGCAAGAGCAAGAACAACAGCAAGCGCAAGAACAACAGCAAGAGCAAGAGTAGGGGCAAGAACAAGAGCAAATGCAACCCCGAGGTCCTTCGCTTTGCTCAGTGACACCTCAAGAGCAAGAACAAGAGCAAGAGCAAGAGCAGGGCAGGAACAAGAGCAAGAGCAAATGCAACCCCGAGGTCCTTCGCTTCGCTCAGTGACACCTCAAATAAAATGAAAAAGTAAGGGCACGGCGGAAGCCGTGCCCTTTGTGTTGCTGAAGCGATGTTGCGCTAGTCGTGAACGCCGTCCATGAAGGCGCGGAGTTTGCGGGAGCGCGAGGGGTGGCGCAGTTTGCGCAGGGCCTTGGCTTCGATCTGGCGGATGCGCTCGCGGGTGACAGCGAAGGACTGGCCGACTTCTTCGAGCGTGTGCTCGGAGCCGTCTTCGAGGCCGAAGCGCATCTTGATGACCTTCTCTTCGCGAGGGGTCAGGGTGCGCAGGACCTGCGAGGTCTGGTCCTTGAGGTTCACGTTGATGACGGCCTCGGCGGGCGAGACGACGGCGCGATCCTCGATGAAATCTCCAAGGTGCGAATCTTCTTCTTCGCCGATGGGAGTTTCGAGTGAGATGGGCTCCTGCGCGATCTTGAGGACCTTGCGGACCTTGGCGACAGGGATGTCCATGCGGCGCGCGATCTCTTCCGAGGTTGGCTCGCGACCGAGTTCCTGCACAAGCTGGCGGCTGGTGCGGATGAGCTTGTTGATGGTCTCGATCATGTGCACCGGGATGCGGATGGTGCGGGCCTGATCGGCAATCGCACGCGTGATGGCCTGACGAATCCACCAGGTGGCATAGGTCGAGAACTTGTAGCCGCGGCGGTACTCGAACTTGTCGACGGCCTTCATGAGGCCGATGTTGCCTTCCTGAATGAGATCGAGGAACTGCAGGCCGCGGTTGGTGTACTTCTTGGCGATGGAGACGACGAGGCGCAGGTTGGCCTCGATGAGCTCGCGCTTGGCGTGCTCGGCATCCATGTCGCCCTGGATGATTTCGCGCTGAGTGCGCTTGAGTTCGCTGAAGACGGCTCCGGCCTCGACCTCGATGCGCTCCATGTCGGTGCGCACGGTCTTGATCTGCTTGCGGATTTCCTTCTTCTGCTCTTCGTTCTTGGTGAACTCGCAGCGCTTTTCGAGGTTGAGGACCTGGCGATCCAAGGCCTTCATGTTCTCAACCGTCTTGTTGACGCGGTCGATGAGGCGCTTGCGCTCCTGATTGGTGAAGCGCAGGTTGCGGATCGATCGGCTGACCTCGACCTGGGCGCGTCCGAGAGCCCAGTGCAGCTTGCGATAGTCCTTTGCCTTCTTCTTGTCCTTGCCGGCGGGGCCAAGTTCGTTGAGCTTGGCGGCGAAGCCAAGGCCCTTCTTGTAATGGCGGCCGAGGTCGTCGATCTTGGAAGTGATCTCCTTGAGGCGGCTGTTCATGACCTCGTCGGTGATCTCTTCTTCGTCGAAGACCACCACTTCCTTGACGGAACGCACGCCACGCTTGAGATCATCGCCGATGGCGAGAACTTCGCGGATGACAATGGCCGAGCGCGATAGAGACTTGAGAACGCGTATCTGGCCGCGCTCGATGCGCTTGGCGATTTCTACTTCACCTTCTCGGGTGAGCAGGGGGACGGTGCCCATTTCGCGCAGGTACATGCGAACAGGGTCGTTCGTCTTTTCCAGCGCACCGGGAGTGAGATCAAGCTCGACGTCTTCGGAATCTTCGTCGGAATCGAACTTCTTTTCAGAGGGAAGCTTGGTGTCCTCAAGGACATTGATTCCCTGAGTGCCGATCATTCCGAGCAGGTCGTCGAGATCGTCGGGGGAGTTGATATCGTTCGGCAGCAGGTCATTCACCTCGTTGTAGGTGAGGAAACCTTTCTCCTTGCCGGTATCGATCAACTTTTGGATATCTTCGTATTTATCGTCGAGAGCCAAGAGTAATACCCTTCACTGGCGCCATAGGCAGCCGAAAGAAAACATTTGGTCGGGCCGAGGGAAGCCCGTAAAGCACACAAGTCGGCCTCTCGGTCGCTTTCCGACCGACAAAGAGCCGCAACAACCCTCATCCTTAACCACGCAATACACGAGTGCCCGCTCCGCAACGGGCAAAGTCGCCTATCTGGGCGAGAAGGCCTTAAGCCTTTAGATGGCGGAGAACTCCCCAAGGTTCGGGAACTTCAACATTTTTGCAGACAGAAGGGGGAAAAGCAAGGAATTGTGATGAATCCAGCGACGTTCTGAGGGGTGAAATAAGAGGCAAAGCTGATGTCCAGGAACAAAAAAGCAAGCAGAGATCGAGTGGGGGCCACTCGACCGGAAGTCGTCTAGCGGCGGCGCTTGCCGGTGAGATGGGCGACCTGGATGGCAAATACCCGGGTGGCGGAGTGGGACGAAGCAACGTACTCCATTCCCTGCTCCAAGAACTCGGGGGAATACTTCTGGATCAGCAGGCGCAGCGCGGCCATCTTCTCCTCGCCCTCAAGCTCGCGGACATCGCCGGAGGCAATGGCGCTCTGGTATCGAGTGCTGAACATTTCGGGCTGAACCTCGGTGTGTCCGACAACACAAAAGCTGACGTGCGGAACGGCGTTGAGGTGCTCGATCTTGCGTCCCTCGGGGGCGGAATGAAAGTAGATGGCGTCGTCGCGGAACACATAGCTGACGGGCAGGCCATAGGGATCGCCATCAGGGCCGACGGTGCTGAGGATTCCGTACTCGCCATTGGTAAGGATTTGACGAGCCTCTACCTCGTCAGTTGCGCGGTCCTGCCGCCTCATTGTCCACAGTTGTGCCATTGGCTCACCCCCACAGGTTTGCTGGTGCGGAATTTTGGCCCTTTTTGGCTATGAATGCAAGCAGGTTCTTCAAACAGTTTTGGCTTGGCGGAGGGCGGAGTCCACTTGCTGCTTTTCCTGGAGGAAGCGGGCGAGGGCGGCGGGGTCGTTCTTGCGCTCGGCTTCAGCGATCTGGCGGCGAAGGTCGCGCTGGCGATGTTCGAGCTGGCGTCGGCGCAGGGCGTCGATGGCTCCGTGGAGAAGCTCGGCGGTGAGGGATTCGTGATCCTTCATGATAACGGACATGAACAGCGTGCGATCCTCATCGGAAAGGGGCAGCGACATGAGGTCGGCACCGTCGGCAAGGCCCTTGAGGATGGCATCGATAAGAGCCTCGGCGCGAAGGCCCTTGTGCAACTGCTCGGAGCTGAGGGAGTAGTAGGCCTGCTCGGCAGGGTTGTACATCTGCTCCTGACCGTTCTCGTCGGTGTAGGAGAACGAAACCTCGGGGCCACAGGTAAGTGCCTGAAGGAGAAGGCGTTCAGCCTCGGTAATCGGCGAGGTGGGAGGGGGCGTGAGGTGCGTGGAAGTGCGCGCGGTGGCGACATGGCGAAGTTCCTGCCGGAGTACGGCGGAGTCGATTTGCAGTTTCTGCGAGACATCGGCCGCCAGCTCGTCGCGAACGATGCGACTGGTGACGCGCTGAATGTGGGGCAGAAGGTAGTTGACGGCCTTGACCTTGCCTTCGGCGGTGCGGGGGAACTGTGCCTGAGCGCGTTCGATGAGGTAGTCGAAATACTTCTGCGAAGACTGGAGCGCGGCCCCGTAGGCGGCGGTTCCCTTCTTGCGGACGTAGAGGTCGGGATCGAATCCCTGCTCGAGGGAGACGATGCGGATCTCAAAGTCTTCGCTGACGAGCAAGGAGAGTGAGCGCTCGGCGGCTGCGGCTCCGGCGGTGTCAGGATCGAAGTTGACGACGATCTTCTTGCTGAAGCGGGCTAGGAGTCGCGCCTGGGCCTCGGTGAAGGCGGTGCCGCTGGAGGCGATGACGTTGTGGTATCCGGCGTTGAAGACCGAGATGCAATCCATTTGGCCCTCGACGAGGATGATGTAGTCGAGGCGGCGAATGGCTTCCTTGGCCAAGTGCAAGTTAAACAACACGCGAGACTTGGTGTAGATGGGCGTCTCGGGCGAGTTGAGGTACTTGGGGCCAGCTTTTTCGTCGGTGGCGAGGGTGCGCCCGGTGAAGGCGATGACCTTGCCGTTCTCGTTGCAGATGGGGAACATCACCCGGTTGCGAAACTTGCTGTAGAGCGCGGCAGGGGTAGGACGGGCCGGCTCGCTGGAGCGGGAGTCTTCACGGTCTTTCCAGCTGAACAAGCCA
The DNA here is from genome assembly GCF_059726265.1 of Koromonas soli. Taxonomy (NCBI): domain Bacteria; kingdom Pseudomonadati; phylum Acidobacteriota; class Terriglobia; order Terriglobales; family Koromonadaceae; genus Koromonas; species Koromonas soli. The sequence continues at coordinate 4,240,070 of NZ_AP040872.1, read as the reverse complement.
CTCTCGCGGAGAGCGTCTTCGTCGGCAAGACCCTTGAGCTTGTCACGCAGGAGGAAGCCGGATTCGGGGGCAAAACCAATGCGGAAGCGAGCGATGGCGTCGTCATCGAGTCCGCGACCATGGAGGTATTCGCGGGCGGCGGCACCCTCGGGACGGCGAAGCTGTTCCTGAAACCAGAGGCAGGCGGCCTCGTGCAGATCGAGCAGAAGACCGCGGGTGCGGGCCTCCTTGGCCTCCTGAGGGGAGCTGAACTGCACCTTTGGGGCGGCGATGCCAAGCTTTTGGGCGACGGCGCGAACGGCTTCAGGGAAGGTGATGTTTTCAATCTTCTGAATGAAGGTGAAGACGTCGCCGGAGACTCCGCAACCGAAGCAATGGAAATATTGGCGCGTGGCGTGGACGGAAAATGATGGGGTTTTCTCTCCGTGAAAGGGGCAAAGGCCGGAGAAGTTCTGGGCACCGGCTTTGCGCAGCTTTACGTACTCGCCGATGATGCGGACGATGTCGGCCTGCTGCTTGACCTGATATGCGAAGTCTCCGGGGTTAGCCACAGCTATAGTCTGCCCCAAGGTGATGTGTGGAAAAGCTGTGATTATAGGGTTTTTCGCCCTAAGGGGGTGTGCAAAATGCGACTTGATTGGTGCATGTAAATGTTTTCGCTGAGGGGTAAAGTTAGGGAAAGGCAGTAGGGGCGCCGACGCAGGAGCCGTGGTAGGTGACCTGGGGCGGAAGAGGAGAGGCAGTCGGCGCTGGGATCCTTCGGCTTCGCCTCAGGATGACACCTTCAGAACAAGAGCAGAAGCAAGAGCAACAGCGACAGCAAAGGCAAAACCAAGAGCAACCCCGATCCTTCGGCTTCGCCTCAGGATGACACCGAAAAACACAAGCAACAACAAAAGCAAGAGCAACTGCAAGAGCGACTGAAACAGCAACAGCAAAGGCAAAAGCAACAGCAGAGGCAAGTTAGGAGCAGGTGATCCAGCCGCGGGTGCAGGCGTCATCAACGATGGACATGACGACGGGCCAGAGGTCGGGGAGGCCGGTGCGGATGGGTTCCATGCGGGCTAGAACCTTGTCGCGCGTGATGTGGTGGCTGCGCCAGGAGCCTCCGCCGGTGCGGGAATTGAGCAAAAGAGGCTGCAGGCGGTCGAGGGCATTGGCGTAACGGGATTCAGGGGTGGAGAAGGCCTCGAACTCGTCCCAGAGAGCGCGGACTTCGGCGGACTGAGAGGCGGGGAGGAGACCGAAGAGACGGTCTGCAGCGAGTCGCTCGCGTTCTTCCTTGTCACTGTAACCGACGGTGTCGTAGGCGAAGGTGTCTCCAGCATCGATTTCGACGACGTCGTGGACGAGGAGCATGCCAACGACGCGCGAAACGTTGACCGGTTCGGGAGCGTACTCGGCAAGCAGCGAGGCCATGATAGCGATGTGCCAGGAGTGCTCGGCACTGTTTTCCTGACGGCGAATATCGCCGCTGACGGGCGTTTGCCGCAGGATTTGTTTGAGCTTGTCGATTTCGAGGATGAAATTGATCTGCTGATCGAGTCGCGATGTCATGGGTAAGGACATTTTAAACAATAGGCGTTCACATCGTTTTTCCTGGATTGCAAGGCAAAACGATCTCGGCGCATTTTGGCGTGTCGGTTAGAGCTGAACTAGCCTAGGAGCGGACAACAGTTTTAACGCTTGCGACAACGAGTTTGAGCAGCCCCGGTCCCGGTCGAGGCGGATGTCGTCATATCCACTTAATGCGCCGATAACCGGAACGATGTGTTTCGGAGGGCGTAAATTCAACGAAACGAGTGGTGCAAAGCAGATGCAATCAAAGGTGTACCAAGGACAAAGGGAAGATGTCGTGACTGGAGCGATCGAAGCTCAGACTTCGAAAGTTCCGTCGAGCGGCTATCTGGCGTTGGCAATCGGATCGATTGCTGTTTCAGCCGCGCTGAAGGCGTTGCATAAGACTGATTGGGCGCTGTTCGTAGGACAGTGGGCTGCGCCGTTCCTGATTTTGGGTGTTTACAACAAAATGGTGAAACAACACGGTTCGGACGCCTGGAGCGAGGCGGCTTAACGTTGTCAAAATGCGCGGCGGGAAGAGAGCCTGCCGCGCAAGAACGAAACTTCCCCTCCCCCAGTTCTTCCTCGGCTTTCGAATTTCCAAAAGATTGGTTACGCAAAGTTGATCCGAAGTCGCACGATAGTGGGCAGCAAAGAGAAGTGCGCTCAATTCGGCCACTCGGGATGCGGGTAGAATGTCGGCTACGCGGGAGTGAGAAGGATGGCGCTCAACACTGGCACGAAGCTGGGACCATACGAAGTGCTCGAGACTGTCGGCACGGGCGGTATGGGCGAAGTGTATCGCGCACGCGATGCGAGACTGGGCCGCGAGGTGGCGGTCAAAGTCATTCCCGCATCGCTCCACTCCGATGGAATGCGGCTGCAGAGATTTGAGCAGGAAGCGCGAGCGGCAGCCAGTCTGAATCATCCGAACATTCTGGCCGTGTATGACGTGGGACGTCAGGACGGCTCTCCCTACATTGTGAGTGAATTGCTCGCGGGCGAGACTCTGCGCGAGCAGTTGCGAGCAGGACCGCTGCCCATAAGGAAAGCAATCGACTATGCACAGCAGATTGCCCGAGGGCTGGCGGCGGCACACGGCAAAGGCATTGTGCATCGGGATCTGAAGCCGGAAAACATCTTCATTACACGCGACCGGCGAGTGAAGATTCTGGACTTTGGGTTGGCGAAGCTGATCGGTCCGGAGCGGCTTTCGGACGACTCCACCATGATGGGAACCGTAGGGAGCGAACCGGGGACGGTGCTGGGCACGGTGGGATACATGTCTCCTGAGCAGGTGCGGGGCAAGACGGTGGATGCGCGTGCAGACCTGTTTGCGTTTGGCGCGATTCTGTACGAGATGTTAAGCGGGAAGCGCGCGTTCAAAGGCGATTCGGCTGCCGAGACGATGTCCGCCATTTTGAACCAGGAACCGCCGGAGCTAACGCAATCGAATCCGAATGTGTCGCCAGCGCTGGAGAGTATTGTCGAACGCTGCCTAGAGAAGAATCCTGAAGACCGGCTGCAATCGGCACAGGATATTGCGTACACGCTGGAATCGATTTCGCATAGCAGCAGCGCGGTTGCGACCGAAGAGAAGCGAGCGCGCAGAAGGTGGCGCGGAGTGGTGCCGGCGGTAATAGGCACGGCGTTGCTGGTGGGAATTGCGGCGTTTCTGCTGGGGCGGTACACGAATCCTCCCGAGTCGCAGCCGAGGTTTCATCGCATGACGTTTCGGCGCGGCAGCATTGTGTACGCAAGGTACGCTCCGGACGGACACACGATTGTGTACACGGCGAAGTGGGAGGGCAACGAAGCGGAATCATTCTCGACCAAGCCGGAGGCGATCGGTTCAACATCGCTCGGGCTGCCGAAGGCGGACGCGGTTGCGGTCTCAGCGAATGGTGAACTGCTGGTGGTGCTCAATCGAAAAATCCTGACTTACTGGGCATCGGCGGGGACGCTGGCGCGGGTGCCGATGACGGGCGGAACGCCGAGGCCAATTCTTGAGGACGTGCAGGAGGCAGACTGGGCTCCTGATGGGAACTCGTATGCTGTGGCGCGCTATGTGGGCAATGAATGCCGACTTGAGTATCCGGTGGGGAAAGTTCTGTATCGCACGCAAGGGTGGATTAGTTCGCCGCGCGTATCTCCGGACGGAAAATCGGTGGCATTCTTCGATCATTTGCTGTTTGGCGATGATCAGGGGAGAGTCGCACTGATAGACAGTGCGGGAAAGAAGCATGACCTCTCGCGCGACTGGTCAAGCGCAGTTGGGCTGGCGTGGAGCGCAAAGGGAAACGAAATCTTGTTTACGGCGAGCGATACGGGAATCAACAGCTCGCTCTATGCGGTGACACCCGAAGGAAAACAGCGGCTGGTACTGCGCCCGCTGGGGCGAGTGATTTTGCATGATGTGAGCCGCAGCGGACAGCTGCTGATGACGGTGGATGCATCGCGGCGCTCGGTTTCGGCGCGCGGAGCGAATGATGACAAGGAGCACGATTACAGCTTTCTGGACTGGACGCGCAATGTAGCACTCTCAAACGATGGTTCGATGTTGCTGTTTGACGAGCAGGGTGAGGGTGGAGGACCAAACTACTCGGTGTATGTGCGCAAGATGGATGGCTCGCTGCCGACACGGCTGGCAGAGGGTTTTGCGTTGTCATTTTCTCCTGACAAAAAGTGGGTGCTGATAGCGACGATGGCCACCCCGAGACAGTTGGTTGCTGTGCCGCTGGGCGTGGGCGAGGAACGGCATCTCACGAAAAATGATTCTCTGAATCACGGGACATTTGCGTTCTGGCTGCTGGGAGGAAAGATCGTATTCAACGGATCAGAACCGGGCCATGCCAATCGACCATTTGTGATGGACGAAAACACAGGCAAGACTTCGCCGATAGGGCCCGAAGGCTCAATCGCAATCGGTGCATCGCAGGACGGAAAACGAGTGTTGCTGAGAGATATGCAGGGGAAACTAATCGTGACTCCCGTCGAGGGAGGAGAGCTGCGCGAAGTTCCGGTTAGCGAGCGACTGGATCGCTTTGCCGGATGGGCGGAAGACGACAACACGGTTTACATGTATCGCGCGAGCGACGTTCCAGTGCGGCTGATGGCGGTGAACCTGACGACAGGCGGGGAGAAAGAAGTGCGCCAATTTATGCCGGATGACCGCGCAGGATTGATAAACATTGGGCCAGTTCAGATTACGCCCGACGGAAAACACTATGCATACGGCTATGTGCGCATACTGACAGACTTGTATTCAGTGGATGGTTTGAAGTGAGAGCACCCGCTGTTTATTTTCATTTGTAAGCGCACGCTTTCTGCCGATCTCTGTTCCAACCTGAAATTGCTCCGACTCATCCATACCGAGTCTGCGATGTCTGTAAGTTGAGTGCGCAGAGGAAGCCCCTTGTATGGATTGCAAGACCGCTGTTGGTGGTGGGATCAGAACCTTATTCGCTGTTCTGCTGGTTGTTTGCCTCCCTTCTCCCCGTGCCTATGCAGGTGATAACGATGCAGCCGCCGCAATTGCGGTGAACGTCAGCACTGGTGCCGGCGTGCCGAAGTCAATTCGTCCATTTTCGAGATTTGCGCTGGGATTCTCGGCAGGCACGATGGGGCCGGGATTCGAGCTGGTCACGATCTTGAACAACCGTTCGAACCTGCGTCTGGACGGACATTTCCTGAGCATCTCGGCAGACCTGAAGAGAGATAGTGTGGGATACAACGGGAGGCTCCGCACAGGAGATGTGCGGCTGTCGTATGACGTGTATCCGTTCCTCCACGGTTTCAGGATCAGCAGCGGAATAGCGGTGTTTCAGCAGATGAATGCGCGGGCAGTGGCATTCGTTCCAGGCGGGCGCACGATCACTTTCAACGACGTGGACTACTACAGCAGCTCAAAAGATCCTTTGCATGGAGTTGGCAGGGTTGTGCTGTCGCGCAAAGTGGCGCCGACCTTGAGCGTAGGTTGGGGGAACGCGATTCCGCGAAGCAAACGACACTTCACGTTTCCTATCGAGGCGGGAGTGGCGTTTGCAGGAACACCGCAGTTTGACCTGACAATGCAAGGCAGCGCGTGCAACTCACCCAATCCGCGAACGTGCGCGTCGGTGGTGTCGTATGACGATTTTGAAACGAATCTCGCGGCAGAGCGGAGAAAGATCAGTCGCGAATTACACCCGCTGCGGTTTTATCCGATTGTGAATTTTGGGGTGATGTACAGGTTTTGAAATTTCATACCTTGAGTTCTACTTCGGTGGCACCGCCGCCGCCCTGGTTTTGCGGAGGCTCGGTGACGTTGACGACTTGCGGATGGCGCTTGAGGTAGTCACGCAGAGCGCGTCGCAGGATTCCCATGCCGGAGCCATGCACGATGCGGATGTGCGAGAGTCCGGCGAGGAAAGCGCGATCCACAAACTTCTCGACCTCGGCAGTAGCCTCGTCAACATTGTGTCCAATGACGTTGAGCTCAGTGGGGGCGGATTCGTCTTCGTCGCGCAGGCGGACATTGATGCCTTTGCTGCGCGCAGCCTGCACGGGATTGTTGGCGGCCTGCGCAATGACTGCGGCAATGTCATCGAGCGGCACGCGCATCTTCATGGGACCGACCTGCACTTCGATGGCTTCGTCATCGAGTTTGCGAACGACCTTGCCGCTGCGTCCGATGGACTTGAGATGGACGGTGTCACCCACTGTAACGCGTGAGACAACGTGCGGGCGGGCGTTTTCGTCACCGCGGTCGGCTCCGGTGGTGTGGGCAACGACGGTTTGATTGAATTGCTCGCGGAACTCGCGGCGCGCTTTGGCGATGCGACGCTCGGCTTCTTTACTTAACTTTTGGGCGGCAGCGCGATCCTGCACGGCAGCGACGGCTTCGCGGGCGTGGTACTCGAAGTCGCGCATGAGCGAATCGAGCTTCTTCTCTAACTCACGAATTTTATCGCGCTGCTCCTTGAGGCCCTCGGCTTCGAGGCGGGCGCGCTCGCGTGCGATCTCCTGCTCGCGCTGGCGAATTTCGAGACGCTCGTTCTGAATGTCGCGCAGATCGGAATGGAGGCGGTCGAGGAATCCGGCGATGTCCTGCGTTTGCGTGCTGAGACGCTGACGGGCGTCGGCAATGATCTCGCGATTGAGCCCGATCTGCTGCGCGATGTTGATTCCGGCGGATGCGCCGGGAACTCCGACGCGAAGCTCGTAGGTGGGTGCGAGAGTTTTCTCGTCGAAGCCGACGGCGGCGTTCACTACCCCTTGCGAGTTGGTGGCGTAGATTTTGAGCGCCGTGTGATGGGTGGAGATGATGGTAAGCGATCCACGACGGCGGAAATGTTCGGCGATGGCGACGGCAAGCGCAGCACCTTCTTCGGGATCGGTGGCAGAGCCGAGTTCATCGAGCAGAACGAGTGAGCGCGCGGTGGCGGTGTGAGAGATGAAATCGATGTTGGTGACGTGTGCGGAGAACGTCGAGAGATTCTGCTCGATGGATTGCGAGTCGCCGATATCGGCAAGCACGGCATCGCAAATGGGGAGATCGGCACGCTCGGCGGGGACGGGGATTCCGGCCTGAGCCATGAGAGCGAGCAAGCCTGCGGTTTTGAGCGAAACGGTTTTGCCGCCGGTGTTTGGGCCGCTGATGATGAGCTGGCGCTGAAAGCGATCCATCTCGAGCGTGAGCGAAACGACAGACTTACCACGCGAGCGCAAATTGCGCTCCATGACGGGATGACGAGCGTTGATGAGGATGAGCGAGTTGGCGCTGTCTTCGGTGAGAAGCTTGACGCGGGTGCACTGGTACTGCTCGGCGAAACGCGCTTTGGCGAATTGGAGTTCGAGTTCGCGCAGGATTTCGACCGAGGCGAGAATGGCTTCCGATTGCTGGCCGATGCGTGAAGTCATCTCGACGAGGATGCGCTGAATTTCGGCCTGTTCGTCTTCGAGAAGCCGCACGAGTTCGTTGTTCTGCTCGATGGTTTCGAGGGGCTCGACGAAGACGGTTTGGCCGCTGGAACTGGCTCCGTGGACGACACCCTGCACGCGGCGCTTCTGCTCGGTTTTGACGGGGATGACGAAGCGGTCGCCACGGATGGTGACCAGCTCGTCCTGAAGCGCGTCGCCTTCGGAGAGGCGGCGAAGAAAGCTGCGCAGGGAGTTCTGGATGGAACGGCGCTGCTTCTCAATTTCGCGCCGGATGCTGGTGAGCGCGGGTGAAGCATTGTCATCCAGCGTGCCGTCGGGCGAGAGCTTGTTGGCAAAATAGCGCAGCAAGGGCGTGAAATCGGCAATGTCGGCAGAGAGCTCTTCGATGGCGGGCCACGGGTCGCGCATGGCTTGCGGTGGGTGCGTCGCGGTTTCGCGCCACTCGGCGGCGCGGTCGATGAGAAGGATGACGTCGCGGAGCTCGGTGGTCTCGAGTGTGGCTCCGCTGATGCGCGCGCGCTGGACGAGTTGCGTGGGATCGATGAGTCCGCCGAAATCGAAGCGTCCGCCGGCGCGAAGGAAGGCACGCACCTCGGCGGTGAGCTGCTGCTGGCGATCGATCCACTCGGCGTCGGCGGTGGGCACGAGGGCGTTGACGGCCTGCTGGCCAAGTTCGGACTGGCAGCTGCCGCGAACGATGTCGCGAAGGCGCTCGAACTCGAGGGCAGTGGCGCTGGAATGGAGAAGCGGTGTGGGCATGTTCAAAGTTTCGCGAGGTTGCGCAAGGTGAGCGAGGTTTCGCGAGGTCGAGACCGGCGAACGGCTGCGCTAGCGAGCGTTTCCTCTCTATGGTCATTATCGCAGATGCAGGTTGGGCGCGGCAGGAAAGCAGGCGCAAAGAGGCGCCGGCAGGCTAATTCAGAATCAATGCGTTGGACTGGATGTTGTAACCGTATAGGTGCAAGGTGCTGCCTGACTTCTTCCATGTGAAGGTCTCGACCGCAACATCATGCTCAAAGGTGGTGCGGTGCACCGTGGTGATGAAGGTTCCGCTGGTAGTTGCGTTCACGTTGATGCGCTCCACGTTGCTGGCACCGGCGACATTGCCAAGCTTGGCGTGCACTGCTTGAAGGATCTTGAGGAACTCGTCACGTCGCTCAGAATTGAACACTTTCTCGTCTGCATTCCTCAGGATGTCCGGGTACCGGCCTTCGTTGAACGCAGCATGAAAGTCTGTCACCGCCGCGACATCCGCTTCGCGTCCCGAATACAGCGCAGAACCACATTGCCACATGAGGAATGCCAGGAATGCGGCGGTCGCTGCGAGAGACCACTTCCACAAAGCGCGCTTCTTTGGCGCAGGAGCAAGAAACTGGGGAACCGATAGCTCGGCTGGAGCTGGCGTGATTTCGGCTGGTGTTTCCGCAGGCTGGTCCATGGCGAATGAGGAATGGTACTCAGCTCAGCAGCAACCTACAAGAAAAATGAGCACCTAAGCGAGATGGATGTCGTCCCCTGCGATCCGTCGCTCATTTTCGGGGGCGCGGGCGGGAGTGTCTTGATTGTCCGATGTGGGTTCGGAGATTTCGGGCAGGAGGTCGTGGATGGACTCGAGCCAGAGCATTTGCGAGCGAAAGAGTTCGCCGAAAGTGCGCGAGGCAAGGGTCATCACTTCATCGAGCGAGGGGCGCAGGCCGGTTTCGAATTCAATCGAAGTGACGGGCTTGGTGAGTCCGCAAGGTACGATCAGCTTGAAAAAATCAAGGTCGGTGGTGACGTTGAGCGCAAAGCCGTGGGAGGTAACTCCGCGCGAGACGTGGACACCGATGGCGGCAATCTTGCGCTCGGAGTGGTGAGTACTGTGAGCAGGTTGCTCGTCTCCACCTGAATTCGTCTCCACCTCTAATGGGACGTAATCGCGGTTCATGAGGCGTGGGGTGAGGCGAGGAGGAGGCGTGGCGTGAGTCCAGACGCCGGTCATGCCAGCGATGCGCTGCGTTTCGATGGAGTACTGCGCGCAGATGCGCATGAGGACATCTTCGAGACGACGCACGTAGTCGATAACTCCAAGCTTGGGCGTGAAGGATCGCAGGTCGAAGATAGGGTAGGCAACGAGTTGTCCGGGACCATGAAAGGTGACGTCGCCTCCACGGTTGATCTCGAAGACCTCAACGCCTTTGGAAGCGAGAAACTCGCGGGAAGCAACAATGTTCGACTCGCGAGCATTACGTCCGAGGGTGATGACCGGAGAGTGCTCGACGAAGAGAAGGACGTTGGGAATACGACCCTGCTTGCGGAGTTCGACGAGTGTTTCTTGAAGGTGGAGCGCGGTGGCGTAGTCGCAGCGGCCGAGGTTAAGGACGGAGATCATGCTGTAGATAGGATACTCGCCGCGAGGTAAACGATGCGGGGTGGCACGTCTGCGAAGGGGAAGGGCTCCCCTTCGCTTCGCTCAGGATGGCACATGAAAGGCGAAAGCAAGAACGACAGCAAAACAAAAGCCCCATCCTAAACTCGGAACGCGAGTTTAGGATGGGGCACCCGTGTGTTGCGGGATTACTGAGGTAGGACGAGGACGTTCACCCGCGACTCGTGCGCGCCGGAGTGGTAGATGCGCTCCGTAGCCTTCTGGAAATCGGAAGGTTTGGCGAGATAGATGTTGGGAATGAACTTCTGCGGATTGAGATCCACGAGCGGGAACCAGGTGCTCTGAATCTGGACCATGATGCGATGGCCCTGCCGGAAGGTATGGTTCACGTCGGGCATTTCGTAGGAGATCTTCGTAACTTTGTTGGGCTCGAATGGCTCGGGCTTTTCGTAGCTGTTGCGGAAGCGTCCACGGAAGAGTTCCCCGCGCACGAGTTGCTGATAACCGCCGAGGTGAACGTCTTTGAGATTGTTTTCATTGTCGGGATAGCTGTCGGGGTACACGTCAATGAGTTTCACGACAAAGTCGGAATCGGTACCAGAGGTGGAGACAAAGAGTTCGGGGTGAAGAGGTCCGGCAAGCGTGACGTCTTCGGTAAGCGGCGCGGTCTGATAGACAAGCACATCGGTGCGTCGTCCGGCCTGTCGCTGATCATCTGTCATGTGCTCGCGCGTCATGCCGGTCTCGGTGGCCGTGGTGAAGGGTACCGGCTTGGCGGGGTCGCTGATGTATTCGTCAAATTCAGTCGCAGCAGTGGGCTTGTCGAAGCTGAGCTGGCCATTTGATCCGAGATACAGCGCGGCAGTCTTGGCCTGCTTGGGAGGCCATGCGTCGTAGCGCTTCCACTGATTGGTTCCGGTTTCAAAGACGTAGGCCTCGGGAAGTTGCGGATCGGCAGTGCCCTTCAGGTGGTGCTCGAAGAAGGGAAACTCAATCTTCTCGCGATAGAACGCGCTCTGCTTGCCGCTGAACCAGACGTTCCCAAGATGGTCTCCGTCGCCGCGCGCCCAACCACCGTGGAACCATGGTCCCATGACGAGTTTCACGTCACCATCGGGACTCTGCGAGTTAGCAGACTTGTAGGTGTGCAGCGCGCCCCAGAGATCTTCGGCATCGAACCATCCGCCGACGGTGAGCATGGCAGGCTTGATCTTGCGCAAGAACTGCGGCGTGGATCGCGCACGCCAGAACTGGTCATAGTTGGGGTGCTGGATGATCTCGTCCCACCAGGCGACCTTGTTGTGGTAGTACTTTGCATCCACGTTGGAGAGCGGCTCGACATTATTAAGGAAAAAGCTGTAGCCGTCGGGCGTGCCGTGTTCGATCTTTTCGGCCCATTTGGTGGTGGGCTCGGGACGCGGCTGTCCGAAGGTGTACATGAAGTTGAACATGTGCGGTAGATAGAGCGCGCCGTTGTGATGGAAGTCGTCTCCGACGAACCAGTCAGCAATGGGCGCCTGCGGCGACACGGCCTTGAGCGCGGGGTGCGCGTCGATAGCGGCCATCGATGAATAGAAGCCGGGATAGGAAATACCCCAGACGCCGACGCGTCCGTTGTTAGAGCGAACGTTCTTCACCAGCCAGTCGATCGTGTCGTAGGTGTCGCTGGACTCATCAATGTCCTTGGGTGATTTCTTGTCCGCGATGTAGGGGCGCATATCGACGAACGTGCCTTCGCTCATGAATTTTCCGCGCACGTCCTGATAGACAAAGATGTACTTGGAACGGGTGAACAACTCGGATGGACCGAGCGAGGATTTGAATTGGTCGACGCCATAGGGCGCGACTGTGTAAGGCGTGCGATCAAACAGGATGGGATAGGTGTGCTGCTCGCTTGCGTCCTTGGGCACGTAAACACTGGTGAATAAATGAACACCGTCGCGCATCGGAATGCGGTATTCGTACTTGGTGTAGTTGTCCTTGATCCATTCGGCGAGTTCGTCGGGCTTTTTCTCAGGCGTGGCCTGCGCAATAGAAAACAGAGCAAACGTGCAGAAGAGCAACAACGCCGCCAGGCGGCGGCAACGGGCGCGAGCAGTGTTCAATTCGTCCTCCAAGGGCGAGTGCGAGTGAATCACAATTAAAACACTAAGGAATGCGGGGATCAAAAGTGGAAGGTGAACCGTGAACGCAGACGAATTTCGAAGAATTGCGATGAGCCTGGAGGGTGCAGAAGAAAACTTAGAAAGGAGGAATAGCAGGCGAGTGGCTGTCCTGTAATCGGAAGACGCTGAGTTAGCACTTACTCAGGAGCAGAGGCGGTTTGCGGCCGCCAATCGCAGCATCTTAGTTGGTTAAAGGGGTCATTTGGGGAAATGGCGGGAACTCGCAAGTACATTCCTGAAGAAGACATTACCAGCAAGCAGAATGGATCGGAACTCCTCGGCGATTTCACTACAAACTGGAGTGTGTTGCCGATATCGGGGCTCGCGATTGTGATTGGGATCATCAGCGCATTTGTCGCGCTGGCTCTGCTGAAACTCATCGGCCTGTTCACGAACCTTTTCTTTTATCAGCGATGGAGCACGGCGCTGGTCTCGCCGGCGGGAAATCGTCTGGGATGGCTCGGGTTGTTCGTGCCAGTAGTGGGCGCATTAATCATCGGCGTCATCGCGCGGTATGGGTCGGAAAAGATCCGAGGCCACGGGATTCCAGAAGCCATCGAAGCAATTCTGCTAAGGGGCGGGAAGGTCGAACCGCGAGTGGCCGTGCTGAAGCCCATCTCTGCCGCAATTTCAATTGGCTCAGGCGGACCGTTCGGAGCTGAAGGTCCGATCATCATGACAGGAGGGGCGTTCGGCTCTCTCATAGCGCAGCTCTTTCACCTGACCAGTACCGAACGCAGAACGCTGCTTGTTTCAGGAGCGGCGGCAGGAATGGCTGCAACGTTTGCATCGCCACTGGCTGCCGTGCTGCTGTCGGTGGAGTTGCTGCTATTCGAGTGGAAGCCTCGCAGCCTCGTCCCTGTCGCGCTGGCCAGCGTGGCCGCGACCGCAACGCGACGGTACATCATCGGAATGGGACCGCTATTCCCTACTCCGCCACACCCGACCTTCATCGGTCCGCAGGGACTGCTCGGGTGTGTGCTTGTGGGATTGATGGCCGGAGCGCTATCAGCGCTTCTCACTTTCGCGGTGTATGCAGCTGAAGACCTCTTTGCAAAGCTGCCGATCCATTGGATGTGGTGGCCGGCAATCGGCGGGCTGGTCGTGGGCGCGGGGGGACTGATCTTTCCGCAAGCGCTCGGAGTGGGTTACGACACCATTGGGGTGCTGCTTGCCGGAAAAGCTACGGCTGGCATTCTGCTTGGGATACTGCTGGTCAAGTCCGTGATCTGGGCGACCGCATTGGGCTCAGGAACATCGGGCGGGGTGCTAGCGCCATTGCTATTACTGGGTGGCGTCGCCGGACAATTTCTTCCGTATGAAGGCGCGGGATTCTGGCAGTTGATCGCAATGGGAGCGATCCTGGGCGGAACGATGCGGTCTCCTTTTACTGGTGTGGTCTTTGCCATCGAGCTAACGCACGATCTGAATGCGATGCTGCCGCTGTTGCTTGCCTGCGTAATCTCGCATTTGTTCACTGTGCTTGCGCTGCGACGTTCGATCCTGACCGAAAAAGTGGCGCGGCGCGGATATCACCTGAGCCGCGAGTACTCGGTAGATCCACTAGAGATTTTATTTGTACGCGAGGTGATGAGGACGAACATCGTTGCCCTCCCGGCAGAGATCACAACCGACGAACTATCAAGAGTGCTGAGTCAGAATACGCATCCGAAGCGGCAGCGGCTCTATCCTGTTGTGGATAGCGAGAAGCAACTTGTCGGTGTGGTGACTCGGCAGGAGATGACGGAGATGTGCCAGCAGGGATCAGGTTGCTCTCTTTCACAACTGCTCAGAACAGAAGCCAAAGTCGCGCATCCGGATGAGCCGTTACGAGTGGTTGTGTATCGCATGGCAGAGACAGGACTGACGCGATTTCCGGTGATCGAACGCAACAATGGGCGCAAGCTGCTAGGCATGATCTCGCTGGATGACCTGCTCACGGCGAGAACGAAAAACCTCGAAGCAGAACGCCGCCGTGAACGAGTGCTGCCGCTTAATCTGATTCTGCCGTTCAGGTCACGAAGGACGAAGAGGGCGGCGTAAGAGAGTCAGCCGCGCTGGGCTGTGATATGGCAGAGGTGAGCGCTGCCCAGAGTTGGACGGGCCCTCTTTGGGCTACGGTCTAACACCGGATGTTGCACGCAATTAACACGCCCGTGACATTATCGTGACAAAAAGAAACCGGCCTGGCGATACCTTCGTGCGCCTACGTAGAACCAGTCATGGCAGGTGCCACCGACTGTTCTTTAGGAGGTGCCGAGTGCACAAAACTGCTCACGCCACAACAGCACGGATCGCGAGAAGTTGCGTCATCATACTTGCGATCCTATTAGTCACTAGTGCAGCACTGGCAGCGGGGCCGTCGTTAGGTGGCCATGTTTCTGTCATCGCGTCAACAGTTCCGGCGAATGGCGATGTGAATCCATATGGGATTGTCAGGATCCCGAATTCGGTTGGGAATCTCCATGAGGGGAATCTCCTGATCAGCAACTTCAACAATTCTCAGAATCTACAAGGCACGGGAACGACCATCGTTCAGATTTCGCCGGGAGGTTCGGTCTCTCTGTTCGCGCAGATAGATGCCACCACCCTGCCAGGCCCATGCCCTGGTGGGGTCGGACTCACGACGGCGCTCGCAGTGCTTCGCTCAGGATGGGTGATTGTAGGTAGCCTGCCGACATCAGACGGCACTTCGGCAACAGCGAAGTCAGGATGTCTTCTGGTTCTGAACAGCACAGGAACTGTCGTTGAGACAATCGTGGGTAATAACATCAATGGTCCCTGGGACATGACAGTCGCGGAAGGGAGTAAATCTGCGTTTCTGTTTGTGACCAACGTTCTGAATGACACCGTGGCAGTCAGCCCCAACGTGGCCAACGAAGGGACAGTGGTGCGAATCCTGCTTTCAACTGCACAAAGCATGCCGACGGTGGTCTCCTCAACAGTGATCGCCTCCGGCCTCTCGGAGAGAACGGACCCGGCGGCTCTCGTGATCGGGCCGACCGGAGTAGGTTTCGATGTGAATCAGAATGTGCTGTACGTCGCCGACAGCCTCAATAACAGAATCGCCGCTATAAGCAATGCGGCTACCCGCAGCACTTCGGCTGGGACTGGGGCGACGGTGAGTAGTGGCAAATTCCTCAATGACCCGCTGGCACTCACTCTTGCGGCCAACGGGAACATCCTGACGACGAACGGAAACGATGGAAGGATAGTCGAAACTACGCCTCAAGGGAGACAAGTGGCCGCCAGACTGGTTGACCACACAAGCGGACCGCCTCCCGGAGCAGGCACGCTCTTCGGACTTGTTGCAGTTGCCGACGCAGGTATCTATTTCGTGGACGACGGTACAAACACTCTCAATTTGCTTCAGTAATGGTCCGCAATAAGAAGGCCGCTCAAGGGCGGCCTTTCCGTCTGGTAATAAGCTGATTTTGTTTACCCGATCAGCTTCGCTGCTTCCTTTGCGAAGTAGGTGAGGATGATGGAGGCTCCGGCGCGCTGGATGCTAAGGAGCGATTCGAGCATGACGCGGTCGTGGTCGATCCAGTTGTTCTGGGCGGCAGCCTTGATCATGGCGTATTCGCCGCTGACCTGGTACGCGCCAAGAGGAACATCGAAGCGGGCGTGAGCCTCAGCAATGATGTCGAGGTAGGAAATGGCGGGCTTGACCATGATCATATCCGCGCCTTCCTCGAGATCGAGTTCGATTTCGCGTATGGCTTCGCGGGCGTTCGCCGGATCCATCTGATAGCTGCGGCGGTCGCCGAACGACGGAGCAGAATCGGCTGCTTCGCGGAAAGGTCCATAGAAGCCGCTTGCGAACTTGGCGGCGTAGCTCATGATCGGCGTGTTCTCGAAGCCGTGAGCATCGAGTGCAGTGCGCAAAGCATCGATGCGTCCATCCATCATGTCGGACGGAGCGATGATGTCAATTCCAGCCTTGGCCTGCGATACAGCGGTCTTGGCGAGGATGTCGAGCGAGGCATCGTTGACGATTTCGTATTCGGTTTCAGGCGTGCCGCCGTTGACCTTCTTCACAATGCCGCAATGCCCGTGCGACATGTATTCGCAAAGACAGACATCGCCCATGATGATGAGGTTGGGCACCTCGGCCTTGATGGCGCGAGCGGCGCGCTGCACGATGCCGTCTTCAGCCCAGGCACCTGTGGCGATCTCATCCTTTACTTCGGGCAGTCCGAAGAGAATGATGGCAGGGATTCCAAGCGCGTAAACCTCGCGGCATTCCTTGACGGCTTCATCGACCGACAGGTTATACACACCAGGCATTGAACGCACTTCTTTGCGGATGCCTTCGCCCGGGCAGATGAACAGAGGATAGACGAATCCTTTGGGAGTAAGACGGGTTTCGCGCACGAATGAGCGCAGGGCTTCAGTGCGCCGCATGCGGCGCTGGCGATTGATTGGGAAGGCCATGACTTAGAAAGTATAGTCCCGAGCAGGGTGAGGGTGTGTGATTGGAATCACAGGAACTTTGGGGCTTCGGAGGCGTCCATGGGAGAATCGATGTATGATGCGTCGCGCGGAGGGGCCCGATTTGGTAGTAGTGGCACGGTTCCTGATGGAGCAGGAATTTCTGTTTGCACGCGGGCGTCTGGAGTCGGCTGGCATCGAGTGCTTTAGTTCGAATGAACATCTGAGCCGCATAACTGGTGGCATTTACAACGGCATAACCAGCGGGATTGCGCTCAAGGTGCGCCAAGAAGATGCGGACGATGCGCGAGCGATCCTGAATGACCCGGGAACGCCTTATCTTGTGCTCTGAAGAGTTCCCGAAAGCGCGAGGCTGAATGACCAACGAACGTCGATTTGATCCGAAAAGCGTGGATAAACTCGAATCGCCGGACAGGGGACAGCAGTTCCCCGTGGAGGCGATCATGGACGCCGTGGGCGCCTGCGGAATGCTGAACGTAGCCGACATAGGCGCCGGCAGCGGGTATTTCACCCTGCCCATAGCACGAAGAGTCGCTCCGGGGAAAGTTTACGCCGTGGATGTTGCTCCTGAACTGCGCGAGTCATTGCGCGCTAAGGTCTCGGCAACTAATGCTCCAAAGAACGTGGAAATCATAGCTGGAGAGGATCGTGCAACAGGGCTGCCGGATGCATCCTGTGACCTGATTTTCCTCTCGGCAGTGTGGCACGAGATAGACGATCAGGCGGCGGCATTGCGGGAGTTCACGCGGATCGCAGCGCCGAATGCCAAGCTGGCGATCATCGATTGGCGTCCAGATGCGACGCGCCCGCCTGGGCCTCCGCTGGAATTTCGCATCTCGCGTCCCGAGTTGGAAGCCGTGCTGGAACAGAGCGGCTGGGGCGTGGTAAAAAGCGATGTAATCACAGAATGGACTTATATCGTCGTAGCCCAGCGATAGCACGATTTACTTTCGAATGCGAATCCTGCGCGCGCTTTGCGGCCTCTACTGGAATGAGGCCGCGAAGTTTTTGCCGAGTCTAGCAGCCGTGTAGTGGCGTATATAATCTGAATTTGGGCTTTTTGCAGGATCAGAAACAGTGCGGAAGGAAGAGAATGCCGACTGACGTAGTTATGCCTCAGATGGGCGAATCCATCTTCGAAGGCACCATCACAAAGTGGCTGAAACAGCCCGGCGACAAGATCAACCGGGACGAACCTTTATTCGAAATCTCGACAGACAAAGTGGATGCTGAAATCCCTGCACCCGCCTCCGGTGTGCTGAAGCAGATTGTCGCAGAAGCAGGCAAAACCGTGCAGGTCAATTCAGTAGTAGCCGTGATTGACGAGGCTGCGACGGGCGGCAACGGATCAGGTGGTGGCAGCAAAGCGGCTGAAAGAACCACTGCGCCGGCTGTCGGCTCGCCCGAGCCAAACCCCGTTGCAAACGCTGCTCCAACGCAGCCGCCGAAGACGTCGGCACCGAGTGGCCCCGCCACCAACGTTGTAATGCCCCAGATGGGCGAATCGATCTTCGAAGGCACCATCACAAAGTGGTTGAAGAACGTGGGCGATCAGGTCACGCGCGACGAGCCACTGTTTGAGATTTCAACCGACAAGGTGGATGCGGAAATTCCAGCTCCCTCTTCTGGCGTTCTCTCCGAAATCAAGGCTCAGGCTGGCACCACCGTCCAGGTAAACAGCGTGGTCGCGGTGATTGGAGGAGCGGCGGAAGCTGCCGCGGGGCCAGCGCCCGAAGCGCCAAAGACCGAACCTGACACAGCTGTATCGGCCGAAGCGACCGGCCCTCAGGCACCCACGCGCGAAATGGAATCGACATCCAGCGAAGAAGTACGAACCTCTCCGCTCGTGCGCAAATTGGCTGCGGAACACAATCTCGATTTGCGGCGCATTCCAGGAACAGGAGCAGGCGGACGCGTCACGAAGGACGACATCCTGGCCTTCATCGAGCGCACGAAGACCGGCGCTCCTGTTGCAACACCTGCCACAGCAACTGCACCTACGGCGTCAATCGCGGCGCCGACCGGGATCGCCCCAACTGCTCCCGTCAGCGCTCCTGCCTCTAAATTCGCTGGAACACCGGGCGTGGTTGAGCCCATGTCGGTGATGCGCAAGAAGATCGCCGAGCACATGATTCTGTCGCGCCGCACGAGCGCTCATGTGCACACGGTGTTCGACGCCGACATGACCCGCATCGTCAAACTGCGCGAGAAGAACAAGAACAAGTTCCAGCAAGGAACGGGATTGAAGCTTACCTACACCCCGTTCTTCATTCGCGCCGTTGCACAAGCCCTCCGCGCATGGCCTATCATGAACTCGTCGGTCGAGGGCGACAACATCAACTACAAGCGTGATATCAACATCGGCATCGCCGTCGCACTAGACTGGGGATTGCTGGTGCCTGTTATCAAGCATGCCGATGAGTTGAGCTTTGTGGGATTGCAGCGTGCTCTCAACGATCTTGGCGAACGCGCACGCACCAAGAAGCTGAAGCCGGAAGAAGTGTCCGGGGGAACATTCACCATCACCAATCCCGGAATTTTCGGCGCAAACTTCGGACTTCCCATCATCAATCAGCCGCAGGTTGCGATTCTCGATCTAGGTGCGATTGTGAAGCGCCCTGTTGTGCTGACCGATAAGGAAGGCAACGACACCATCGGTGTTCGTTCCATGATCACCATGGCGATTGGTTTCGATCATCGCGTGGTCGACGGAGCTGTTGCCGACCAGTTCATGATGGTGATCAAGAACATTCTCGAAAACTGGAGCGAGCCGATTCTGTAATCGATTGAGAAGGATCTATGCGGCGAGCTTCGGCTCGCCGTTTTCTTTAAAAAAAGAGCGGCAGACACGAGTGCCTGCCGCCGAACAGGAGGTTACCGTCACGCGCTTACGTTTTCCACCCGCAACATCTGCTTCACTTCCACCAACATCGCCCGTAACTTTACGGCATACTTCGGATCCGTTGCCCAATGTTTTGCAATCTCTCGAATGAACGCTTCCTCGTCAGCGCGACTCGCTCTTGCATCCGCATAAACCGCACTGCGCGAGAGAATCCCATCCCGGCACTGGAAGCACTCGAGCATCGACTCATATTTCGCAAAAACCGCTTTGACCGAAACTGTCACGCCATTGCTGCACTCTCTCGTGCTCATATCCACGCGATCATGCTTTCCATGTGCTTTGATTCCGAAGTAGTTATTCGCTTCCCGCGATAATCTGGACTCCCCCCAATTGCTCTCCAGCGCCGCCTGCGCCGCCGTTACCATCGCAGGCATTCCGCTCTGCTTCGAACTCTCCAATGCAGCCTCATAGGCCTGTTGCAAAAATTCTCTTTTCGTCATCAGTGATGTAGCACCTTGATTGAATCCAGCGTGATATGCAGAAGCGTCAGCACGATCCCTGCTGCCACGCCAATCCCAGCGGCGCGCTGCAGCGCCGACTCATGCCGCTGAATCCGCGTTTCCAATTCCTGTATCTTCCCTTCGTTGCCGTTGCCAACGATCCAACGCATGTGCGTTTTCAATTCGCCAAGATCGCGAAGTACCTTCTCTTCGAAATTCGTCATTGTCATGCATCCAGGTGCAGCACTGAGGCGTACGGGGAGTACTTTGCCGGAGTGTTCCCATCAAACTGCCGCAGGTAGAATTCCTGCGTGACCGTCGTCCTGGGCAGCGTAAATGTCCGTGCCGTAAAGCGCCCAATCAAATTGCGATCCATCGTTGACCCCCATCCCCAATCACCTTCGACGCGAACCTCGAATCCACCTCCCGGCAGCGGATCAACCCCCGTATCGATTGTTACGGCGCTCGTACTCCAATTCGTGACTCGCGCATCCGGCAATCCTGCTGGCCGGGAAGAGACATCTTCCGTCTGCTCACTAGAGACAACGGAAATCAAAGCATTGTGTTTTGTACGTCCCCAGTTCAACGCAATCGACTCTGCGCTTTCATTTGCAAACCGGGTCGCGAACTGCGCGTGCATATCGGTGAGATCCTGAAATTCAATCTCCACCTCACGCACAAGCACCGTGCAATTCACGCCCCGGTTCGTTGCGGAAATATTCCACTGCTCGCCCGGACGCACGTCTTGAGCGCCTTGCGGAAGCAGCGAAAGCCAGCCGTGGTACTCACCGCTGCACTGTGGCTTCGTCAGGTCGTCCAGCAGGGCCCTCGCCGCCTGTTCACAATCCAACGACGTTCGCGGAGCAGGCGCGCCAACGCGCACAACAATCCCCCGTGTTCCGTCGTCCTCTGAGTTGCGCACAGCCTGCACGCTCCCCGAATCCACCACTCGTCCGCAAGCCAATCCGCGAGCGCGATAGAACACCTCGATCTGTTCACCTGCGACCGGTTGCGCCGCGCTGCTGAAATGCAATTCCGGGGTTGACGTGAAGTAACACTCCGCACCCGCGGCGATATCGCCGATCAATCGTGTACGCCAAGGCTGCCCCGGTGCCGCGGACTGCACCCAGACAGCGCCTTGATTGACCGCGCTCGCGTGCCCCAGCGTGCAAGTCAGGTCCAGTCCCCACAGCGGTGCATAATCCGCATAGGCCGGAACGTCTTGCAGCGTACCGTCATAGAGCACCACCTGCGCTGCGCTTGTCGTGGAGGCGTCCGCCGGATCGATCTCGCGCATCGTGAGTACGACGTGCGTGGTCCCGCGCCACGACTGCGATGTTCGAGCGTTATCCTGATTGCGAACGCTGCTCGAGTACACTTGCCCCGCGCGAATCGGTTCCGGATGGAACAACATCGTGCGGAACTCATATCGCTTGCCTGACGAGACCTGATGAGCTGGCGCATTCGTCACGCCGTTAATGATGGTCTGTATCTGCCCATTGCTCAGCAGTACTCCGGCGACGCAGTAATTCAGCGCAAATCCGCCGCTGAACAATCCACCTACCACACCTTCCCCCGCCGTGTAGCTGACCCCGGTCTGCTCCAGAAGAAGCAATCCTCCCATCTCGAGGCGGTCTCGATATCGCAGTGCTATAGGCCCCGCCGAGGAGACTCCACTCTCGCCAAACGTAAGCGAGCCAGGAAAGTCGCTGATCCATTTCAAGCTGTCGAGCGCAGCCCCCTGGAAGTCGTCTTCCACATGCAGAGCCTTCTCCAATCGATACGGCAATCGAGACATAGCAAACCCTTGCTGCTTCCCTGTCGCGGTAAAGCAATCGCGCACATACATAGCTGGCTCCGTTTCACCAACGACCGTAATGTCGTTCGCCACAGGAGCAGCGACAACTACCTTCAGGCCCTCCGGACAGAATCCCGGATCTTCATCCGAAAGTGTCCGTACAACCGAGCCCACAGGCTTCAACGTCGCTGCGCGCTCTTCTACTTCCAGCACGGCTCGCGCACTATTCGCGATCTCTGCCGCTCTTGCCGTCCACACCTCACCGCTCTCAACCCTGCATGTACTGGCGATTGCAACAGGCTGTAAACCCCAGGTGTCGACTGCAGCATTTGCTTCCTTGGTCAATTCCGCAATCGCGGATCCCGCAGTCATCCCACCCATTTCTGCATGCTCACTCAGGGGGCGACGATCGAGCGCGAGCATTTCGCCGACTGCCTGCAGCGTCAATCTGTAAACCGGCGATGCACAGCCGCGCCCCAGCACCTCAGCAACCGGCTCGCTAATCAGATATCCGCTAAACCAAAACTCTCCGTTATCGCGATACAGCCGCACTTTGCTGCCTGCTGCGGCCGTAACACTCGTTCCCTCGCATGCGAGCCTCACCACCATTGCGGATGCCTGGTTAAGTTTGCGCACTATCTTTGGCGGCACCTCGGCGTCGAGCAACGCGGTGTAATCCTTTTCGCCCGTCCCGTCCAAATTGTCGATCTTTAATCTCATTTCGCCTCTCGCCCGCACCCTGCCTCCAGGGCTCGCATCAAAAGAACAGGGGCGAGATGCTCGCCCCCTTTTCGCTATGTCTGACTCTGAAACCGTTTCGATCGTGTCACTGCAAACTCAACTGCGCCAGCGGCTCGTCGCGCTCGGATTTCCGGAAGACTCGCGTCTTGAGAGTCTGAGCCGTCACCTGGCACACATCTCCGTGCTTGGCCGCAACTTCGCCGAGCACACGCTGCCGCTCTTCCTCAGCATCTCTCCCGAACACAACGATTCCATCGCGAGCCTCAGCGTCTCTCTAAAGTGCGACCTCGACGAGATCCGCGATGCCATCACCGACGTCGAACCCGACCTGCTCGCGCTCATGCAGTTGCTCAACCAGCGTTAGGCCTCGCGCCTCAATACGCGGGTGTGCCGTTTGCCGGAATGTATGACCGATAGCACACGACACTCTCGCCATCATTTGCATCGACCGCTCCTAACGCGATGAATTCCGCATGAAGCGCGACCTGTGCGAACCCCGCCGTCTTCCCTTCGGCGTCCGTCAATTGTGTGATCATCTCTTCTGCCGGAGAAGCCGATTGCAATCGCGGATAGTGAAAGCACACTCGTCCACCGCTCTCTTCTTCCATTACAAACAGTGCCGACCATTCCTGGAAGAAACTCGCTCCCTCCCGATCCACAAATCCGACTACCTTCTGCACACGCGCACCACTCACCGGCGTACCACCCAACAATGGAGCGTCGAGTTGCAATTCTGTCTCTGTCACCGCAGCGATTCGCCCCACGTTGTAGCTCACACGCCGCACCGCATCGACTTCCATCCCCGCGCCCGCCTTCGCTACTCCGCCCGTGATCCCCGTACCCAGACTCTGTGTTCCTGGCATGTAATCCACATCGACAACCACCAACTCACCCACCAAGTAGTTCCCGAGTTGCGATGGATCGAGCAAAATCAGCGATGCGCTCGAGCCCGTCTGCACGACGGTGCCGGGCTTCGCCGCTCCACCCGAAGCCTTCCAGTCGCCGCCTGCGCTTTCCAGCACGTTCAAATGTTGCGAACTCGCGGCCAGCGCCATCTGCAGCTTGCCCCATTCACAAAAGTCGAAACTCACTCGCGCATCCACCAGCTTGCGAAACTGCGATTGCACAATTCCCGCAGCCCCAGTGCGCACCGCTCCAATCGCTGTCTTCGCTGATCTCTTGAAGTTGCGCACCACTCCTAAGTCCACCCACGGCGCGCGAGGGCTGTCCAAATCAAAGCTGATCGAGGGATCGAACACCGTGCCTGTCTCTTTCGTTCGATCCACCGGTGCAAAAAACGCGCGCACCTGTCCGAAGTATTCCTGCATTCCCGCTCGCTCCATCACTGGCCCTCCGGAAAGAAAAACACCCGCACTGTCGCCGTCCTCTGCAACACTCCATCCACCTCGCGTGTTGCTTCCATCACCGGCTGAGTCCAGAAGACATTCGATCCAAGCGCAACCGCCGGAGTCTGCGTGTAATCGTACTTCGCGGCGCGTCGCTGTCGGCACATCTGCAACAGTTCGCAGTCCATCGCGGTCAGGATTCGGCCTCGGTCCGTGCGCATCATCGCATCGCTTCCTCGGCTGCCATAGCTCACCTTCGCATCCATGTACATCAGCCTCGACCCCGCGGACACCTCGCCCGATGCGCCCCAACCAAATTGGAACGTCTCGCAACGCTCGCTCTCCGGCATCTCAATTTCGTTCTCTAGCGCCATCACCGCCGGACGCGCTGCACCGCCCACCTGCATCGTGCGCTTCGGATTCACCTCCGCAAGCCGGTCTGCCATCGTCCTCAGAAATGTATCCTTCGCAGCCTGCATCTAGACCTCGATTTCCATTTCGTATATAAGCTCGCTGCCACCATACTGCTTCACCGTCGCACTCTTGATTCGAAATTGCTTGCCATCAATTCGCAGCATGCAGGCCTCGAGCGTCTGAAGCGTGCCAGCAGCGCCTGCCGCTTGCAGCGCCTTTCTGATGGTTTCTCGCGTTGCAATCGCCAACCGCGCATGCCCGTCTTTCGTGGTCGCCTGCTCCAGTAGCACGGGTTCAATTGCAATCTCATTCACCAGCGGCACAACAAGTCCAAGTCCGGTCTGCTCCGTTACCACCATCGGCTGCGGCACCAGCAGCAAAACCTTCTGCCCACCGAGCGTCCGTAACATCGCCTGTGCTGCCTGCTCCAACCCTGCCGCCGAGTTCCTCACGATGCCAACCTCTGCGCAACAAATGGCCCAAGCAACCGCTTTACATCTGCATCCATCAGCGTGTCGCTGAAATATTCCAGGTACATGCGATCGATCCTCTGCCTCGAAACATTCAGAGCCGGAGTTGCCAATGCATTTTTCACCAGCTTTGCGCAGGCTTGTTTTACTGCCTGCGGAACCTCGCTGTATCCCGCCGTGTACGTGACTTCCAGATCGCCCAACACCGGGGAAAGCAGTCCTGCCCCCACAATCACTTCACCGCTCTGCGCATTGATGTCCAACGCATCGGGCGAAACCGATATCCAGCGGTCGGGCACCGTGAATGTCCTTGCCATCTCCAGTGCGAGATCGTTCCATCCCGCCCACTCACGCACATACGACGAGTAGCGTCCCCTGGCCTGCACAATCGGCGACGACACACCATCGGCCGATGCCAGGGGCAGATAAGAAACCCTCACCGTCCGCGATCGCCCCACTCGGAACCGTTCCACATATTGCGCAATACCGAAACCCTTCCTTCGGCAATGCGCATCGATCAAATCTGACGCTGCACTTACCAAACTGTCCGGAGTCGTATCCTCCAACCCGAACAGCGCGTATTCCTCCGCCGATAGGTATGCCATCTTCCGCTCTTCTTTCGCGCTGCGGGAGAGGATCGAACCCCTCCCCCGCATGCATTACGCGACTCCCGCCGCACCAATCCACTCGTGCTCCACTTCTGCCGTTCCCAGCAAGCGTGGAGCCGTTATTAGCGGTTCACAATGACCTTGGCATGTGCGTATCCCGCGCCCTTCACCACAACCCCGCCAAATTTCACGACCACCAACTGGCGAGCCAGCGAACCGCTCATTCCGAGCTGGAACACGCGCGGATTCGCATCGGTCAGCCAGTGATACTCGATCAGGTCTTCCGTAACGATGTAAGCCGGAAGCGTGGCCGATCCGCTGCCCGGAGTGCCCGTGTACGGAAGCGACCATTCCGGAATCAGAGGCAGCTCGCCGGTCTGCGTAGAAAGGGTCTTTACGGTCACTCCGCCTGCAATCTGTGTAGTGGACAGCACGAGGTTGAACTCCTGCTTCATCTCGCGGTCGATCAGGTCGAGCAATACCGGATTGGCATAGATCGCCGTCGGACGAACTTCGAAGCTCGAGTTCGAAACCATCGCTGCGACTTGCGATTTCAGACCATCGACAATGCTCTCCGTCGTGGGCACCGTCGAGACGTTTCCGCCATCGGCAATCTGCTGCGCCGCGCCGTAATACTGCAGGGTCGTCGGCGCGCTCAGCGAGGTGTCGTTGCCGTTCCACAACGCGACATCATGCGTCCGCATCAGGCCATCGACTGCATCGGCCAGGTCCTTCGCCTGCAGAAAAGCAAACTGCTCCTGCTGCTGACCCACTTCGATGTCGAACAGGTTGTAATTGATCTGCGACACCAGGGCCTTCAGCGGAACCGAGCGTTCCACGCGGCTCGGAGCATTCACTGTGGCAACGATGTTGCGCGGATCGACAAACGCATTAGCCGCAGCCGGAGACGCAATCGCCGTCTGCTCAAAGAAGCGCGACGGATGCCCGGTCGCCGGAACATTCTTGATGCGCTGTCCAAAGGCGCCGCGTCGGCGCACGATGTCGAAAATCTCCGACTGATAGCGTTCAATTTCAACTGCGCCCGGCGCCATGAAGTCTGCTGCGGCATGCAAATCCACAAATTGCGTATTCATTCTCTATCTCTTCCTTCTCTGCCGGAATCCATCCGGCTCGGTTATCCGTCGCACCTTCCGTGCCCCGGTCTTGAAATCCTTGCGAGTTCCCCGCGTAGGCTGAAACGGAAGAGGGTGCCCCACTCTTAACCGCACCTTTTGCAGTCAGGGGTGGGGTCTTGAATCTCCCCTCAAGCCGCCTCTCATTTAGCCGATCATTCCCGCCCTCGCCAGTTCAGCCTTCACCGCAATGCGCTGTTCCACGGTCAACACGCCGAGTGCCTTGTCCAGCGCACCGGCATCCATCTCCACACCCTCACCCACGCCGCTTTTCGCCAGCAGCGTACTCACGAGAGGCACCAGCGTCTTTCGCCCCGCTCTCTGCCGCAACTCGCGATTCTCTTTTTCGAGTTGTGCCAACTGCTCGCCGCTCGCAGCACTGGCCGCAACCTCCGACTCTCCGCTTTCCTCGGCTGCCGCCTTTTCCACGGTCGCGATAATGCGATCGATCTTCTGGTTCAGCGCGTGATACTGCGCCTCCAGCTTTCCGATCACGACTTCCAGCGCCTGCGCTGCACTGCTCAACTGCGCCGCACATTGCTCCATCGGACTCATCTGATTTCCTTCGTCCATTTCTTCTCCCAAATAGAAAAAGGCTCGGCACTTCGCCGAACCTCCTGGTCTTCGTGAAACTTTGAAACTTTGAAACCTTTTAAAACCTTAAAACTCCGAGACTCTGAAACCTGACGCGTTACGCCAGTTCCACGCTCGTGTCCTTGTACGCCGCCTTGTGTCGCAGCAGCACCGCCGCGCCCGTGAATGTGAAATCCGTCGCCACCCACACCGGAGCCTCGGCATCGACCACGCGCACATCCGCTATTTCGTAGCTCATTCCTAGCTGCCCCTTGCGACGCGTCATCTCATCGATCACCTCGGGAAAATCGCGCGCGAACAAGTACCCGGCGACATCGACTCGCTGCCCCTTGCCACCCGTAGCGCTCAAATCCGCAGAGGTGATGATGCCCACTTTTCTCCGTGCATCATGCCTGTCCAACTCCGGCGCATAATCCACTGCCATCCCCAGCAGCGAAGGGAGCGCCTTCTCCGTCGCCTGCGCCGTCAGCATCACCCGATGCCCACGCGCGCCGCTCGGAGCCCGGTCCGAAGGCGTATTCGCCAGCGTCAACACTCCGCGAAACTCCCTCCGATTCGGATGCCCATCCACCTGCGGCATCGCCAGCGCCATCGCCTCCCACTGCATCCTCATCGTTTCTCCCCCGGATTTTCCAATGCCGGCCATCCCCTCGACGCCCTCGCTTCGTTTACCGTCAGCACTCCACTGCTCAGCAGGATCTGATCGATCTGTGCCTGTTCCAGCGGGTCCGTCGCATCCAGGTCCAGGAACACGAATTCCAGATCGTCCCATCCCAATCGCTTCGCGACCGCATCCCGCGTGATGTGCTCGGCAAACAATCTTGCCGTCGGCACGATTGCCGTCCTGAATGCCGACTTCGACAACTGCTCGGCCGTCGCCCGATTCACATCCGCCTCTACACCCAGCAGCAACGGAGGCAGATCGAACGCGCTGGCAATCACCCGTATGAGAAACTCCTGCCATGCAAGTCGCAAATCCGCATCCGTGCCTACTCCGAAGCGCAAAACCTCCGGCTTATTCTCCGCCGTCAAAATCGGCACCTTGCCCGTGCCTTCGATCTCGTCCTGCCACCAGCGGATCAGCCGCTCATGCTGCGTCGGATCCTGCTCCTGCATCCACAGCGCAAACTGCACCACGGAGTTGTTCGCCAGCTTCGCCGCAAAGCGATGCGCGCTCAGGAACTCGTGAATCGTCTCAAACGCCACCTCAAGCCGCCCCAGCCCAAATGGCGTATGGCTCCTCGCATTCAGCCGAATGTACGACAGCTCGCAATCCTTGAGTTCGACCTTCTGACCCGTGCCCACCGCTGATGTCACCTGCACATAGCGCGGCGCATCCGGTTGGCCGTTCCAGTCCGCCCGCATCTGGATCGTCGCCCCATCCACCGGATACAGAGCCAGCGGCTTCGTCTCATCCTCGGTCAACCGCATCTCTACTGCGCCATAGCCGCCCACGATAATGTCTTCAAGTACCTGCTCGGCAAACGAGCGGAACGAGTCATCGGGATTCGGCTGCTCCAGCGTCTCGGTCAGCACCTGGATGCGACGCCGCATATCATCATCCAGCACGCGCCCACGTCGCGGCTGAATGCGCCAGTTCATCCCCGCCACGCGGTCCTTGATCGTGTTAATCGCCTTGCGGGCAATCGGCGTCTCGGCAAACCGTCGCAGTGCCTCTGGTGTTTTCTTCGGCAGCAGCTCCGGTCTCGACCCTCCATAGGTCTGCAGAACCGAGGGCAGCGGCGCGGTCCTGCGCCCTGGTGCCTCTCCCCCAAGCGCCCGCAATCCCGCCCGCCGTACCGGTTCCCAGATCTTCTCCGCTATATTCATTCATCCTCCGCGCAACAAAAAAGGACGCCCTCTGGCGTCCTCCTCAACCTTGAAATACTTAAAACTTCTAAACTCGAACCCTACTGCAACCCCATCTTCTGCCGGATACTCAACCCGATTCTCGGCAGATCCGCCACTGTTGCCACCATAATATGGCTTGCCGCCAGCGTATCCAGCGCAAACATCGTCACATCATCTTCGCGATCAATCTCGCTCTCCACAATTGCCGTCAGAGCGGTCTCCGCCTTCTCGGCCCGCATCACGCCCTCACGTATCTTCGGATAGCTAAAGGCCAGCACCTTCGCCGCATTCACATCCGTTTCAAGCGAAACCGCTTGGTACATATGCACTGTGCCGTTCGGCCTGTACGCCGCGTCGATCTTCAGCGGATCGCCCTTGTGCGTGTACTCGCTCACCGCAACATTGTGCCGCATCAGCGCCCACACACCCTGCCGGTCGAACTCCCTGCGCATCGTCTGAAAAATCTGCACCCGGCCGCTCGCCGTGCGCGTGCTTCTCTTCGCTCGCTCCAGATACATCTCAGCCAACCGCCCGATCTCTTCCTGCGGCGAATCGGCCAGCACCGCTTTCGTCGGTGTCAACTGGATGGCGTTTGAGAACGTGTCTTCCATGCGTTTCAGCAGCCATTCCTGGCTGGCTCCGCCCTCGATCAATCGCTCCTTGATCTCGCGCTCGAATGCTTCCAGCAACTCCACATCCGCGTCCGGATCAATGCACCGCACCCGCTTCCAGTCTCGCGTAAAACGCACGTCGGCCCAGCCGCCGTTTGCTTCAAACAACACGACGCCCACATTCACAAACTCGTCCTTCACCGCGTCCGGCACATACCGCAGCAGGAAGAACTCGCATTGTCGCCGTTCTCTCATCCTCAATCTGACTCGTTCGCGCGATCCGGACATCGCAACCTACTCTATCCGCAATGGTCCGTCCGTTTGCTCACGCCCGCTCCCAATCCTCTACTCAGTGGACCACGTCCACCCATTTCGGGAACGGCTCCCGATTTGAATTCCTAAACTGGGCTATCAGGTCCGCCACTCTTGTGCGCCGCCGTATCAGTTGCTCCACCAGCCGTTCCATATCGGAGCTCTCGCCATACCACGCCGTCGGAATCTCCTCCGCACATTGCCAGATCTTCTGCTCGTCCATGGTTTCGATGTTTCCCAGCCACGGCTGGAAGCTTTCCCATCCCGTGATCTCGCGATACACATCATTACGCGCATATACACCGCGCAATGGCGCATCCGCAAACGACCACTCCGACGCGTTGAAGCAGTATCCCTGGTCGATGAACGAAACCGTAAACTTCCGCTCACGGCTCTTCTTCCAGAACGCCGCCTGCCTGCCATTCGCATTGCACGTCCACTTGTCCAGCGCCAGAATCCCGGCAAATGCGCCAAGATTCCTCACCCGGTCCAGCATATGCTCCGGCAAATAGTCGTAGATCATTCCCTGTAACGGCGGCACCACGAATCGCGAACCGAATTGCAGCCCCGCCGTGCATGGCTTCGATCCATGTACCAGTTCAAACCTCAGCTCCGGCGTATGCTCGATCAGCCACGCATCTACCTCGACCACCTCGGTCACCGGAACCGGCAGCCCCGCCACCTGTGCCAGCCTCGTCGCGAGCATTTCATTCGCCAGCACCCTCGTACACTGCGGGTTTCCCTGGAACTTCACAACATAGAAAAAGCCGTCGGAGCAGCGCATCATGTGACTCTGCGCTCCACCCCGCATCCTCCTCACATGTTGTACCGCCGCAACCGCCAACGTTCCTCCGCCCTACCCCATTGCCCAAAGTAATACTCTAAACTGCCGCACCGCCTTCGCGCATTTCCCCGCCATCATCATCGCGAATTTCGGAGGTGCACCGGCCTTCCATCAGTGCGAACCAAGCACCGCGGGCTCGTGCACAACGATGACAAGCAGCACGCTCCAGGCACCGCGGGTGCCCCATATACGCTTGCCTCTTTTGGCAAGCGCATGTGGGTTCTATCGAAAGCCGCGCGCAGCGCGCTCCAAGATTTCGCCTTTGCTCTTGCCCTTCCCTTCTAACCTTAAAACTTTGAAACCTTGAAGCCTCGTTCCCTCTACACCCCCGCGTCTCTCACCGCCAATGCCATTGCCATCGCCATAATCGCATCGTCATGCGCGCCTTCTGCCGCTGCAATCCTTCCATCCGCATGCCGCACAAACGTCCTGCACTCCTCGAGCAGCCGCCTGCTTCCAAACAACTCCGGCGCCGTCACCAGCACCGCCCCAAAGCGCTCCAGCATGATTGGCCTCGTCAGAGCCGTAGTCACCCACCCGGCATACCGCTGATTCTGATAAAGAGGCTGATACTGCTCCACCCGCTCCAGCATCGCCAGCACCGCATGCCCATGGTTATTGCGTTCCACGACCATCAGAGCGTCGTTGTATTCCCGTCCGAGCCTTGCCGCATGCCGAGCCAATTCCTCCGGCGTGTAATGCCCATATAGCTCCGCGCATTGTAATCCGCTGGCATGATCGATGACCTCGATACAGGCATAGTCCCCGTTCGCTCCGCCGCCCGCCGCATCCACGCCGAGGATGTACTTCCTCCCCGTCTTCGCCGGCAGCCATACTTGGATGCGCCCATTCTCTCTGCTCTCCACCGGAGCCGATATCTGCTGCAAACGCGCCTCGATCTTTGCTGTATCAAATACTGCCGTGCCGCTCGCCAGGAAACACGTCGTCGGATCCTCCGCAAATTCCTCCGCCGCCCTCGCCCCGAAGTTACTTTTCACCTGCCGCCTGAACGCCACCTGCCTCAGTTCCAGCCCATATCGATCCATCAACCGCAGTTCATCTTCCTGCAGAGGATTCGCCAGCAGCTCCGGCTCATCCGCTCTGTATCCCACATCCATCCACCACGGAAAGAAGTGCTGCACATACCCCATCTCCGCCGCTCTCTGCCATTCGCGGTAGAAGCACCCTCCCACTCCGTTCGGCGTGGACTCCAGCACGATCTCCCCATTCGGTGGCACGGCGGCCCTCAGCGACGCAAGCACTTCCGCCGCCCTCGCTCCCCACCGTGCCACCTCCGAGCAGTGCAGGTTCCGGATCGTCAGTCCCCGTCCAGCGTTCGCGTCCCCCGCGGTCTCCACGCGATACTCGCTGTCCAGCGCCGGAAACACCAGTTGTCTCCGGTTCGACCTCGATCGTCGCAGCGCTCCGCGTTGCAGGTCCCGTGGCAAGTTCTCCACGAACCTGTGCACCATGCGGAAGATCTCTTCCGCCGCCTCCTGCGTATGCGCTACCTGCACCGTCAAAGTGCCTGGCCGCGTAATCGTGCTCAAGAAGAATCTCGCCGCCACCCACGTCGAGATTCCCATCTGCCTCGCCTTGAGCACGATATTCTTAGGCCCGCACTTCAATTCAAATTCCCGTTGCGCCGGATTCGCCTCAAGCGCCACCATGCGCCCGCTCTTGTCGCGAACCCTCAACAGGCTCGCAGCCAGCACCTCGCGGAGCTTCCCCTTGCGCGTCTTCTGATCCAGCCTCTTGCCCAGTTCCAGCAGGGCTTCCAGATCGAGCGCCTCATACTTCGTCCCCCTCTTCGCTCTGGAAGCCCTCATCCCTATCCCCACCGCTCACCTCGCTGTCGTCACAATCCCCAAGCCCGCACCACAGCCCAATCCTCGCCACGCAAACTCAGCTCCTGCTCCACGCGCTGCCGATCCTGCGCACTCCAGTAGCGCGCCACCTCGTGCACTTTCACCCTGCGTCCCGCTGCCACTTCCTTCGCCTGTGCCGGAGTCCGCGCCGCCATCACGTATCCGTCCACCACATGCGCCGCCGCATCCAGCGCACTCAGCGCCACCTTCGCCCGCGCCTGGCTCTCCGGATTCTTGACCGCCACCGCCGCCATCAAACCTTGATCCGCATCGCCCACCAGCGCATCCACCACGCCGCACACTCGCGACCAACCATCGGCCGAAGGCTTCGCCATATATGCCGCGCTCGCCGCGTCCAGTTCCTGCAACTCAGCCTGCGCCCTCGCGCTCACCGCCCTGAGCGTCTCCCCTTCTGCCGGATCGAGCGCCTCGGCCATCATGGCCGCATCATTCACCAGCGCCCTCACTGCTGGCACATATGCATGGATCGCCACCGCCGCCTTCATCGCATCTTGCTGCGAACACCCCGCCATGCACACCGCCAACACGAGCACCACGATTTTCCGCCACCAATCCCTCATCCCCCACCTCCACCGGCACTCACGCCGCACCAGGTGCCCACCACACCGCACCGGGTTCCCCGCCCTACTACTCGCCTTTCGCGAGTAGAGGGTCGGGTAGTTGCCCTTGCCCTTGCTTTTGCTCTTCTCGCCTTTGCCTTTGCTCCTCGTGTCACCCTGAGCGAAGCGAAGGGCCCCTACCCCCGACCACCCTGCCGTGCCTCCTCCGCTTCCCTCTCCAACCTCGCGAAAACCTACTCCTTCGCCACCAGCCCCAACACTGCCGTCGCAATCGCGCTTGCCAGCGAAACCACCGTCCCGCTACCAACATGTCCCAGCGAGACTCCCTGCTGTTGCAGCACTCCCAGCACGGTCGTCACTCCCAGCAACACTCCTGCTACGCTCGTCTTCGGATACCCACAGATCCGCTTCACAATTCCCGACATCTTTTTCGCCTCCATACAAAAAAGCCGCTCCTTGAGCGGCCTTTCTCTCACCACATACTTCGTTATTGAATGACCCGCACGTTATACGCGCTAGCCCCAGGCGTTGCCGCCACCATCGCGCACACCTTTACTGTGACCGTCCCCACGGCGCTTACATACGCCTTCCACTCGATCGCATCTCCCGGATACGTCACCGGCGAAGCCATCGCCACCATCGACGTCGTCGCGTTCGGCACCGTCACCGTTCCCGATGCGCACTGCCCCGCCGTCAACGCCGAACCCCCAATCGCCCCCGTCGTCCCCGAACCGAAGAAGGTGATGTTCGCGCTTGTCGCCGAAGGCTGCACGCCGCCAAAGAACTGCCCCAACCCTGTCGAAGCATTCAACTGATACGTCTTCGTCGTTCCCGCATCGCTGTATCCCGTCACGGTCGCTCCGCTGTAGATGGCACCCGCACCCTTCGAAGTCCACCCACCTCCCGCGCCCACCGTGAAGTTCCCATTCACGCTCAGGTAGTTCGACAGATACAGATTCGCCGGACGATTCAGCGTCCCATTGCCGATGCTGCATCCCCCGTCCGTCGCGCACAGGAAATACCCTCCGCTCGCGCTCATATACCACGCGTTCGCACCACCCGGAGCAAACTGCAGCGGCTGTCCATTTCCGCTGCCCAGCGTCAAAGCCATCGCCGCCCCCGTTCCAGCGCTCTGCGGAGAGATCAGCCAGTTCGTCGCCGACTGCGTTCCAATGCTCAATCTCTGATAGTTGGCGTAATCGCCTCCGCCCTGGTAGCCTCCGACGGAATAGAAGTTCGCCGCCTGCGCCTCCATCGTCGCCTTCGTCCCAATGTAGCTATTCGCATACAGCGTGCCGGTGCTGCCAATCGTCAACGCGCCGCTGTTCACATTTACATAGCTGGACAGATACAAGCTCGCCGGACGATTCGTAGCCGTGCCAATGCTGCACCCGCCATCCACCCGGCACAGCAATTCACCCGTGCCCTGCATGTACCACGTCGGAGCCGTCACGCCTCCCGGCAGAAATTGGATCGGCTGCCCGCTCCCGCTTCCCAGCGACAGCGCCATCGGCGCACCCGTTCCCGCATTCTGCGCCGCAATCAGGAAGTTCGTCCCCGACTGCGCACCCATCGACAGCCGCTGATAATTCGTATAATCCGCGCCCGCCGGATCGTACCCGCCCACGCTATAGACGTTCATCCCCTTCGCTTCCGCCGACGAGGACGAAACCATGTAGCCATTCGTAAACAGATTTCCATTGAACGTCGAGCTCACCGCGCCCACATTCAGCCAGCTCTTGCCATCGCCGGGAGCCCCATGAATCACAAACGACGGAGACGGATTCGCAATCAACGACATCGTCGCCGAACTCGTTCCATCAAACGTCACTAGCCGCGTGAAAATCTCCGCCCCATCCACGCTCTTGCCAATCACCTTGATGCCCCACGCCGAGCCCGCCGGATCTGTGGCATTCATCTTCGGCCAGAACTGCATGATGTCCGTCGTGGCAAACCCAGACGCATACACCTTGTCCTGCAGATTGCATGGCCCGCGATTATCCCTGACGTTCGTCGCCGTCCCGCTATCCGTCAGCGTCACTCCCGAGGGACACCCATTCTCTGCAATCGTCGTGTCCGCCGAACCCGCATCGATCTGCACCACGCCGCTAATACGGTTCGCCAGGATCCGCGTATGCTGCGAACTCCCCGTCACCAGCACATTGTTATAAGGCGCAGGACCGTTATCGATGTTATTTCCCGTAATCATCACGCCCTGGCCGCCGTTAATCTTGATCGCCCACGCGTTCGCCGGATCCGTCAACGCATACGGACTCACGCTGTAATTCTCGATATGATTCTCGGCAATCACGCCCGCGCCCGTGTAGGTTGGCATGGCATCCACCTCGATATTGATCAGCGCTCCCATCGAGATCACCAGGTGATTGTTGTGAAACTGGAAGTCGTCGCAGCAGTTCGCCTCGAAGACCACGTTCTTTCCACCCGTCACCGAGTTCTGCAAACTCACGCCATGGAAGTCGATTCCGTTTCCGCTCGCATACCGTCCGCTCGCCAGCGTTGACGCCTGCAGATCCACATTCACCTGCGAGTTCACCAGCAGCGCGCCGCCATGAATCTCGCCCTGTTCCACTCCCTGCAGAAGATATCCAACTTGCATCGCGCCGCCGTTGCCATCCACCGACACGTTATCCACCGCAAACATCGCCACATCGTTCAGCTTCAATCCATACCCAGGCGACGATCCTTCCGCCGCCTGCACCGCCATATTTCGCACCGTGACATTGCTTATCAGCGTCCCCGCCGTCGCGCTCCCCACCGCGATCGCGCCATTCGTCCCCGTCGGGCTGAACACCGTCCCGCCCGTTGCGCCGTAGCTTCCGCCCGCGCAGCCTTCCACCGATGCCGAAGAGGACTGAACCGCCAGCATCGGGTTCGCCGCTCCGCTATACGTTCCGCATCCCAGGATCAAATGCGTCCCCGACTGCGTAATCGCCACCGTCGAGCCCCAGCTCTGCGCATCGCTCAAGTCCGTTGCGTCCACCGTGCAGTTCGTCGCCGGCGAGCAGGACGCCAGCGCCGCCGCGATCTTTTCCGACGCATCCGCACCCGCAAAGCAAGCCGCGTTCACCAATCCATTTACCCGCTGCGCGTTCAGCGTTCCAGCCCCAATCGCCGCCGGACACCCCGTTCCCACCACCAGGCTCCCCGAAAAGTTCCCCGTCGTGCCGCTTACCGCTCCCGAAGTCGTCCCGCCGATCGCTCCCGGTGCGCCCAGGTTCGGAATCTGCGGCTTATCTGCCAGATCATTGAAGCTGCCGCTTTTCGCAACCGCCGCCAGCCCCGACATCTGCTCATCCACATACTGCTTGTTCGCCGCCGCCCCCTCATCCGCCGGAGCCGGAACCTCAGGTGACGACGCAAACGTCTTCACTCCCCCGACTGTTTCATCCCCCGTCAGGTGGACCAGGTTTGTCGTCGAAAAGCTGTTCAGTGCCGTATCCAGCGAGTCGCGGCTCAGCAACTGCGCTGCCACCGCCTCCGGCACCATCTTCGCCCGGATTGCCGCAATCGTCGTCGTCGGCACCGCCGGAATAACCCAAAGCTCTTCGCTCGTCGTCCCGTCCTTCAGCCTGATCACCACCCGGTAGTACGTCCCCTGCGGTGTCGAACCCGTATTCGGCACCAGCGGAACCGAGATTTTCCCGTTCGCATCGGTCGCCACCGTCAACTGCCCTGCCGCCACCGCCTCGCCCGCCTCGGTCGTGAACGCATTCCACCCGATCGTGACTGTGCCCTGTGCCACTGCGCCGTTTGCTCGATACAGCGTGTCCTGCACCACGGTCTTCGCAGGATCTGCCTTTGCGGCCGCGCTGCTCAATATCAATGCCGTCCACACAAAAACCAAAAGCCGCCTGAGCAGGCGGCTTGAGTGTTCCAATGTCTTCATTTTTATCCTTTTCCGTCGCCGTGCTTTCGGCTCAACTCCGGCTTCAGCCCTCCGTTGTAGGACTTCAGGAACTTCTCCACGCTGCGCACATACACTTCGGCAAAGTCCACCACATACCGCTTCGTCTGGATCAACTCTTTGGCCTCTTCCAGCGGATATCCCGTCGCGCACAGCACCGCCAGTGCCATCATCGGAGCCCGATGTATTCCCGCCGCGCAATGCACAAACAGCTTCGCCTCCGGATCCTCCAGCGCCTCCAGCGCGAACTCCACGCCCCGCTCAAAGACTTTCCGGTCCTTCGGCTGAAAGTCGTCATCCACCGGATTCCACAACACCTTCACTCCGGCGCGCTTTCCCAAGGGCGTGTCATCAAACTCGATCTGCATGTCGATCACATGCGTCACGCCGGCCCCCGCCACCTCGGCCATTCGTTCATCGCCCCAGATTCCGCCGCCGACCGCGATCCGGTCGGTCACCCAAGTCATATCCATCAGTCCTCGCCTCAGTCACCAAGCTAAGCCTTCGGCCGTGGCCCACATCCGCCCTTTTTGGGGCGAATATGGGAAACACAATCCCGCCCGTGCCACGCCTCTCTATTGTTCTGATGCGTGCTGCGTGCTTACTTCTTCATCTTTCAGCAATTCCGCTTCTTCCAGCCGTTCCAGCACTAATTTCGCCCACGGTTCGCCCTTGTCGAGGCTCTCCGCATCATCCTCAAACATATTTCGGACGCCAGTCATCTCCAGCAGCGTCTTCGCATGGGAACAACTACCCTCTTTCGCCTTTTCCACCAATGTCTTCACGACATCCGGAACCGAACCCCGCACCGTCTGCCGGGCGATTTCATAAGGGTCCTGATTCCCCGTTAACTTTTCTTCCGACGGCTTCCTTCTATCCACCGGCTTCTGTTTTCCCGCCGCGTTCTTTTTCGCCCCCGTCAAACTGCCCTTCCTTGCCTTGCCCGGAGGCTTCTTCTTCGCTGCTTTCTTTGCCGGAGCCCGCACCCCGGCCTCTTTCCCATCCCGCTCGAGCGCCTTAGGCTTCCGTGCGTCAGACTTTTTCTTCTGTGCCACTACCTCCGCCCCTCTCACTCACTCTTATCTTCAGGATATCAACTTGCACCCCCTCATCCCCTCACCTCCCCGCCGAATTAAATTCGTTTTGTTTTGAGCGATTTACCTCTCGCTTCGCGTTTTTCTGCTCTTGACAGCCAAATTTCTCCCTCATTCCAGCCCTCGCGGAACGGCGGCCCTATCTCCAAGACTTGGGCCACAGACTGAGTCCCACTCCGGCTCCCAGCTCCCCACCTTTGGGCTCTCTCTGCCCACAACCCGCCCCATTTGTGAAATCCTGTATGTGATATGGCAAAACCGAATCGTGTAGCAATCGTAGGTCTCGGAAACGTGGGAGCCAGCTATGCCTACGCCCTCCTGTTCCGTGGACTCGCATCCGAAATCGTTCTTATCGACGCTAATAAAGCCAAGGCCGAAGGCGAGGCCATGGATCTGAACCACGCCGTCCCCTTCACCCACTCCACCCGCATCTGGGCCGGAGACTACTCCGAGTGCGCTGGAGCGGCCGTCACCGTCATTACCGCCGGAGCCGCGCAGAAGCCCGGCGAAACCCGCCTCGACCTCGTCAAGCGCAACGCCCGGATCTTCGCCTCAATCGTCCCCGAGGTCGTCAAGCACAATCCCGACGGCATCCTGCTCATCGCCACCAATCCCGTTGACGTCCTTACCTACGTCGCCTGGAAACTTAGCGGCCTGCCTCCGCACCGCGTCATCGGTTCCGGCACCATCCTCGACACCGCGCGCTTCCGCTACCTGCTCTCGCAGCATTTCGATGTCGATGCCCGCAGCGTCCACGGCTTCATCGTCGGCGAGCACGGAGATAGCGAAGTCCCCGTCTGGTCGCTCACCAACATCGCCGGCATGCGCTTGCCTGAATACACCAAGCACAACGCCTGCCCCTGTTCGCCCGAGCAAATGGACGAAATCTTTACCCAAACCCGCGATGCCGCCTACCAGATCATCGAGCGCAAGGGAGCCACGTTCTACGCCATCGCCGCCGGACTGATGCGCATCACCGAAGCCATCCTCCGCGACCAGAGCACCGTGCTTTCAGTCTCAAGCCTTGTCCAGGGACTCTATGGCCTCGAAGACGTCTATCTCAGCCTACCCACGGTCCTTCACCGCGGAGGCGTTGAGCGCGTCATCCATCTTGAATTGAGTGAGGAAGAGGAAACCAAGCTGCGCAATTCCGCCCGCGTCCTCAAAGAAACCATCGCCGGACTCTCCGGCCTCATCTAGCTGCACTATCAGGGTGCCCGCAACAACTACCCCATCTTAAAACTCGCGTTTTTGCGAGGTTAGGGATGGGGTAGTTGCTCTTGCTCTTGCTTTTGTTTTGGTTCTTGCTTTCGCTTTTGAGGTGTCATCCTGAGCGAAGCGAAGGACCTCGGGGTTGCCTTTTGCCGTTGCTCCTCCACTGCTGACACAAGTTTTTCTACGACGCGCCCTTGCAACAACCCGCTCTGTCCCAGCATCTATGTCCGCCAACCCCACCCAGGAGGTCTTCCATGGCAGCCAACCCCGTGGGCCCCGCCACCGAACTGCAAATCTCAACCGAAGTCGTCGGCTCCGAAATGATGTTTCGTTGCCACGGCCGGGTCAACTCCGCCACCGCCCACCAGCTACGCGACCAAGTCCGTGGCGCCATCGATCAAAAGCAGAACATCGTTCTCGACCTCTCGGACGTCCATCACATGGATAGCTCTGGCCTTGGCACTCTTGTAGGCATCTGGGTGTCAGCGCGCCGAGCCGGTTGCGAATTCAGATTCAGCAGTCTCAGCCAGCGCGTAAAAGAACTACTGCACCTGACCACCCTCGACAAAGTGCTAGCCACCTCCAAATTCCCCGACACCCCCAGCTTCTAACAACACTGAAGGCCCCGCATCCGCCACAATTGGCAGACATGGGGCCTCGCATGTTGCTCTTACGTCGACTGTCGAATGGGTTTCTAGTGCAGCAACGCTCCCGACGCCGTCAGCACGATCCCGATCACTCCAAACACGATTCCCATGACCCAGTACCCGCGCCTCTTCGTCAGCAGCGTGATCGAACAGATCACTAGCCCCACCTCCAGCAGAGTCTCACCCAGGTCGTACCGGTTCGCCCGATGCTCAAACAGCTCGACTCTTTCCTCCAGTCCCTTAGCCTCTTCCTGAACCTTTTCCTGCTCCGAGTGCTGTTTTTCAATCGCGGCTTCGTTTTTCTTCAGCAGCGCCTCTCCGGCTGCCGCATCCTTCAGGGGAACGACCTTTAGAATCTCGTCAAGCTGTTCCATCGTGTGCCGGCGAATATTCTTCGCCTGGTAATAAGCCCACGTATCCGTCGCCTTGTTCTGCAGCAGAACCTCTTCCGTGTGCGCCCGATGACTCAACAGCGCCGCCACTGCCACCAGCACCGCCAGAATCGACATCGTCAGACTCACTGGCGCCAGCGAAGAATGATCGCGGCCATGCTCGGCTGCTTCCTGCAATTCTTCCATCTCGTGTTCAGTACTCATAAGTTTCCCTTATTTTGTCACGCGCTCACGTGGCAAGTGAAGCAGACCTGATGACTGCTCACGCCACGCTCGACTTCTTCGGATTCTTTTTGCCTTCCAGTTCCTTACGCGCCGCATCCAGTTCCTTCCGCTTCTCCGCGCTCACCTCCGGATACGACAGCTTCATCTCTTTCAGCGCGTCCACAATCACCGATGAAACCACAAGCCTTGCATACCACTTGTTGTCCGCCGGAACCACGAACCACGGTGCCTCCTTTGTCGCCGTATGTCGAATCATCTGCTCGTACGCGTCCTGGTAGTCATTCCAGAAGCCGCGCTCGCGCACATCCGCCGCCGAAAACTTCCAGTTCTTCTCCGGTTCGTCCAGCCGCGACAAGAAACGTTCCTTCTGCTCCTGCTTGCTCACATTCAGGAAGAATTTTCGGATCGCCGTGCCATTCCTCACCGAATACCGTTCAAACGCGCAGATGTCCTCATAGCGGTCCTGCCAGAGATTGTCCCCAACGCACACCTCCGGAATCTTCTCTGCCGCCAGCAGTTCCGGATGCACCTTCACCACCAGCACCTCTTCGTAGTACGAGCGGTTGAAGATGCCGATATGCCCTCGCGCCGGCATGCTTTTTGACGTTCGCCACAGATAGCCGTGATCCAGTTCCTCCGTCGAGGGCGACTTGAACGAATACACCTGGCATCCCTGTGGATTCACTCCGCTCATCACGTGCTTGATCGTGCCATCCTTGCCCGCCGCGTCCATCGCCTGAAAAATCAGCAGCAGCGCCCACCTGTCCTGCGCATAGAGCATATCCTGCAACTCGGAGAGTTGCTCGTTCGAGCGCTGCAACAAGTCATCTGATTGATCCTTGAAGTCCTGCGACAATCCCGCCGTATCCGCCGGATCAAAATCTCCCAAACGAAACTTTCGGCCTTTATCCACCCTGTACCGCGCTGCCAGCGAATCCAGCTTCTTCTGTTGATTCATCAGCGATCCTCCGCCTGATCATCCGAGATGCCTTCAAATCATGGGGCGCCCTACCCTTGAACTCGCGCCTTTCGCGAGTTCAAGGTGGGGTAGTTCCTACACCGCAGCACCCGCCTCCCACCTGAACCCACCCTCACCCGGTACGATACAATCCGTGATTGAAATGACCGAGCCTCGCAAAACCATCCTCCAACGCGTCCCGCTCCTCATGCCCATCCTCGTCGTGCTCGCCGCGCTCTACGCCGGATGGATCTTTTACTCCCGTTGGAGCGCCGCGCGCAACGCCCGCCGCGACGCCGAAGCCCACGAGATCGAGCGTGCCCGCAGGGACGTCGAATTAAACGGCGGCACACGGCTCAAGATCACCGCCCTGTTCGCCTCGCCTGCCATCCTCCACAAGGGCGAACCCTCGCAGATCTGCTATGGCGTTGCCAATGCGAAAAACGTCGCCTTCGACCCGCCCGTCGCCAACGTCTGGCCTTCCATCAATCGCTGCGTTGACGTCACGCCGCAGAAGACCACCACCTACACCTTCACCGCCGACGATGGAGCCGGACACTCCGAGAAAGCTCAAATCACCCTCGAAGTTAAATAGCCGTTACGCTCGCCCTTCGCTGCGCAGAATCTCCTCCACCCTGCGCACGTCTTCCTCCGTATCCACTCCCACGGTGTCGTAGGGCGTCTCAGCCGCATAGATATCCACACCATGATCGAGGAATCGCAACTGCTCCAGCCGTTCGCTCCTCTCCAACTCCGACTCCGGCCACGTGCAAAACTGCTCCAGCGCCTGCCGCGTGTACGCATAGAACCCCAGATGCTTGAAATACCGCACATCGCCTCTGCGGTCGCGGTCGAAAGGAATTGTCGCCCGCGAAAAGTACAGCGCACGCCCATTCAGCGCCGTCACAATCTTCACCGCGTTCGGATTCGCCACATCCTCGGCCACACACGGCGTATAGACCGTTCCCACTTCCACGCCCGGCTTCATCGCCGAAAGAAGCGCATCCAGATGCTCCGGCCGCGCCAGCGGCTCATCGCCCTGCACATTCACATAGATGTCGGCCGAGACCCGCTGCGCCACCTCGCGCACCCGATCCGTACCGCTCCGACACTCCGCCGAAGTCATCTGCACGTTCCAGCCATTCCGCTGGCACAACGAAAAAATCTCATCCGAATCCGTAGCGACGATCACATCGCTCAGCTTCTTGCATGCCCGTGCAGCTTCATACACGCGCTGAATCATCGGCTTTCCGAGGATTTCGCGCAGCGGTTTCCGTGGCAGCCGGGTTGAGGCAATTCGAGAGGGGATAATAGCGACAGCTTTCATCGCACCAGTTTCAGCGCTCGCCCCATTCTTTTCAAGTCCCGCCATAAAAACGAGAGCGCGAGCACCATGCCCGCGCCCCCTAGTCTTGGTGCCC
Organism: Koromonas soli; assembly: GCF_059726265.1. NCBI lineage: Bacteria > Pseudomonadati > Acidobacteriota > Terriglobia > Terriglobales > Koromonadaceae > Koromonas > Koromonas soli. The sequence goes on along the minus strand of NZ_AP040872.1, from coordinate 4,197,210 downwards.
CACCTCTGCCCGTCTCTGGCAGAGGTGGGTGTTTTGCGTTTCCTCTATCACTCCGACTCAGCACTCTTACTGCTGGCGAGTTGGCACCACCACCGCTTACATCTACCCCACCTCATCGCTGCTCACTAGGCGTCACCTGCTGCCTCGGATCAGACGTCACCGGAGCGCCCATCGCCGGAGCTGCATTTGCGTCCGCGGGCCTCTGCCGGGCCGCAATCGATTCTCCGTTCACCACCAGGTCCACCCGGCGATTCATCTGTCGCCCCTGCGGAGTCGCATTCGTCGCCACCGGATTCGACGGCCCCAGGCCCTGTGCCGAGACATTATTCGGACTCACTCCCTGCGCAATCAGAAAATCCCTCACTGCCGCCGCACGTCGATCCGAAAGCTCCTGATTATGCTCCAGCGAGCCCGTTGAATCCGTATAACCCTCGATCTGCAGCCTCAAGTCCGGATACGCCTGGATGATTCCCGCCACCTTCGCCAGCCTCACCTTTGCTCCCGGCTTAAGCGTCGATTTATCCAGATCAAACAGCACATCGCTCATGTTCACAATCAACCCACGAGCCGTATCGCGCGTCTGCAAAACTTGGTTCAACTGCGTCAGCAACCGCTGCCGCATCTGTTCCTTTTCCAGTTCGGCCTGTTGCGCCCTCGCGGATTCCTGTTGCGCCCGCTGCTCTGCCGTCTGTGCCTGCGCCGCTAGAGCCTGCTGCTGAGCCAGTGCAGCCTGGCGTGCAGCTTCGGCCTGCTGCTGAGCCTGCAGGGCTTCAGCCTTTGCCTGCTCCGCCGCCTGGCGTTCCTGCTGAGCCTGGAGCGCTGCCTGGCGTGCGTCTGCTGCACTCGCCTGTTCCGTTGCTGCGCGCTCATTCGCTTCCCGGGCTTGTTCTTCCACTGCTCTTTGCCGCGCTGCTGCCTCTGCGTCCGCCTTGCGCCGGATCGTCAGCACGCGTGCATCTTCCGCCGCCTGAGCTGCGCCTCTCGCTACGGTGCCAATCGCCGAAGACGACTGCTTGCGCCGCATGTAATCTTCACCACGGCTCAGAAAATCTTCTGCTCGCGCCAGTGCGTCCGGAGCATACTGCTGCGCGCCCGTTGCCTTTGCAATTGCCACAGCATTGCGCGCCTCCAGCAGCGTCAACGGTACCCTACGCTTCTCGTCCGGAGTCACCTGCGAAGCCGGAAGTTGATTGCTGGCCAGGTCCACCGTGTACTCGCCTTTTTCCGTGGCCTCGTACTTTGCGGTGATCGGCTGCTCCCATCCCTTCGTATCGTGTCGGATCTCGTTTTCCAGCACCGTCATATTGCTTGGGCGGGTCACAGCAAAGTATGGCTCTGCCGTCACAATCAGGCCAAATGCCTGCAGGTTCGCCGTCACATGAATCTTTACCTTATGATCATCGTTCGGCACCACTTCACCCAGGCTCACCGGACGCCCCTGCGGCGTGATCGCCCACAGCACATACGTCAGGTATTCGGGACCGTAGTAGTTTGCATTTCTCAGGTTCTTCAGTTCTGCATCAATCTCCAGCCGTCCTGCCTTGCTCTCAATTCGCGCCTCGCCGCTGCCATCCGGCATCAGGCTGGTTCCCCGAAAATCGATCCTGGTCGATTTGCGATCGCGATAATTTACCGCCGGCACCGTGCGTGCCACCACGTTCACCCGGTACACAGGCGTGCGATCCATTGGAGTCACGTTCGGCTGAACGTCCTGTGCCACGACCATCATCGTTCCAAGCGAAAGACCAGCAAGCATCCAAAGCCCGCGCATAACGCCTCCTGCTTTCATTCACCTTTATCTATTTCTATCTGTTCGCAAATAGAGAGATGAGCCTACGATTGGCGCTGTTGCCACGTCCCTCCCTGACCTTCGCCATCGTGCTTCGACCAGCTCGCCACAATCAAAGGAACCAACGCACGCTTCAGCGCATCTGATTACTGGCCCCAGTGTTCGTCTTTTCTCGGGGTGGAGGGTCGTTTTGGCTTCCATAACTCCAGGCACCATCCCTCTGCATTCTGGAGCATCTCTTCTCGAGCGGTTCAATCAGGTTCGCTCCACCACGTTGCGCCTTGCCGAGCCGCTCTCCGAAGAAGATGCCATGGTGCAGTCCATGCCCGACGCCAGTCCTGCCAAGTGGCACATGGCTCACACCACCTGGTTCTTCGAAACCTTCATCCTCTCCGAGCAACTCAGCGGATACCGCATCTTCAACCCCGAATACCGCATTCTCTTCAATTCCTATTACAAGGCGCTCGGCGGACACCCCGTCCGTTCACAGCGCGGCACCTTTTCGCGCCCATCCTTCAGCAACGTACTGCAGTATCGCCACCACGTTGACGAAGCCATGCAGCGCCTCATGTCGCACGATCTTTCTCCCGAACTCATCGCCTTCATCGAACTCGGCATCAACCACGAGCAGCAACATCAGGAACTTCTTCTCACCGACATCCTGCACGCCTTCTGGACGCAGCCTCTGCGTCCCGCCTACGCGCCTCTTCCGGCCGATGACACCATCATCCCGTTCCCGTCGGCATCCGCGCCCCGCACCGCTCCTTTGCGCTGGATATCGCATCCCGGCGGCACCTTCGAATTCGGCGCCGGTGACGAACACTTTGCCTTCGACAACGAGCGTCCGCGTTTTCAGGCGTTCCTTGCGCCATATCGCCTCGCCTCGCGTCTTGCAACGAATGCCGAATACCTCGAATTCATGAATGACCGCGGCTATCAGCGCCCCGAACTTTGGCTTTCCGATGGTTGGGACACCGTCAATCGCGAAGGCTGGCGCGCCCCCTTCTATTGGGATCAGAAGGATGGTGAGTGGTTTGAGTTCAGCTTGCGCGGCATGAATCCCTTGAACCTCGCCGCCCCCGTCAACCATCTCAGCTATTACGAAGCCGATGCCTTCGCCCGTTGGGCCGGAGCGCGCCTTCCGCTTGAGACCGAGTGGGAGCAGGCCGCGCGCCATCGCAAAGTTACCGGCAACCTGCTTGAAGAGTTCACGCTTGATGTCCGCCCCACCATATCCGGCTCTTCCACCGAAGAGGATCAGCTTTATGGCGATCTCTGGGAGTGGACCGGCTCGGCCTATCTCGCCTATCCCGGCTTTCGCCCCGCAGCCGGAGCCGTCGGCGAATACAACGGAAAGTTCATGTGCAACCAGTTCGTTCTTCGTGGAGGATCTTTTGCAACCTCTGCCTCTCACATTCGCGCAACCTACCGCAATTTCTTCCCGCCGCATGTGCGCTGGCAATTTATGGGAGTGAGGCTCGCCAACGATGAGCGTTAATCCTTCCGTACTGCCACTGGACGGCAACGCTCGCGAAGTTCTGCATGGCCTCACCGCCATTCCCAAAAAGCTGCCGCCCAAGCTCTTTTACGACGCCACCGGCTCTGCGCTTTTCGAGCAGATCACCGAGCAGCCAGAGTACTACCTCACCTCCACCGAGCAGGCGATCTTCGAGCTTCACGCCGCCGACATGGTCCGCGCGGCCGGAGGCGCTTCCACCATCATCGAACTCGGCGCAGGCACAGCCAAGAAGACCATGCTCGTCCTGCGCGCCGCGCTCGAGCAGCAGCATTCCGTTACATTCATACCTGTCGATGTATCCGAATTCGCTCTTGAGGTCGCTGACGCCCGCGTCCGCTCCGAACTCCCACAGGTAGCCGTTCACCCCCTGGTGCTCGACTATACCCAGCACGCATCCGCGCTCGCCCAAATCCCCGGACGCAAACTCGTCCTCTACATCGGCTCCAGCATCGGAAACTTCGAACCCATGGCCGCCTGTGCACTGCTGCGCCGCCTGCGAACATCTCTTTCCCCCGGCGACTCGCTTCTGCTCGGCACGGACATGCGCAAGCCAGTCGATATCCTTCTGCCTGCCTACGACGATCCCGCTGGCGTGACTGCCAAGTTCAATCTCAACGTCCTCGCTCGCATCAACCGCGACTTCGACGCCGACTTTGACCTCGACAACTTTGCTCACCGCATCATCTGGAACGACCACGAGTCACGCATCGAGATGCACCTTGAAAGCCTGTGCTCTCAACGCGTGCACATCAACGCTCTCGACCTCGTTGTCCCATTCTCAACTGGCGAAACCATCCACACCGAGAACAGCTACAAGTTCACACCTTCAATGCTCGAATCCCTTGCCACCAACGGGGGCTTCCACATCGAGCAATCCTGGTGCGACGACCGCGACTGGTTCACCCTCACACTTCTGCGAGTCACATAAACAACGAAGGAGGGGATTTTAGAAATACGAGTGCCCCACTCTTTTACTAGCATGGCCGCGAGTAGAGGGTGGGGTAGTTGACTCTGTTCTTGCGCCTCGACTTTGTTCCTGCCTTTTACTTTGCTCTCGCCTTTGACTCTGTTTTTGCTTTGGACTTTGGCTGCTGCTCTTGCTGTTGCTGCTGCTCTTGCTGTTGCTGCTGCTCTTGCTTTTGCTTTTGCTTTTGCTTTTGCTTTTGAAGTGTCATCCTGAGCGCAGCGAAGGACCTCGGGGTTGTTGTTGCCTTTGCTCCTGCTCTTCATCCTTACAGTTCATCCTGAACCCCTCAGTGCTTCGTCTTCCACAAAATGTTCCGCATCATGCCCAACCAAATCTCCGCATCCCCCTTCTCGATCCCTGTTCTCCTCACCAGCCTGCGCAGCTTTTCCAGCGCCGCCTCTTCCCCCGCCTCTCCGACATACCCACTGTTCCGCAGCGCCTCAAACAGGATCTCCGTCAGCCGCTCCATCTCCGCCGCCTCAGCCATCCTAGGCGCACCCTTCTGCGAGGCCTTCGCCGCCCCTCGCGCCAGCTCATAAACACACACGGCCACCGCCTGCCCCAGATTCATCGATATATGTTGATCTCTCGTCGGAATCCGAATCAGCCAGTGACAGTGGCTCAATTCCTCATTCGATAGCCCTGTCTTCTCCGACCCAAACAGCAGCGCCACCGGGCCCTTTGCCAGCTCCTGCCTCATCCGCTCCGCGCCCTGTTCCAGCACCTGCACCGGATGCTGCACCTCCCGCGCGCCCACCGCCGTCGTGCCCACCACCAGACTGCAATCCGCCACAGCGTCGGCCACGCTGCCATATACTTGCGAACTTTCCAGCACCTCCGACGCACCCACCGCCGAGCGCGCATCGTGATACGAAGGCTCCCACGGCTCTACCAGCCGCAGATGCGTAAATCCAAAATTGCTCATCGCCCGCGCCGCCGCCCCAATGTTCAGCGGATTTCGCGAGCGTACCAGCACGATGCGCAGATTTTCGAACCACGGTTGTACCACCAGCGATCCCACAGTCGTATGCAGCAGAAGTCCCTCACGCATGCAGTAGCAAAACACGATTCTAGCCCGTCGCTCGTCGCAATAAAAAAGCCCTCATCCTTTGGGGATGAGGGCCAGTTACTCCTGCGACCTACTTCTTCGCAATCGCCGGTGCCGGATACTCCGGCAACTTGTCCTTATTCGAAGTCTGGCGCTTCACTTCCAGGTCATCGAACAACACCGACGGCGCGACAACACTGTGCGGAATCGGCAGCACCTCGTTTTCGACATACTCGTCATTTCCCGCCGCCACAATGCCGTTTCGCATCGAGCGCTGATCGAGATCGCCGAACACTCCACCGCGCACCAGCTCCTCATGCCCATCGCTCACCCACACGCGATATAGCAACCTCGGCATCCGATGTCCAGCCATCGTCTTCACGTAGTAGCCATATTCCTGGCCGCGATCCTTGCACATCGCCACCAGCTTAGCTTTTAGCTCCTCCGGCGCGACTGCGTTCGTTGCCTTTACCACCAGGTTTCCCACCGCTGGAGCTGGCCAGCTCAGTGGCAAGTTGGCGCGTCCATGTCCATTCGACGTGGGAAAATCGCGCACCGGCTGCCGACCCATCAGGTAGCTCACGAGCACGCCCTTGTCCACCAGCGGAACCGGTTTCGCCTTCACGCCTTCGTCGTCCACGGCATAGTGCCCGAGCAGAGCTTTGCCGCTCATCGTCGTCAGCGTAGGATCGTCCACCACCGTCAGAAACTCCGGCAGCACCCGAGTCTTATAGCTGCTGGCAAACTGTCCCCGCACGCGGGCGTTCTGTCCCAGGTCCGGTTTCGCACCCAGCAGGTTCTCGCCCACCAGCGATGAGAACACCGTCGAAGCCGAGTCTGCCGACATCAGCACCGGCCCGTGATATTCCTCTTCTGCCAGCGGTGCCTCGCGCAGCTTCCCTAGCGCTTCGAGCATCTTCAACGTGCGCTTCTGCACTTCATCCGCCGTCGGAAGATCGCGTACCGAGGTCGCCGTGAAACCCGTCGCACGATCCAACCGCATGCCGTCCTCAGCCTGTGTTGTCGCGTTGATGGCCACGTGATACAGCTCTTCTCCGCTGCGCACCACCGTGCCTTCCGAGTTCACGTAATACCGGTTCACCGCCCTGGCGCTCAACGTCGATCCCAGGAACTGAATCTTCGCATCCTTCGTGTACAGCGCCGTCGCCTCACGCAGCATCTTCAGCCACGGCTCGCGCTCCACTTTCAGCTCCACCGTAGGCTCAATCGACTGCACTGGCTCTGCATGCGCAAAGTCATCCACCGGATGATCGATGGTCAACTGCTTCAGCCGCGCCTGCTTCTCCGTCAGAGCTTCGACTGCCTGCTTGTAGGCCTTGTCCGTCGCGCTCCACACCTGGAACCGGAAAGCCTGCGAGTCGCCATCGAGCGGCACCACTTCCATCGTGCCCTCGCCGCGTGCGCTCGAGTTATCCTGCTTGTAATCTCCCAGCCTTACCTGCACCAGCAGAAACCGCACTCGCCCGCGTGTCTCGTTGCGCACTCCGCCCAGCGCCACATCGGCTTCCCAATCATCAATATCGACCACGCGATAATCGATGAAGTACGGCGTGGACATATTCTCCAGCCGCAGTTGCGATTTCGAGCGAGCCATCTCCGTCTGCAAATCGCGCAGAATCGTGTCTTCCGTCTGCGCGCTCTTCGCATCGGCAGCAAACAACACACTCGAGCACAGCACCGTAGCAGCGAGCAGCCATCTTCTCAGATTCGTTTTCATTACTGCTGCCCTCCCGAATGCGTCGTGGTCTTCGCTTCCTGCGGTTGTTCAAAGCCCGGAGGCGGCAATATCGGCAACCGTTCTTTCGAGTGCGCTCGTTTCTGCACTTCGATCTCCGAGAACAGAATCGCCGGGGCCGCAGCCGAAACCGCCACTCCGCCTGACTCCGCTCCGCAAACGCCGTTAAACACCGCTGGCGTATCGCCCGTGACCACAATGCGCGTCATCGCCGAAAGTGGCGTACCCACAATGTCCACTCCGCGTACCAGTTCATCCGGACGCCCATCGGCATACACGCGCCACACCATCACCGGCAGCACCTGGAAAGCCTGCGGAGCCGAGCGTTGCGTCAGCGTGAATCCACCCTGGATGTCCTCGAAGTACAATCCATACGGCTTGCCTTGCTTCTTCGCCTCGTCCAGCAACTTCTGCCTCAGCTCCGAATCCTTCACCGTTTTCGTCGAGGTCACAATCAGGTTTCCCTGCCGTCCCACCGGCATAAACCCTGTCTGCGCGCGCCCATGTCCGTTCGAGTGATCGAATCCATTGATTGGCATGCGCGACAGCAGGAAGTTCCGCAGAATGCCGTTCTTGATCACCTCAACCTTCATCGCCGGAACGCCCTCATCGTCGTACTCGTACCAACCGGCCAGCCTCGTGCCGTTCATCGCGCGTACCGTCGGGTCGTCCGTCACCGACAAAAATTCCGGCAGTACTGCCTGATTCAACTTCTTCGTGAAGGTCTGTCCTTCCTCGTCGCCGCGTTGCCGCTGACCTTCCAGCCTGTGTCCCAGCACTTCGTGGAAGAACACTCCCGAGGCGCGTCCCGAAAGCAGCGCCGGGCCGTCATACGGCTCCGCCACCGGAGCTTCGCGCAGAGCTTTCAAGTCCTTCGCCATCTTCTCGACCTTGGCTTCGATCTCTTCCCCCGCCGGAAGCTTGTTCAGCGAATCGGCCTGGAACGTCTCCACCCGCATCAACTCCATGCCGTCTTCCGCCCGCGTCTCCGCCTGGATCACCATGCGCACCACCGTTTCCGGCGTCACGATCTTTCCACCTTCGCTCGAGACGAACCTCCGCAGCTCCTTCTCGCTCGCCACCATCACCCCCGACGAGTAGATAAACGGATACTTCTTGAACGCCGCCGAGAAGCGCCGCGCAAAAGCCTCCATATCTTTCTGATCCGGAGCCGGAGCCACTTCCTTATATTCCGCGTGAACCTGCGCGACCTCTTTGCTGAAATCCGCCGAGAGATCGTCTTCCTTCGCCTTCACCTGCGACTTCGTCTGCACGTTCAGAAACGCCGCCGATGCCCTGCGATACTCGCCAAACGTCATTCGCCACAACCCATGCGCAATCGCGTCGGCATCATCGTCCAGCGGCAGTGTGTCCGTGTGGATCGCGGAAGGCCGTGACTCTCCGTGCGCGTTATCAAGGCTGGGCGAGCCCACACGCATGATGACGTCCGCTGCGCGCTTCCGCCCCGTCGTACTCGTGATCAGAGTGCCATTGATCCCGACCGCCAGCGATACCTGCTGGTCATACACCGTGTAGCTGATGAAGTAAGGAGCGGGCGACAGCTTGCCAAGCTCGGTGTTGGCGCGTTGCAGTTCCCGCTCCATGCTGCCGAGCACAACGTCCTGCTTCCCCGTAGGGGTGGACGACGCCCAAGCCTGTGGCGTGCTGCACAAAGCTGCGGCAAGCCCCACCAGACAACAGGCGCGAATGAGTTTTTTCATTTCAGGTATTAGCTCCCTAAATCGCCAAGACAACTGGCCCCGTTTACGGCACGGTTTGAGAGTTGACTCTCCATGTTGAAGTGTAAAGCAGAGTAGCGCAAATGCAGTCAAGATTTGGGACTTACAGGTATCTTCGTCCACAAAGCGAGGCAAAGACCGTAGGCATCGCCACAAAGCGAAAAGGCCACCCGAAGGTGGCCTCCCGCACACAAGTGCCGGTTAGAAGGTGAAGCGAACGGCCAATTGCACCGTGCGCGGACCGCCTCCACCGAGATACGGATTGCCGCTGCCCACGTCCGGAGTAGCCGTCGTCTGCACGAACTGCGCTCCGTTCACCACGCCATTCGACGAGGCCGCCGGGTCCAGTCCTGCCACCAGGCGGTTGCCCACCACGTGGCTGTTGACGAACGCATCCACCGCGAAGCCCGGCAACAGCGGATTGCTCAGGTTCACGTGATTGAACAGGTTGAAGATGTCAGCGCGAAGCTGCATCGCAACGCGTTCCGTCAGGTGTGTCATCTTCGTCACCGAGAAGTCGAAGTTCGCATAGTTCGGAGCGTTGAAAGCATTGCGGCCTTCATTGCCCGGATGTCCGTTCACGCAATCTCCATTAGCGTCGATCGTGCATGGAGCCGCGAACGCAGCCATGTTCAGCAGGTTGCGTCCGTGCACTCCGGCATGAGGATCGCCAATGATGTCGGGACGTCCGAAGTATTCACCCGAACCGTTGTAATCGCCTTCAAAGATGTAGCTCACCGTGTACGGCTGGCCCGTCGCATAGTTGAACATGCCATCCAGCGCCCATCCATTCGTCAGCCACTTCGCCCGCTGATACTGCGGCAGGTTATACGTCCAGTACCACTGCAAACGCTGGCGAATATCGAAGTTCGAGCTCGCTCGTTCACCGCTCGGATTCCAGCTGTTGTCAGGCTGCGCCGCGTTGGGTACAAAATCCAGTCCATCGCTGGCGTTGTCGATCGAGTGGGCCCACGTGTAGTTCAGCGTCGAGCTCAGCCCGTGCCAGTTCTGCAACTTGAGCGTTCCCTGCAGCGAGTTGTAAGTCGAGGACGCGCTGGTCTCCACCTGATTCACGTAGTAGTAGCTCGGGAAGCACTGCTCGCCATAGCCGATCGTCGTGCCATTGCCGCAGTTCTGCGTCGTGCCCGCCACGTTGTTGAACTGGTTGATATCGCGGAAGCGGAACAGATGGCGTCCCTGCGAGCCCACGTATCCGAGCTGCACTGCCACTTTCTTCGCCAACTGCGATTCGAGGTTCAGGTTGTAGGAGAAGTACACCGGCGTCGCCAGATTCTGCGCCACGGTGAACGCGCTGTTCGGGCTGTAGCTCGCCGGATCGAAGATCGCGACTCCCGGCTGGATCGTCGTGTAATTCGCCGGGCTGCTCGCGTCCGGCGTATTCAGGAACGAAAATTGAATGTTGTTGAACGCCGGGCCAGCCTGCGCCGCATACGTATTCCACGGCTGGTTGCCGACAAAGAAGTCCTGAGACGCACCGTCATAGAACAACCCTGCTCCGGCGCGAACCACCAGCTTGCCATTGCCGAAGAGATCATCCACCACACTCACACGCGGCGAAACGTTGTTCCAGTCCTTCGGATAAAGCGTGCTCGGACCGCCCTTCGCACCAACCTGCACCAGACCCGACGTCATCGGATCGAACAGGCTGAACTGATTATTCTTCTCGCCGATCACGCCGAAATAATCCCAGCGCACGCCGAGGTTGGCCGTAATGCGATTGCTGATGCGCCAGCTATCCTGCAGATAGGCGCCATTGCTGTTCTGGTAGCTGTAGCGCGTGCTGTATCCAGCCGCCGAGCTGCCGCCGCCCGTGATGTTTCCAGCCAGGAACTCGCTCAGTGCCGTCACCGGATCGCCCGACACCGGATCCTGCCAGTCCGAGAACACCAGCTTGCCGCGATGTCCCGAGTTCATAAAGCTGTTGATGAACGTGCGGCGCCACTCATATCCAACTTTCAGGTTGTGCGCGCCCTTCGTGTACGACACGTTGCCAAAAAGCTGATAGTTCGTATCGATACGTCCACGCGCGTCGCTCGGAGTCGAGCCAATCGGGCTGAACGCTCCCACATTGATCGTCGGCAGACCGAAGTCACGCGTCTGTTCAAATCCCGGAGGCAGTGTATTGAGCCCAATGCTGTTCGGATCGAACTTCGAGTCCGCCGGGTAGAAAGCCTGCAGGAAGCGGTTGTACCCGCCGCGAACCTCCACAATCAGGTTCGACTTCGGTATCGAGGTGTACGACAGCGACAGGATGTTCACGTGCGTCGGTGTCGAAGTGTTGAACCCCGGCGCGCTGCTGCCCGTGTACAGCATTCCCAGCGGGAAGCTCTGCTGCCCGTGGCTGAAGTAGTAGCGTCCCGTCAGCAGGTCGCCCGAGCTGAACAGGTTCAGGTGCTGATCCACCTTCAGGATCAGGCTGTTGATGTCGTTTGCAAACGGCGTCGTGAACTGCACGCTGCCATCGCCCGAAGCGGGCAGTACGCCCCAAGGGTTCCGCGCCAGCAGCTTCTGGATCACCGGATTGATTCCACCCGCCGGAGTCGCCGCCGCAATATCTGCCTGCGTCGGAACGGTTCCCAACTGTGGCAGGCCGCCATCTTCGCGCTGGCCTTCATAGGCCACAAACCAGAACGACTTGTTCTTCACAAAAGGTCCGCCCACCGATGCGCCAAACTGATGATTGGTGAACGCGTTCTTCGGCTGGTCGGGAGTGTTGAAGTAGTTGCGAGCGCCCAGTGCGCTATCGCGGTAATACTCAAAGAAGCTGCCGTGAATCTGGTTCGAACCCGACTTGGTGACGATATTTACCGTCGCACCCGAGCTGCGTCCAAACTCAGCTTCCGGGCTGCCCGTCACAGGAATCTCGGCCAACGCGTCCATCGGGAGAATTGTCGAGGGACATCCCCACACACCTGCCTGGTTGATCGCGGGCAGGTTGCGGTAGCCGTCATTCATGTCCGTGCCGTCCAGCAGGTAGTTGTTCGAGCGGCCACGATTGCCGTTCATGCTGAAGAGCCCATACGAGCCCGCAGACTCCGTCGATCCCTGAGGATCGCTCGTGGTTCCCGGAACCAGTTCCAGCAACTTTGTGAAGTCGCGTCCGTTGACGGGCAATTCGGCGACTTCGGTCGCCTCAATCGTGCCACCCGTTGTGTTTGAAGAGGTTTCGACCAGCGGAACGTCCGCCGTTACCTCGACCAGTTCCTTCACCTCGCCGGTCGAGAGCTTTGCATCCGCTCGTGTCGGCGATCCCACGCTCACCGGAATCTGGGTCAGCGTTGTGGTGCGGAATCCTGCTTTCTCCACCGTGACGCTGTAGTTGCCAAGGGGCAGCTCAGAGGTCAGATATTCGCCACGCTCGTTGGTGGTCAGCGTGCGAGAAAAACCGGTGGACGGACTGAATATCTTCACCTGCGCGCCGACGATGGCCGAGCCGGTTGAATCCGTTACCGTTCCCTGGATGCTTCCGCGAAACGTCTGCGCAAATGCACCCGAAGCAAGAATCGAGACGAGAAAAACAAAAAGTACAGCGAGTGAGCGGCTTCTCATCGGGCCGGGCTCCTTTTTCTTTGTTGACTTTTTGAATCTCGCGGTAAGGAGGGAGCAGAGTTGTTCAAATAATAACACTTCCAATCGGCTTGCTCGCAAGCCGCGCTGCATGTTTTCGCACAAAAGAAGGGAGGCCGTTTCAGCCTCCCTCCATGATTCTCAGGTGGCCCGGAGTTGGCGTTTTTCCAACTCTGGGTACTCAACGCGATCAGCGACCGTGTCCTTCGTGTCCCCCTTCATGACCGCCATGATTTCCACCGCCACCGCGCGCTTCGCCGCCGCCATGATTTCCGCCACCACCGTGCGATTCACCACCGCCGTGACCGACATTGCCCCCGCCATGAACCGCCGGAGCGCCACCGCCACGAGGAGCTGCGTTACCGTGGAAGGCCTCACCACGAGGGGCTGCATTGCCATGGAAGGCTTCTGCGTGAGCATTGCCGCCGCCCACCGGACGAGCATATGCATTCGGATGTCCGTAGTTGCCCGCCGGGCGAGCCACCGGACGCGCCACATTATTCACTGGCCGCGCCATGTTGGGACGAACCGGTCCTCCGCGATATCCCATCCCCGGACGTCCAAAGTCAGGACGGCCTGCACCTGGATGAAACGGCGCGCCCGCTCTGACAAAGGGTCCACGTCCGCCGTGATAATGCCCCGGTGCACCCGGACGATAGAATCCGCGATTGATCACCGTCGTGCTGTGCGTGATGTAAGTCGTGTGGTTGTAAACCACTGCGTGATCGTGCCAGCCGCATCCCCAGCGGTGCCAGCCCCAGCCCCAGTGCGCAAACGTCGCAACGCCAATGCCGATGCCGAATCCAATCGCCAGCCCGCCCACGAAAACCGCTCCCGCCGGCCGGACATAATAGAAGCCCGGATACACTGCCAGCGGCGCGCCATACACTACCCACGGGTTATACACCGGCACATACACCACCGCCGGATTCGCCGGAGCAATCGCGATCGCGCCTTCCTGCTGCGTCACCACCTGTTGCGGAGTGTTGCGCAACTGTCCTGCCGAGTACGCTCTCTCGCGCATCGACTGGATCGAGTCCATCACGTCCTGCGGCTGGTTGTAATAAGCGTTGCCCAAGTCGGTCGTCCATTGCAGGTTGCGATCCATCTGCGCCAGCACGCTTGGAAACGCCGTCAGAGACTTGATGCTCGGATCCCAGTTTCCATGCGCGTCCGCGCCTGCCGCAATCTGCTCCGCCGGAGCGTTCCCCATCGATGCGCGCCAGCGATCGGCTTCCACCACCTGCTGCGGATACGTCGCCGCCACCAGGACCTGCGCCACCAGCGCGTCAGGATACAGCGCAATCGGAGCTACCAGCTGATCCAGTTGCTCGTCTGCAAGCGGTTGTCCCTGCGCCTGCGCGGCCGTTCCCGGAAGGGGCCCATAACCGCCATCCTGCGCAAATGCCTGCTGTCCCATCGGCACCGCAATCATCAAGGCGCTCAGCGTCGTTGCCAGTCCCCTTCGAATCCATTGTCCGATTCTGTGACCCGCGGGTGCTGAGGGCACCGGCTGCATGATTCCATCCAGTATTTCTCCCGCAAACCCGGCACCGTTCATATCAGATTTCATAAAGAATCACTCCTGCTCAACCCGCTCGAACCGACTCGGATCGGATATCAACCTAAACACGATTCCGACAAGCTAGTTTCGCCCTGCAGCGCAAAATCTTCTCTGGCCTAAATCCGCATTCCTATCCGCAAATACGGCGTGCGCCTCAGGTCTGCGAGTCAGTTGTCGTTTTGATTACTTCAGGCAAGCAGGATAAGCCCGCGCAGCAGAACAGGCTATGGGGCGAAACACCGAACGTATCGCCCATAGATTGCACCTGTGCGCCGGTCCGCATTGCAGTGCCGGACGCAAGCGAACAGCCTCGTCCGGTTCGCGCGAACCAGATTACAGACCCGGGTTACTGACCCAGGTTACAAACCCAGATTACAAACATTGACGCGCCACATCGCAGACGCGCCAACCGCGCGCATCAGCAATGGACGCACCACATCGTCGCTGAACAATTCAGCCTGAACAAACACTTCTACTGCTGCCGATTCGGCGCACGGTCCTCACCGCACAACCATTCTGTTTCTTTTCTCTGCCCCAACTACCGCGCGTACATCCGCACGCTGCAAAATCGGCACAACTAAGTTCCTGTACCCTATCGCAGCCCTCCGCCATTACGGAAATTCAAATTATTTATGGTTGCGATTATGCCGAGTTATGCATCTCAGGAAGGAAGCTGCTACCCGGGGGTCCCGCACTCGACCTTACTTCAACAGTGCCTCAACGCATCGACACCAGATTGCTCGCGCAAGACTATGAGCAGTCTTTTCTACTAATCGCTGTCAGGCCCTTCAGTTCTTTTTTCAACCCAAACTGTGTCAATGCCGTGGAGGAGTTCTATGAAGTGGATCGCCGTACCCATCGTTTTGTTCGCCAGCACCGTCGCCTTTGCTCAAGCCGACAACAACGCCCGTAGAGACACCAAGCCCGAGATTCTGATCAAGCAGAACGAGCCGCCCATGCTGGGCATCCATTGGACGCGCCAGTTCCAGGCCTCCCGACGGCCCTCAAAATCCGCTAACATGACCTACCACGGCGGCAAGATCATGAACACCGCCGTCACCCAGGCCATCTTCTGGGGCACCAGTTGGGCCAACTACACCGGAGACAAGATCACTGGCATTGACGATTGGTACACCGGTTTCAGCAATTCCAATTACTCCAAGACCTCCGACGAATACACTGGCAGCAACGGTCAGGTCGGCCCCACCACCTCCTATCTCGGACATCTCATCGACACCTCCGCGGCCTCCGGCGGAAACTCCACCTCCGCCATCCTCGCCGAGGTCTGCAAGATGGTGACGCCGAATACCGCGGGCAACGGCTACTACGCCGTGTACACCGATCTCCCTCGCGGCAACGCCAACTATTGCGCATGGCATAGCGCTGGCACCTGCGGCACCAGCACCACCGTCGTTCAGTTCGCCTTCTTCTGGAAACTCGATGGCGACCCGGGCTGCGATCCGCAGGACACCACTACTGGACACTCGCAGGGACTTGCCGCCCTTGCCAACGTCTCCGGCCACGAACTCTCCGAGGCCCGCACCGACCCTGCCAGCCCCGGCGCCTGGTATGACTCCTCCGGCGCTGAGAACGGCGACAAATGCGCGTGGACCTTCAACGTCCCCTCGGTCACCTTCTCCAACGGCAGCAAGTGGAAGATTCAGGGTGAGTGGTCTAACAATGCCTACACCGCCGGCACCGGCTACCCCAACAGCTCCGGACAAAACGGCTGCCTCGACGGACATTGATCCAACAAAACACATGGGCCATCTGATCCACTCAGATGGCCCTCTTCCTCTCTTCTTGAATCGCTAGCTCTATCTAACTTGATTCTCTTCGCCGCCGAACTTCGCGTTCCACACCTGGCTCAGGACTCTCTCATCCTTACTCTTTCTTTTTCTTCCGTGCCAGCACTTCCAATACGGCTGAGTCCACCAGGTACTGAACATGCGAGCCGCACGACGGACAATCCGCGTTGTGGACCTCCGTTCCCGTAGAGCTATCTTCAGCTGAAAACGAGCGGAGACACTCCGGACACACGATCACCACGTAGCCCGCCTCCCGCCTCGGAATCCACAGCGGAGCCTTGTCGCCCTTCGGCGCATGCGGTCGGATCGGAGACTCAGAGATGAGGCGTCCAATGGTCTCGAAAAGCTGTTGCGGCGTGTAGCTCCCCTTTTGCAGAAACTCATCCATAAGGAGCCCTGGTGCCTTCCCGCCCGCTAGAAATTCTCCGCTGATGGCGATCACCGGGATGTGAGGAAACCGCCTCCTCACCACCGACAACAACTCAAAGCCTGACATGTTAGGCATGCGCAGGTCAGAAATAATGAGGTCAGGCAATGTCTGTCGCAGCTTGATTAGTGCGGCGAAACCATCATCAGCGGTGCGTACTGCAAAACCTTGGCTCAAAAGCATTTCCGACATTACTTCAAGAACCATCGGCTCATCATCTACAACCAGAATTCTCTTTTTGAAATCTCTACCGCTCATATTCGCTCCAGCCATTCCAGCTTCGGCTACTCCAACGATTTGTGTGCGCATCAGCGTGGCCGCACCGCTCATCCGCTAGATATCCCCGACCACCATCCATGCGCCATCGGGGCTCGCAACGCATGATGGTGCAGATGCAAGTCAGCTCTGAATTGTTACTGTAATTCAATGTTTTACCGTGAAGGAAACACAAAGTGTGCCGTACCGGGTACTCTCTTAAGCAACCCTGCTATCGGAACAGCTTTCCTATATGGCCGAGGTGGGGTACATGCGACGGATTTCTCTATCTGTCATTTCGCTTATTGCAATCGCACTTCTGCTCAGTTGCGGCACTGGCGGTAGCAGCACCACCTCCAACATTGGTAGCGGTAGCGGCAGCGGCGGAGGCACCGGTGGCGGTAGCGGCAAGGGAGGCGACACCCCCACTCCCATCGGCGGATCGCTCACCTGGCATGGCGATAACACACGCACGGGCGCATACATCGCGGAAACCACACTCACTCCCGCCAACGTCAACGTCAATCAGTTCGGCAAGAAATTCTCATATGACGTCGATGGAGAAGTGTACGCGCAGCCCCTCGTCGCCACTGGCGTTGACATCAATGGCACCAAGAGGAATCTGCTCATTGTCGCCACCGAACACGACAGCCTGTACGCCTTTGACGCCGACAGCAAGCAAGCGCCCATCTGGCAGGTCAGTTTCATCGACCCCGCCAACGGAATCACCACTTTTCCCGTCGGCTCGGAACGCGACTTTGCCTGCTGCTTCAATCCTGAGATAGGCATCACCGGCACGCCCGCCATCGATCCCAACACCGGCACCATTTATCTCGTCGCGCGCACTCTTGAGAACGGCAAGCACATTCAGAAACTGCACGCCCTCGACATTCACAACGGCAGCGAGAAAACCGGCAGCCCCGTCACCATTCAAGCCAGTGTTCCCGGCACCACACCCGATGCCGTCAACGGCGTGATCAACTTCGACCCCGGCATTCAGAATCAGCGTCCCGGACTTCTCCTCGCCAACGGCCTCGTTTACATCGCGTGGGGATCTCACAATGACCGCACCCCGTATCACGGCTGGGTGATCTCCTACAAAGCTGACACCCTTCAGCGCGTCGGCGTCTTCTGCACCACACCCGACGGTCTGCGCAACAACAGCCTCATTACCGAGAACGGCGGCTCCGGCATCTGGATGAGCGGTGGAGGTCCTGCTGCCGACTCCGCCGGAAACGTGTACGTCACCATCGGTAACGGCGCGCTCACTGCCGACACTGGCGGGAAATCCTACTCCAACGGTTTCCTCAAGTTCGGCTCGTCCACCACATCGCTCGATCTCGTTGACTTCTTCGAACCCTACGACGCGCTCAAGCAGAACGACTACGACATGGATCTCGGGAGCGGAGCCGCCATTGTCGTCGATCAGCCTTCCGCAACCTTCCCGCACCTCGTCCTCTCTACCGGAAAGGACGGCACCATCTATTCCATCAACCGCGACAACATGGGCAAATACCACGCTGGCGACGACAGCCACGCCGTGCAAACCGTTCCAAATGCCGTATTGCAGTACGTCCGTTCGTCTCCCGCCTATTGGAATGGAACCTACTACACCACCAGTCTCAACGACCATCTCAAGGCCTTCACCTTCACCAACGGCCTCCTTTCAAGCTCTCCTACTTCCGAAACGACGATGACCTTCACATTCCCCGGCCCTACGCCGACCATCTCGTCCAACGGAACCACCAATGGCATCGTTTGGGTCCAGCAAAACTCCGGCCCTGCCGCATATCTCTACGCCTATACCGCCGATCTCAAAACCGAGCTCTACAACACCCGCCAGAACGCCTCGCGCGACCAGGGCCCTCCCGGAATTCGCTTCGCCGTCCCTGTCGTCCTCAACGGCAAGGTTTACCTCGGCGGCAATGGCCAGGTAGCGGTGTACGGACTGCTCTAAATGCCGCCCACCTCTCTAATCACTGCATGCATGTGCCCCGTCCAAGCTCCGCTTAGGCGGGGTAGTTGCTTTTGCTCGAATGTCGAGTTGTGGACAGTTCCCACTTGCGGGCACAGCAGCAAAACCTTCCGTAACACGAGCAAGGTACCCAGAGTTGGCATTCTTCCGACTCTCGGGCCGTTTGCCGAACATCTGTTTGCCGAACAATTAACCGCCACAAGCCATTTTGGGAGCAGAGTACGATTTTTCCGTTGTGAACCCCTCACCGTGTGATAAAGCACGTTTGCTTTGAGATTCTGAGAGGAGGGCATCATGGGAGCAATAGCAGCGTTAGTGATGGCCACGTTTGTGATGGCGCTGATTGTCTACGCCATTGTCGCCGAGATGCGGCAGGAACGACATTCCAATCGCCCCGCCATCTCCGACAACAGAAAACCAAACACCAGAGCGCCACGTATGGCAGCCTGAGGACGCAAGGCCTCAGCAGAAGCCGGGGCAGGTGATCGCCTGATCCTCGACGAGCTCCGCTCGCCACGTTTAGGAAAAGCTCGATGTCTTCGATGACCTTCCTACCCGGCCTTCCATCACGATGCCGTCAGTGGGAGTACCCGCCAGCAGCCTGGTACCGAAGCCACCTTTCGTTATATTTCCGAATGTGTCCCGTGGTTTCGTTCGAGGCGCCGAGCTGGAATGCCTACCATCACAGAGTTTTCCGGGCAGTCATGTATCACTACGGCGTTTACACCTACAACCACACCATCGCCCAACGAGATCGGACCAAGGACAGCAGCTCCAGCGTTGATGATCACGCCATCGCCAATGATGGGAGTCGTTCTGCCATTTCGTACACGCTCATCCCTATTTCCAATCGTGCAATTTTGCCCGAGCGTAAGATTCTTCCCTGCGCGCACAAGGCCGACGACAATGCCCACAGGGTGATAAATCCGTAGCCCCTGTCCAATCTCCGCAAGATAGGAAATTTCGCATCCATTGAGCATCAGGTTCAGGTTGTAAAGGAGGATCGCTATCACTTTCAACCGATGACCATACAGCCACCTTGATGCGTAATATAGGCGCACAGCCCGCAGTCCAGGGCGAAATAACCACATTTGACCCTTCTCCTTTACGAGGGACGATATTCCTTCCTAATAGCTACCCGTCCCCATAAGAGGCGTTGGAGGCTGAAATGTTATCAGGAATGTGGCCGACGTCAGCCGCGGCGATTCTGGTGTGTCAATCGAGTGCTCTGGTGGCGGCGAGTGGACTCGAACCACTGACCTACGGATTATGAGTGATTCCAGCGACGTTGATTGCAAAAGGAATCAACAAGATGGAGTGGAAGAATCCGGAAATTTGGATCAGAATCCGCAAACAGGACGCAAATAAATTGTGTCTCCAACCGTGCGCGTCACGAGGACCTCGCCTGCCAGCTTACCTCTACTTTCCTCTGGTACAGCTTTCGGGTATCGGGGCACTCCAGAAGGAAGTCTCGTTGGCGGTTTGCTTAGCCTTCTGCAGCCCACTAGTAAAACGACGATCAGACCTAACCTCAAGGTAGCCCTTTGGAAAAGATTCCCTCGTCTTTTGACCCATTTAACCGATGTGCCCATTACGCTTCCTGAGCCATTCAATTAATTGGAGCCACAACACACTTTCGAGACCGGCTCCGAGTGCCATGGCAAGAAGCAGGGTACGACCTATGACGCAAGATATCCACACGAAGAGAAACACATGCACTAGACCTGAAAGAGCTATCACTGGCAGGCATCGCAAAATGCCAAGATGCCTCCTTAGCAATCCTCTCACAATGCTTCCACAGAGGAACAAGGTTGTTCCAATTATTGAAATAGTTGCGAGAGGAAACTCCGGAATAGGACGTCCTCTGCTATCAAAGTAGATCAAAGGAGCGACTACTATCAGAACTGCCCCCAGCCCCGCTGAGAGGTATAGCAAGTTGTCCCTACAACCCTGCCTCATAAAATAATCTCCTAAAATACCGGAAAGGCGGCAGCACAGCCCCCACTTCTAGCTGAGGCTGAGGTCGCGTAAATTGAGTGACCTGCCCCTATAATGACAGGAATTGTGGCTCCCTCTGACAACTGTCCTAACTCGGCAGAAGTCGAGACTAATCCCCGGAAAACGCTCGACCGCAAGGGCACTGTAAGGCCTCTTGATCCGGCGTAGCTCATGGCTTGACTCCAAAATGCCATCGATGTGACTTTCGCAACTGTTTGAGAAGCGGCGGTCGCCCAGTCCGTACCGCTTGGATTAGTGTTAGAGGGGAAAGGGTTAACGTCGTTGACGACTGTATTTAGAGCCTGCCCGGCACAGGTTGGCACGCCACCAGGCCCGCCTGCAAAAGTTAGGAACGAGCTTACGAAGGTCCCTCCCCAGGTACTTCCGGTTCCTGACCCAGCCGAGTTGGAGAGGGTCGTGGTAACGCCAGCTAGTTGAAACTCTGTGACATAACAATAAATTGTGAAACCGGTTCCTGTTGATACGACCCCGCTACAGGCCGACCACGCACTCGATCCATTCCCATAGGTGTAGAGTATTCCGTTGTAGGAACACACTGGACCGTAGCACCCCACTGGGGTAACTCCTGAAATCATATTACTCCCCAGACCGGAACCAAATCCGAGGACTGTACTACAGGGCAGCCCGTCTACTGTACAGCCTCCAGTTGGTCCGCTACCGGTACCATAAATAGGGCAGTTCCCGTTATCTGTTCCTCCACACGCTTGCACCAACATTCCGGAAGGATCAGTGAGGCTTGAAGGATTGTTGAGTACATATGCATAACGATTTAAACTCTGCGGGTTTGAAAAATCGTAACTGCCACTGAACGGATCTGGAGAAAACCATCTCCCCTGCACATTGCCATACTGCCGATACTGAGCATGATCTATGTTGGACAGGTCATGATCGAGTTGAGCAAAGTGGTACTGATCGTTGTCAGATCCAGCGACTCCCAATGAATCTCCGAACGGCGCTGAGCTAAAGGTTCCTTCTAGGCTTCCGTCGTACTTGGTCCGCGCTCGCTCGGTGCCCAACCAATCCTGGTGTTGGAAATGCCCGATGCCCCCCGAATAGAAGTACATGGGCATTGCTCCCCAATATGACTGGCCCTGAATTTGTCCTGCAGTGGGATTCCAAATGGACCTCCTCTTTCCGGATGGGTCGAAGGCAAATTCTTGCCCGGAGCCAGCTTGATCGATACGCACCCGTTGATTTAATGCATCGTACGTGTACTGCGCGGTACTTCCACCATCGACCAGCGTCTGATTCCCTTCCGCATCATAGGCGTAGGCGTGTACGGTATCGTTTGTAAGATTGCCCGCGGCATCGTAAGTAAAACCTGTTATTTGGTTGTTCGCTGTGTTGAACGAATATTGCGGTGAGTAGCCCCCAAGCAGAGCATTCTGCAGCCAACGGTTTCCCCATCTGTCATAGACGAACGTAAACGCCTGTTGAGAACCGGAAGTTACCGCTACGAGCCGATTGAATTCATCGTATCCATAGTTGTAACACCCATTGACTGTGTCGCACGTGCTCGTTATACGGGCTCCTCGTTGCGCTGTCGTGAAAGCGTAAATCTGTGTACCGCCTGCACAATACTGCTGTGTCGAGTCCTGACAGAACCATGCACCAGTGTTCCCGTATGGATCATTGAACCGTACGGCCGTGAGACCATTTCCAAGTTGATAGCCCGTGGGTCCGAACGGGCCGTATTGAACATTCTTAATGAGAGAGCCCGGATGCGTTGAATCGTTCAGAGAGCTTGAAACCGACTGAACCTTATTATGCCTCGTATAAGTGTAAGAGGTAGTCACGCCCGCCGCATCAGTCGAGGAAGTCAGATTACCAACCTCATCGTAGGTATAGTTACCTGTCACGCTGGCGCCTGAGGGGAGTTTCTGGTACGTCTGGATTACTCGGCCTTGTGGATCATAGGAAAACGCCTCCGCAACTCCAGTTGGAAGTGAGACACTCACAAGCTGTCCCTTCGAAGACCCAGTGCTTATACTAAATGCGGTCGCCGAATCATAGCTGAACGTTTTCGTCGGAGTACCGTCCGAATACGACACGCTGAGTGGTCGTCCAAGAAGGTCGTATTGCGTGGTTGTTGTAGTTAACGTGCTCGCATTCGTCTGATTAGCCTTCGGGCGTTGCCGCGTAACTACCAATCCGTTGGTAGTGTAGCTGTATGAATATGTCGTTTGGCCCGCTTCCGGCTCCTGAACCAGGATCGCGCGTCCGCTCCAATCCTGTTGGAAGAGCCGAGTTTGCGCGCCCTGAGTAACAGTCAACTTATGATTAGCCAGATCAGTTGTATAGTTTGTCAGGAATCCAGTTCCGGAAATGTCCATTCCACATGAACCCGATGATCCTGAACCTGGCATGTTGTTGGTAGCAGAGATCTCGCAAACGGAAGAATTTGTTCCATAGGCTTGAGATATTCTGCTTACTCCGTTCTCGTCGGTGGTTTGGACTGCACGACCGTTATAGGCGTAGCTAATGTAAGAAGAACTGTCCGCGTGTGTCAGCTTGGTGACCCGGCCAATGGCATCGCGAGTGTAGTGATCGCCGTAATTCGTACAAACTGGCGAGCTAGGCACGCCGGTCCCCTGGTAGTTATACGACTGGAAATTGACATTGCCCACGGCGTCATAGCATGTGTCGTGCAGATCCCATCCCGACCCGCTTTGCCCATTACTTATTGCTGAGTGAATCTGTCGCCCGTATGCGTCTAGTACGTACTCAGAATCTGTATATGCTGACGAATTTTGATATGCATAGACACCATAGGCGGTCGGTGTCGAGTACGTGTACGATGTCCGCCCCACTAAATGGCCGCTTGCGTCAGAAACGTCGCTTTCGAGGACACGAAGCATTCCATCATATGTGAGCGTTTGGGTGGCCCCGTTCGGATCGGTTACGGTCGAAGGCAAGCCAGTGTATAAATTGGATGAATTGTAGCCGATAGTTGTGGTCATCGCCACGCCGCTTGCTGGCGTTGGCAGGGCAATGCTGGTGAGGAGTGCATCCGTCGAATCGTATCCGTATCTGGTGACGCCTTTGCCTGTTTGAGAGCTCGTCAGGACAGTGCCAGCATCGTCGTAAGTGAAATAGCTGTCAATCGTATCGTAGATCGAACTGTCCGTGTATGCATGCTGAGAGGTCAGATTCCCGCGAGTGGTACTCACAGCGACGTGTTGCGGCAGTCCCGAGGTGGGGGTAGGGGTACCTTCGTCGTACCCGTATGTTGTTTGTGCCACCGTCGAGCTTCCCAAGGTCGAAACCTGAGAAGCCACGCGATAGAAGGGAATGTTGTACGGGCCAGTGTAAGTGTTGTAGGCGTACTGCGTGGTCAGGCCTGTAATTACGTCTTGTGTTTGCGTCAGAAGTTCTGGGCCGCTGTACCACTGTTTTTGCGTGCTTACGTTAATCCCATTCTGGTAAGCAGTGGCGGAAAGAAAAGAAATCGCCGAGGAAACTGAGTTGTTGGGGCAACCGGAGGTCTGATCGTTGTAGCACGTCTTCACTTCCTGCAATAGCGTGCCGCCGACTGAGCCTGTGTAACTCGCTCGATCTGTCTCGTAATACGTGGTACCGGAATTCAAGAACGTGTACTGCGTCTGATTTCCATTCGCGTCGGTTCTGACCGTTGTGCTGCCTGACCTCGTGTATGTAGTTTGGCCATCCGAGGTGGTCCGGGTGAGACCCGACGTCGTACCATCCGAGCTCATCCCGTTGTAGCCGCCGGTATACGTGTAGCTGATTGTCCCACCCGTGCGAAGTGTGATGCTTGCGAGACGGCCGGTTACCGCCGATGAATTGGGAATTTGCTCGTAGGTAAAAGAATAAGAGCTCGCGTCCGCGGAATAAACGATCGAGTTTACCAGCGGAACGTTTGATTGGCTGTATGCCTGGATTCCCGATACTGGGAAGTTAGATTGAACGGTGTAGAGTCCATACTTGACTGTAACAGTTTGCGCGGTTCCATTCGGATCGGTGTACGAATAAATCACGTCATTCGGCGCTGCACCCGACGCCGAGAGCACGGTCTTTCCCATCGTGTCAGTAAAGGTGGCAGAGGAGGACGACGCAGCAGCTGAAATTTGGTTGCCGTTCGTGTCTGTGAAAGTTGCGCTCCCATAACCGGCGGAGCCTACCGTGCTCGGCACGCTAAAATACGCACCGTAACCGGTGAAGACGATGAAAGAAACTCCTCCGGTACGGTATAAAGTGTACCCAGAATTATCACTAAGTTGAAAAGTAGAGGTTCCTGGGGGCAGCCCCATTTTGCCGCACGCCGTGGTATATGAATAGGGGATACCGTGGGAGTTTCCTTTATTATCGTGGTAGACGAAGTTAGAGTACGTCGCCTGGCTGAGAATCAATCCATCCGGCGGGATCTCGCAATCGTTGATCTCTTTTGAGTAAGTCACGTACCCGTACTGCGCGTTGGTAATATCCGTCCAGCCCCAGTTCAGTGCAGGTGTCCAAATGGGCGAACCATCCGCGGCAACCGTGTTCCACACCATGCCGTCGTAGGCCAGCGAATAAGTGAAGTTACTGCCTCCACGGCCAGTCTTACTGATGATCGGAATCGAGAGGTGGATATTCAAATTCCCACGATTAACCGAATCTATTCCCAGCGTATCAAAGGGACCAAAGGCGTAAAGGCCTCTGCCGCCCTGAGCGAGAACAATTCCGCCCAGAGCAAAGACAACAAGAAACAGCAATACGTATCTTAGGCTTTTCATGTAGGTTCCTTTGGTGCTAGTAGGCTACGACTGCATTGGCCAACGTGATGTCAACCGAGAGAACTCCGTTGACGTATCGCTGGATGTGGAACGGGACTGCTACCCCGCTGATATTCCGGTAATCCGAGTAGGCGATCCTTACTGGAATATCCAAACCGGCGTTGTTGTCAGGGTGTGTCGCGTAGCATAGAGACGAGGGGAGGTAACTTGCAGAATCGAACTGCAGATCGTAAGAGCCAACTTTTGTAAGTAAATCGGCAGTAGATCTGTCCGAAGTTGACCGTATGATCGGCGTCCAATGCAAAGTCGGCTGCGATTGATTGGTCGATAGGCTCAGCGTTCCATTTGACGGTTGCTGAGTGCTGAAGAGCGATAGTTCCGGGAAAAACCACGCTACAGGAATCTTGCAATTATGCGACGAAGAGCGTCGCATCACATTGTCTGGGCCAGCCCAGGAGCAACCTTGTCCATTGACGAAGGTATCTTGCGCTTGACTCAGATTTCCCGAGTCCAGTTGAATCGATACGAGCGAGGAGCCGTCGGCGCGGGCTGTGAGCGTGACGGTGCCATTTTCCTTAGCCGGTCCTAAATATCGAATAGCCTGGCCATTAAACGTAACGGAAGAAATACCAGGTTGCGAAGAGAAAGCTTGATTTGCTTTCAGAAAGACCTGTTGCAAGCTGTTTAAGACCTGAGCGGTCGAACTGGGACTAATTACGAGCAAGAAAAGTAATGCCAGTACGAGTATGAAAGGTTCGAGACCCTTCTTGCCAACAGATTCCCTCTGCATAGTCGCTCCCCCAGCAACAATCAATATGTGTGCGCAGTATTGTTCAGGATCTTTCGGGAAGCAATTCACAGAAGTGTGCGAACTAATGGATGAGTGATTGTACTTAGTTAAGAAATGTGACGTCTATCCATGTGTTCAACGGACACAAGCGGCGATTGCGGTCTGCGTGAGATTCGAAATGCCAAAAGAGTGGAATGTCCGCTGTTTCAAACCTAAAGGAATGCACGAGATAAGTTCGTAGGCTCTGGTTCCGGAAATCGATGCTAGCCTGCGATAAAGCGACTGCCTACATGACACACCCGCCGAACGCCGAACGTGGCGACCGCCGGAGCTGCGGCATTGCTGAGTTCCCAGTAGGGACTGAACTAAAACTACACTCACAGTGCACCATCGACAAAGCCTGCGCGAAACTCTTCTAGTGTGTGACACGCCCCTTTGCTAATGTTCTTTCACTATGCGACGCAAACTCTACTTCCGACTTTTCGTTCTTCTGTTGTTGTGTTGCCTGTTCGCCTCTTTCGCTTTTGCAGCTCAAAAGGCACAAAAGATGTCTGTACAGTTCCTTGCGCGTGGGGTTGCCATTTACAGTTCGTTTAGTGGCAGCCAAACAGAGTTCCTTGTGCGGGTAAAATCCGAGAAGTCGCAGCCTGTTTTTGCACGCCTCTTATACCTGCGCCCCATCCAGCACCCCGATATACCGGTCGGAATTATCGAGTCACCGCAGCCAACTCAGCTGCGGCTGATAAGGTCGGCAGAGTGCGATCAAACCTATGGTACTTTCACGAACGCCTGGGTGCCTGACGAAGCCGGGAGGTTGAGGTCTGTCAATACCCTCAAGGCTATCGCAGGAAAGGAACTCCCTGCCATTTCAGCCGACACGTTATTACCTTGTTATCGCCTTTTGCCGGCTGACTTTCGAACGAGATGACAGCACAACGCAGACGAGACTAAAGGTGAGCATGTGGAAGATGCTGAGAACCTACGGATTACGAGTGGCTCGACTTCCGTTTGATCACAAAGAAAATCAATCACTTGCGTCGGCAGAATCCGAAGATTTGTGGGCAAGATCCGCAAATAGGACGCAAATGAAGGTGTTCCAATCCATGCGTTAGGTGAACACTGCGAGATGTAATCCGTTGGCATGCGCCAAACGCCAACGGCCCAGGATTTTAAGTCGCAGCTATCTACTCCGTTAATCGCCTACTTCCCTGTGATTGCAATCAGTTGAGAACCAGTCCGCCGTTGGTCAGTGAAGTACTGTTGACCTCTGTGACGGTTGATTGGTCACGCAACGGTCACGAATTTGCCCGCCGTACGAAGCGGAGATCCCCGAACGGAGATATGCCATTTCGTCTCGAAATCGCAACCGATTGAATTCCAAGGCCCTGTCGCTACCAAAGGCCCTGTAGGCGGTGGTAATTCGGGTTATTGTTCCCTTATTGTTCCTTTTTTCTCGACTTGTTCCCATGCTGAGCTTCTCTTCTGCGGATGAGTCAGTTTGGGGAAGCCGGAACAAGCGCGGCCGGCCCTTAGCGCTACAACCTACTGATTCACTCACCCCACCCCTAACCAAATGGTTTCAACGATTTCCCCACCTCGAACTTAGTGCAACTTAGGCGATTTTGGGCGTGGTTGTGACCAAATTTGTTACCAAGTGTTCGTCAGCTTCGTGCGATAGAGGAAACAGAACTACTTTGCTCTTGTCATTCCTCTTCTTGAACTCTAGGCCGGTGGTACATGATTCGTGACACACTGCCGGGCTACCTTGTGCATTGCTTCTGAAACCAAGTGGTGTTCGCCGACCGGAGGCAGCAACTCGATCTGTAGCTCCGGAAAGGTGTCCTGAATCCTCGCCCTCTCTGCGGGGATATCCTGTTCGAGATGGTTTCCGGTGGCCATAAACAGCGGCAAAATGCGAATTCGTCCCTTGCCGCAAATTGCAATGGGTTCCGCCACATCATACAAAGACGGTTTTGAGTGCTCCATATAACAAAGGAATACCCTTTCTTCTCCAAGCTCCTTTCGGAGTTCCTCAGCCAACTGCTCGAATGGTTTCAGCCATTTTGAATTCTTGCTGCCATGAGCCATTAACAATTATTGAAGACTCAAAAATATTGGCGTTGGTTAAGTCTTTGAATTCACAATGAATTTTGCAAGTAGATTACGACTCGGTTCCGTACTTGGTCACAAAGAATCGATCTTGGAGTTGCGAAAACCGCGAAAACAGCGGAGATGGTGAGCGCGGAAGGAATCGAATCCGCGAACTTACGTAAATGGAACAACTTGCAAGGCATCAGATGGCACGGAATACCCTGTTCTAGACGTAAAACACTGTGAACAGCACGGGAATTGGCACGGGATTTTGGTGTGGGTTTTGCGCGCCTTCCGCTAAAAGCAGAACTCGCGTGAATTTCCGTGATGCTCGCAATATACTGCGGGCATGGAGACGGGCTCCGCAATACTTCCTGACCAAGCTGCATCTGAGCGGCTCCCGGCGGCCAAGGCCCAAGCAGAAGGGCAGTAAGGCTCACAGTCTACCGGACTAACATTTTCCTAACCACACGCTCATAGACCGCTCGCGGGATACGAATGGAGCCCAGAGTGCAGCATGAAGATCCACAAAAATGCTCGACTTACCCCGGTTCTGCGAGAAGAGTTAGCGCGAAGAGTCCTGTACGAAAACATGAGATTGAATGCCGCTGCAGCAACATTCAATGTAAGCTGCAAGACTGCCTCTAAATGGGTTCGCCGATTTCAGCAGGAAGGCAAAGTGGGCGTGCTCGACCGCAGCTCACGACCACACCGAAACCCTCGCCTTTTGTCTCCTGGTTTAAGTGATGACAACTGCAAGGCGCTGCTGTTCTCAACGCTCCACCGGCCACCGGCCGACTTTGGAATCAATCGCACTTCCTGGAAACTGGATGATTTGTATCGAGTTGTTGGGCAGCAGGGGCATCGCTTGTCGCACGCAAGAATCGCAAGACTCATCAAGAGTTCCGGATTCAAATGGCGCAAAGCCAAGATCGTGCTAACCAGTACCGATCCCGACTACGCGAATAAAGTCGAGGCAATCAAGAGAATATTGGAGACCCTCAGGATTGACGAAGCGTTCTTCTCAATTGATGAGTACGGCCCATTTGCAATCAAGAAGAAGGGCGGCCGCAAGAGGGTAGGACCAGGCGAAGGCTATACCGTTCCTCAATGGCAAAAATCCAAAGGGTGGTTGATCCTCACGGCTGCGCTGGAGCTTGAGTCAAATCAGGTTACTCACTTCTATTCTCGTAGCAAGAACACGGACGAAATGATAAAGATGGCCGATCTGCTGCGGTCTAAGTACTGTGGCCGCCGAAGAATCTTTCTGTCCTGGGATGCAGCATCATGGCACGTATCAAGAAAGTTGAAAGCTCATCTTGCGCAGATCAACAAAAGCGCGGGTAACCGATACCCCACTGTCGAGATTGCACCTTTGCCTGCAGGTGGTCAATTCCTAAACGTCATTGAGTCGGTATTCAGTGGTATGGCGAAGGCAGTGATCCATAATAGCGATTATCCTTCGCTCGAAGCCGCGATGAGTGCTATTGACCTTTACTTCGAAGCGCGCAATGCGCATTTTGCCAATCAACCCAGTCGGGCAGGGCACAAGATATGGCAAATGGAGAGGGCGCACTGCAATTTCTCTGAAAGCAACAACTGCAAGGATCCTTCATATCGCTGATTCCAGCGAAATGGTCGAATTTCCCCGAAAGCTCCAAAATGAAGGATGGAGTGACCTGCATGGATCTCTCCTCTCGATGCAAGCTCCGCAGCGATGCTTGGCTGCTCAGCTCATTGTGTCATCGGGATGGGTCCATTCCATTAGGTCACGCCACAAGTGGCTTGCTCTCGCTCCCCACTTCTCAGCTTCTGCAGAAATTTACGGACTCAATCATAGGAAAGACCTTCCGGTCGGAAAAACGCCATCGGAGGATATCTCTTTAATACCGCTAACGCTAACAGTCCGTCCCTCTTTATCGATGACGGAAAAACGGCATATGTTATCAAGCTGACTCGTTGCACTAAAAGAGGAGATTGCGTCCTTTCTTGAACGAAATACTCATACTGGATACGTGATGCATTTTATCGAACTGAATACGATAGTTACGAAAGTAGTCCGAGAACTCACAAGTAGGAATTTCGGAAGTGATTGGTATTCCCTTAAACTCGCAATATACATGCTTCTCGAGCATGCGCTGGATTGCATCATCCTCTGACATTCCTATCTGGATTTTTCGATATGCCTCAAACTTTAACGAGGTTCTAAACGCATGAGTGAGGAAGAGTACAATCCCGAGGAGAGACATTAGAAGTACGTGCCGTATGCTCACGTTCCGCACGAATTTTCTCCTATTCAACCAGCAGCGACTTTTCGGGCTGCTTGAACCGTACTGAAATCACCGTTCTATCGTTACCACCGATCGTGACCACACACTCGCCATCTGCTCTAGCGGAGATAAGTTCTCCACTTCGGGGTTCGTAATAAAGACGAGAAGGTGGCGTTACCCTATCAAAAGATGCCATCGCGTCGTCCATTGTTATCCCCATCCGCACAGCAGAACATTCTGTTGCCGATCGGGGCGAACTCATCTCGTACGACGCCAAGGGCGCATAAGCACACGCAAGATACGTCACTGAGCTCACCAGTGTGATAGCCGCGGCCCATCCAGAACCACTTACAAAAGCTCTAACGCAATTCATCAACATCTCCTAGGATGTCACTAAATTGGGCACCAACGTCTTCGAGAAACTTTTGACTTGGAGCATTTCTGATTGAGAGATATTTCCACCATTCAGACAACCAATCACACTCCAATCGAGTTCATATACCCCCGCCGGTATCTCCGCACATTAGATCAAGAAGAGTACTTGGGTAAATTCCCGTATGAAACAATTGAAAGCCATGGCCTAGCTCGTGTTTGACAACGTCATCAGGGGTAGCTTGAAGCACCAGCACATTTGTGAAATAAGGCAGTCCATCGCTAGGATTTAGAATTGCTCCCCCTGACGCGTTAAAAGTACTGGCTATCGATTGCGTGAAGAGAATATCAAATCCGTACGGCTGTTTTAACTGCTGCAGTATTGCCGATAGTTTTGCACGGCTATCAACGGATAATAAGCTGTAGAGACCATTGGCGTCGCAATTCGAATGTCCCGCTTCACACATATCAATTGGGTCGACGGCACCATTCCATTCGAGCTAGATTCCGTGCTGTGCCCAGTATGCTATTTCGGGGAGGTCGATTCCTGCCCTCTTGGCGTGCACGCAATTTATTCCACTCAGAAATAGATCGACACATCCGCAAATTCACATCGGCCAAGAGGAGCAATGACTGGGATTGCGGCGGCCTAGCCGAGTAGTCATGACTCCGTTGGAGGCAGACATAGGGAGGCCTGTATGAGCTGTGAGCCAAGCAACTACCGCCGTGGAAGCATGCAAGCTCTTGAGATTGAAGAGGTCTGGGACCGTACTGAAGTGGGCACGTGAGGAAGATTCCCCCATCCGACTCGGACAGGGAAAAGGGAGCGATGTGTGCTTCCGGGCTGAAAACTTGGTACCTGGATGTGACAGCGATTAAAACTCCTCGCCACTGCCTCTTGCGTCGCCAAGACAAATCAATAACTTAGATGACGAGAGAGGCAGTCTCGTGATCTCTAAAAACGTGAATAGATTGCTTACCCGACCTTAACGAATTCTCGCAAGTGGCCCATGACACACCGAGGTTGTCTTCCTCTACGCTAGCGAAATCTATCCAAGCCTAATTTAATCCGCAAAGCATCAGGCGAGGGGATTTTAAGTCGCCAGCAATCAACTCCGCTAATTCCGTGCAACGATCTTCCACCTAATAGAACCGGCAAAAATCGGCAGTGTTGGGCGCGGTTGTTACCAAATGTGTTACCAGGATTAGATCGTTAACGGACGCCATTCACTATACTTACCGTGCTTAATCGGGTCCCGCCAAGCAATACTCTGAATCGTCCTGGTTGCCACGTAGTAGTTACCCAGAACATTTGAAAGGTTACTGTTGATAATTGACCCTGTTTGAGGTATCTGGCAATAATCGGCTTATCTGATTCTAATGAAGCTCTGCATGCAGACCTCAGTAGGTCTGTGTTCCTTATGGGCCGTCGAGCGCCCAAAGGTAACTCTGCTCAAAGAGTCGATGGAGAACTGTGTCTCTGGAGGTGGGTCTGGTTGCGGTTCGTCTGTTCATTGATCGGTGCAGTGCTGCTAATAATTCTGACGGCGAGGCCAGCTTCAGCTCAATTTCAGTACCTGACCATTTCCTCGACACCCCTTTCAACATTTCAATTGACCGCAAACCCTACACCATCGCAAACACTGACAGTTTCTTCGCAGTGGGGATGGCTATCGGGTAATTCCACAATCAATGTATGTGTGTCCATGAATGCGCCACTTACCGGAACTGGAACAAACACGGACAACATTCCTCAGGCGAGAGTGCAGGTAAATGGCGCGAGCATTGTGAGCGGTTCAACCAACTGTGGAGTAGTGGGCGCAACACTGATTGGAAGGGGCCCAATCTCATGGCTCACACCGGGCAGTCGAACCGATTCCCCAGCAATTCGGATTTCGGGGTATTCGGATACGCTTGCTCCGGATACATACACCGGAACCATCTTTCCTGTATGCACTAACTTTTTGAGTGCTTGTGGTTCCGATTTAGCGCTTATGCAATGGCCCTGAGTTTCTTGAAAACCAACCAGGAGATATCGATGAAGAAATTCTTGTATTTAACTTTTGGGGCTCTGATGCTGGTGGGCACATCCTTTGCCCAGATCACGAACCCCGCGACCGCAACGACTCCGATCACTGCAACGAAAGCCGAAAGCCTTACAATTTCAGCCAGCGCCATCCCTGCGTTTGCCATCGCTGCAGGTGCCACAACTTCGACCGCAAACCAGGACCTTACCATCACTACTACCTGGAACCTGAAGCCCAGCCGTACATCCGTCGCGGTCTGCGCGGGAGTGACTTCCGCAGGTTTGACTGCCTCTGATCCGAGCAACTCTGACAGCATCCCCGTCACAAGTGTGCTCGCCAGCACAGGAACCACCTTTGCGGCAATCAACGCTGGTGCTGGTTGCGCCGCTCCAGGGAGCGTAACCAGCGTTAGTAGCACCACTCTCAGTAGCACAAACCGCAAGGCAGGAAGCAGAGTTGATACATTGCATCTTCAACTCTCTGGCCTTGCGACAACCCTGCAGGCCGATACCTATACTGGGACGATCACTGTGTACGCAAACGTTACGCCGTAGTCGTGTCTGGAGTGGACCGTGTTTAAGCACCTTAGAATTTCAGTCAAGGCTGCTTGCCTGTTCTTTCTGCTGTCAGCCGTGGGGGTGGGGCAAACGATCACCCCACCCATCGCGGAGTACCGCGGCAGCAAGGCGCAGGGAATGTTTGAGCTTCATAACGATGGCGACGTTCCGCTTGCGGTAATCGTCGAAATACAGGGTTTTTCGGTCGACGAGAATGGACAGTTCGGGTACCAGGCCGCCGATCCGGCTATAAAAGTGGAGATGGGAACCAATAGCTTCGTAATTGCTCCTCACGAGTCGCACATGGTTTTTTATAAGGCCACCGTCAGTGGGCAACATGCTTGGTTCACGATTCTGAGTACACTCACGCAGGCAGCTTCAGATCGCAACCGGATGCGTATTAATTTTGTTCTGCCACACATCGTCTATATGTACCAGAAGCAGAAGCTGAAGAAGGACGACGTGAGCGCGACAATGCTACCCGGCGAAAAAAGCGGTGAATATCTGTTGCAGATCCAGAACAGGTCAGACAAACTCGCGCGTGTTGAGGGTATTGCTTGGCGTGGCTTCCATGAGAATGCCGACAGCGGTGGATTTCCGGTCTTTCCGCACGCTACTCGCCGGATAAAGCAGGAGATGGGAGTGGCATCGAAGGCATCCTCCGCCAAAGTCAATTTCGAAGACGGGTTCTCGATAGAGGTCGCCATTCAGTAGTAGTCATGTTTTCTTCTAGCAATTTGCGTCCTCCTTGGTCGAATGGTTACAACGCCCCACAGCTCGATTGCGGGATGGCAGATGCTGCAACCCTTGGCGCTATTTCTCATGCTGACGGTTCTGGCAGGCTTGCCTTTACCCGTTGTGGCCCAATCCATATGGGCACAAGGGGGCACGTCTACGCTTATGAGCGCCTCAGGTTTCCAACTCGATTACAAGTGGACGCCAGTGCAGGGATGGCTTGGTGCGGGATTTTCCGATGGCGCGGTCATTGGCGGCTATATGGGCGCGCATTATCATAATTACGACATCGGACTTGGCGATCGGTATCAGCCTATTAATCTCGAAACCGACATCTTCGATGGAAGCCGGTACTTTGCCGGGCGTGGCATCTATCTTTCGCGACGTGGTGAACGCCAGTCGTGGACGGCGTTCGCAGGCGCAACCGCCGGGGAGCGCTCCTACAACTTCTTCCGTGCTTTTGACACCGAGCAATCGACTGCTGCTTTCTTTTATTCGCGCCAGTTCGCGAAGCTTGCCGTGAGCTCATTCACAATTATGCAAAACGAGGCTACCTCGATCCACTCTCTGCAGTACAGCGTCACCCCAGATTTCAAGCTCAGCATTGGCGGCGGTATTGGTCACAACAGCCCGTACTTTTCTGCTGGAGCCCAGTACACCTCGCGCAAATTCCTTGCTGCGGCAAGCTACAGCGCGATGGGACACTCATTTCAGCGAATCGGCGGTGTTCCGGCCAATGCACCAGAGCACGTGGGAAGCAACGTACGATTTCGTTATCAGCCGCTTCGCCGGCTAGGGTTCTCACTCTCGCATGAGAACTTGTTCTCGCCCGTTCTAAAGAACGGCGAGGAACAACGAACCGTCAGCATGGACGCTGTGAGCGTATTTACAGCCATTAAAGGTTTCAATTTTTCCGCATCGGCCTCCAATAGCAAGTCTGGGAGCATCGAGTCGCGCACACAGGACTTCACCGTTTCGCGCGATATTACAACGGGCGTCGCGGCCTCCGGATCTCTTATGCGGATGACCTTGAACTCTGAAACAACCAACATTTACATTGGCAACCTGCGGGAAAAGATCTCGCCTAGGCTGTCACTGAATCAGGGCATCTCAAGACAGGGGACCACGAACAATCTCACCTTTGGGGGGAGATTCCTTTCCAACCGAGTCATACTTGGTCTCCAGCATGACATGGTGTACTCCACGTTAGCCGGCGGTTTCGGTGGGCGTTCCTCCTTGCATATCTGGACCGTAAATTTGAACGTACCGCTCTCTCATGGAATTAGTGTTCATACTGATTCTATGGTCGATCCAACAGGGAAGGTTCGCTATACTGCCTGGGCAGACGGGATTGGTATGGGAAGGAACGCAGAGGACGCAGATGCACGTCCAACGCAAGCCATTCCAGCATTCTCCAAGTTCGTGGTCAAGGGAGTGGTACAGGACACGCAGGGGAACCCGGTCTGGGGTATCAGCGTGCATGTCGATGGTCAGAATGCGTACTCGGATAGTGCTGGCCGTTTTTTCCTGCGATTTCGTCGAGGCGAGCAGTATCCGGTGGCAATCATCCCAGAGCAGTCGCTTAACTCTCAGCTGTACCGTATCGTGCGCTCTCCGGTCTCCGTTTTGGCGGAGACAGAGGACCTCGCGCCGACTATCGTCATCATCGTGGAGCGTAATACCCGTCCGGTACCGCAAAAACACAAGCGCTCAGAACTCGAGCTATCAGACGCGCCCGTCAAGGGGGCACTGTAGTGGCCAAGGGGTTGAATCTGCTATCAGAACTGCCTAACTTCAAGGACTAATACGCCGCTGTAGATTGACTTGCTCAGATTGGGATGGCCTACAGTATCAACTTGCAGTTCGAGGTTGTCCGTACGGGTACGCCGAGAATTTGTGCGATCGATGCTCTCACTGAATAGCCGCATGCTGCCGCCCGGGGGACCACCCAAGTTGGATTGATCAAAGCAGTTGAACGCCCCGCCATTCAATCGACCTTTCACATCCGAAGCAGCGACCGCTGTACCGTCTTCACTGGAAAGCGCCCGCAAACGGTCAGAGAAATAGCCGATCAACTCAACCGAGCGAACTTCGTGTGGATTGACATTCCACGTCGTCGATATTGGAAAGACAAGGGTCTTTCCGCCGGGATCATCAGGGTCAAACAAATTGAAACGGAGTGGAATGTTCTTCACGTTAATGCTGAGAGAACCTTGCACCACCGCCAATATTCTGACTGTCCGCGCTCTCGATAGCGGGTTACTGGTTGCCTGCGCCACGAGGTGGGTGCTCTGTAGAAGAAGAAAGAAACATAACATTGCTCCTGCTACTGTCCGCATCCACGGTCCCACAGAGTATGCCTGTGATGACTCCCGATCGTGAACCAACTGAGTCATGCATCCTCCGGACAGTTGGATGTGTTATCGGCATATCGGGGAGGGAACATTAATTGAAATGGGACGAAATGGGAATCTTGTCCTAGTGGGTACCGCTGCACCGTTGCGCACAAATTGTGCCGCAAGCCGGTCGGTCGTTACGAAGGTACTCACCCTATAGGTTCCCAATCAGAATAGATTCGAATGCAGGAGTGAGTACAACGCGGCAATATCTGCTAATGTGAGCAGTTGAATCATTGGGTTTCCTCGTAGTGCGACCCGCAATCAGCGAAGACGGGCGAATAAGCTGAGGGATGAGTGTGCTACATGAGTGAGAACAGAAACCATGAGTTCGGACAGAAGTTGCAAAAGTCTGAGATGTCAGGCTTTACCGTGCTCGGACAGTGCAGAAGTGAACGTGGCAGGAATGATTCAATGTTGGATCAGGCGTGCGTGTATGGGGAGTCAAAAACATCCACGGGCGGAGAGGACTTTTCCCGCCAGCATTTGCATAATCATACTTTAGCTAGCACTCGACCTTCTGTGAGGGGGAATGAAATCACGGAAAAGAAGTTCCGGCGCTTCGGCGGGTGCGACCGCCGTTATTCTGCGCGTGTCTCCGAAACACAGAATAGGTCCCACGGTTTCAGCCTGCCAGAACTCCTGATTGTATCGCTTGTCGCCACGATTCTCACTGCCATCGCAGTCCCCATCGTAAATAGTGCCATGGCCAACATGCGCATGAGTTCTACGGTGAGCGCCATCACGGCCGGAATTTCACAAACGCGCCAACGGGCCATTATGAACAGCCAGGTATACACCTTTGTGCTGACGACGCCTGGCAATGTGTATGCAGTAGCGAACGTGGCCACAAATTATCCCGATCCCCCCATACCCCTGCCGAGCCAAGCCATCGTCATCAACGGTGGTGCAAACGCGACCTACACATTCACGCTTTGCCCTAATGGCACAGTCTACGGCGCTGGGGGAGTTTGCCCCAGCAACAATGGGCCACCAGTGCTAACAGCCACTTATCAAGGAAGACAGATCAAGATCAATGTTTCGAGCGTGGGGAATGTCACGACGACGAATGTCCATTAACGACAAGTCGCGCGCCAGCGGTTTCACATTGGCTGAGGTTATTGTGTCTATGGCGATATTGACGGTCGGCTTAGTGGGTATTGCGGCGTTGATCAGCAGCACGCTGGCTTCGGGTACCCAGGCAAGATATATGAACATGGCCAACATTTTGGCTTCGGATAAGCTAGATAGCCTGAACAAATGGCCATCGAGTGACCCTAACGTTGCACCGGGAGGCGCGCTCAGCGGACCAGCCACATGTGCTGCTGGGGACGATTACTGCGACCAAATAACCCTGTCCGAGACGTCGGGCGCTAATTACGAAACCCAAACGCAAATGGTAAATGGGGCGCCCGTCACCACCACGATTGTCCACACCAACACCGGATGCGTGGACACACCGGCAAACTGCGGCGTGCCCAATTCAGACAACAGCGGCTCAAAATTTACTCGCAGGTGGCTGATTACGCCCGATCCTACCATCACTTCTTCTTCTGGTACCACGACGACTGTGACCGGAGCAAGGCGAGTCACTGTTGTGGTTTCTCTTCAGAGCACCCGGAGCCCTGTCACATTCCAAATGAGCATGGTGCGGCCATGACGGTAATCGCAACTGCCGTTCACAACCACGGGAAGCTGGCTCGGCACACTCGCCGCGCGATGCGGGGGTTTTCGCTAGTGGAACTCCTTGTTGCCATGGCCGCCTTTCTGATCGTATCCGGTGTTGCATTTCTGCTATTCAATAAGCACGTGACCGTGGCCACACGCCAGCAGAATCTTTCAGGGGTAAACATTGGACTTCGCAACGCGATGTCACAACTGCAAATGGACCTCGCTGGTGCGGGGGAGAATCTACTCAGTAGTGTGCCAAGCGCCGCTCCGTTTTCCCTTGGCGTAATTATTAACAACAACGTTCCGGGTACGGGACCTACCTGTGCCCCCAACACTGCGGATTGGTCCTATCCTGCACCGAGCGCCTGCTTCGACTCGCTGACAATAATCAAGGCCAAACCATCATGCCCCGTTCTGGACATCGATGACCCGGGACACAGCCAAGTGAGCTTGAGCACAAGCTCCATCATTTGGGGGAACGACCCGAACAACCCTGGCGACGACACAACCCTTGCAAATGACGCCCCTTGTTTTAAGAAAGGGGACGAACTGCTGGTCGTTCAGCTTCCAACCAGCGGACAGCAACAGGTCCAATGCGACAACGGCCCATTCAACTACTGCATGGCGCTTATCACGCTCACGAAGGACGCGCAGGTATCTGGCAGCAAAATCCAGCTCCAGCACAACCCGACCGGAGCAAGCAGCGATCCCTTGGGAATCATCTTCAGTGCGTCGGGTGGGACCAACTTCACGAAGGCGAACGCCCTGGCCCAAGGTTTTAGCAACGGCGCGTACATAATTGACCTCGGCGACGGCACGAATGACATCACATATGCCGTTCTACCCAATCCTGCAAACCCCAGCGACCCTCAATTGCTGCGCTGCGCTGGGACATCGTGCAACGGAACAAACGGGCAAACGCTCACCGATCAGGTGATCGGATTCAAAGTCGGTGCGAGTCTCTGGGACAATGCGCAGAATGGCGCAACCGATATCGCGAACTACTTCTACAACGCCGCCAATTATTGCAGCGAAGCGATCGCTGGTGCCGACTGCACCACCACGCCGCCGCCTGCGAATGATCCATACGACTTTACGTTGCTCCGTTCAGTGCGGATTTCGATGATCGGGCGTACGGTTCCCAATAGCGACCTCTCGCTTCGCGGCTTTGCGAACGGCTTCGACGGCGGACCATACTTGGTTCAGCCAACTTCCGTGGTTGTGAACCTTCGCAACATGAGTAACCCGGACTCCACAAACTGAATCGGAGCGATTTGAGGTGAGGACATGAAACCACGTCAGAGAAAACTCTCCAGCGTTTGCAGTCGGCGACTTAGCGGCTTGGGCGGCGGCCAGAGATCGCAGGAGCGTGGTGTGGCGCTTCTCATCACACTGAGCCTGCTCGCTCTGCTCGGTGCTGCCAGCCTTGCCATGGTGCTCCTGGTTTCCTCCGATACGATGATCAACGGCTATTACCGTAATTACCGTGGATCCTTCTATGCCGCCGATTCGGGTGTCAATGTCGTCGTGGAAGCGATGAAGAATGCCATACAAAATGCCGCCAGTGATGCTACGAATCCTCCTCTTCCAGTCGGGGCAATCCCGGCAACCGTAAGCAGTGCCTATGCACCCTATCTAGCTGGTTATTACACTGTCAGCGACACAGGCTCCTGGAAGGAGCAATTCCTGATGGTTGCGAACCCCAGTGGGGCACCAGTCTTGGGCGTCCCCACGGTTACTCAGGCGTCGAACCCTCTTGACGCTCAGAGTCCTGCCAATGGCGATTACATTTGGACATTTACCTATCCTTATACCGTTACTGTCAAAGGGAAGTCTTACCTCGGGACAGAAGAAATCACGGAAACGGGAACGCTCATCTACACCAGTATTACCGGCACTGCTGCCGCTGGCGGGGGAACGAAATTCTCTAGATGGGGCGCCTTCATTAGCGACTTCGCGCCATGCCAGGGCGCGCTTGTGCCGGGAACCATCACGGGACCGATGTTTACGAATGGCCAATGGAACTTCGGAAACTACAGCAACCCCGGCTATACCT
Source organism: Koromonas soli (assembly GCF_059726265.1). Classification (NCBI taxonomy): domain Bacteria; kingdom Pseudomonadati; phylum Acidobacteriota; class Terriglobia; order Terriglobales; family Koromonadaceae; genus Koromonas; species Koromonas soli. Next base: position 4,157,058 of record NZ_AP040872.1, on the reverse strand, counting down.
TCACCGACACTGTAGGTCAGGTGGGATCCAACGCAAGCTGGATAAAGAATGGCCAATGCACAAATTCCGCCACTGCGCCGAATGGATTCAAGCAGCCGGTTTTTCAAAATGGTTTTCAATTAAGTCAGAATCAGATTCAACCGCCGTCGAACAGCTATAACCAGGCCCAGGCGGTTCTGGACGGGAAGGGCATTCCGCCTTGCACGTCGTCCCCCTGTGCCTCTGATCCTCCGCCAAGCCAAGCTCAAATGAATCAAGAACTGAAAACGATTAACGGAAGTTCCTACCCTAGCTCAGGGTCGGCTTCGACCGGCGTCTACATTCCTTGGTACACGAACTCGAGTGGTCAGAAAGTGTATGGAAGTAACCCTGCTAACGGTGGCGATGGTTCGGGAGGGGGTTTCTATATTAACGGTAACGCCTCGATCAATCTCAGCGCCACTACAGGAGGAGATGGTACTTCAAACGCAACGCAGACCTACACGATCACGCAGAGCGGCACGACTACCACGATTGTGGTGGACAATACGGCCGGCAAAACTACTGTAATATCAGGCGGCACCACCTTGACACTTCAGGGTGCTCCTACACAATTGGACCCGAATACAGGCCAGCTCATAACGCAGATGGACCCGTCCGGAAGCGTCGTGAATCCCACCCTGGTTTATGTCAATGGCCAAATCACGGGACTGAATGGGACGGTTCAGAACAACACCGGCATAACAGTCGCAGCATCGGGCAATGTTAGCATCACGGGTGACCTGACCTATGCGCAGTCACCCGTCAACATTCCCTCCGACACATTGAATACTTCGACCAACGCTGGAGTACTAGGGATCTTCACCACCGGAAATATCAACCTGTATCCGAATTCAAGCGGATCCAACAAGAACAACTTGACGGTGGACGCAAGCCTGGCTGCGATTGGCAGCGGTACCAGTGGTTTTGAAACTCCGGGAAACGGTATCAACACATGGACGATAGTTGGCGGGCGCAGTGAAGACCAAGCTCACTCCGTGAACATCAGTACCGCAAACACCTACTACGACAAGCGCTTTGCTGGGAATTTTGGGCCGCCATGGTTTCCTACGTCCGTGCCGCAACCTGGACAAAACGCAATTCCTGCATCCCAAGGAATCACAGTAAAACGAAGCTCGTGGCAAGAAATCAGACAATAAGCAGCATCCCCCTGCCTGCTTTTGGGATACGGCCCTACTGTCTTCCTGCGATCGGCGGGTCTGAGACGACAAGAATGCATGTTCCGCTAGTGCTTGTAAGCGTACGAGCAAGGCACCGTTTTGTTTCGAGCAGTTGTGATGCAGTCGGGCATGAGCGAAGAACTTGTTGTTGTTCTGGTTGTATGTCCACGTCATAGTTTCGCAGAGATTCGGTAGTTAGTGCAGGAGTTTGTTGGCTGCGGCTTGAGACAGAGCGAGTTCTGTCGTCGTCTGCGTGGAGTAATGCTGACAACTCAATCTCGCTGGACGAAGGTTTGGGCAGAGTACTTTCAGGAAGATCCGAAGTACTCGGCGTTCGGACACACAATCTCCTGGCTGCGGAAGACTGCTTTCAACCAACTCATGACCCAAATCGGGTCCTCAGTCAGTGCGGGGTGGGTGTCCAGAATCTTTCGCACTTTCTCTGAATCAGCTTGGAACGAGAACGCGCACGTTCCTGCCAGTCTTTCCCACGTTGCGGTTTTTCTGGTAGACGCGAACACTCGAGGCCGGACGTCTGTCGACTACTGCGAAGCTGTCAAAGATCTCGTTGGACGCGAAAAGGGTCTTATCGACGAGCGACAGCGCTCCCCCGTGATACACGGGAGACAAGGAGTGGATGCGCAACAGTTCCGCCAGTGTGCGGGCATCGATCCGATCGCTCTTATTGCCAGACTGCAGCAGTTTGTTCCAGCGCGGATCGCAGACCACGACTTCTGCCACTCTTCGGGCCAGCAGGTCGTAGAGCCACGCCGAGTGGTTGCACTCTTAGAAGGTGACATGCAGCGTGCCTCGGATTCCCCCGCAGAAAATCGATGATCGCAGCTGCGCGCGTTGCCAGTACCGGACTGCATCATCAACGTGCCGTCACTCTCCAGCACGGCGGCCCGAGATTGTGTCCCGGTGAACATTGAGTCCGATGTTCGGAAGCTGTCCATCTGAGTGCTCCTTCTTTACTCTCCGGTGCTCCTGGAGAACAGAGAAGCGGACGCTTGTGATAGCTGACAACAGCCCGCAGCGAGAGTGGCTGTTAAGGATGACTGTAGGGAGCCGATCTGTGCGCGCCGCGCAACGGTCGCAGATCCTTGACGGCTACCGCAGCGAAGGGTATGAATCGGGTCTATCCTGAGTCCGTCGCTCGTACCGTAAACGTTCCAACCGAGGGCGGGAGCGACCCTTTTGTATTGGGTCGCTCCCGCCCATGATTTGTTCTGTAGTTGACCCTGCTCTTTCGCACATCATCTTTGATTGCAGGGCGATTATCAGTGCTGGGGTAGAGGTGGAGTCGCAGCAGTGATGCGAGGCACGTGTGCTAGCCAGCCTCTTCCCGTCATTCGCACGATGTAAGCTCGAACAAGCTCGCCCCCCATCCGAGCTTGTTCGAAATCTATTCGAAGCTTGTCCGAGTTTCATTCGAAGAGCATTCGAATTCTGTTCGAAGTTCACAATGTCGCCCTCCGGTACTTCATGCTCCAGAGCGGGTAGTCGTACTCAAGCAGATGCCCACGGATCGTCACCCAACTTCCGGAGAAACGCCGGTTGAACTCATACTCGGCGCCGTCGAAGTTCCGCGGCGTGTCGGCAACGTAGACAATCTCGGCGTGCGGCAACGAGTGCAGAAGATTGCGGTGTTGTCCGAGCCATCTCTCGAACGATGAGAGCGACCGCTGACCTTCGTCCACAAAAGCAAAGCTCACGAGAGGGAAGCGGGTGCTCCGCTCGGTGACGGCAATTGGCATCCGGTCGGGAAAGTAGCGAACGCTGCTCGACGTTTGATCGCCACGTCTTGGCAAGATTGTCTCCGGCAGCCTCAGCCTGTCACGGAAGAACCCGACCTTCGCCGCTTCACTTTCCAGAAATTTCTGAGCTGGATGGTCAAGGACGTAGTCAAGCTGCATCAGCCGGAGCTTGATCTCCCGGTCCGACTTTTCGCGGCGGTTCTGGGAGTCCGGTTGAGCCATCAGCCGATAAAGCAGCTTTGCCTTGAGATGGTAGACGTGCCGCCCGGTCGCGTACTCGATGGGACGGAGGTGCTCGCGCTCGACGGCCTTCTGGAGGAAGCGCTGCACCATCGCTCCGTCGTCCCGTTCGATGAAGTAAAGGTACTGCCGCCGGAGGCAGTACCCTGAGTGAATGGCGACCAGATACAGGAACGCTGCCTCGCGCTCTGTGTATCCGAGTCTCTCGATGTCCGGAACTGGATCGTAACCGGAGCTCATAGATCGAGAATCCGGTCGAGCAGGTGGTGATCGCCTTCGGCTCGGGCGGAGATGGTGGAGTGATCGGAACTGGTTGCGTAGAGATGGAATCCAGCTTGCACCTTCGAGCGAAGATGTCCGGGATGGTAGGCGGCGGTGACAACCTCGATGTCGCTGAAGGCGGTGCGGCTCCCCTGGTCGAGGTCATACTCAATCCGCGCATCGGGAATCTGAATCTGCTGGTCCACGAACGGGAGCTGTTGCTGCTCGGCCACCTCCTGCTTGATCGAATCGATCTCGCGGTCCGGTTCCGACTTGCGCAGCCGGTAGATCGCCTTCTGCACCTCGGCCTTCAGCTCGAAGTCGAGCCGGACGCGGAGATGCTCACCGCCCTGGGCGCGAATCTTTTCTGCTTCCTTGCGATAAGCACGATAGATCTGAGTGTCGTGCTCGACCTCGCGCGGCTTCACCAGTCCGTGATAGAGACGTTGTCCGGGTTCAATCTGGTTGGCAACTCGGGCTGCGCGTTCGCCATGCTCGGTGAGCGAGACAACTTCGAAGCGTTCGACTGGCCTCGCCCGACCATCGCGGCGGGCGTTGACGATATCGAGCCTCACCAGTCCTTGTCTCTGGAGATACCGAAGATCGCTGCGTGCAGATCGCTGCGTGCCGCTCGCTCGTCGCCGCCGTAAATGGTCTGGACAACATCTTTGAGTGCGAGCACGCGGAAGCGTCCGGCTTCGGCCAACGTCAACCTCTCTTCCGGGTGCAATCGGACGTGCAGTAACGGAGACAGTGACAGGTGATTGCGGTTGCGGACGTGCCGCTCGCCTGGCTCCCGATTCAACTCAGGGCTGGGAGCAATCTTGCGTTCATACTGGCGGTGGGGAATCTCGGGAAAGTTCCTCTGGCTGGCCTGCTCGCAGAGCCGCTCCAGTCTCCGTTCGAGCGGCCCCGGCTCCAGCAGTGGTTCTGATTGTTGAGGCGGTTCCGGCGGTCGCTCTCTGCGTATGCTTCGGAGGTCCTCGAAGTCCTCGGGAATGGAGACCTGCATTACGCCTCCTCATCGGAAGAATCATTCTCGGCTGGCTTTGTCGCTGTCTCCTCGGAATATGCCGGAAAATCTTCGTCGTCATAGCGCAGATCGGTGCGCTGACCATGGACAATCCGAACCTCGTACTCGGACAGCTTTCCAAACTTCCGCATCTCACGCTCCGCCGCTTCGCGGGCGGCGCGCACACGTGCCACGAGGTCATCCTCGTAGAACGGCAGTGTTTGCTGTCGGCTCTCTGTTCCCTTGGCTTTGTTGTTGTTCGGTTCTTCGGGAGCTGGTGACTGGCTGGTGCTGATCTTCATGGCTCTGCCTCCGCCGGAAGCTTACGAGCCAATCAATCAAGGGAATCATGCTGTTTCAGACGCGACTATTCCGCTAGGGAATGGAGAGCGGCGTTTGGGGCCGATGGACCTAGGCGCGGAATCGAGAGCGTAGTCTAGAACTACTTCCTCATCTCTGGAGGTGAGCAAAAGCGAGCTGGTCTTGCCGACGCTCGCTTTCGTGGACCCTGGCCGACTTGTAGGGATTAATCCTTTGTCGCCTCTCCAAAGCAGAGTAGAATTCTCCTCGAATTGCCCACCCAAGAAGCCTGTTGCAGCGGAGGAGTGTCTTCATGGCTGAAAGTGATAACGGAGAGCAAACATCAGGTGCCGCCGTGCTCGACCCCGAACCTAACACTACGGCGACTTCGCCTGTCAAGAAAGGCAAGAAGAGAGCCAAGGTGAGGAAGAAACGGACTACTACGAAGAAGGACGTCGCCTCAGGGGTGGCTAGGGGTGGCACCGCCCGGGTGAAGTACCCCAAACACTCCATTCTTGGCTGCATTAGAATCCCGCAAGCGATCATCGATCAGAACGCGGGTGAGGCCTGCACCGACCGGGAAGGCGCAGGTTTCGCCAAGATAGGTTGGTCGGGTGAGATCGGCGTTGAAATCAGCTCTGCAATCAAGTATGGCTTACTGGAGCGTCCCTCTCCGGGCCATATCAGCCCCACAGATCTTACTCGCAAGATTGTGCGTCCCCAAGACCCAAAGGACAAACTCGGCGCGTTGCGGCAGGCAGCGATGAATGCTCCGGTCATCTCTGAGGTCTACACGAAATATCGCAGCGAGAACCTTCCAGATACCGAGTTTCTTGTCAACACCTTGGTTGATTCATTCAACGTTCCACGTGAACAGGTTGATGAATTCATCAAGGTATTCATGGCGACACTCAATGATGCACAGCTTCTGGAAGAACTCAGCAATGGCAAGTTCCGCGTCTTGGACGTTTCATCTCCGAGCGAAACTAGCACCCCGACCGGTGTGGAGCAAATTAAGAAACTCTCGAAGGGAGTAACGGTAGCTGCTGACGACGTGTGTTTCGTCATGATGCCTTTCATGAACCCCATCGGCGGGTACTACGAACACATCTATAAGCCTGCGATCGAAAAGGCCAAGCTGAAAGCCGACCGTGCTGATGCGGAGATCTATGGCACGGGGAAGATCATCGACCAGATATGGAAGGGCATTACTTCTGCCCGAGTACTGTTGGCTGAGTTGACAAATCGCAACGCCAACGTTCTTTATGAACTTGGCCTTGCTCACGCGCTACATAAGCCTGTCGTACTCGTGTGCTCCAAGGCGAATGAGGAGGACGTCCCCTTTGATCTCCGTCATGTGCGCGTTATCTACTACGACAAAGACGATCCATTTTGGGGAACTAAACTGATTGAAAAGATTGCCGAAAGTGTTCTCTCAGTTATGCAGGACCCGAAGGACGCGGTGTTGTTTCCCGACAGGAAATGAAGTCTGGGAACTTTCGTGGTTCGCACTCGCGAATTTACCGCCGATCAGTCCCGAAAAACGCCGATCCAGTCGGAGACCGGGAGCACACGAGGGGATGTGGAATCCCGAACGCTAGCCGACTGTTCATTACCGAACTCTAATCGCTTTGTGTCATTGCACAACCGGAGAGGATCTCCCGATATTCGTCAGAAAGCTTGAGGTCGAGTGATTCGGAGACGGCAAGTAGAATTCTACCGAGATGAACCTCCTCTGCAGCTTCCTTGATCCTCTTTGCGGTGTATCGAGGGAGACGAAACATATAGGCACTTCGAGCAATGCGTGCAAGCCACATCTGTGCGATAGAGGAGCATACAGTTCTCCCTAGGTTGCCTAGATGTCGATAGAAGCCACTGATCCATTGGGCGATATTACCCTGCGCAAGCCATAACTCTCGCGGCGATGAATTGCCGGCAATTACGGCCGCGTAGGTCCAGAGAACTTGGCGTTCTCTCCGATGCTGCACCGACCATTCGAGATTTGTTTCACGGAATGCGGAGATTGGAAAAGCACTTTCAGTTCCGTGCTCCAGAGCGTCAATCGCGATCTCCCACATCAGCGGATCGCCGACTGATTCATGTTGGCTCCGGCAAATGTCGAGAACCGAAAGAACTGCTTCTCTTGTAAACGCAGAATTCTGCTCAGCACCCGCTGCTATATCGATGAGCACAGGAATAAGACCAACATTGATCGGAGCAAAGTGCGAAAAATCATCACTCAAGGAATCGGGTTCGGAGGTACCTTCTCGCTGGCGTTCAATTCGCACCTCCTCGGAAAGTTCCAAGGGCTGTCTTGATGCGAAGCCGCGTGCTGCACGAATCGCATGCTCGAGCGCGAGCGTATACCGCTTTTTTTGAATATCGAATGGAATCGCCTGCGTTAGAAAGTGCTCTGCCGAAGTATTGTTGGAGGCAGTCGCACCTAGTTCCGCTGCTTCAATCGCCCACTCATAGGCTTCTTTGGCCTTTCCCAAGCCATCGGCAAATCGAGCCATTGCTCCCGCTTGCAGGAAGACGATACCTTCTGAGTAGCGGTCGGATAAATCTCTGAGATCCCCGATAAACATACCGAGAGCCGGTTCAGTCACGCTCGCAGAGCGAGGGTTAGGGCGACCAAATCCGCCGGAGTAGTAGGCGGTGTGGTTTGCAACCAACATAAAGAAATGCTTCCACCGTTTAGACTTGTGTCTGTTCTTCAAAACCTCCTGTACAACAGTTGACCACTCGCGATAGAGAGCGTCGATTCGCCGTGTCTTGTAGTAGTAGGTCGCCAACTCCCCTTTCGCCTCCAAGTGGTTCAGGTCGCTTAGGTATTCGTTCTCTGAACTCAGAGAAACGGCAAACTCAAACGGGATCTCCGTAGGCGCTCCTTGTCGGAACAACATCTCCCCGTATCGAATCGCGTTCTGGAAACGATACAGAGCGAGCCGGGGCTCCTGGAATGAATAGGCTCTCGTTAGCCAAACCGGAGCTAAATCCCAACGCTCCATATCGATTAGCCAAGTGGCAGTTCCTGCAGCTACAAGAAAAGCTGCGGTTGCAAATCGCTCATTCTCCGAATAGAAGTGCTCGCCGTCGGACAACGCTTCGGCGATGTTCCCGGTATGAACGATACGGATGGCCTGCCTGGCACGAAGAATGCAGGCTGCGATCAGTGGAGCATTCCAGTTCACTATCAGTCGGTCGCTCCGATCCAGGAATTGGAGAAGGTCCGGCCAATTGCGTTCCGATGGCTCCTTGAGTTGCTCCTGCATCCAAAGCCTATCAAACATGAACATGGCGGAATCGGCCGCATATTCCGTCTGCATCATGTATTCGATCTGCTCTGGTAAAAGCTTGCTTACTTCCTTCAGCCATTGTCCCACTCCATCTACTCCTTTAATCTTCATGGCGGCAGCCCAAAAGATCTCGATAGGCGAATGGCCACCGATTGTTTTTCGAAGTTCTGGGGGTAGATGCTTTTCGTTGCTCGCAGCGAGTGAGATAAAGGGTAGAGACCGGGCCGGTTCCTGATCCACGAGGTGAAAGGCGACCATCGTGCACGCTGTGAAAACGCCGATATGCTCAATCGCCTCTTTGGCAGAGGCGACCAAAGCAGTCATATCGGCCAGCGCATAGCTATAGTCTTGCTTTCTCCTAACAGCGTTAGCCACTTGCAATGCCCTGATGAATAACCGCAAGCTATGTCCGATTGCTGTCGGCAATGGCAAATCATTCCAGAGTGCCATCAAAAGGCCCGCATCGGCGTTCACTGGTTCTTCCATCAAGCCTTGAAGTGCCTGGATCAGAATAATTGCAGCCTCGTTGTACCGCTCTGCTTGGGTGAGGTGAGTGATTGCTTCAGCAGCAGAGTATTGGTTGATCGAATGATCCCTCAGAATCCAATATGCCGCCAAAGAATGAACCGCGATAACCGTGGAGCGGTCGAGATTCTTTTGCCCCATGCCATTGAGCAGCGGTGACGTCCGCCAGCGATCAGGGGTGGCATGGTGAAGCCATGTGCCAACGACCCCCTGAAACACCTCTAGAGGCTTCGTCACCGACGGCATGATTCCGGCAATCGCGAGCGCTTCGGCTTCTGAAAACGCGCGAACGAGGAGGGTCAATCGATAAAGTAGCTCGCGAGCATCATCGGATTCAGTTGCGCAGAGGAGACGTTGGGTACCAGCGCGCAAGTCCGACAAGTAATTTGAGTCGAGCAATTCGCCCATCGCAGCGCTGTCGAGCTTCCAGTTCCTCCGCGACAAACTACGCAGGATAGCTTCCACCAAATCCGGCATCCCATAGGTGAGTCCCCAGACAAGATTGTTGATACCAGATCGTACGACGACATCCGGAGCCCCGTACAGCGATAGGAGCTCGCGCACTTCCTCTTCCGAGAATCGCCCCACCTCGACCTCGGGAACTAGTCGTTCTAATGGATTCGGCAGCGGGTGAATAGCTGAGAGAATGACAAAATAGTCTCTTGTTTTAGCGCCCGAAATGATCTGGCCTAGCCGGGCAAGAAACCCGGTATCGCGCACAGCTTGACTCACGTTTTCTATTACCAGCACGGACGCCGCCGGAACCGAGTCATACAGCGAAACAGAAACTGCGCGGGAGACAGACACTCCCGAGAGGTTTTGTAGAAAAAGCTCAAGCGCAAGCGAAGGGGGAAGCTGAGTGTTTGCTTCCAAGTCAAGCCAGAATACCCGTTGGAGGTTTTCCGTGTAACTTCTTGCGAGTTCGGATCGTCCTGAACCGGTATCACCCTTAAGCACAGCAACGTGCTCGGACTCAAGTACTTGCTTGAGTCGCCCCAATAGCTCCTTCCGCCCAAGCGGAAGGTCGGGTGCGATGGGAGGGCCGGAAATAAGCTGGGGGACAGCGACAGAGAGGCGATTCAGACCAAGCGGCATGGCGGCCGAAAAAGCTTGGATCATATCGCTCATGCTGGGGCCATAATAGACAATAGCTGTCGCGCCCTCGCTCGCTTGGGCGATACCTGTGCCACTGGCCCACTGCCCGGACCGCTTAAAATCGTCGCTCACTTATCGTTGTGGATCATGGTTACTTTCGCCGTACTACTCCGGTCAGCTTGGGCTATCCCGGTCCCATGCGCGACCTGACTTCCTGTGGTGCCCTGCAGACTCCTGACTATTTCCGCGAGTTCGATGGCTCGACTCGAAAGCTCATGATCCTCGGCGGCGCCAGATTCGGAGAGTTCTTCCTCCAATACCTTCGCCCGACCTTCGGAAGTGGGCTTCTCCTCCACCTTCTTAAGTGCATCAACAACGTCGCTTTTCTCCCCAAAGCGGCTTACCAAAGTGGCCTTCAGCCTATCGTATCCGTCAGAGAGGGCCTTCTTTGTAACGTCTTTGGTTCCATCCAGTGCGCCAGCACCAATCGCACCGAGGATCGCTCCCAGCAATGTACTATCCACCATATCCCTCCATTCGACGTATTACACATTTTACCCGGACACCGTATTACGATTTTCTCCGACCGTGCGCTCTGGAACAAATTGAAATGGGGCCATTCCTTCGATCCGCCGAGATCCCTCGATACCCCCGCTTGGTGAAGCTCGTGTTTGATTATGTCCCGCTGATTGCCGATCTGCGAGTACCATCCCTCAGGATTCGTCCTCATAAACGCCGATCTGAACGGCGACATTTCGGGGAGCAAGTCGCCGGGAGTTTGCGGATTCGTGTCTGGGAAGTGCACGGAAATATTTCCGTTACACTCCCCCGAGACCTTCCCTTGCTCTATGCGGCCTGGGAGGGGGCCTGCGCAGGTTGGATCGCGGCCAGAATCTGTGAAGCTGTCCGCTGGATGATTTCGAGGCTCTCGAGCAACAGTTCCGCGTCGCCTCGGTAGAGCTGGATGTAGTCAGCGCTACTTGTTGGATTCAGCCCGATTGCCTTTGACACGACAAAGGCCACCGCCTCGGCTTCCAGTTCGCGTACCGTCTTTGTCGTGGCTGCACGACGCTCTGCCTTGTGCAAGAACTCATGCGCCGTCTCATGAACCAGCGTTGCGAATTCCTCCGGCTTGGTTTGTCCTGGCAACAAGACAATTCTGCCGCCATAGGAAACACCCTGCGCGGGAGCAATGCTTTCGTCATATTCCAGCGCGATTCCCGCTCCCGAGACAAGCTCCCGAAGGTGGTCGAGCGATTCACCAACCTCGCCGGTGACTTCTCCCAGTGTCGGAAGGGGCTCGCCTTCCGTCTGCGAGATGTCCCAGACATAGACCCGGCGAAAACCGACGACCGCCGATTTTGTGGACTCTTCCAATTCGCTTGTGTTCTTCGCGTCTCTGTGGCGCTTGATGATCATAGGTGCAAGAATCGCGATGCCTTTCTCGCCCCGTTTCACTCTGCGGCCAATCTGATTCCATGCAACGATTCCGGCTACCCGCGTGGCCTCCGGCTTTTGCGTCGCAATCATCAAGACGTTTCCGAAGGAATACTGCCGGAAAGCCCCCATGGCACTGAGGAATGCAGTGAGTGCCTCGCTGTGTCCGGCCTCAAGCTGCTGCACGAGTTCCTGCAGATTCTCGCGGATGACCTGCTGCTGAGAGGTGGAGCCGGAAGCTGTGGCGTTGCTGTTGTTTTCTACTTTCATTGTTTTTGCTCCTGATCGGCCCGTCTGGGGCGTTTTGTTCTTCGCCCGCAACCGCGGACAAAACGCCTCCAGAGGGACGACAGGAGGAACGACCGAGGGCGAGACAGAAGGGCCGAGAGGCTGGGCGCGGGCAAGTGACAAACACGGTTCATGGTTTGGCGCGCAGCCGCGCTGTCCCGAAGGTCCGGCCCGGAGCACTAGCGGAGGGGCTGTCTCGCCCGCAGGAGTGGAGAAACGAAGCGCGAAGCGCAGTCCGAGAAGCTAGCCTATTCACTTGGCCGCTGAGCATGGAACAGCATGGAATCACGAAGAGCGAGCACTGCCGGTTTTCGATTCTCAGCACGCCAGGCCAGGGCACATTCAACCTGTATCGACTCCGCAGGAGGTTTGTAGACCACGCCCTGGCGCTGGAAGCGCATCGCCGATCGCCGGATCAGGCCGATGCAACTGCGGACGGCAACTTGGTCGAGGAGTTCGGTGGCAAATTCGATCAAAGTATATAGTCGCGGCTGGTTGGCGAGAGCCGACAGTCCAATTGAGACGGGGGGCTCCTCCTGTTTTGCAAAGGTCTGCACGAGGGAGACTGTGCGTTGTCCCTGTTCCAGGGTGCGGCGTGCTTCCCTAACGAACAGTTGCCCGGCCTTGGTGATGGTTACGCTTCTGGTGCGGCGTTCGAAGAGTCTGGCTCAGAGGACGGGCTCAACCTCGTTCACTCTCCGCCAAAGTGCAGGTTGGGAGATATGGCAACGCATCGCGGCCCGAGTGAAGTTGCGTTCCTCGGCAACCGCCACCACAAACCGCATCCACCGCAACTCGATCTCCACCTGCACCCAAGCAACATAGGGCAGAAGCGAAGTCTCGATTTATAACTTTTTGAACCCATTTATTCCGAATAGACATGAATCCCCAGTGAGGCCCGGCGCTAAGGCATTGATTCAAGCGAGCGCTGATTCACGCATATATAGTGATGGGGGCAATCGGATCACAAGGAATGTCGTTCGCAGCCTCTAGATACAAGGCTTCAGTACTTATATACAAAAGAGATAGATCGGAAGAAATAGATATAAATCCTAAGGCCGGAATTTTCGGCCTTTGCTAAGACGGGCTCGTTTTTCGCAAGCTAGCGGGCCTCAACCTTCGTTCTTGCGGGTATTTTTCTCTTTTGCCCAGCGGGCACGGGCCGCTCGGCGTGCGTTCTCGCTTCTTTCTTCGGGTGTGAGGGAGGCCATCCGGGCTTTTCCGCCCTTGCTTCCGCCAGCTTTTCCACCCTTCTTGCCCATCTCCCGCATTACCTGCGAGATTAAGTCCTTTTTTCTCATTGGTCTCAGTATTTCATCAAAATAGTCCGCAGTCTCTCTTGACAGAGGTCATGCTAGATGGCATAAATGTTATGCTAAGAGCGCTTCTAGCATGAATCTAATGATGCTTTACGTTTAACAACGAGATCTGACTAACGGAACACGCCGGTGCGCAAACACCGAACGTGTTCCTAACCAGCGTCGCCTTTAAAGGAGGCAACGATGGCTGCCACTCAAATTATCGTCTCTCTGCGCAGGAAGCAATATCCTTTGCTGGCCTCGTCTCGCCCGCCGTGACCCTTTTCGACTTCCTAATAGGCTTCTTGTTTCGCTATTTCCAGCGCAAGTGTGCGCCGATGTTGGAGCGGTAAGTATATGACAGGCAATGAAAAGCAGCAAAAAGGAACAGAGAGATCAAGGTCGCGCGGAATAATTCGTTGCACCAGCGAGGTGCGCGGCAAGCAGGTGCGGTCCATATACGTAAGTGGGGTCGATCAGTTCAACGTCGTCAATATCGACTTCACCGATGGCACGGCTCTTACAGTCCAGATCATCCCCGCCGCCAGACTGAGAGTCGAGTTCAATGACTGGACCACCGGTGACGGCAAGCTGCTCAAACAGTGGCCAGTCATTACCACCCGCTGAAGAGGCGAACCTCATGGCGGACAAGACACACCTAAGAGATACCCGATTTCTGGGCGCTCTGGTGCCATGAAACGCAGGGAGAAGCTTCCTGAACGAACACGACTGGAGAGCATCGGCGAGGAGGATGCAATGGCAAAAGATGCAAAGAAGGAAACGGCCAAGTTTAGGCCAGGGACCCACGGCGGCTGCGAAGCCTTGCTCTACGAGTTCCGCGAGGGGTCGCCACCAGACTCTACGATCGGTGTGCGCCCGCCAGCAATACATTCACGCGTAACCCTGATTGCCGCTGAGAGCTTCGAGGAGGCCGTTGCCTATCTCCGTTTCGACTCGCCGGACTTCCGAGTTCAGGCCGTAACCTGCCTTGGCCTGATGGTTATGGTTTCCGGCTCGCCTGCAGACTGAGGCTTCTGAACACGCTCTCGGCGGTTCAGAACTGCAGACGTACGAATCATAACGCTGGGTTATCGCCGCATCGGTATGTGCATTGGACGTGAACGAGTTCCATCTCTAAGCTCACGGGGTACTCGCCGCCCATTCAATGGCCGCGATGACGGGATTCCCTGCGGAGCGATTTGGATGAGGCATTCTGGTTCTAGTGTGCGGGAGCCGCGTAAAGGAGTAGAAACGCTGTCAAAGACCGGTAAGTTTGACGCGGAGTGGTTGGACCTTCGAGCGCTCACCGGTTACGCGTGCACGTCCGAGCGGACCATACGGGAATGGATTCATCGCCCCTCCGATGCGCTTCCGGCCTACCAGATTGCGAAGAAGATCTTCGTAAAGAGAGCGGAGTTCGACGATTGGTTGCGCCGCCACTCGGTCGTTGTCAGAGACAAAGCAGAGATCGAAGAGATTGTGAATGATGTCATTAGAGATGTAACGAGGACGCGCTGATCGATGGGAGTCACGATCAAAAAGCTAGGCGGTAAGTGGTATCTCTATGTGAACCACGGTGGCCGCCGTAAGTGTAAAAGCATCGGCGTCGATAAACGCGCCGCCGAAGAAGTACGTCGTCTGGTAGAAGCGAAGCTGGCGCTCGGCGACCTCTCTGTCCTCGCGGACGATACTCCCAAGCACCCCTCCTTCGACGATTACGCAGATCTGTGGCTCAAAGAATATGTCCGGCTTGAATGTAAGACTTCGACAGCCAATGGATATGAGAGCGTCCTCGAGCAGTACCTTCGACCACGCTTTGGAACGAAACGACTCAATGAGATCAAACGGGACGAGATCAAGCAGCTTATCGGCGATCTAACTGCGAAGAACCTGACCCGCAATACAGTTCGCAATGCCATCTGTGTCATTCGCGCAATGTTCAATTACGCGATAGAAGAAGGTGTGGCGGCGGCAAATCCGGCGTCGCGTCTCGGGCGCTTCACTCGAAGTGCCCGGAGTGCAGAAAAGAAGGGTGTCGCGCTGACTCCGGAGGAAGCTCAGTCTTTTCTGGAAGCAGCAAGCGAGCTTTGCCCGGAATACTATCCACTCTTTCTGGTGGCACTGAGAGCCGGACTTCGGCGAGGAGAACTTGTCGCCTTGCAATGGGGCGATCTGCAGGTGGGAAGAGACGAAAATGACGCCAATCGTTTCTTCATGGTCAGCCACAACTTCGTTCAGCGCGAACACACGACCACAAAGAGCAAGAAATCACGCAGAGTGGACATGTCCCGGGAAGTGCGGAGGGTCTTGATCGAACTGCGGGATAGGAAGCTATTGAAGGCGTTCGCGGCGGGGAAGAACAACATTTCCGACGAGCGGGTCTTTCCTGGCCCCGATGGCGGCATTCTGGATCCGGACAATCTGTATCATCGCTACTTCTTGCCAGTGCTCGCCAAGTCCGGCATTCGAAAGATCCGGCTGCACGATCTGCGCCACACATTCGGCTCTCTATTGATTCAGGCGGGAGCTTCGGTCGTCTATGTGAAGGAGCAGATGGGGCACAGCTCTATTCAGGTGACGGTAGATACTTACGCCCATTTGATTCCAAGCGCGAATGTTTCGTTTATCGACAGGCTCGACATCGTACCCGAAAGAATATCCACTCCGCCGCAAAAACACGCAAACCCCGCGCAAGTGCCGGAAAGTGGCGAAACGGCGATTCCTTTGGATGTGATTGAAAACATTGGTGGCGGCGAGTGGACTCGAACCACTGACCTACGGATTATGAGACCGTCGCTCTAACCGGCTGAGCTACGCCGCCACTTGGATTTCTGCCGGAAGGGCCTGACGTGCAGGCAGGCAGAAGTTCATTGTTGGGGTGGACCAACATCACTGATTCTATTGGCCCTTGCTTTCACTGTCAATTGGTCGCGCCGTCAATTGGTTGCACTGTCAATGTGCCCCGCCCTCTCTGCCACCGGAGCCGCCGCAGGCGTCATTACCTTCAGTGCATTCAGCGCACATTCGTCCTCGGCCCAGCGCTTCTTGTCCTTGTCATTCTTCACCTTCGGATGAAAATTCCCAAAGTACCGCACCACCGCCTCCTGCAAATGCTCATCCGTGTGCGCAAACTTATCTTTCTGCAGACGTCGCAACAGTTCGCGATAGGTCTCATCCGCCAGATCGTACTCCCCGGCCTTAGTCGGCGCGCCCGTGTCGAGATCCATTGCATCGAATCCAGCGCCGGGTTGCCGCACGCGTTTCACCTGCACGCGCAAGGCATCCACCGTCTGGTTCACACTCTTCATGTAGAGGTCTTCTGTCTGCGGCGTCGGATCTTTATACGACAACCCGCGAAACGGCCCCACCTTCGGCACCAGATGCAGCACAAAAGCCAGTACCCGCGCGCCCAATCCGGGCTTCGAGTAATCGCGCCCCCAGCTCTTTTCATAATCGGCACGCGACAGGCGATACAAAAACAGCTTCCGGTTAAAGTTCGGGATCTCCTTCTGCATCCTCTTCCCGCGGCTGGCGAGCGCCACCTTCGTCATCTCAGGAACCACCTTGCTCACCGCGCGTCTGTACGTCCCAATTGCCAGGTCCTCGTGCGTCAGCACCGAATTCAGCGGCACGCCATACGTGCGAACAAACGCCCGTTCCAGTTGTTCCTTGGCCACCTGGAAATCGATAAAGTCATGAAACGCCTGCGGAGGATACCG
The DNA here is from genome assembly GCF_059726265.1 of Koromonas soli. Classification (NCBI taxonomy): domain Bacteria; kingdom Pseudomonadati; phylum Acidobacteriota; class Terriglobia; order Terriglobales; family Koromonadaceae; genus Koromonas; species Koromonas soli. The sequence goes on along the minus strand of NZ_AP040872.1, from coordinate 4,140,628 downwards.
ATGCTTCGCCACCTGCACTACGTCAAACCCAAACTCCGTTCGCAGATGCTCGATCTTCGCCTCGTCATAGGTCACCACCGGCCCAAACCGCTGCTTAAGCTTCGGAAACTCGATGGCCACCGCGCGATTCACATAAGGATGTCCGTGGATATCGGAAACATAGTGCGCCAGGCTACCTGCGGCAAACGCCAATTCATTGACATTTGTCGATTCAGCAAACAGCGCACGCACGAAATCCCCCGTGCGCACATAATGCGTAAGATCGCTGAACAGCTTGTTTCCAAAAGGGTAGTACCCCAGATCCTGAATCACCGAACCGCCATACGCATACGCATGGGCGCGCCGCAACTCTTCCGGCGTCGCGTTCGGAAATCGGCTTAACAGCAGCGGTTGAATGCTGTCATCCCAAACCAGGTCCACCAGTTCTTCGTGAGTCAGTACCGAGTACGAGTACGCGGGCATCGTGGTGAGCGCCACACACAGAGCCACGCACACAACGACGCGTATCAATCTTCTGCCGGAGGACGTCCGTTCAACGTGCCCACCACGAGCATCATCACCGCCGCGAGCAGCACAAAGTGCAGCGCGCCGCCAAACGAATCTCCGCGTACGACGCCTGCCACCCACAACGCCAGCAGTACCAAGAAGAGTATCCAAGCCAAGCGGACCTTCCACTCCTAACAGACTAGTTGCTGCAAATTGTTTGCTGGTTGCATTGCGAAGTGAATTAGCAACGTTACCGCGAGTCCCCGCGCAGCGGAGACCACCTTCGCTCTCCCCACATCAACGCATGCGCAAGCTCCGGCCCTTCGCTTCCCGCGGCATAGTTCGGAAACTGCGGCTTCGGCAACTGAGCCCATGCCTGCTCAATCGGAGTCACGATCCGCCATTCCGCCTCGACCTCGTCGCCTCGCGTGAATAGCGTTGCGTCGCCCATCATCACGTCCAGCAGCAGCGTTTCATACGCCACCGGAGTGTTCATTCCGAACGCTTCGCGATAGCTGAAATCGGCCTTCACCGTGATTCCGTTCATCCCAATGCCCGGACGCTTCGCTCCAAACGAAATCGTGATTCCCTCATCCGGCTGAATTCGCAGGCAGATCACATTCGGGTCCGGCTGATGATTCTGTCCCGCCACAAACAGCGCTTCCGGCGTCGGCTTCATATGCACGCGAATCTCCGTGCGATGCGCTGCCAGCCGCTTTCCCGTCCGAATGTAGAAAGGCACTCCCGCCCACCGCCAGTTGTCCACATGCAGTTCCAGCGCGACATACGTCTCGGCCGCCGAATTCTCGGCCACGCCCGGCTCCTGTCTGTATCCGCGCACCAGGCTTCCCTCCACCACGCCCGGCCCATACTGTCCGCGCACAGTCCGCGCCGTCACCTCATCCAGCGTCATCGGACGGATCGCCTTCAGCACCTGCACCTTCTGTTCGCGCACCGCGTCCGCATCCATGCTGAAAGGCGGCTCCATAGCGGTCAACGCCACCAGTTGAAGTAAATGGTTCGCCACCATATCGCGCAGCGCGCCCGTCTCTTCGTAGAACTTCGCGCGGTTCTCCACGCCCAGCGGTTCTGCCGCCGTAATCTCGACATAGTCGATGAAGTTGCGATTCCACAGCGGTTCAAACAGTGAGTTGCCGAAACGAAACATCAACAGGTTCTGCACCGTCTCCTTGCCCAGGTAGTGGTCGATCCTGTACACCGCGCTTTCGTCGAAAACGCTGAGCACTTTCTTGTTCAGCGTTCGCGCCGACTCCAGATCGCGACCAAATGGTTTCTCGACGATGATTCTTGACCAGCCCTTGTCGTTGCAGCTCAGCCCCGCCGCCCCGAGTCCCGAGATCACCTCCGGCGCAATCGACGGCGGCACCGCCAGATAGAACAGATGATTACTGCTGGCGCCCGCCCCGCGCATCTCCTCCAACCGCTTCGCCAACTGCTGAAACGTGTCCGCCTTGTCCAGATCGCCCGAGATATACGTCAGCTTGCCTTCAAACTTCTCCCAGTTTTCCTTGTTAAACGTGCGCGCCGCGTTCGACATCTCGACCGCCTGCCGCATCGCCGAGCGAAACTCCTCATCGCTCATTGCCGGCAACCCCACGCCGACAATATCGAAACCCTTTTCCGTGCACCCCATCGACGTCAGGTCAAAAACCGCAGGCAGCAGCTTGCGCCGCGCCAGGTCTCCTGAGCCGCCAAATATCACGAGTATGCAAGGTTCGCCCGTAGGCAGAGGCTGAATTTCAGTGTGCGAGGTCGGTGTAGCGGGAATGACTGTGCTCATCGTTTCAATTGTCCTGTGGTGTGATGCCGGAGCCTGAGTGTTTGCTATTTCATCCGCCAGAGACTCTACTCGTTCGATGCTGCAGCCACCCCAAACAGCGCAAAACTGGCGCCCATATCTTGGCGAATATAGGAAACTGCTGGTGGCCCACATCCGCCATCTTTTGGCGAATGTGGGAACGCAACATATCTAACTAATCTCTGATGTAACTACTCTCTGGTGCTAACCAATCTCTAGTGGTGCCCCATCTCTGCCCGTAGTTGGCAGAGGTGGGTCTGTTGCTCTTGCTCTTGTTATTGCCTTTGCTTTGAATTGTCATCCTGAGCCGAAGGCGAAGGACCCCTCTCATCACCACTGCCTTCCCGCGGAAGCCTATACACTTTGGCGCGGCCCTCAGGCCGCGCCAATCTTTACTCCACCGCTTGCAGCAATCGCTTCAATCCCGCTGCCACATCCGGCCCGAGATCCACGCGCACTGCACGACGTCCGTGCTTCAGCAACGATTCCAAATCTCCCAGCGACTGCGCCTGTTTCAGCACGCTGAAGCCAAACGGCTCACGCGGAATCGCCACGTCTTTTGCATCCTGCACCGTCAATTGCAGGAACACGCCATTGTTCGCGCCGCCCTTGTGCAACTGCCCTGTCGAGTGCAGGAAGCGTGGTCCATACCCGGTCGTCGTCGCCGCCTTAGTCTTCGCTCTCACCGCCAGCCGTAACCTCTGCACCAGCGACTCCACCTCCGGTGTTTCGAGGAAGTATTGCGTGATCGCCACGTAATCGCCCCCTTGCACCTTCTTCAGATGAGCCGCCACCGCCGCATCGAAACTCGACCCCAGCGACTTGTCTTCGCTGTACAACTTCAGCGCACCATCCGTGAGCAGAGGCTTCTGCTCCGGCAGCGCACCCTTCGCGACAAACTCTTCCAGCAGCCGCTTCGTGTTGTCCTTCGACTCCTGCACGTTCGGCTGGTCGAATGCATCGATGTTCAGTAGCGAACCAGCCACCGCCGTCGCAAATTCCCAGATATAGAACGTCGCACCCAGATCGATCGGCCCGGCCAGTTGCTGCCGCACCACCGCGTATCCGGCGCTTTCCAGCGCCGTCATCTTGCTCGCCGTTGCAGCATCGCCATCGCCCACGGCAATCGAGACGAACACGCGATCCTTGCCATACTCGCTCGGCGCACCCACGGCCTCACCTGCAATCGGCACAATGCCCTTGCCTTCCTTGCCCGTGCTCTCGGCCACCAACTGTTCAATCCACAACCCGAGCGACGCGATTTCCTTCGACATCACAAGCGTCAGCTTATCGACGCCTTTATTTGCCAGTGAACCGATCAGAGCTCCCAGAGTCGCGCCCGGATTCGCCGCCACGTCCGCGCTTTCGCATTGTTTGGCCACAGCCACTGCGCGTTCCAGCAGACCTTCCACATCGCCGCCCATCACTGCAAAGGGCACCATGCCAAAAAAGCTCAGCGCCGAATATCTTCCGCCGATGTCGGCCCAGTTCACCCAGGTCTTGCGATACTTCAGCTCTTTCGCCTGCCGCTCCAGCAGCGTTCCCGGATCGGTGACGGCGATAAAGTTTTCGCCGACCTCGTCGCCCTTCACCTGCTTCACGCGATCGTAGAAGTACCGCTCGAACATCTGCGGCTCGGTCGTTGAGCCCGACTTCGAAGCCACGATAAACAGCGTACTCTCCAGCTTCACCTGCGACTCAATATGAGCCACCGCCGCCGGAACCGTCGAGTCCAGCACCAGCAGTTCGGGATACCCCTTCTGCTGACCGAAGCTCTGCCGCAGCACTTCCGGACACAGGCTCGATCCGCCCATGCCCAGCACCACCGCGTGCGTAAAGCCTGCCTTGCGAATCTCCTCGGCAAACGCCTTCAGTTCCGCCACGCGCTCCAGCACCTGCCCCGGCACGCGCAGCCACCCCAGCGAGTTCCCAATGATCTTCGCGTGCTCCGGCTTGTCCGACCACACGCTCGCATCCTTCTTCCAGATGCGTTCCACCACGTTCTGCTTTTTCAGCCGCTCAAGCGCCGCTTCGAATTCCGCCTGTCCCGATCCGAGCACCACTTCGCTTGCGTTAGACATGTGCTACCTCTTGCCGGCGACGCTCGATCACCGCGATCAGATCGTTGTACGAATCCGCAAAGCTCTTCACGCCCGCTGCCGTCAACTCCAGCGTCACCGCCGTCAGGTCCACACCCAGCGCCTTCAACTCGTCGAACACTTTGTGCGCGCCCTTCACGTCTTCGGTGATCGTCACCGCCACCTTGCCGTGACTGCGGAAAGCGTCAAAGGTCGCCGGAGGCATCGTGTTCACCGTGTCCGGTCCAATCAGCGTCTCGATATACAGCACGTCCGAGTACTTCGGATTCTTCGTGCCTGTCGAGGCCCACAGCGGACGCTGCACCTTTGCACCGGCCCCCGCCAACTTCTCCCAGCGCGCTCCGCTGAAGAGCTGCTGGAACTTCTCATACGCCAGCTTCGCGTTTGCAATCGCGGCCTTGCCCAGCAGTTCCTTCGCTTCCGCGCGTCCTGCCTTGGCAATCTCTTCCAGCTTCTTATCGACTGCCGTATCGATGCGGCTCACAAAGAAGCTCGCCACCGACGCGACGCGATCCACCGCGCCGCCCTTCGCAACGCGCTTTTCCAGGCCCTTCAGATACGCCTCAACAACCTGCGCATAGACATCGACCGAGAAGATCAGCGTGACGTTCACGTTGATCCCTTCCGAGATCAGCTCCTCGATCGCCGGGATTCCCTCTGGTGTCGCCGGAACCTTGATCATCACGTTCGGACGCGCCAGCTTCGCATGCAGACGTTTGGCTTCCTTGATGGTCCCTGCCGTGTCCTTCGCCAGCAGCGGAGAAACCTCAATGCTCACAAATCCGTCTGCGCCCTTCGTGCTCTCGTACACCGGCAGGAAGACATCGGCTGCGCTGGCAATATCGGTCACCACCAGGCCATCGTAGATCTCGCCCAGTTCAGCGCCCTTGCCGACCAGTTCCTTCATCGCCTCTTCATAATCCTTGCCGCCCGAGATCGCTTTCTCGAAGATCGTGGGGTTCGAGGTCAGTCCCCGCAGCCCGTCTTCCTCGATCAGCTTCTTCAGCGTGCCCTCTGTTACCAGCGACCGCGTCATCTGGTCATACCACGGGCTCTGGCCCACCTTGCTCAACTGCTGTAAAGGATTGCTGGACATCTCTTATCTCCTCATATCTTCCGCGTCAGAATTTCGATTCCATGACGGCGATCTTCGCTACCCGCCGATGATGCCGCTCCTCGTTGCTGACCGTTGCATTCAGAAATGCTTGCACCAATTCCACCGCCAGCGCCTCGCCAATCACCCGTCCGCCCAGGCAGAGCACATTCATCTGGTCGTGCTCCACTCCCTGGTGCGCCGAATACGTGTCATGACAAAGCGCCGCACGGATGCCGCGAACCTTGTTTGCCGCCACCGATGCGCCGACACCGCTCCCGCAAATCAACACTCCGCGTTCGGCTCGTCCATCCAGCAGCGCGGCTGCAATATCGGCAGCCCTGTCCGGATAGTCATCGGGTGTCACCGCATCATGCGTCCCGAGGTCCACGGCTTCATGCCCCAGGCTTCGTACAAAGTCCAACACCGGGGTCAACAACAGTGACCCCGCGTGGTCTGCCGCAACGGCAACTTTCATCTATCTCTTCCCCAGCCCTTTCACCACCGCAATCGATTCCTTGGCCTGCTTCACCACAGCATCCGCCGAGAACCCGAAGTGCTTGAACACTTCCTTCGCCGGACCCGAAGCGCCAAACTGCTTTTGACCCACCACTCGGCCTTCCAGCCCAACGTAGCGCTCCCAGCCCATCGGAATCCCTGCTTCCACTGCCACGCGGGCCCGCACTGCGCTCGGCAGCACGCTCTCCTTGTACTCCGGCGTCTGCTCTTCAAACAGGTCCCAGCACGGGAAACTCACTACCCGCGCCTTCACTCCTTCGCCTGCCAGCTTTTCCTGCGCTTCCAACGCCAGTTGCAACTCGCTTCCCGTGCCAATCAGCACCACATCCGGCGTTCCCTGGCAGTCGCTGAAGATGTATGCGCCCTTCCTCAGCCCTTCCGCGCTTCCGTACTTCGTGCGATCAAACGTAGGAACCGCCTGCCTCGTCAGCGCCAGCGCCGTCGGATGCCCCTTGCTCTCAATCGCCACCTTCCACGCCACCGCCGTCTCGTTCGCGTCCGCCGGACGGATCAGCCGCATGAACGGCATCAGTCTCAGCGACATCACCTGTTCCACCGGCTCGTGCGTCGGCCCATCCTCGCCTACAGCAATAGAGTCGTGGGTATAGACGTAGGTTACCGGCAGCTCCATGATGCAGGCCAATCTCACCGCCGCCCTCATGTAGTCGCTGAATACCAGGAACGTTCCGCCGAACACCCTCAGGCCGCTTGCCGCCAGCCCATTCAGGATTCCGCCCATTCCCATCTCGCGCACGCCAAAGCGCAGAATCCGTCCGCCATAGCTGTCCGCCTCAAAACTCTTCTCGCCATCGATCTTCGTTTTGTTCGAAGTCTCCAGATCGGCCGAGCCGCCCAGCAGCCACGGAATGTGCTTTGCAATCGCGTTCATCGCCTTGTTTCCGGCCTCGCGCGTCGCAACTCCCTTGGCATCCGCTGGGAACGTCGGAATGTCCTTGTCCCAGCCCTCCGGCAGCTTGCCGTTCATAATGCCGTCCCACTGCTTCGCCAGCTCCGGATTCCCCTTCGCCCACGCCTCGAAAGCCTTCTTCCAATCCGCTTCGAGCTTCGCTCCGCGCTCCACGGCCTTGCCCAGATGCTCGCCCGCTTCCTTCGGAATCAGGAACTGCGCATCTTCCGGCCATCCATAATTGCGCTTCGTGGCCTTCACTTCGTCCGCGCCCAGTGGTTCGCCATGCGCCGCGCTCTTGTCCTGCTTGTTCGGAGAGCCAAATCCAATGTGTGTATGCACCACGATCAGCGTCGGCCGGTCCGTCTCCTGCTGCGCCTTGCGGATCGCTTCTTCAATCGCCTTCAGATCGTTCCCGTCCTCCACCTTCAGCACGTTCCAGTGGTATCCCTTGAAGCGCGATTCCACGTCGTCCGAGTAGGACATCGTCGTCGGCCCGTCCAGGCTTATGTGGTTCGAGTCATATAGCCAGATCAGGTTCGACAGCTTCAAATGCCCTGCCAGCGCTGCCGCCTCGTGCGAAATCCCCTCCATCATGTCGCCATCGGAGCAGATCGAGTACACGCGGTAATCGACAATCTTTTCGCCGCCCTGATTGAAATGCGCCGCCAGCCAGCGTTCGGCAATCGCCATGCCCACCGAGTTCGCCACGCCCTGGCCCAGAGGTCCCGTCGTGGTCTCCACTCCCGGCGTGATGTTGTATTCCGGGTGTCCCGGGCACATCGATCCCACCTGCCGGAAGCGTTGAATCTCCGACATCGGCACCTCATACCCAGTCAAATGCAGCATCGAGTACAGCAGCATCGAGGCATGTCCAGCGGAAAGCACAAACCGGTCGCGATTCGGCCAGCGCGGACTCTTCGGGTTGTAGCGCATTACGCGGTCCCAAAGCACATAAGCCACCGGAGCCAGTCCCATCGGGGCTCCCGGATGTCCGCTGTTTGCCTTCTGAACCGCATCAATCGACAGCGTACGAATCGTGTTTACGCATAGCTGGTCCAGCTCCGCCGAAGTCGTTGTTTCAAGTTGCTGTGCATTTGCTGACATTAACTTTTTAATAGCCTTTCTGCTCCCGGACGACTCCAGGTGCTCCGAAACTTCACTGCGCCGACCGCCTGATATGTGCGCAAGTAATAATAATGCCGCGCCACACAGGGCCAAGTCGAGCCAAAGATCAAATTGTCAGGGGGACCCTCACCTCACACCTTTCAGATGCCCCGGCACCGCGAATAGGAGCAGCTCTCACCCCTCCTCCTCCACTTTCCCGATTCTGCCCCAAGCCTTGACGACATCCTGCCCCGCCCCGGTGCCCCATCTCTGCTATCCTTTGGCAGAGGTGGGGGTTTTCCTTCAGGTCGCCACCTCTCTTCCCGAGTACCTCCCCCCTAAATTCCCCAAAATTCATCTTCACCTTTGCTAAACCTGCTGCGTCTAATGAAGCTGAACCCGCGCCTGACGGCGGCCGTCCGTTTTCCGCCGTATAATGACTCCAGTCCAGGCTGGCTAAGGATCCATGTCGAAAAGCGTAAAAACAACTCTCCTCCTCCTGTCGTTCCTCATTCTCGCCTTCGCCGTGGCCGGAGCCGTCGGCGTCAAGCCGAGCAGCGGTAACGATGGCGCCTACCGCCAACTCAGCGTGTACAGTGAAGTGCTCTCGCGCATCCGCACCGACTATGTCGAGGATCCCAATATTCCGCAGGTCAGCAACGGCGCGCTTCACGGACTGCTCGAGGCTCTCGATCCGAACTCCAGCTACATGAATGCCGACGAGTACAAGCAGTACAAGCAGCTCGGCACCTCTCCCGCCGGAATCGGCGCAGCCATCTCCAAGCGTTTCGGCTATGGTGACGTCATCTCTGTCGTTCCCGGAGGCCCCGCCGACAAAGCTGGCCTGCTCGCCGGAGACATCATCGAAGCCCTCAACGACAAGAGCACCCGCGAGATGTCCCTCGCCGAACTCAACGGCTTCCTTGGCGGTCCCGTCGGTTCCATCGTGAACCTCAGCGTTGTCCGGCCCACCAAGTCACAGCCGCAGAAGATCAGCATCACCCGCGATAACGTGAAGTACCCGGCGGCCTCCTACCGCATGCTCGATAACCAGATCGGATACATCCGAGCCGAAGGCTTCCCCAAGGGCCGCAGTCAGGAAATCGCTTCCCGCATCCGTGATTTCCAGAAGAGCGGCGCGAAGAAGCTGATTCTCGACCTCCGCAACTCCGGTGACGGCGACATTTCCGAAGGCATTGCCACCGCCAACCTGTTCCTCAACCACGGACAGATCACCTACCTTGAGGGCCAGAAGTATCCGCGCCAGAGCTTCGCCGCCGATCCCACCAAGGCCATCACCACCCTGCCCTTGGTCGTAATCGCCAACAAGACCACCGCAGGCCCGGCTGAAATCATCGCCGCCGCCGTTCTTGAAAACGCACGCGGAGACGTCCTCGGCGACAAGACCTTCGGTTCCGGCTCCATCCAGAAAACCATCGATCTGCAGGATGGCGGAGCCCTGATCCTCTCCATCGCCAAGTACTACACGCCGGGCGGCAAGGCCATCCAGGACGTAGCGATCACGCCCAACGTCATGGTCGCCGACAAGGCCGACGATTTCGTCGCTCCCGACGACTCCGACCTGCAAACCGACGAGAACGACAACAATTCGGCGCCCAAGAAGAACCAGCCCGACGAGCAGCTTCGCCGCGCCATCGAACAACTCGGCAAACAGGACCTGAAGGCCGCTGCCGCCCCAGCCTCCTAACCCGAAACCAATCAACTCCGCGCCCCAGCCACCCGCTGGGGCTTTTTGCTGCTGGTTGTGTTCTTGGTTTGAGCTCTTGTTTTTTCGCTCTTGCTTTTAAGGTGTCATCCTGAGCGCAGCGAAGGATCCCAGCAGGCCTTCCAATCTCTTCCGTCGCCCCCAGGTCACCCTACCACCAACTGGTGCCCCACCTCTGCCCGTTTTTGGCAGAGGTGAGTGTTTTCCGCCAACACAAAAAGGCCGCGGAGTATCTCCGCGGCCTCTCCAAACTCCAAAAATTACCTTCTGCTTTTCTTACCCTTTGCCGACTTCTTCCCTGCCTTGCTGTCCTTCCGCACGGCCTTGATCGCCTTCTTCACGGCTTTCTTAGAGGCTTTCTTCGCTGGCCTTGTCGAAGCCGACGTCTTCTTGGCCGCCTTCTTCGTGGCCTTCTTTGCTGAAGCCTTCTTTGCTGAAGCCTTCTTCGCAGGCGCCTTCTTGGCAGCTTTCTTCGTCGTAGCCTTCTTCGCCGCCTTCTTCGCGCCGCTCTTTACAGCAGCCTTCTTGGTGGCTTTCTTGGTGGCTTTCTTGGCAGCCTTCTTAGGAGCAGCCTTCTTTGCAGCCTTTTTGGCGCCGCCCTTCTTGGCCGCTTTCTTCGCAGGTTTCGGTTCAGGTTCGGATTCCGGCTCCGGTTCCACTTCCTCGGTTGCCGTTTCGGTTTCTTCGTCGCGTTGAGCACGACTTGCGGCGGGAGCTACCGCTTCATCTTCGGTGTCTCCGAGTTCATCTTCTTCCGCGTCGTCCTCGTCGTCCTCGAGTTCCTCTTCTTCTTCGTCGTCGATCACGTCGTCAAAAGACTCATTATCAAATTCATCTCCGTCATCACTGCCGCGACCGTAAAGAGTTTCGTCGAACGTCATGTCTCCTCCTGGTTTCTTTTGCCGCTCCGCGCCCGCGGACTCCTGAGCACAGGTACAACACGACTGCTCCCGCTTCTTGCGCTAACGCCTGCACATGCTCTCGCACACGCACGCCTCTGCACCCGAACACAATAACTCAGCATTTCGTACGATGCAATGGATTGACGTATTCGATGCGCGCACTCTACCCACACCTGCTCGTTGCGTCAGAGGAACACCACCTCGCCTACGCTCACCCATTCATCTCATTCAGAACTTGGGTGGCACCCTCAACGCTCTTTTCGTTGAGTGGGGCTGTTCCCTCCTCAACCTACGCTCAACCGATCATCGCGCGACCATTTTGATCGAACTGGTTTGAGCGAACTGGTTCGATCGAACCGGGTGCCCTTTCCTTCCGGCGACGCCGGAGGGTGGGGCTTTTTGATCTCCGAGCGGCCGCCCCGATATCGCGATAGTCGATTCCTAACCACGCTAGCAAGTCCAGTCACTTCTTCTCGACCTCAACCTTGCTGCTTATGCCTCCTGCCCTTCGTGGAAGAGGGCTTCGACGCCTCTCGAACCTTCTTATCCTTCTTTGTCGCAGGCTCCTCGACATCCTCTTTCTTCTTCGATCCGGCGACGGTCTTCTTCTTATTCGAGCTGGCCGAGTCTTTCTTTGCGCTCTCTTTTTTGCCGGAAGCCGTCGCCCCCTTCTTCTTCGCCGGAGCGTCCTCGTCCTCCGCCACTTCCTTCCGCCCCTTGGCAGCCTGCGCCTTCTTGCCGTGCTTGCGGCTGCTCGCCCGGCTCTTGCTGCGCGGCGCGTCCTCGTCGTCGGAAGAGGCAGAGGAGCGCTTCCCCGAAGCCGTTGTCGCGGCGGGCTTGTAGATGGTCAGCGTGCGCCCGGCGCGCAGCGCATTGCCCTTCAGATGGTTCCACTGCCGCACTCTTTCCGCCGGAACTCCGAAGTCATCGGCCACCGAAAGCACCGTGTCTCCCCGGCGTATCGAGTACCGCACCGCCTTGCCGCTTCCAGCGCTCGCCGTCCGCGCCACGGGCTCTGCGCTCACGCTCTTGGCAGGCGACACCGGAATGATCAGCTTCATATCTTTGGCCAGATCGTCGCTCTGCAGGCTGTTTGCCTCGGCAATCGCGCTCGCCGTCGTGCGATAGCGGCGCGCAATCTCCGTCAACGTCTCCCCACTCTGCACGCGGTGATAGCGCCAGTAAACCCGCATGTCCTCGGGAATCGCCGCCACCGCCGCCTCAAACTTCTGTGAGGTTCCCCGCGGCAGGTGCAGCTCAAAATCCATGTCCTTCGGAGTCGTCATGCGCAGCAGGCTCGGATTCAGCTCCTGCAGCACTGCCGTCGAAGACTCCGTGCACTCTGCCACCAACCGAAGATCGATCGGATAGTGAATCTTCACCGTGTCAAACGCCAGCGGCGGATCGTACGGCAGTCGATCAAGCCCGTACTGCGCCGGGTTCTTCGCCATGATCGTCATTGCCAGGATGATCGGGACGTAGTTGCGCGTTTCACCCGGCAGCACGTTCCTCTTATACAGCTCCCAAAAATCCGCATAGCCCGTGCGCTGCACCGCACGCTGGACCGTTCCGGGGCCGGAGTTATACGCGGCCATCGCCAGGTACCAGTCGCCAAACTGGTTATAAAGGTCGCGCAGCAACCGTGCCGCCGCTCTTGTCGCCTTCTCCGGATCCTGCCGCTCATCCACCCACCAGTTGCGCTGCAACCCGGCATGCATGCCGTCCCACGGCATAAACTGCCACATGCCCCGCGCTCCCATCCTCGACAGCGCCAGCGGCTGGAAGCCCGATTCCGCCTGTGCCAGGAAGATCAGATCCTGCGGAACGCCCTCTTCGCGGAAGATCCTCGAGATCATATCCCCGTAGCGCCCTCGCCGGATCAGCGCGCGCTCAATCGTTCCATGTCCGCGGCTGGAGAAATAATTGATGTAGCTCACCACCGGATCGGTCAGCATCAGCGGAAGATCGCTTCGCGTATTCGCCAGCTCCGCCTGAGCCTTGGCCTTGATCGATGGATCGACGGGGAACGTAATATTGTTCGCCTCATCGATCGGTGCCGGTTCGGCGCGCTGTTCCGTGAATCCGTCGCCCGCCTTCAGCGCCTGCAATTCCAGCTCATGCGTCGCTTCGACAATCTTGTCGAACTCGGCCTGCAGCTTCTCGTCGCTCTGCACGCCCATTGGGCCGCGCAACAATATATCGAAGGCCGTATCGAAATTGTCCTTCGCTGCCTCCAGGTGCCCGGCGTTGTAGTTCGCCTGCCCTCGCGCATACTCCGCCTCTGCCCGCGCGATCAACTGCTCGACCGTCTCCGCCGGATGCTGCGGAGCAGCCTGCGAGCGTACCGGAGATGACTGCTGCGGCTTTGTCGCCTGAGTCGGTTGCTGAAGCGTGGGAGCCTGTGCCTTTGCCGCGGGTGTGGCGGCGGCAGCCGGTTTTTTCTCCGGCCCACAGGAAGAGATAAAAATGCAGGAGAGTAGCAGCGTCGAAAGAAGAATGCGATAGGAAGAATTCATCGTTAATAGCGCGCATGTTTCGGCCCGATGTAACCCGGCCTGAAACACACACTCACTCAAATCTACGGACGATTCACCGAAGGGTCAATCCGTCTAACTACTTTAGTTACTAACCTAGTAATGGTCGGAAGGTGCCGTCGCGCCATATACTACTGAGCACCTGAGCTGAACAGATCTGTTGACCGGGGTTTAACGAGCGGCAAACGCCTGCTCCAGATCCTCGATCAAGTCGCTTGCCTCCTCGATTCCGACCGAAAGCCGGATCGTAGCCGGTGAGACTCCCAGCATCTTCAACTCGCGAGGGCGAAGGCTGGAGTGCGAAGACAGCACAGGATAAGACACGGTGGATTCGACGCCGCCGAGACTCGTGGCCAGGTACCACAATTTCAGTGCGTCGATAAACTTCTCTGCGGCAGCGCCTCCCCCGCGAATGTCGAACGAGAGGATAGCCCCGAAATCCCGCATCTGCGCGGCAGCCAGTGCATGTGCGGGCGAATCAGCGAGTCCGGGATAAAAAACTTGAGCTACCTGCCGATGCCCGGCAAGGTACTCTGAAATGACTTTTGCGTTGCGGCACGCACGTTCCATGCGGACTTCAAGCGTCTTGAGCCCGCGCAACAGGAGGTACGCGACTCCGGGGTCCGAACAGCCGCCGGAAAGAATCATAGTGTTGCGAATCGGATCGGCCCAGCGCCGCGAAGTGATGACCGCTCCTGCCGTGAGGTCGCTATGTCCGCCGAGGTACTTGGTAGCCGAGTGCACAACGATGTCGGCACCGAGCGTCAGCGGTTTCTGAAGAACCGGCGTGGCAAAAGTGTTGTCCACCACGACAGCGATCTTGCGGCGATGTGCCGCCGCCGAAAGTGCGCTGATGTCGGCGCAACGCAAAGTTGGATTGGTGGGCGTCTCGAGAAACAGCATGCGCGTTTTGCGCGTGAAGTACTTCTCGATTTTGGACAGTTCCGTGAACGGCACAAATCGCGTCTTGATGCCGCAGCGCGCAAGCAGGTCGGCAAACAGCTTGGTTGTGCCGCCATAGATGTCCAGCATCGAAACGATTTCGTCGCCGCTCTTGCACAGCGTGAGAGCGACGGCCAACTCAGCGGCAAGTCCGCTTGCAGTCAGAACGCAATCTTCCCCCTGCTCGAGAGCTGCAATCTTCTCTTCGGCAGCGCGCAAGGTTGGATTTCCGTATCGAGTGTAGAGGAAGACTTCAGGGTCGCCGGCAGCATAGCGTCGCAACTGTTCCGTGTTGCGGAGAGCAAATACTGCGGTTTGCTGAATCTCCGTAGTGATCGGAGCGTTGCGGCCATGGCGGTCTTCCCCGGCGTGAACCGAGAGTGTGGCGTCGGATGCGGGAGAGCTTTTCTTCATGAGCGTGAGATGGAACCTTGTCTATGAAGTTTACAGGATTCATCACTTCGCGAACGAAGTATGCAAGCCTCGTTTCGAAGGCGAGGTTCTCCCGCAACACGCTTACGCGAGTTCAACACCAGCGCCGCTTGTTATCGCTTGGCTCGAATTGCGTCGAGGCACTGTCCGAAGAGGTCGATGAGATGCTTTGCGTAGTCTTCTGCACGCGAAACAGTCCCGCCCTGGAATCCGGCGCCCGGTGTTCCAGTGCGACCGTATCCAGTGGTGGTCGCTATGAACTTCATCATTTCAAGGGCGATCTCTTCATCGCGGCGCAGAGGGGGAGCAGGAGGAACAGGCATGGCAGGGATATCGCTCACGGGAACTCTCCGAAGCTGGAATTAAAGAAGCACCGCGCGCATTAATCGACAGGCGCGCGGTGCCGATGATAACAGATATGCAGATACAAAGAACAAACGTGAGTTTTCTCACTACGAGCCGTGGCGAAGGCTGCAACATCTTCGATCCGGCTGCCCTCCCCTATTCTCCCGAGGAAGCCTGAAAATGAGCTGCAGCCTGAGCATCGATGCGAGCCGAAACCGGCGGCTTCTTCGGAGGAAGAGCGTCCGCGGCTTCGATTGCACCGCCTGGCGCATCTTCGCTTTGGAAAACAGGCCGGAGCATCCCAACTTCGAGCAGCATTGCAGAGAGCGAGTCTATCGCTGCTGCATACCGCCGTTCCGCGCGCTGCACCGTGATGCCAAGGCGCAGAGCAGCTTCGGGAACGCTGTACTCGAGCAGCACAACCCCGGCGATAATCTCCAGCGCATGCCGCTCGAGCCGATCAAAAACTCGCTCGATGTCATGCACGAAGATGACTGCGTCTTCGAAGGTGTGCAGTTTGTAGGAACTGACCCGCGCCCGGAAGCAGAGCCCTCCCAGCACACTGGGCAGACGCCCTATATCCACCGCCATTCGAAAGTAGCGCCGCAGCAGCGCCCGGGTATAAGGGCGATATGCCGAAATGTTTTCGCGTCCCTGCTCATCACCTCCGCCCGACACAATTCGCAATCCCGTATTCGCCATCGGTTTGCTCATGCCTGCACCTCCGCGCGAAAGCGGGTCCAAATCTGCAGAAAGGATCCGGGATTCCCAAGACGAAGCGAAACTTCGGCCTCCGCACAAGGCTTGCATTCCGCGCGATCGCTTCCAGTGCGGCGAAACCAGAGATTCCCGCAACGCTCGCAATACTTCAGCTCCAAACTGCGCGACTGTGAAAACTTCGTAATAACTTCCATTGTTCCTGCGCCCCCATAAAGAAAAAGAGCCTGCCACCGGAAGCGCGTGAAACATGCCGAAGTTGCGCTTCGTGCAGGATTCACTCTGCTGCCGATGACAGGGCTCGGTGTTTTTCCGACGACCTGTCCGATATGAACTGATTTGCAGCAGCGCTACTCCGGATGAAGTGCGCCGCCGGCAAGTGTTTTAACTGTGGTGATACTCAGATCAACCGATGATCGTTCTTACGTGTAAAGTAGCCTTCTTCGTACCCAGACTTGAGCACTGTGCCGTTTTGAACGACGACACTGAGACGACCCGTGAAGCCGATTTCGCGGAGAAGATTTGAAACGCCCTTGGAAAGAAGTTCTGAATTCTGGACTTTACGACGAAACTCTACGAACGTGTTTTCGTTCGTGGTACCGCTGTGCTCCATTGTTACTGCTCCCGCTGTTGTCGTTGAACTTGATGGGTGAATGATTGCACGAGATGGGGCTCAGTGGAACGAAAAATATTTTCTAAAAGTTACCAAAGTATAGAAACTCTGTTTGATACACATTTCTTAAAGCTATAGATGGGCGGCTAACATGTTGATTTCAGATATGCAGAATCGATTGCGTGCGCTGGTCCGTGAGCGTATCGAGAAGGGTGAATTAACCGGCACGGAGCTGGCGACACGCGCGGGATTTCAACAGGCGCACGTTTCAAATTTCCTCAACGCGCGCCGCGGCCTGAGCATCGAGGCCATGGATCGGGTGATGCAGGTGTTGCGGGTCGATGCCCGCGAGCTCCTGCCAGAGGAGCGCATGAAAATACCAAACCCTGATAACAATCTCTTCGATTCCATTCCCGTCGTGTTGCCAACGGCGCTGTTGCAATGCGACTTCAACAAAGAGGAGATCGTCGAGTTCCTGCGTTTCAAAAAAAGCTTCCTGCGCAGGATTCGTCCCGAGATGGCGAGTGAGCGCCACAGTTGGCAGCGCTTCGTGCTGATGAAGGCCGATAAGGATTCCGGCGAAGCCATGCGTCCCCGGCTGCTCCCGGGCGCGACCCTGTTGATCGACCGCCACTACAACTCGCTGCAGAGCTATCGGCGTCGCGAGCCCAATCTATACGTGGTCAAGAGCGGAGATCAGTACAAGGTGCGCTACGTCGAGTTACAGGGCAATCAGTTGACGCTGCGCCCGGAGAATCAGAAATGCGCCCTCGGGTTCGTGCAGATCAACAAAGGGCAGACATTCGCGGACTACGTCGTCGGCAGGGTTGCGCACATCTCGATCGAGACATAGACGCGAGTGTTGAGGTGTGCAGATAAAGTCGTGCCCCACGACCACGTCAGGTCCATGGGGCACAGGTCTATGGAGCACAGATCCACGGGGCACAGATCTAAGTGTCGCAATTCGTTTACTTCTGCGTTCCGCTTGCCGTTTCTGCGTTCTCGGCCGGAGCCCATGGGTTTTCGCCCATCCCAAGGCTCTTCACAAGGAACGCCCATTCATCCATGACTTCGTCGATGGCCTTCGAAATGGGCTTGCCCGCTCCATGCCCTGCCTTGGTCTCAATTCGGATGAGCACAGGTGCATCGCCAGCCTGATCGGCCTGCAGCGTCGCCGCAAATTTGAAGCTGTGTGCGGGAACAACGCGATCATCGTGGTCCGCCGTGACGATGAACGTTGGCGGATACTTCGTGCCGGGTTTCAGATTATGCAGAGGCGAATATTTGTAGATTGCCTTGAACTCCTCGGCATTGTCGGATGAGCCGTAGTCAGACGTCCACGCCCACCCGATGGTGAACTTGTGGAAGCGCAACATATCCATCACGCCAACTCCGGGAAGCGTTGCGCCGAATAGATCGGGACGTTGCGCGAGGCACGCACCGACGAGCAGACCGCCATTGCTGCGTCCGCTGATGGCAAGCTTCTTCGGCTGCGTATATTTGTTCGCGACCAGCCACTCGGCAGCCGCGATGAAATCGTCAAACACGTTCTGCTTTTGCAGCTTGGTGCCAGCCAGATGCCATGGTTCGCCGTACTCGCCGCCTCCGCGCAAGTTGGCTTGCGCATAGACACCGCCCATCTCCATCCACACCAGATTTGAAACGCTGAAGGCCGGCGTCAGCGATATGTCGAATCCGCCATACCCATAGAGCAGAGTGGGATTGTTGCCATCGAGTTTCACGCCTTTTTTCGCCGTGATGAACATGGGAACGCGCGTGCCATCTTTGCTGTTGTAGAACACCTGGCGCGTTTCGTATTCGTCGGGATTGAACTTGACCACCGGGCGGCGAAAGACAGTGCTGGTGCCGGTTTCCATGTCGTAGCGATACACCGTACTCGGGTTCGAGAAGCTGGTGTATGCGTAGAAGGTCTCCTTATCCGTGCGCTTGCCGTTGAATCCTCCAACGGTGCCGAGACCGGGCGTTTTCACCGTGCGCAGGAGTTTGCCATCGAGATTGAAAACGCGAACTTCACTGTGCGCGTCCTTTAGATAGCTTGCGACGAATTTGTTATCCAGCGTCGCCGCGCCCTGAAGCTTTTCCTTGGCCTCAGGAATGATCGTCTTCCAATGTTCGGGCGCGGGTTCGCGCGTGTCGATGGCAATCGCCTTGCCCAGCGGTGAGTTGAGATTGGTGACGAACCAGAACACCGGCCCATCGTTGTCGATGAAGTCGTAAACAGCATCTTTCTTGTCGAGCAGTGCGACAACCGGACTGTCGGCAGCGGTGAGATCCTTGTAGTAAATGCGATTGCGTGGATCGGTGCCTTCGCTGATGTGGATGATCAGATAGCGTCCGTCATCTGTTACTGCGCCACTGAAGCCCCACTCCTTCTGGTCGTCTCGCTTATAGATGAGCGTATCGGCCGACTGCGGAGTCCCAAGCTTGTGATAGTAGAGCTTCTGGTAGTAGTTGGTGTCGCGCAGCATCGACTGCGATTTTGGTTCGTCGTAACGGCTATAGAAAAAGCCCTTACCATCCTTCGTGAACGAAGCTGCCGAGAACTTCGACCACTTGATCACGTCGGGAAGATCCTTACCACTCGCCACATCGCGCACATGCCACTCCATCCAGTCCGAGCCGGAACTGGAGAGACTGTAGGCAAGCAGCGACCCATCGTCGCTCACCGCAGTGCCGCTCACCGCGACTGTGCCATCCGAAGAGAGAGTGTTGGGATCGAGCAGCAGACGTGGCTGCCCATCGAGCGAAGGCAGCCAGTAGAGCACACTCTGATTCTGCAATCCCGTGTTGTGCGAATAGAAGTAGCGCGAGCCTTTCTTTTCCGGCACGGAATAGCGCTCGTAATTCATCAGCTCTTTCATCCGCGCACGAATCTTCTCGCGTGCGGGGATCTGCTCGAGATAGCCGAACGTAAGCTTGTTTTCAGCCTCAACCCACGCACGCGTCGGCGCCGAATCCGGGTCTTCGAGCGGGCGATAGGGATCGGCGACCTTGGTGCCGTGATAATCATCAACCTGGTCGCTGGTGGGAGCCTTGGGATAGTTGAACTTCTTCACTCCATCATTTTGTTGCGCAAATAAAAGCGGCGCGCAGAGCAGCAAAGCTGCAACGATGATCGAATTGTGTGTCATCGAGACCTCGAGTTCAGCAGTGGATTGAAAGGGTAAATGCGAGGAGGATACAGAGGCAAATAGAGCGATTGATGCACGGCTCAAACAAAAAACCCACATCTGCTATCGAGCACAGATGTGGGATTCATGGAGGATACAGTCGTTGTTATTGCCGCACCAGAACCTGCGTCCGCGGGAATGCAAATGACGCACCAGCATCGTCGATGACATTGACCTGGCAGGTGTACCACCCCGGGTTGAGCGCCTTCATCGGAACTTCGAATTGGAACGACGCCGCCTTCCGATCGGCGGCATTCAAGTGCTCGGCTTCCACCAGCGGAGTCTCATAGACCTTCACCTTGCCGCGGAAGAATTGAATGTTCGTCAGCAGGTGAATGGAATCTTTCTTCCCAGGCGATTTCGCCGGGTCGTAGACCTCGTAGTAAAGCGTCATCGACTGATCGGGCGTAAAGACGTGAGCGATATTCGGCACAATCTCCTGCCCGTCGCTGACCAGCGGATTGTCGTTCGACTTCTTCGCAGCGGGAATCTTCTGGCTCGAAAGCATAACGGAGCTGACCTTGATTTTCTCCTTGCGCAGGTCGGGAATCACCAGATCGCTTTCGAAGGTTCCAACACGCCCATTCTGATTCTCACGCACCACAAACTTGAGATGGTACTTGCCCGGGGGAAGCAGGAAACGTGTCGTGTACTGAACGTTTTTGCGCTTCGCTGGTGCGGTGGCTTGGGCCGTAGGCTGCACGACGGCATTGTCGGATTGAGCGTTTCCGGCTGTGACGCTTTGGGTTTGCTCGACCGAGAGTTTGATCGTGTCGCGGATGTTGCCGATGGGGAATTTTGTTTCCTTGTCGCGCACGACGCCGAGTACATCGAGCGATGCCTTGCCTTTGTCGCGCTGCATCGCAATGGCCGATCCAGGCACGATGATCGAGACCGGCACATAGAACTTGCCGTCGTTGTTGCGAAAGTATCCGGTAGCGAGATAGACCGGCAGGTCGGTGTTCGGCAGGTCGGACATCATTTCTTCCTGCAATTGCTCTTCGCGATCTTCTTTCGTGAAGTGCTGGAAGTCGCGCGGGCCGTAGTAGCCAAGGCGATATTCGAGTTTCACATCCTTGCGATTGAGCTTGACCTGAATGCGGCGGAAGCGGCCGTCCTTGTTGTTGTTGGAACTGCGATAGCCCAGAACGTAATACGTTTCGCTATCGGCCTGCACCTTCGCATAAGCCTTGCTGAAATCATTGGAGTCGAGGAACGCTTTACCGCCTGTGTCATTGGCCATGGTGACAAGCGTCTCCTGACTGGCGAAGTTTGAGTCGAGATCGTTCTGCACCGCCGCTCCGCTATAGGCGGAAACTCCGCGCAAACTCGCCGAACCTGCTCCTCCGCCCGGAGGCATGGCTTCGAGTCCGCGCGAATCGACAGCATAGATCGAAACATTGGAACGCACCGCTGCGTTCACTGCCGCGCGAAGCTGAGCCTGGTTCTCGATGCCCGTCTTTGTCATGCCGCTGCTGAAATATAGAATCGACTTTTTCTGATCGATGCCAGCGAGATTCTTGGCGATGGTCGAGAGCGCCTGAAGACGCAGGTCGGTGTTGAAGATGTTGTAGTCGGTGTCATCTGCAACGAACGAACCCGCGTCGAACGATGTGCCTTCACTGCTGCCTGTGGTTCCGGCCTCCTGCCCTGTTCCTTCGTTTCCCGCAATGCGGTCGAGAGCAGAGGCGAGAAGCTTCTTGTCAGTCGTGAAATCCTGCGCCACTTTGAGCGATGTATCGAAGGTGACAATCGATACGAGATCCGCAGGCGTCATCTGCTTGTTCAGAAAGTTGCGTGCGCTGTCGATGGCACGATCGCTATCGTCGCTCTGCAAAGAACTGAGATCGAGGAATAGCACGATGAGGCGCCGATCTTTGAGCGCCTCGTGCGCGGGTGCCTTCTTGCTGGTGAGCAGGTCGGTAGGAGTCGCGGCGGCTTCGGCCTGCGCTGGACCGCTCTGGGGCGCCGAGGGAGCGAAATTGCCCACGTCCTCAATGTCAAAGCTCTGAATGCGCTGCGCCTTACCATCTTCGAGCACCGTGAAGTCGCTCTGCTGCAAACCGCGGACTAGATCGCCTTTCCTATCACGCACCGTAACGGAAACGAGCACTAGATCGCTGCTGACGCGGAACGTGAAGCCGCTCTCACCCGAGCGAGCGTCCTGCGCGAACATGCCCTGCGGTACGAACATGGAACTGCAGATGACCAGAGCCAAGGCCCGGCGAACGATTTCGTATCTGCGCTCATTCATCGACATAAGCAAATCTTTCATGAACCTAGAACCTGTAACGCAACGAGAGTGTCATCTTGCGCATGGATGCCACGGAAATCACTTGCCCGAACGTTGGCGAATTCACCGCAGTATCGATGCTCGAGTAGTTGGGATGGTTCAGCACGTTCGCTGCTTCGGCGCGCGCCTCCAGTCCAGTCGATTCGTGGATCGGGAAGTTCTTCGACAGCGCGAGATTCATGATGAAGCTTCCTGGGCCGATAATCGTGTTGCGTCCAGCGTTGCCGTAGGTTCCAGTAGCTGGCACGGTGAACGCGGCAGTGTTGAACCAATGTCCAAGGCTGCGATTGCCAATCTGTAGTGACTGTCCGTTGTAGTCGGCGCGAAGAGTACCATTCGTGCCGCGAGCGACGTCCGCTACATCACCCACAACGCGCGCCGTGAAAGGCGTGCCGGAAGCCAGTGTGAAACTGCTCTGCAGCATCCAGTCGCCGAAGGCTTTCTGCGCAAAGCCAGGCTTGGTCAGCCAGTGGCGGCCCTCGCCAAAAGGCAGCTCGTACATCCAATCTCCCGTCAGCTTGTGCCGCTGATCGAAGCTGGAGAGACCGCGCTCGGCGCGAAGGTCGAGATCGTTTTGCGCCACCACCTGCGCGCCTCCGCCAATCGACGACGCGTTGTCGATCGACTTCGAATACGTGTACGTGCCGCCAACCGAAACACCGTGGCTCATGCGCTTGCGCAGCCTCACCGAACCTGCATGCAGGATGGAGGAGCCCTGCGACGTCTCCCAGTTGAACGGATCAACATCGGCAATCTTGAGCCCGACCGCGGAACGATTAGGAGCGCGCAGCATGTCGAGCGCCGTGCCTTTGCTGCCGGTATAGCCCACATTCAGCAGCAGCGTGGGCGTCAGTTCGTGTTGGATATTAAGGTTCCACATCTGCACGTAGGCGATGCGGTAGTTGGGATCGATGCCGTAGTTGTTGGTGATCACCGCTGTATTCGGAGCGGTGAATCCATTTGCCAGCGTCAGATCCGTGTTGGGCGCTGTTGCGGGAGCAGTGTTGGTTTGGGTGATGACCGCCGGAGTGTCGCCGCAGCACGGTTGCGAGGCCAGACTCTGCGCGATGGATGCGTATTGCCCCAGGTTGTAGTTCACGCTGTATCCGGCGCGGACAACTGTCTTGTTACCGAAAGGCTTCCATGCAATTCCGAGACGCGGCGCAAAATTGTTGCGGTCGGGACGCACGAGCGAACGTCCAAAGCTGCTGCCCGGCGATACAAGCGTGACACCCTGAAAGACGCCATTCGTATCGTAGTTGGCGATCAGATTTGAGAGCCTGTTGTGCGCCTCGTCAAAGGGCGTGATGAACTCATAGCGCAGTCCGTAGTTGATGGTCAGATTGCTGCGCACGCGCCAGTCATCCTGCACAAAGAAGTCGTAGCTGTGCGCAAGGAATTCGTCTCGTACCGTCGAGTAGGCGAGCGACGTCTGTTGCGCGTAGCCAAGCAGGAAGTCGGCAAAATCGTAGCCTGTTCCGGAGACGGCGGCTCCGTTGACGTAGTTCGCCGTGGACGAGCCCGTAAACGTAAACGTGCCGCGCGGGTTGGAACTGGCGTAGGCAAGGTTGTCGATCCAGCGGTAGTCGGCGCCGAAGTGGAAGTGATGCTTGCCTCGCACCCAGCCCAGGTTCTCACTCAGGCTGAAGGTCTGCGAATCGCGCAGCGATGGCGTGACGTCGGTAAGTCCGGTGAAGTCGGCAATCGACAGATTGGGCAGGCCGCAGTCCAGCGGATTGCTCGACACCCCACCTATCCCCTCTAGCGGCGCGCACGTAGTTCCGCCTGCATAAAGATTACCCACGTGGGCGCGACTGCGGTTCCACGTGAAGCGAAGCTGATTGCTGATTTTGCCTTTGCTGAAGGCCCATCCAACATTCGCATTGAAGCCATTCGTATGAGTGCTGCCAGCCGTCGTCGGGAACGGTTCGAGCGTTTGCGACTCGTTGCGCTGGTAGTTGAGTCCGAAGCTGATGTTGTTGCGTGGGCGGCGGGTGCGACCACCACCTCCGAGATCAGGCGCTCCGGGAGGCGGCATGGGGCCTCGCTGAGCGTTGGCTCCGAAATTGTGGGTCAAGCGGATGCCGAGCATGTCGGAGTTGGAATCGGCAGCCGAAGAGTAGCGGAAGTTCTGCAGCGATCCATTCGTCACATTGGGCAAAGGAATGTAGTTGAGCAGAGACTTTGCCTGCGCGCTGATCTGGTTGGTGGGCACCGTGTGTCCGTTGCCGAGCAACTGCCCCGGATGCAGCGGATCGTAGAGCGTAACGCTGTCGGCGAAGATGCCGTTACGCTCGTCAGCCGTCGGCACATGTGAAAACACATCGTAAGGCGTGTTGCTGCGTGTGCCGGAATAGTTGAGGAACATGAACGTCTTTCCGCCATCGTCATACACATGCGGAATTTTCAGCGGCCCACCAAGCATTCCACCAAAGCGGTTCGCGCCATAGCCCGGCTTGGCCGAGGGTTCTCCACTCAACGAGTAGGGAGAGGCATCGAGCGCGCCGTTGCTGGCCTGATAATAGATCTGTCCATGCGGACGAGTGAGTGAGCCCATGCGCATGCGGCCGCCTCCGCCGGGCCCGCCGGGACCACCCGGCCCTCCGGGTCCGCCACCCATAATGAAGACGCCATCGCCTCCGCCCGGTCCACCCTGGCCGAAGCCGCCCCCGCCGAGTTGGCCGCGCGCGCGCATTTCCTCGATGCGGTCGCGCAGGTCATCCATATTTTGCAATCCAAAGTCTTGCGCGTTCCCGCCACGTCCTGTAACGGAAACCGATTGGTTCGTCGCATCGGAGCTAGCAGCAAATCCACCGGCGTTGGCGCTGCTCGTGTCGCTGTCTCCAGAGGACTGAGCCAGTGCCGCATCGTCCGCGCTAAGCGTGAGCCTTTGAGAACTCCGCGTTCCGTTGGTCATGGAACCCGCCACACGCTGCCGCTGCTGTCCTGCCTCGCTGCCCGACGCAGATTCGGTGTCGGTGGTCTTGGGAGCGCGCGATTGAAGGATGAGATCGAAATCATGCATCGCCTCTGGCTGCGCGGGGGTAAGCATCACCTCCGCCGACTGCGCCGCGAAGGCCGGAAACTCTGCACGCAACACCCAGCGTCCACGCGAAGGCAGATCGAGCCGAAACGATCCATCGACATTTGTCGATGTAATCACCTTGCGCCCCGTGAGCGAGTGAGCAGCTGTCACCGTAACACCTGGGAGTTTCGCCGCTCCGGAGTGAATCACGCCATGGATCCAGAACGATTGCGGCATCGCCGCATCCGAGGCAGTAGCGGGAGCAGAAGGCGATATTTGAGGTGCAACTTGCGGTGCGGCTGATTGCGATGGCGTCGGTTGCGAGTCCGATGCTTGCGACGCCGCAGGCGAAGGTGCTGGCGTTGGAGACTCCTGTGCACATGCGGGCACGATGCCAACGAAGATTGCAATGGTCAAGCCAAGGTTCAGTACTGCGCGCCTACCCGCTCCAGTGGTCGAAAGCATCATCGATTCCCTGCCCTATTTCTGTTCGGAGTTGGAGTCGGGTGCGACCGGAGGTGCCACCCTGTCGGCGGGAGGAGGAGCGTCAGGACGCTGGAAACGTGGACGTCCCGCATTCAATTCCTTGGGCACAAACACTCCATTTTTCACCGCACCCATTCCATGCACGACATCTCCCACCTTGACGTCGGCCAGCGTGATGCTCTCGTGTCGCTGATTGCGGAACGAGGTGTCATCATCCACTTCGATCACCTGTTCAGTGTTGTCGGGTTTGCGAATCGTCAGACGCGTGCCGTCAACGTTGACGAGTTCTCCGGCAATATAGGTCTTGCCGTTATCAGCCGGATTCATCTGCATGCCGCCCATTGGGCCGCCACCGAATCCGCCTGTGCGCTGGCTCATTCTCTCAGCGACCCACACGCCATCCTTGTCTTGCTGACCTGCGACGAAAACTCGAGCCCCTACCTTGAAATCCGCAAGCTTGGCTTCGGCACGATCTTTGCTGAAACGCGTAGAGGAAGTGACCTTGACCTTGGCAGTCTCGCCACGAAATGTCTTCAGCGTGAAGATCGATCCATCAATCGCCGTAATCTCGCCGCCTACGCCATTGAAGGCGCGAGCCCCACGCGCAAAGCCGCCGCCCGGAGGTGGAGCCTGAGACTCATCCTGCGCCATCGCCATGCCTGAAAGAGCCGATGCCAATGCCACTGTCGTCACAAAGCCGAGAATCGTGCGTCGCATTCTACATTCCCTCGTTGCTGAACTTGGCTGTTCAAAGACTTACACCAAGATAGACGCATCCTCGGCGGGAGAGTTCACACCCGGGCTATCCCGAGAGCGAAACGTAACATTTCTTTGCAAATGCCCTGCCTGTGGCTTGATCCCTCACTCCGAATTGAAAATCGTTTCTTCGCAAAATTCGATTTGCACTTGAATTGCTGCTGGCGCTCGCGTTTCGCCCTGAGTTTCCCGTCTCGTGAGCGAGCGCCTGTTTGCTCAAGCGCGACTTACAAAACTCTTACAATGCCTGAGCCGCCCGATTGCTATCTTACGAAGTAATGTGGCGTGGCCTTCTGCTGCTCCAGTCTGCCGCTTCTGCGGCGCGCAGGGAAGCCACGAAAAGGATGGTTCGGGTGAGATCAGAAGAAAGCAACAAGATTAATTGGCTTACAGCAATCGTAATGTTCATCTACCACGCGCTCGCCGTATTGGCGCTGTTCCACTTCACGTGGAAGGGCGTGGCTGTGGCGGCCGTGCTGTGGTGGATTTCAGGATCCCTAGGCATTGGAGTCGGATACCACCGGTTGCTCACGCATCGCGGCTTCCGCTGTCCGAAGTGGCTGGAATATTTCTTTGCCGTCTGCGGAACGCTGGCGCTCGAAGGCGGTCCCATCTTCTGGGTTGGTATCCACCGCATTCACCATCAACTGACCGATAAGGAAGGCGATCCGCACTCACCGCGCGACGGCAAGTGGTGGTCGCACATGGGCTGGATCCTGATGGGCAAGGCGCTGCACCAGGAAACTGAGCAGCTTGCGCCCTATGTACCCGATCTGCGGCGGGATAAGTTCTACCTCTGGCTCAGCAAGTATCACTGGATGACGCAGGTGGTCGTGGGCGTGGCTGTGCTCTACTTCTTCGGCTGGAACGTGGCGCTGTGGGGCGTGTTCCTGCGCACCGTGGTAGGTCTGCACGCAACGTGGCTGGTGAATTCCGCTACGCACCTGTGGGGTACGCGCCGCTGGGCGACGGGCGACGACTCTACCAACAACTTCTGGATCGCGCTGCTGACCTTCGGTGAAGGCTGGCACAACAATCACCACGCACATCCGAGCTCGGCTCGCCATGGACTGCGCTGGTGGGAAATCGACACGAACTGGTACGTTATCTCGACCCTCAAGGCTCTCGGTCTGGCGCACGATATCAAGCTGCCTCGCTCTGATGGCAGGGTCAAAGAGGTTCAGCGCGGCCCGGTGCTGGTAAACTCCGGGCAGACGAATGCCAATCAGGCGGTCGCGGGCAATTAGGCGCGATTCGTTATGAGCTTGCGAAGCCCTGACCACGCGGTCGGGGCTTTTCGTTTTTGCAGCTTCAGCCCGGGGCTTCGACCACCCCCCTCTTTACTCGAATTGCCGACCTCCCCTACTATCTAGCTGAAATGCCGATCTCTTCGCGCAATAAGGCCATCGCGTTTTTCATTGTGCTGGGCGCCTGCTCGGTCGCGTTTGCGTTGGCTTTGAATATCACCTGGCTCATACGCTGGCGCGAGATTGGCATGATCGTCCTCGGCGTCCTGTTCTTCGGTTTCATCATCACGGGCGTCACTCTGAACACCATCTTCCTTGTGCGCGAGATGCGCCGCAGCGAGCAGCACGACAGCTTCATCAATGCCGTGACCCACGAACTGAAGACGCCCATCGCTTCCATCCGGCTCTACCTTGAGACACTTCAATCGCGCGAACTCAGTGAAGAACAGCGAAAGCGCTTCTACGGCGTAATGCTCGAAGACAGCGACCGTCTTATCAACACCGTCGATCAGGTGTTGCGAGCCGGGCACCTAGGGCAGAAGAACACCAAGAACTTCCAGCGCGTGGACCTTTCCGACATCGTGCGCGAATGCGAAGCGCTGGCCAAGGTGCGTCATCACCTCAACGACGCCAATATTCGTTTTGTGAACTACACCATGGCAGCGCCGGTCGTGCAGGGAGATCCCGATGAGCTGCGCTCTGCCGTCAGCAATCTGCTCGAGAACGCCGTGAAATACTCGCCCGGCAAGATTGCCATTACCGTCGAAATTCTCGACGAAGGTACCGACCTGCTCGTGCGCGTCACCGACAAGGGCCAGGGCATTCCGCAAGGCGAATTGAAACGTATTTTCCGCCGCTTCTACCGCGTAAACGGACGTCTGCGCCAGCGCGTGAAAGGCACAGGCCTCGGGCTCTTCATCGTCAACGGAATCGCGCGCCGCCACGGTGGACGCGCCTATGCCTACAGTGAAGGTGAAGGTCGCGGTGCCACGATCACGGTGCGGCTTCCAAGGGATAACTCTTAAGGTTTCCGTACAGGTGTTTCCTGCTATTCCGTGCGAGCTTTCCGCGATACCATAGCCTATCGCCCTGCTCCCGCCGGGCGCAGGATGCGCATCCATGAAAGAGTTTTACATTCGCGACGCGGCTCAGCAGGAAAACAAGGTGGTCGTCACCAGCTTCGTCGTCAGCAATAAGCAAATTAAAGCGAAGAAAAGCGGCGAGCCATATCTCGACCTCACTCTCACCGACCGCACCGGCTCTATCCAGGCCAAGATGTGGGACAACGTCGAAGAGTGCGCCTATGCCTTCGAGCAGGACGACGTCGTCAAAATCAAGGGCCTGATCAATAAGTACAATCAGCGCTGGCAGCTCACAATTCACAAGATCCGCAAGATGAGCGAAGAGGAGATCGAGTTCTCCGACTACCTGCCGAAAACATCGAAGGATGTCGATGAATTGTGGCGGGAGCTGGGCGAATTCGTTGCCAGCCTCCAGGAACCCTGCCTGCGCCGGCTGCTCGAGCTCTTCATGGAAGACCCGACCATCGCTCGCGCCTACCGCAACGCTCCTGCGGCCAAAACCATGCACCACGCCTTCATCGGAGGCTTGCTGGAGCACGTCATCTCCCTGATGCGGAGCTGCGACCTCATCTCGCGCAATTATGCGTTCATCAACCGCGACCTGCTGATATCCGGCGCGTTCCTGCACGACATCGGAAAAACGCACGAGCTGAGCTATGCACGCTCCTTCGGCTACACCAACGAAGGCCAGTTGCTCGGCCACATGGTGATCGAACTGGAAATGCTGCACGCCAAGCTGGCGCAGATTCCGAACTTTCCTCCGCAACTGAAGATCCTGATCGAGCACCTGATCATCAGCCATCACGGACAGTACGAGTTCGGTTCGCCCAAGCTGCCGATGTTCCCCGAAGCCCTGATGCTGCACTACATGGACGACCTCGACTCGAAGATGGAGGCCATGCGCGCACAGTTCGAACGCGACGCCGACCTCGAATCCCCGTGGACGGCATACAATTCCTCGCTGGCCCGTCCGCTGCTGAACACGCAGAAGTTTTTGAAATCGCTGGAGAAGGAAGAACAGGAAGAGATAGCAGCCAAAGCCGCTCCCGCGGAATAGACCTACGCTGGGTCCCAGGTTCGCGTCGGCTCCTGGCGCGAACCTCGGAACAAACCCCGCACCGCATCTGCTTCCACATACAGCCTCTACCGATTCACACCCAGTATCCTGCCGCGTTTCGCCTGAGGAAAACTTACCCTCTCCTTGGTGGAATAACACCCACTGCTGCCACTCGAGCCACGGCACATCCGCGTTGAGGCCTCCTAGTAAGCCAGTTCTGAATCAACACGTTACAGGTTGCCGAACGCAGATTCAGAAAATGGCCGCCTACATGCTGATTTGTGTACAGCCAGACCAAAACTTAACAAAGAGATTCGTGCTCTGCTCGGGCGCGGTGTGCGTCGGATAGCAACGCAAACGCGCACAGATGCTCAAGTCCGCTCAGCGCCGTATCTCGTCGGAGAGGAAGCTGTTGAATTCTCGAGTTTGGCCATTCATAAAGACTGCCCTCGTATTGACCTTGATCGTTCTCAGCGTGGTGTTGACGAACACCATTCGATTCAGAAAAGACAAGAAACGCTTTTTACGCGTTCTGGCCGAAGAGCGCGTCGAAATGCAACAGACCCAGCACAAACTGCAACAGACGGTGCATCTTCTCGCGAGCGCCGAAAAGAAGCTTGGCTTCGTAAATCATCACAACACGGCCGTGCAGGTGACGGCGTTCGCCGGGCGCGGCAACTTCGCCAACGGTTCGAAGACCGAGCATGCCTACGCCGTTCCCTCACACGTTCTTCCCGACGACAAGATGCTGAGCATCGCTCTTTCCCCCATTGCCCAACAAAGACTGCATGCCCGCCTGAACGACTACATCCTTCTGCTCGATCGGGAGACCGAAAAGGCAATGCTGGCGCGCTTTGTGGACACGACCTCTCGCGACGAACTGCGTCCGGTTGTGGACGTGTTCTTCGAGAAAACAGAAGAGGCCCTCACCTTCGGACGGCGGCAATTCATCGCCATCAACATCTCAGAGGACGACTCTCCATTCCGCATCGAATGACGTGAGAGCAGCAACTTACAATCTCTCCACGTCATCGAAGCCACTTAATCTGCGGTGCTCCGGAGGGAAGCCCCTTGAAGATTGAGGCTCACTTATCCAGTTCTCGCTCGGGTCATAGCGTCGAGGTCGCAACGAATGGTCATCGTCAGAGCATCGAGATAGAGCTCAGAACGACAGGCCAGGGCTCCAGCATCAACGGCGGAGAACTGCTATTCGCCGCCCTCGCCACCTGCTTCTGCAATGACCTGTACCGCGAGGCAGCAAAGCGCAACATCGAGATCGATGGGGTGGCTGTTCATGTGACAGGCACGCTCGAGAACCCCGGAGAGGCCGCGCAAGGCATCACTTACCGGGTCAAAGTTCACGCGGACGCACCCGAGTCAGTGATCAACGACTTGATACGCCTCACCGACAACACAGCGGAGATTCAGAAGACCGTGCGACAAGGCTGCCCGATTCGGCTGGTGGATACCGAGGATAGCAGCAGAGATAATCGCACAGCAGAAAGCCCGGATCGCTCCGGGCTTTCGTTTTTTAATCTAACGTCCACTACTGGTTTACGGGGATCTTGATGATCTTTTTCTGGATCGCGTAGGTGACGAGTTGCGCCTTGTTGTGGATGTCGAGTTTGCGCATGAGATTAAACTTGTGCGCTTCGACGGTCTTCACGCTGAGGCCGAGCAGGACGGCGATTTCCTTGACCGAATTGCCTTCCGCGAGCAGCTTCAGGATTTCGCGCTCACGCGGCGTGAGGGTCGAAATGCGAGGCCGCATCTTGGTGTCGCGCACGCGGGCGCGGAAATCTTCCACCAGCTTGCCAAGCACCTGCGAGCTCAGATACTTGCCGCCCTTATAGACATCGCGCACGGCGGTCACAAGCTGCTGTGCGGGGGTGTCCTTCAGAACGTAGCCTGAGGCGCCAACTTCGAGGCACTGCACAAGGTAGTCTTCGTCCTCATACATCGTCAGGAAAAGCACCTTGGTCTCGGGGCGATTCTTGCGAATGTGCCGCGCAGCTTCAAAAGAAGACAGGCCGGGCATTCCGATATCCATGAGAACGATATCGGGGCGCAGCTCGCGCGCTTTTTCGACGGCGTCACCGGCATCTGGGCTTTCGCCCACTACTTCGCAATCGCTTTCGCTCTCAAGCAGGCGGCGAACGCCTTGCCGGAACAATGTATGGTCGTCCACCAGCAGACACTTAATTTTCGGCATTGCCCTCACCCCTCGACACTTCTACATTTGTTTTGATGTTCATTCTTCTTTTGTTACCTAATTAATTTCGCGTGCCCGTCAGCGCGCGCCCTTCGTTGGCATTGCTTTCCATGGATTCCTGTATATGCGACCCCACCGGCACGGTGACGGAGATCTTAGTGCCCTCACCTTTGCGGGATGTCACTTTCATCTGACCGCCGAGCGTGCTGACGCGCTCCTGCATTCCGGCCATTCCAAAGGAAGGCCGTAGAGGATTGGAAACGGCACGAATCCCGACGCCGTCATCCTCGATTACAAGCTTGATGCTCCCGCCACTGCGCTCCATCTGGATGTTCACGTTCTGCGCCTGTGCGTGCTTTGCCACATTGTGCAGGCACTCCTGCACCACGCGGTAGATTGCGGTTTCGATCACGGGATCGAGGCGGCCCACATCGTCGCCAATGGCAACGCGCGACTTCACGCCCGCGGTCTTTGCCAGATCCTTGGCCTCTTTGCGTATCGCCGAGATCAGCCCGAGTTCCTGAAGCACCAGCGGCGACAGGCGGCCAATAATACGGCGAATGCCCTCAATCGTGCGATCGACCACGCCAAGCAGCTCGCCGATTTTGGCTTTACCCTCGCGAGTCTTCACGCTGCCGTCGAGCATTCCCAGGTACAGGCGAATCACCATGAGTGCCTGTCCGGTTTCGTCATGCAGCTCGCGGCTGATGCGCTTCCGCTCCTCTTCCTGAGCCTTCAGCAAATGCCCACTCAGCTCCACGATGCGCATCTCGCGCTCTCGCAAAGCGTCCGTCATGCGCGCGCGATCAATGGCCAGTGCCGAGCGGTCTGCCACAGCGCGGAACAATTCCAGTTCGGTCGGAAGCCACTGGTAAGACTTTTCGAAGCCGATGATGATGACGCCGATCACGCGATCACTGATCTTCAGCGGCGTTCCCCACAGCGACTCCGCCTTGCCGCGCAACTCCGGATTCAGCACACCCGATGAGCGCGCAAGGTCGGGAAGAATGTCCGGCTCACCGGTTTCGAAGATGTGTCCTGTAAAACCCTGCCCTGCGTCGATCGAAACGTCCTCGCCAAAATTAGCCGGCAACCCCGTTGCACTACACACGCGCAACTTGTTCGTTTCCGAGTCGGCGAGCAGAACAACCCCGACGTTGGCTCCAAAGATTCCCGTCGTGACGACCAGAACTCGTTCGAGCAGTGTGCTCAGATCCTTCGCCGAGAGTTCAGCGTCCAGAACCTTCAGCAGCGCGTCGCTGGCGCTCTGCTGCACATCAAAATACGCGCCCGATACGGCAACAAAGCTTGCGGATACTAGCGTTTCCAGAGCGGCCGTCACTTGGAATTGGCGCTCGCCAAATGCCTGGGCAATGAACGGCGCGGAGACCTGTAGATAGATTTCCAATGCGCGGGCCACAGCGCGGGTATCGACCCTTAGTTTCGCCAGGCGCTGCCCGTAGTGATACAGGTTGTCGGTGAACTGATTGAAGTCCGAGTGGCTGAACAGCATAAAGCCCACACCTAGATTCAATCGTTCGAGGGCGACCATGGCGCGACCCTCAAACTGAAACTCCTCGAACATGCGCTGCCGCCAGTTGGCGGTCATTTCGGCAAAGTGGGGCTGCAGGGCGTTCGTAGCCTCAAGGATCAACTCTCGGACCGACTCCTGGATGGGTAATACGGTCGACACCATGACTCCTTTTAGATGCAGAACGGAACAGCAGCTTTGTATGTAGAAACAAGTAACTAAACACCCTACGATGAAGCGCTTACAGCGGGTAAGTTGAAGAGGTTACAAGCATAAACATTAGATATTTGGCTGATTCCACCGCGTGATTGACTCAATAATCACTAACTTAGGTGAAACTGTCTATAAAGTCGTTACCTTAACACCTTAGACGTGTACCATGCCGAGCTGCTCCTCGCCCTCAATCCCTTCAGCGGCAAAAGCCTAAGCTTCCGTTACAATCCTGTAATGCTGCGATTTTCTACGGCTGGCGAGTCGCATGGCGAAGCGCTGGTAGCCAACATCTCAGGATTGCCTGCAGGCATCTCTGTCACCGAGGCATACATTGACCGCGAGCTCTGGCGTCGCCAGCAGGGCTTTGGACGCGGAGGCCGCATGAAGATCGAGCGCGACCACGCCCGAATCCTGAGTGGCGTCCGTCATGGACACACCATCGGCTCCCCAATTGCCATGCTTATCGAAAATCGCGACTGGCAAAACTGGACGGAATCGCTGCCCGTTGGCGAGGGCGATCCGGCGAAGCATAAGGCCGTGAAATCTCCCCGGCCCGGCCATGCCGATCTCGCCGGAGCCCTGAAGTACAACCTCTCCGATGCGCGCTACATTCTGGAGCGTGCCAGCGCTCGCGAGACAACAGCCCGCGTAG
This sequence comes from Koromonas soli, assembly GCF_059726265.1. NCBI lineage: Bacteria > Pseudomonadati > Acidobacteriota > Terriglobia > Terriglobales > Koromonadaceae > Koromonas > Koromonas soli. Next base: position 4,106,642 of record NZ_AP040872.1, on the reverse strand, counting down.
CCGCCGGAGCGGTGGCAAAACAGATTTTGGCAGCCCTCGATATCGAAGTTCTGAGCCACGTCATTCAGGTCGGCTCCGCACGACTGGGACGCACCGTAACGTGGGCCGAAATCGAGGCTCTGGCGAAAAAAGACGAGGTCCTCCTCAACTGCGCCGATCAGGATTCCGAGCAGCGCATGAAAGCCGAAGTGGATGCCGTGCTGCGCACAGGCGACACCGTCGGTGGAGTTTTCGAGGTCGTGGCGCGCAATGTTCCACCCGGCCTTGGAACGTATGCCAACTGGGATGAGCGTCTGGATGCGAAGTTGTCCGCAGCCGTCATGTCCATTCAGGCCGTAAAGGCCGTTGAGATCGGAGACGGCGTGCTCGCTGCCGCCTCATACGGTTCGGCAGCACAAGATGAGATCGGCTACAGCGCGGAACAGAGTAGCAGCACCGGAGTCTTACGCTCGAAGTTCACGAACTTCACCCGGGCAGGCAATCACGCGGGCGGCATCGAAGGTGGTATCTCCAACGGCTGCGATATCGTAGTACGTGGACATTTGAAGCCGATTTCGACGTTGCGGCGTCCCTTGGGCTCGGTGGATTTTGCCACCCGCGAACTGGTCAAGGCCGCCTATGAGCGTTCGGATGTCTGTGCGGTGCCCGCGGCAGGCGTCGTGGGCGAGGCCATGGTGGCGTTGACGCTGGCCGCGTCGGCCCTGGAAAAATTTGGTGGCGATTCACTCGTAGAGCTTCGCCGCAACTATGACGGATACTGCGAGCAGCTTCGAAACTACTGAGCTGCGACATTTCTTAGAGAAGCGTAATTCATATTTTTGACCGGAATCATCGATGATCTATCCAATTGTGAAATACGGCGACCCTGTGCTGGAAACGCCTGCGGCACCCGTAAAAGAGTTCGGCGACAATCTGAAGAAGCTTGTCGATGACATGTTTGAGTCCATGTACGAAGCGCAGGGCGTCGGCTTGGCTGCGCCCCAGATCGGCATCTCGCTGCACCTCGCAGTAATCGATACTTCGTTCAAAGAAGATCCGGAAGCGAAGCTGGTGTTGGCAAATCCGCAGGTCATCAACGTCGAAGGAAAACAGAATGGTGGCGAGGGCTGCCTGTCGATTCCGGATTTCCGCGAGAACCTCACTCGCGGCAAACGCGTGACCATCAAAGCTCAGGACGTGAACGGCGAATGGTACGAGAAGACCGGCGAAGACCTTCTCGCCCGCGCCTTCCAGCACGAGATCGATCACCTGAACGGAACGCTCTACATTCACCATCTCTCGGCGCTCAAGCGCGACATCATCCGCCGAAAAATTCGCCGCCTAAAGCGTCAAGGCGAGTGGTAGAGCAACTATAACGATCCCACCCTGAACTCAAACCGAGTCGCAGGGTGGGCTTCAGCTCTCCCCTTCCCTTACCTCCAGATTTCTCAGCGGCTACAATCAAAATTGTGAAGATCGTTTATTGCGGTACTCCTATGTTTGCCGTGCCACCGCTTGATGCATTGGTACGTGCCGGCCACGATGTGCGTCTTGTTGTGACGCAGCCAGACCGCCCCAAAGGGCGCGGCATGGAACTCGCTCTGTCGCCTGTGAAGCAGAAGGCGCTTGAGCTGTCGCTCAACATCGCACAGCCGGAAAAGATCAAGAACAACGCCGAGTTTCGCGCACAGCTCGATGCGCTCGCGCCCGAGTGCATCGTGGTCGTAGGCTACGGACGCATCATTCCACGCTGGATGCTCGATCTTCCCCGCCACGGCAACATCAATCTGCACGCATCCTTGCTGCCGAAGTATCGCGGAGCGGCTCCCATCCAGTGGGCGATTGCCATGGGCGAGACCGTAACCGGCAATACCACAATGCGCATCGACGAAGGACTCGACACCGGAGACATTCTGCTGCAACGCGAGATGGCTATCGGCCCCGACGACACCAGCCTTACGCTCGCGCCAGGACTGGCGCAGATGGGTGCCGAACTCCTCGTCGAAACCCTCGACGCTCTGGCCAACGGAAGCGTCCAGCCGAAGCCGCAGGACAACTCGCAGGCAACGCTCGCCCCCATCCTGAAGCGTGAAGACGGACGCGTGGATTTCTCGCTCGAGGCAGCCACCATACGCAATCGCCATCGCGGATTCCAGCCGTGGCCAGGTGCGTTCACCACCTTTCGCGGAAAGCAGATCACGCTGCACGCGCTGAGGGCGGTCGAGGCAGCGAAAAAACTCAGCCCAGGCGAGATTGCGATTGTCGAAGGGCAACTGATTGCCGGATGCGGCGCGGGAACGGCCATTGTGATCGACGAACTACAGATGGAAGGCAAGCGCCGCATGAGCGCCAAAGAGTTCATCAACGGCTATCAGCCCAAAGCAGGAGAGACGTTCGGCGCATAGCATGCGACTCCTCTCACTCGTCGTGACAAATAATTAAGGAGTAGAAATGGCGATATCGCCTGCGCGCACGGTTGCTTTTGACATTTTGCTTCGAGTAGAGCGCGATAAAGCCTACGCCTCCGAGCTGCTGAACTCCTCGCGCATGGACCGCCTCTCGCGCGAGGACCGCGCACTTGCCTACGAGCTTGTGATGAGCACCCTCCGGTGGCAATCCGAACTCGACACCCGTATCGCCAAGTTCTCGTCGCAGAAGCTCGCCCGGCTCGACGCCGAGGTGCGGATCGCGCTGCGCATGGGCGCCTGCCAACTCAACCATCTTGAGCGCATCCCGGCACACGCCGCCGTACACGAGAGCGTGGAGTTGGTGAAGAAATCAGGCAAGCGCTCCGCTGCGCCTTTCGCCAATGCGGTGCTGCGAAAGCTGGTGACCACCGCGAGGACTCCGCTCACGGAAGGCAGCGCACAGGGCACATCGGCGCTCGCCATCGAATTCGCACATCCCGAGTGGATGCTCGCGCGATGGATCGACACATATGGATATGACGTCGCACAGGCGATCTGTGCCGCCGATCAACACGCTCCAGTTCCCGCGCTCCGCCTCCTATCGCCCGAGGTCGAACAGGAACTGACCGAAGCCGGAGTGCAACTCGGGCCGGGAGCACTGCTCCGTTCCGCACGTCGCCTGATTGCCGGAGACCTGGCGCATAGTAAGGCGTTTCGCGAGCATCGCGCAGCCGTGCAGGACGAGGCTTCGCAGCTTGTCGCCGCACTGGTCGGAACGGGAACGCGCATCCTCGATTGCTGTGCCGCTCCGGGCGGCAAGACCGGCGCCATCGCCGCGCGAAATCCTGAGGCACAGATCACAGCCGTCGAGTTTTATGAGCATCGCGCTCGCCTGCTGAAGGATCGCGTCGCTGGGCTAAACGTCGAGGTCTTGCAAGGCGACGTGCGCCAGATGCAATTCAGCCAGAAATTCGATTCCGTTCTGGCCGACGTGCCTTGCAGCGGCACCGGGACTCTCGCTGCTAATCCCGAAATCAAGTGGCGCTTGCAACCAGACGACCTCCCCAAGCTGCAAGATTTACAAGTATCAATCTTGCGCTCCGCACTCGCCGCCCTCGCACCCGGAGGACGCCTCGTTTATTCAACCTGCTCGCTCGAGACCGAAGAAGGCGAGAGCGTCGTGGAGAGTGTTCTGCGATCCGACAACTCTGTCGAACTCATCGATTGCGCGAGCATCCTCGAAGAGTTGAGCCATCGCGGAGAACTGCTCGCCGACCCTACGCATCTGCTACGCGGAAGATTCCTGCGCACCCTACCAGGAAAGCTGCCTTGCGATGGATTCTTCGCAGCCATACTGCAGAGGAGATAGATAGCTCCGAAGCCATCACTGACTCAGGAGCGCGTGACCTGGAGTGCGACGCTTGCACCCTTGGTGACGCGAGTGCCAGCGGCGGGCGATTGCCCAACCACAGCCGGGGTGCCCGAAGCATTCATATTGGAATCGGTGGTCGTGGTAACGGAACTGGTTTTCAGCCCGGATTGCGTGATCAGTCCGGTAGCCTCCGCGAGACTCATCCCCGTCAGGTCGGGCATCGCATAGGCGGCCTCCTCCGGCGCGCCGGCAAATAGCAAACTCACGCGTGGCGCGGCTACTCCCTGCGCTCCCGGAGCCGGTGTCTGAGCGATGATCGACTGCGGTGCGGCAGTCTCGGTCGGCAACTCGGCTGCGGCTCCCACCTCTAAACCACGGCGTCGAATATTGATCTCTGCCGCGCGCGGACTGAGTCCCACGACTGCTGGAATGTCGATCATCTGGGGGCCGAGGCTTTCGGCGGCCTGCACGCGCCATCCGCGACGAACGCGGGTTCCGGGCTCCGGCTGCTGGGAAACGATGCGTCCTGCGGGAACCGTCGCCGAGTAAAAGTGATCGCTGCGCGAGAGTTCCAGGCCGCGTTCAAAGGCCACGCGTTCGGCTTCCGATGGCGCCATGCCTCGAAAGTCCGGAACGGCAACTTCGCGTCCATGGATGGCAAAGCGCATACTGATCAGCGTTGACGCCAGCGCCACGATGATCAGCACCAGCATCTTTGCCAGTACTCGCAAAAATCGGATCATGCTGGTTCAGAGTAGCCGGGTACGGCAGCCGAGACAAGTTACCGCTGGGGGAACCACCCGCAGCCGGACTACGAAAAAATCCGCTTCTCAGCCCTTTAGAATGAATCACAAGAGCTGGTGATACACATCACACCATCATGTTTGTGCAGCTGGTAGGAATGATGGAGGGGTGAGGCGTTTTGAATCCATTAGAAACCATTGCAAAAGGCGGCCCGAGCTCTCCATTTGAGGCGGCAGAGGAGTTGATGCGCGCCCTTGAACCTTTCGGGCAAAAACAAACGCGGCAGCGCGGCGACCGTCTGTTCTCGGTCGGCGATACTGCTCTTGGCGTGTATCTCATCGTGAATGGCTCGGCGCGCGTTTCGCTCGAAAGCGATAATGGCCGCGAATTGGCCTGTTACGTCGCGGGACCGCGATCCGTACTGGGACTCCCGGCGGCGCTCTGTTCCGCCAAATATTCCTTCAACGTCGAACTTCTCGACAGCGCCGAGATCATCTTTCTGGATACCGCTGCGGTCAATGACATCCTGCGCGAGCGGCCAACGCTCTGCATGCAGGTAATGACGATGATGTGCGACGAGTTGAGCGCCCTGCGGCAGAAGCACGATCACATGCGGCATTGCACCAAGGACGCCTGCGCTCTCCACACGCAATGCAGCCAGTCTTGCGACTGCTGAGCCTGGCTTCACAGAACACAGGGGGCACGGCCGCGGGCCTGCCCCTTTCTTCATCGAGCGTGACTGCTTCAAAATCCCTCTTTAGTGCCATAAGTGCAGCTTCCGGCAGAAGCGGCTACTTTCATCTTGCGTTTTGGCCGTAAAAGGTGTTTGCGTTTTGCCTTTCATCCAAAACCCCTGTAGTGTTCTAGCCATGCAGCTCTCGCCTGTGCGGCTGCCGAAGTGCTCTATTCCCCAAAAATTAAGAGGCCGATTGTTAATGACTGACAAAGTTTTCTCGCGAGGGATGACGTTTCTCAATGTCACGCTCCGCAAGGTGACAAGCATCTGCGCTTTGGCTGCCCTCATGGCCGCCTGCTCGACGACACTCGTTTCGCAGACGACACCGCGCGCGAACCGCATTCGCGAAGAACTCAACGCGAATACGGTCTCCACCGTAAAGGTCGTTGGCAGCGTGCATCCGTGGACGCGCCGTGCAGCAGACCTGGGCATGGTAAGCGGCGAGAGAAATCTCGAAGCGCTGTCACTCAATGTCGGCCTTTCCGACGCACAAAAGGCAGAGCTGGAAACCTTGCTCGCCGCACAGCAGAACCCCAAGTCGGCGCAATACCATAAGTGGCTCACGCAGGAGGAGTTCGGCACGCGCTTCGGCCTGACGGATGCCGACCTCGCTAAGGTCACAGCATGGCTGACAGGGCAGGGCTTCACCGTCAAGAGTGTGTCGCCCTCGCGCAACCTGGTGACCTTCTCGGGGACCGTGGCGCAGGTCGAGTCGGCATTCCGGACGCAGATTCATCAGTACCAGCTCAATGGCGAGATGCACATCGCCAACTCCACCGAGGTCATGCTGCCGAAGAGCCTTTCCGGCGCCGTGAACAATGTCGGCGGACTGAGCAGTTTCCGGCCCAAGCCTCACGGCGTCATCAAGAGGCCGAGCGCGGAGTTTACATCCGGCACCTCGGGCAGCCATTTCCTAACCCCGGCCGACTGGGCGACGATCTACAACGTCAAGTCGGTGTACGGCACCGCGACAGGCACGGGCATGCACGTCGGCATAGTGGGACAGACTTATTTCCCGAAGACCGACATTGATAAGTTCCGTGCCGCCGCCGGGCTGCCCGCCACTAAGCTCACCTTCGTCTGCATCAGCAGCGCCAACTGCTCCAATACTACGGGCGAGAGCGTGAGCGACATGGGAGAGGCCGACCTCGACGTGGAATGGGCGGGAGGCATCGCCAAGGATGCCACCGTGGACTACATCTACGCCAGCGCGGCCGATGCCAACCAGGGCGTATATGAAGCGCTTATCTACGGCATCACCACCTACAAGGTGAGCGGAGCCGTGTTGCCCGTCATCAGCATGAGCTATGGCAACTGCGAAACCGATCTGATCGGAACCACCAACGGAGCCACAGCATTCCGGCAGCAGATGGACACTTACCTGGCGCAGGCGGCTTCGCAGGGACAGACAATCCTGAACTCCTCCGGAGACGCGGGTGCGGCAGGATGCGATCAGAACAGTACGCTCGGCAATAAAGGCGCAATCGCCGATTGGCCGGCCTCCAGCCCCAACGTGACCGGTGTAGGTGGAACGACCTTCAGCGCCGATGGAACAGCGGCCAGTCCCCAGACGGGAGCCAATCAATACTGGAGTTACACCTCAGGCTCAGACATCATCAGTTCCGCACAGCAGTACATCCCGGAAACGAGTTGGAACGACACCGCCTTCGAACAGGGCAAAGATTCAACCGCTACACTGGCTTCTGGCGGAGGCGGCGTTAGCCAGATCTACAGTCTCCCAAGCTGGCAGAGCGACTACACCGGAGCGGGTAAGCGTTACATCCCTGACATTTCCTTCGCAGCCTCGGCTGATCACGACGGATACCTCGTCTGCACGCAGGTGTTCCCTACCGGAGCCACCAGCGCGTCGCAGTCCACGGGCTCTTCCTGCGTCAACGGCTTCCGTTATGTCTCGACCGATCCCAACACCAACAATGGCCTGACGGTTTTTGGCGGAACCTCCGCTGGCTCGCCGTCCTTCGCAGGGTTGGTCACCCTCCTGGTTCAGAAGTATGGCAAGCTCGGCAACTTAAACCCGACGTTCTATTCACTCGCCAAGAATGCGACTACGTATGCCACGGTCTTCCACGACGTAACAGCAGGCGATAACAAGCAGCCTTGCAACTCCGGAACCGGTTGCGTAGGCGGAATGGTCGGGTATTCATCGGGATCCGGCTATGACTTGGCCACCGGACTTGGCTCGCTGGATGCGGGAGCATTTGATACAGCGCTTGGCTCGTCAAACACTCTGGCTGCCACCACCACGACTCTTGCGCTTTCTGCCGGTTCGGTCACCATTGGAGACTCGATCAACCTCACTGCCACTGTCTCATCCGCCACTCCTGGCACGCTCAGCGGGACCGTTGCATTCACCATCGGCACCACCACGCTGGGAACCGCTACCCTCTCCAGCGGAACAGCCACTTTGAGCGGCGTGGCAGTCACAGCCGTAAAAGGCTTCTCCGCGGGCACCGACACCATCAAGGCCACCTACAGCGGCGATAGCGCGTACGCCGCCTCCAGTGGCACCGCGAGTCTGACGGTTGCCACGGGGCCGACCTATACCGCAACTGCGGCCTCGACCACTACTACCATCAGTGCCTCCAGCAGCGGGACCATTCCGCTGACCATCACCTCGGTAAACGGCTACGCCGGAACCGTTTCATTCACCGCATCGGTGAGCCCGGCGGGTAACGTGACGGCCACAGTGCCTTCCGTCACGCTGGCCAGCGGTGGCACGGCAACGGCCAACTTGACCATCACGACCACAGCCAGCGCTGCGACCCATCCTCCGGCCACGCCGTGGAAGAGCGGCGGCGCGATCCTGTTCTGCACCGTACTGCTCGGCGCGCCTTTCACACTGCGCCGCAAGCGTGCGCTCGCGGTACTGCTGACCGCAGCCGCCATCAGTCTCGCTGGATTTGCCATGGCCTGCGGTGGAGGAGGCGGCTCGTCCTCCACTTCAACGCAGAAGACGCCTCGCATCTACACCGTCACCGTGACGCCGACCGGAACCGGAAGCGTGACCGATCCCGCGCCGATGACCATCACCGTGACTGTGCCGTAGCCCGGCTGACGTAAACGACCGCGTCCCTTCGGGGGCGCGGTTTTTGTTTGTTGGGTGGGGCTAGACAACGAGGTGTTCGAAGTTCGTCGGAGGCGGAGGGGAAAGTAGCTGCTTTTTGGAACGGGGAGCTGCGAAAAGTGCTCGATTTTTGTACAAATCCAGCCCTGAATCACCCATCCAGTGGTAGAGTCTCAAGCAAGAAACATCGCCAATTAAACGTTCCTTTGTGATGGCTCCAAAGGACTAAGGCACGAATGTCGCCCATTTTTGTGACCCTTATCACAGCCGGGATCACTACCACAGGCGTTACCTGTAATCAGGGATGTATCTAATAAGGAAAACGACGCAATTATGACACGAATACTAGAAGTCACTGACTTGATCCTCCGCGATGCGCACCAGTCGCTGCTCGCAACTCGCATGGCCATGGAAGACATGATCCCTGCCTGCGAAGATCTCGACAACGCCGGTTACTGGTCGCTCGAGTGCTGGGGTGGAGCTACCTTCGACTCCTGCATCCGTTTCCTCAACGAGGATCCGTGGGAGCGGCTGAAGATGTTCCGCAAGCTGCTGCCGAAGACCAAGCTGCAGATGCTGCTGCGCGGTCAAAACCTGCTTGGATATCGGCACTACGAGGACTCGGTCGTCGAGCGCTTTGTGGCCAAGGCAGCTGAACACGGCATGGATGTGTTCCGCGTATTTGACGCGCTGAACGATATCCGCAACCTGAAGACCTCGATTGCCGCCGTCAAAAAGGCCGGCAAGCACGCACAGGGCACCATCTGCTATACGGTCAGCCCGCTGCACACGGTCGAAGCCTTTGTGGACATGGCACAGCACCTGAAGGAGATGGGCTGTGACTCGATCTGCATCAAGGACATGGCCGCCCTCCTGAAGCCGCAACCGGCCTATGACATCGTCAAGGGCATCAAGGAAAAGTGCGGCAAGGACACGCTGGTCCACCTGCACTGCCACTCGACCACCGGCGTCACGCTGGTCAGCTACATGAAGGCCATCGAGGCCGGAGTGGACATCGTCGATACCTCGATCAGCTCGCTCTCCCTCGGACCGGGACACAATCCCACCGAGAGCCTGGTGGAAATGCTGGAAGGAACCGGCGTCGAAACACGGCTCGACATGGATCGGCTTCTGAAGGTTCGCAACTACTTCAAGACCATTCGCCCTCGTTACAAGGAATTCCTCAGCGACATCACGGGCGTCGAAACGGAAATCTTCCAGAGCCAGATCCCTGGCGGCATGATCAGCAACATGGAGAGCCAGTTGAAGCAGCAGGGCGCGGGCGACAAGCTCGACGAAGTGCTGCGCGAGGTTCCGCGCGTGCGCGAAGCTTCGGGCTATCCGCCGCTGGTGACGCCGAGTTCACAGATTGTGGGCACGCAGGCGGTGTTCAACGTGCTGATGGGCAATTACAAGGTGCTGACCGGCGAGTTTGCCGACCTCATGCTTGGCTACTACGGCGAAACGATCGGACCGAAGAATCCCGACGTTCTCGAAAAGGCCAAGGCGCACGCGAAGAAGGACGCAATTACCAACCGTCCGGCGGACTTGCTCAAGCCGGAGTGGGAGGCGCTGCGTTCCGATGCTCTTGCGCTCAAAGGCTGCAACGGCACCGACGAAGACGTACTGACCTACGCGATGTTCCCGCAGGTCGCGCCGAAATTCTTCGGCACGCGCGAGCAGGGACCGAAGAACCTGGGCAAGGATCCGGCAGCACAAGCAGCGGCAGCCACGGCGGGAGCGCCGAAGCCTGCAGCAGCAGCGGCGAAGCCAACCGACCCGGTCAAGTACGCGGTCACCATCAATGGACAGACGCACAACGTCACCGTCGCCGCGGGGCGATAAAGGAAAGGGATCAGGTACAGAATGGCTACTTCAGTTTCGGCCAAGCCGAATAGCAAGACAATGGAAGAGCGCGTAGCTGCCCTTCGCGCAAAGCGCGCGGAAGTTGAGCAGGGTGGCGGCGCACAACGTATCGAAAAACAACACTCGCAGGGCAAGTTGACCGCCCGCGAGCGCGTCGAAAAACTCGTCGATAAGAATTCGTTCGAGGAAATCGGCGCCTACGCACAGCACCGCGCCACGCTGTTTGGCATGGAAGGCAAAGAGCTTCCTGCTGACGGCATCGTGACCGGATGCGCGCAGATCGACGGCCGCTTGGTGCACCTGGCCAGCCAGGACTTCACCGTCGCGGGCGGCGCTGCCGGTGAAGTTCACAATGATAAGGCTGTTGACGTCATGAAGCTGGCGTTGAAGACCGGATCGCCCTTCGTCTTCATCAACGATTCAGGCGGAGCCCGCATTCAGGAAGGCATCGACGCCCTGGGTGGCTACGGCCGCGTGTTCTACAACAACGTGATGTTGAGCGGCATCGTGCCGCAGATTTCACTCATTTGCGGACCGTGCGCGGGCGGTGCAGTTTATAGCCCGGCGCTGACCGACTTCATCATCCAGACCAAGCAGGCCCAGATGTTTATCACTGGACCACAGGTTATCAAGCAGGTCACTGGCGAGGTGGTCACTGGCGAGGCCCTCGGCGGTCCTGTTGCACAGATGAACAACTCGGGTGTGGTTCACTTTGTCGCCGAAAGCGATGCCGACGCCATCTACATCTGCCGTCGGTTGCTGAGCTTCCTACCCTCGAACAACCTGGAAGATCCGCCGCGCTTGCAGTACGAGTTCTCGATGGAAGACGATGCTTCCCTGAACGGCATTGTTCCCGTCGAGGGCAAGCAGGCATACGATGTGCGCGAAATCCTGACTCGCATCCTGGATCACAACGATTTCATGGAAGTGCAGCCGGGCTTTGCTCCGAACATCGTCATCGGCTTTGGCCGCATCGAGGGACGCTCGATCGGAATCATCGCCAACCAACCGAGCGTGCTTGCCGGCGCGCTGGATATCAATGCCAGCGACAAGGCTGCACGGTTCATCCGCTTCCTGAATGCCTTCAATATTCCTATCGTGACCTTTGTGGACGTTCCGGGCTTCCTGCCTGGCGTGCAGCAAGAGTACGGCGGCATCATCCGCCACGGCGCGAAAATGCTGTTCGCGTACTCGGCGGCGACCAGCCCGAAGATCACCGTCATTCTGCGCAAAGCTTACGGCGGCGCGTATCTGGCGATGTGCTCCAAGGACCTGGGTGCTGACCGCGTGCTTGCATGGCCGACTGCGGAAGTCGCCGTAATGGGCGCAGAAGGCGCGGCCGAGATCGTGTTCCGCAAGGAAATCGATGCGGCTGAAGACAAGAAGGCAAAGCGTCAGGAGCTGATTGGCCTGTATCGCGATGCGTTCGCCAATCCGTTCGTAGCCGCCGGGCGTCGCCTGGTGGACGATGTGATTGAGCCCTCGAAGACGCGGCGTTCGTTGGCCCAGGCGCTGCATGCGCTCGAGACCAAGCGCGAACTGCGGCCTTCCAAGAAGCACGGACTGATTCCGCTCTAATCGCGGCGAGGAGACTGAGAATGGCATCGACAGCAGTAGATAAGGGAGCCACCAAGAGCCCGTCGGAAGCGGAATTGAAACAGTTGCATGCCGAGCTGGAAGCTCTGAAGAAAGAACTTCAGGAGCGCATCAGCACAGTGGAAGCCATGCTGCCAAAAGCTTCTGCTCCGGCCGAGCAACCGGTTTCGCCGGAAACTCTGGCAATCATCGCGGTGGCCGTCACAGCATACCTTGGCAAGAAGGTGAAGATCCGCTCGGCACGACTCATCCCGACGGTGAATCAATGGGCGCAGGCCGGACGCGCAACGATCCAGGCCTCGCACAACCTGAAGCGCTAAAGCTGTAAGACTCCGGGGCGCCCCGGGATGAACTCCCGGGGCCTTGGACCGCAGATGATGATTGCGGCGCTCCGCTTAGGACGAGGCGCAATTGCGCGCCCAGGGTGCCGAACGCGGCACCAGGAGAACGACCTTGAAGCTACAGATCGGAATCGACGGAAAGTCCTACGAAGTCGAAGTAGAGATTACCGAGGAAGATACACCAAAGCCGCATTACATTCCGGCACAACCGGCAGCTACCACGATTACCGCAGCTCCGGCCGCGCCGGTTGCGGGTGCTCCGAAGGCCAAGGCGCCGGAAGGACCTGTGGACGAGAAGAAGGTCTGCCGTTCGCCAATCGCGGGTATGGTAACGCGAGTCAACGTGCAGGCCGGCCAGCAGATTCAGGCTAACGATCTGCTACTCGTGCTGGAAGCAATGAAAATGGAAACCAACGTCGTATCGCCTATCGCGGGCAAGGTGAAGAGCGTGAACGTAGCGCAAAGCGATGGCGTGCAGTTGAATCAAGTTCTGGTGGAGTTTGAATAATGAGCACAGCTACGAATCACAAGGCAATTGCAGAAGAGTTGAAGCAGGTACCGGGATTCCAGTTCATCGATCACTTCGCGATCTCCGTACCACAGGGACATCTGGACGGAATGGTGTCCGCCTATGAACTGCTGGGATTCCAGGAGATTCATCGCGAGGAAGTGCACGGCAAGGACATGGTCCGCGAAGCACTGCTTCAGATTGGCGAAGGTCCGAACCTGATCCAGTTGCTTGAACCGCTATCGCCCGAAAGCCCGGTGCAGAAGCTGATCGAAAAGAACGGTGGACGCGGCGGCTTCGCCCACGTTGCATTCCGGGTGAAAAGTGCCCAGAAGGCGTTCGACTACATGAAGGCAAATGGATTCACCATCATCGATGCGGCCCCGCGTCCGGGATCACGCGGAACAACCGTGTTCTTCGTGCATCCGAAATCGCGGGCGGAAAACGCCTTTGGTTTCCTGATTGAAGTAGTAGAAGACCCGAATAACTAAGCTATTTTTCTTTTGGTGAGAAGGGCGCGGAGATCATCCGCGCTCTTTCTGTGTTTTGCGGCGGAGACGCTGAAAGACTCTCGTGCAGTAGTTGATCTCAACTAGGAATTCTGCGTGTTTGCGGTTTAGCGAGAGCGGAGCGCAGCGCGGAGAGTACACGCGTGCGAGCCGATTCGAACGGGCCAGGAATGGCATGACCACTGGCGCAGAAATGGCCTCCACCACCAAACATCTCAGCGATGCGCGCAACATCGATGCGTCCCTTGCTGCGAAGACTCACACGATATCGTGAGTCCGAGGTTTCGCGGAAGAACACCGTGGCTTCGATGCCATCGATGCCCAATGCCCAGTTCACAAGTCCTTCACAGTCCTGCTCGGTGGCGCCGGTGGAGAGCATGTCGGCCTCGGAGACATGCATCCAGGAGATGCCGTCCTCGCACTCGAGAGTGGAGAGCGCGCGACCGAGAAGCCTCATCTTTGACGCGGTATTCGAGAAGTACACCTGCTGCGCTATCGTAGCTGGTTCGGCTCCGGCAAGAACCATCTCGCGCGCGAATGCAAAAGTCTGTGCGTTTGTGCCGGAATAGCAGAACGATCCTGTATCGGTGAGCACCGCCGTGTAGAGGCAGGTTGCGATGTCGCGAGTGATCGCAACATCGGCGTGTCTGGCGAGGCGGTACACAATCTCCGACGCAGCCGCTGCCGTGGACAAAACGTAGTTGATGTCGGCGTATTCGCCATAGGTGTTGTGATGATCGATGTTGACCGAGAACAGGCCGTCGATGCCTTCGAGTCCGGTGCGGCGAACGCTATCGCACTCCAGGATCAAAACTCCGTCGTATCGATCAGCAACAACCGGCCCGGTGCGAACTTCTGCGGCGCCGGGAAGACCGCGGTAGATGAACGGCACTCCGTCCGCAAGATAGCCATGGGCATGCTTGCCCATGGCACGAAGTATGAGAACGCAGCCGAGGACCGAGCCTACGGCATCGCCATCAGGCCGGGCGTGAGAGGTCACAGCCCAGCGCTGGCGCGATTGCACTGCGTTCACAACTTCGTCGAACGTATTCATTGATTCTTCTTTTTGCCCCGCTTATCGATCCGCTCCAATAACTCGTCAATTCTCGCTCCATAGGTGACAGAGCTATCGAGCACGAAGTGGAGATCGGGAGCGACACGCAAGCTCAGGTTTTCGGCCAGTTCATGCCGGATGAATCCGACAGCGTCGTTGAGAGCCGAGACGCATTCCTTCTGCTCGCGCTCATCTCCTTCCACCGCTACATAGATGCGCACGGCTTTGCCTCCCGGCGCAACGATCACATCATTGACCGAAACAAGACCGATGCGAGGGTCGGAGAGTTCACCGGTGACGATGGTTACGATTTCTTCCTTGATCGCTTCGATGAGCCGATCTTTGTGGTGTTGCGCACTGCGGTTTTCCAAGAAGCAATACTCCTGCGCCGTTGTGGAGGCGGTTTCCGATTTGTGACCGGGGAAACCCCTAAATTTATCATAGTGAGGGAGAGGGTCGCGAGAAAACGAGAAGGATAACGCTACAGATTTATCACGTCGCCTTCGCGGGCGGCACGAACCTTGTGGTAGTACTCCGAGGCGGATTTCTGGATGGCGTCGATGCACTGGTCATCATGGTCGGGATCGTGATGATAGAGGACCAGTTCTTTTGCGCCGCTTTCCATGACGACATCGACGGCCTCGCGCCAGTGGCTGTGTCCCCAGCCGCGGCGGCGGGCGCGGTACTCGTCAGGAAGGTATTGTGCGTCGTAGATGAGAACGTCTGCCCCTTCGGCAAGGCGGCGTAGATTGCGGTCGAAGACCGGGTGTCCGGGTTCGTTGTCCGTGGCATAGACAAGAACACCGCTACTGGTTTCCATGCGAAAACCTAAGCAACCTTGGGGATGATTGAGCCACATCGATTGCACGATACAGTCGTCAAACTCTACCCGCTCCTCCTCAATATCGTAGAAATTGCAGTGGGCAGCCATTTCCGTCATATCGACGGGGAAATAGGGATCGACCATCTGCTCCTCGATAACACGTTGCAGGCCGCGAGTGCGGCTCGAGGAATGGAAGTAGAAGTAGTTGTCGGGATTGTTATAGAGGGGCACGAAAAACGGAATGCCCTGGATGTGGTCCCAATGAAAATGAGAGAGAAAAATATGAGCCTTGATCGGAACAGAACCCTGCTCGACGCTGAGGCTCTTGCCGAGATTGCGGAAGCCGGTACCGCAATCGAAAATGTAGAGATGGCCGTTGATGCGCACCTCAACGCAGGGCGTGTTCCCGCCATACCGCATGTTTTCCATTTGCGGTGTGGGTGTCGAGCCGCGAACGCCCCAGAACTTAATCTCCATGCTTCTCCTGCTTGAGAGCAGAACCGGCAAATCGTGCTGCGCTGGCTCCCAACACTGTAGGTACGGTGTTAAGAGATAGCAAAGTATAAACGTGAATACCCTCTTTGTCTCACGTTCGGCAGAAGTCAGGCCTTCGCGAGCATGGCGAACCACGCGACTGGCGAGCTAAATTCAGTGCTGTCGAAGGAAATCCCATTCTGACACACATATTCACGGGCGGAAAGACGATTACTAGTTCGGTATCTCCCCTATCCTTCAGCTTGACTCTTCCAGAGGCAAACGTAAGCTGGAGTGGCGAAAGGGAGCAGCAATGAAACAGAGCTCCGTAGAAGACAAGCGGATGGTTAGGCGTTTTGCGGTCGAACTGCCAGTGCAAGTGATGTCGAATGGCGGCGACCAGGTCAAAACCGTATCGGCGAAAACACGGGACGTCAGCTCGCAAGGCATCTGCTTCTATTGCGATGCGGAGATCAGCAAGAACTCAACGATCGAGTTCCTGCTGACTTTGCCGGCCGAAATCACCATGGCCGATCCACTGAATGTCCACTGCCACGGAACTGTGGTTCGAGTGGAGACGTGCGGGCAGGAGGGCAGCACTTACAAGATTGCCGCCGCTATTGACAGCTATGAATTTGTAAGCGACGACGGTCTGGTAACCGTGAGCTCGTCTGACCGAGTGGGCTGTGTGATTCAATAACAAAACACGAGCGGGAGCGGGGGGTAATCGCCGCCACTCGCCTATCCGTGTGATTCAATAGGGAAATTGTGAACAAGCGTGTGCTGCTGCTGGGCTGTGCGATGGCCGTGCCGACGGCACTCCATGCACAGAATGCGATTGGCGAGGTGTATTCGGGAGACGCGAGCGTGCGCGGCGCGGTCATTCTCTCAGGCAATGGTGCGCGAGTACTGAGTAACTCGCAGGTTTCGGCCGGCGACGGAGTGGCCTTGCTGCGCCTGGAGCGCGGTGGCGAACTCCGCATTTGCCCAAAGACAAACCTCTCGCTTTCCAGCGATGCGGCAGGACGCTCGCTGGTACTGGGCATGAACACCGGAGCCATGGAGCTGAACTACACACTGCACACGGCACAGGATTCCCTACTCACCCCGGATTTCCGGTTTCAACTGATCAGCCCCGGGACATTCCACTTGGCGATCACCGTTGCGCCCTCGGGAGATACCTGCGTGCGATCGCTGCCGGGCAACGATGCCTCCCTTTTCGTGGCGGAAATGATGGGCGGCGATTCCTACCAGCTTGTGCCGGGGAAAAGCGTTCTGTTTCGGGGCGGCAGGATTTCAGGAGCCACTGAGGCTCCGCCCTCGTGTGGATGCAAGGCCACAAAGCCGCAACCGGAGGTATTGAAGGCAATCACTCCGAGCGAGAACCCCGTCATCCCCAAAGCGCCTCAGCCTCCGGCTGCGATGGAAGCGCCAAAGCTGAATACACCACCGGTTTTGCCCGAAATCGTGCTGAACAGCACTGCCGAAGTGCCGGAACGCGAATCGCGAACCGATCCTGCAGAGCCGCATTTGGAAGTGGAAAGTCAGTTCGCTTATCGTGGCGGAGAGATGGGTGAGGATTATTATGCGACGGTGGCGCGGCTTTCGGTCTCGACCGACAACTCACGGCTCGCCTTAGGCCTTCTGCCCAAGGTAAATCCACCTTCGGTGGCCAGAACTGAGGCAGCCGAGAAGAAGCCAAGCGTGCTGCGCCGTTTTGGCCGAATGCTGGGGCGGATGTTCTGGAAATGAAACTTGCGAAAACCGATGTAGCTCGCGAATTCCTTTGAATTGCCCCCTACTGCTATCGGCAGCAGGCGTGGTAAACTCCGAGTTGCCAACGTTTTAGCCTTTGGTTTCTGACGCGCGGTATTTTGAAATCCGCTACACGGAGATACAAGAACATGACGAAAGCCGATCTCATCGAAGAAGTTTCACGACTGGCCGAACTGACCCGCAAGGACAGCGAAGTCATTGTGGAGACAATCTTCGACAGCGTAGTGAGAGCTCTCCGCAGCGGAGACAAGATCGAGATTCGTGGTTTTGGCAGCTTCCGCACACGGCAGCGCAAACCGCGAGTGGGACGCAATCCGAAGACCGGCGACCGCGTGGAAGTGCCTCCCAAGAAGATTCCCTTCTTCAAACCCAGCAAAGAGTTGAAGGACATGGTGAATGAGGCTGCAGCCGCTGCGAAACCGCAGGCTGCCGCTGCCGAAGCAGGCTCTGCAGACGCGGCAAAACCAGAGAGCTGATCATAAAGCTAAACTCAGGCACAGCGCGGGCCAACTACACGCTTTGAGACTCGCGGCTGTATGAAATCGCTTTCGGGTCACCGCAGATGCGATGTGATCCGGAGCATTCGAAATTAGAAGCGGCGGCGGGTGTTTTTGCTCTCGTGAATCTGCCTAATTCCATTACGCTCGGACGGATCTGCTGCGTCCCACTGTTCTTGTGGGTGCTGGGGAGTGCGCGCTTTCAGGGCGTGCATGGCCGGCAGGAGTTGCTGGCAGCGGCAGTTTTTCTGCTTGCTTCGCTCACCGATGGTGTTGATGGATATCTCGCGCGCCGTAATCACCAGGTCACAACGCTGGGAATGCTGCTTTCTCCTCTGGCTGACAAGCTGCTGGTCGCTACCGCCTACATCACTCTCGTACAGTTTGCACCGTCGCTGGTCTCCGCATGGATCGCCGTATTAATCGTTGGCCGCGAATTCCTCGTTACTGGACTGAGTTCGGTGGCGGTACAGGAAGGCATGACGCTGCGCGTACGCGATATTGGGAAGTTCAAGACCGTCGTGCAGATCATCTCCGTGGTTTCCGTGCTGATGGCGCATGCATGGCCAGTGTGGAACGTTGGCGGGACTACGCTGCCTGGATCCGATCTTGCTGTAGGCGCAATCTGGATGATGCTGAGCGTATCGTTGCTGTCGGCTTTCGCCTACTTCCGCGCGTTCTGGACAGAGGCGCTGGCCCAGAGCAAAAAGCGGCAAACGCCACTACCATTCGTGGTGAATCGCGGCGGCGATAAGACGCGAGCCTGAGCGCCCATCCAGCGTTCCCAACGCTATTTTGCGGTGCATCTCTGATCCTGCATGGCGATTGCTTCTCATGAACTCCTTCCCCAACGAATACTCTGAAGACGAACGGCGTTGGCTACTACGGCTTGCACACCGAAGTATTCGGCAAGCGGTCACCGGCAGCAATACGAGGGCTGAGTCTGCAAGCGCGCACCTGCGCGAGCCTCGTGGGGCATTTACGACGCTACATCAAGGTGGCAAGCTGCGCGGCTGTATTGGATATGTGCTCGCGACCGATCCCCTGGATGAAACGGTACGCAGAACGGCACGCGGGGCAGCACTGGAAGACCCAAGATTCTCGCCCGTGAGCGAGAGTGAGTTGGACGACTTACTGGTAGAAATCAGCGTTCTGTCACCAATGTTTGGCATCGCCCCGGAGGATGTCGTGGTAGGCCGCCATGGACTGATGGTGAGCTATGGTGGCCGACGCGGACTGTTATTACCTCAGGTGCCAGGAGAGTATGGGTGGGACCGCGAAACCTTCCTCGGGCAGACTTGTCGAAAAGCAGGTCTCCCCGCAGACATGTGGCAAAGAGGCGCAACTCTGCAAGCTTTCACCGCAGAGGTTTTCGGGGAGAGAGAGCCGGGAGAGAGCTTGAAGGAATAGAGCTGCGTGTGCTCGTTTATGCAAGTTAAAAGCGCCCCAAGATCTCTGCCTGGGGCGCTCTTCTGTTCTGATCAGTGGCTCATCGCTCTTTAGTTCTGTTCCTGCTGCACAACATCGCCCAGTGCAATATCTGCAAACGAGCGGGTGACAATCACAGTGGACGAGTGCGCTGTGGCGCTCAGCACAAAAACTTCGCCAACCACATGCTGCGGGAGACGCGCATTATCGCTGGGTTTCATCTTGGGCGCGTCAACCACGGTATCTTCGCCTCGTGGCAGGCGCTCAGAGGCGCGATCCATGCGGTTCAGGTCGTCCGGTGCATAGCCGCGAAGCAATTGCAGGTAATCTCCGGGTTTTGCGCCCTTTTCGGTACCGAAATCGGTGTAGATCACACTGCCGTCGCCGAGCACCCCGGTGAAGTCTTTCGCTCCGAGCAAGTGGCCTTTGGGAGCGCTGGACCTATCCTGAAATTCCTTAATGGCAGGTTGAGTAGCACGGAAAGACAGGGAAGGCTTTTCCTGAAAAGGAACCACGATGTCTCCCGGAACCGCCGAGTCGCATGCGAAGTCGAAGGTCGCGATAGAGACGCTCTTCTGGATGGAACGCACCGTCACCCAGCCGATTTCCTGATAGAGAGCGCCTGTTTTGCCTAACCTCTTGCGCAGATCGGGGGAGGAGTCTTCGCGATTAGGGTCGGAGACATGGCGCAGGATGCTGTACCGCTGTCCCTCGACAAGAGCGGGGCCGCCGATGAAGAGCTGCGCCTTCGCGGGGAAATGGTCTTCGTGAGGGCTCTCCTTGGAACCGAGCAGATGGTTTACGCGGGGAATGGAGTCCCTGGTCAGGAAGCCGGCACAATACATTTGGCTGTAGCTAGGACTTTTCGTCGCGGCAGCATGAGTTTCGGGCGCGGGGCCGGCTTGTGCCAAAAGAGTTCCTGAGAACAGGGTGAACGCAATGATCAGGTGTTTCATTCCACGCTCCCGTTTCAACCGCTTGCAAAATAGGGGTTTTCGCGATGCTAGGTGGAAGCTAACAAAGGCAGGTGCAAGGGTCAAGTGACGATGGGGCAAGACAGGCGGGAAGCGGTTGACTGATCTGGCACATTACACTGTTTGTGCAAAATAGTAGACAAAAAAGTCATTAGAGGCATTGCAACCAGTCGACTGGCTAATTACTATGTGCGCACAAATGACTGTTCCACCGATCAATTACGCTGCACGCTCCCTGCGCTTTCGTATGCCGCGGATATGCGTTGCGATTACAAGTACGGATCCGGCTGAGTTGCTGGAAAGAGCGGAAACCGTTCTGCGCGAAAATCCCCTGGTTGAGCTCCGGCTCGACCATCTGAAGGCACCCCTCTCTGCCGTGCCACGGCTGAAAAGACTGATGGAGGTGCGTCCTGACGCGGTGGTGATCGCCACCTGCCGCAGGAGCGTGGCTGGCGGCGGGTTCCACGGTTCACTGGAGGCGCAGCTCGACATCATGCGCAAAGCGGCTGACGCGGGCTGCCCGGCGGTGGACCTCGAGATTGAGAGCGTAGAGGCCATGGCTAGCGCGGACTGGGAAGATCTCCGGTCGCGAGCGGCTATCGTCCTCTCCTACCACGATTTCAAAGCCACGACAAAGCTCGAAGAGACTTTCGGGCGCATGCGCGCCTTCAACGCCGATTTCTACAAGGTCGTAGGAACCGCCACCTCCCTGCATGACAACGTGAAGATGATCCGCTTCCTCGAGGAGCACGGATCGGAATACGCCATGGTAGGCATGTGCATGGGCGAGCAAGGAGTGCTGAGCCGCATTCTGAGCATACGCGCCGGTGGCGCCTTCACCTTCGGCTCAGCCGAGCATGGCAAGGAAACAGCGCCAGGACAACCGACCTTCCGCGAGCTGCGCGACTTCTATCGCGTGGAGCAGATGGAGTCGGTCACGAAGGTTTATGGCATTGCAGGAGATCCGGTTTCGCACTCAATGTCGCCGTGGGTGATGAACGCGGCGTTCCGGCGCGAGAACGTGAATGCCGTGTACCTGCCCCTGCATGCCAAGACCCTGGATGATCTGCTTTCGACCGCCACTGACCTTCCTGTGAATGGCATGAGCGTGACTATGCCGTATAAGCAGGCCATGGTCGAGCATCTGGAAAACAGCGACGTGCTGACGCAGCGTACCGGAGCATGCAACACCGTGGTGCGCGGCAAGGACGGCGCTCTGTTCGGATTCAACACGGATGTATATGGCATCGTCGCGGCTGTTGAGTCGCGCGTGAACCTGCAAGGCGCTCGCGTGTTGGTACTGGGCGCGGGAGGCGCCGCGCGGGCGGCTGTATTTGGATTGCAGGCGAAGGGTGCCGAGGTTTCGATTCTGAACCGCACACCTGCAAAGGCTCAGGCTCTGGCCAAGCAGGCAGGGGCGAAGCTGTTGAAGCGCAGCGATGTTGCCAAGATGTCGTTTGACGTAATCTTCAACGGTACGCCGGTGGGCATGGGTGGCGACAAGCACACGCCTTTGGAAGAGAACGAACTGAACGCCGTGTGGGTGTTTGATTCGGTGTACAACCCGATTCAGACAGGGCTGCTGAAGCTGGCGCAATCGAAGGGCTGCGGCACGATCAGCGGCGCAGAAATGTTTGTACACCAGGCGGCGCGGCAGTTTGAAATTTGGACCGGAAAGCCTGCACCGATCGACAGCATCCGGCAGGTGCTTCTGCGTCAGTTGGGGGCCGTTGGAGGCGAGAACCAGACTCCGACTCCAACCGTAGTGCAGCCGAAGGCACGAGCAATTGCAGCCAATGCTGCGGCCACCGAGCCCGCTGAACCCGTGACCAAGGTTGCCGAACCGGTAGAACAAGCGAAACCGGAACCGAAGTCTGAAGCGAAACACAAGACAGTTTCAGCCAAGGCCAAGGTAGTGGTTTCAAAAGCTGCCCCGGTGAAGGCCACGCATGCAAAAGCTGCAAAAGCAGCGGCGGCTCCCGCGAAAGCGTCGAAGGTTCCAGTGAAGGTCGCGGTGAAAGCAAGCAAAGCGGTAGCAAAGCCGGTGGCCTCTAAAGCAGCAAAGAAATCGAAGGTGATCGCCAAGGGACGTTAGTACCGGAAAAGTTTGAGTGCCCCACCCTTACCGCCGAAAAGTTTGGCGTAAAGAGTGGGGCACACGTTTGCATTCATTTGTTAATTACGATGCTTCGGACTTTTCCTTATTGCGCTTGAGGTCGGCGTAGAGCACAACGCGATTGCGACCGCGGGCTTTTGCTTCGTAAAGAGCGGCATCGGCGGCCTCAAGCAGATCGCGTTTGAAGTGTGCCTCAGATGGAAATACGGAAACTCCCACGCTGATGGTGACGTGCTCGGATTCCTGCCCTGCCTCGGTACGAACTCCAGTGAAGAAATTGGCCTGCTCGACAGAGTAGCGAACGCGTTGTGCAACCAGCGTTGCGCCGGTGAGATCGGTCTCGGGGAGCAGCAGGATGAACTCTTCCCCTCCATAGCGGGCGGCTGTATCAATCTCGCGCAGGTCGCGCGCGAGGATGGCAGCTACATCGCGAAGAACAATGTCTCCGGCGTGATGTCCGTGCGTGTCGTTGAGACGCTTGAAGTGGTCGATGTCGATCATCAGGATCGACAGAGGAGTTCCGCGGCGCTCGGCGCGCGCGAGTTCCAGATCGAGTTGCTGCTCGAAAAAGCCGCGGGTCTTGAGGCCGGTAAGAAAATCCGTGAACGCAAAACGCAGCAGCGTCTCGTTGGAGTAGTCGCGCGCCAGCATGCTCTCGGCGATCAGCGAGAGTATCCATAACAACTGCGCATCTTCGTGAGTGAAGCTGTCGGTGCGGTCGCCAAACAACTGCAGCGAGCCCATCACTCGATTGCGCACAAACAAAGGCACGACGAGCACACTCGACGCATCCATCGCTCGAAGCAATGCGTCTGCTTCGTGTTGGGAATTTCGCGTGAGCAATAATGGACGCGCAAGCTTCGCCGACCAGTAGTTGAGCACATTCGCACGCGTGTAGCTGTCCTCATCTGGATCAGGCATATTGCGCGTGACGCGGACGTGCATGACTTCGCCATCTTCTTCCCAGAAATAAACCGCACCGCGCACAAAGCTGACGATCTCGGCAGCAAGATCGCAGATGAGATTCAGCGTGGAGGGAAGTTCCATCTCCAACCCGGCAAGCATGCTCATGCGCAGCAGCACATTGACCTCGCGAGCGCGACGGGCGATGGTCTCTTCCTGAAGCTCGGAAAAAACCTCGACGGCATATCGCTCGAGCAGGTCGGGTTGGGGAGAAGAACGCGAAGGTTGTGCCATACAAGACGAATCAGGGCGCGGCTTGAGTGTCTAAGATGCATTCTGCGAAGCTCGTGCCGCCCCGCCACCCGCTCAATGCCGGTTCTGCGCGTTCGGTTGCGAAATTAAGCGTTTCGCTCTATGATTGTGATGGTGAGAACCACCTAAGTGCCGTTTGCGATGGCACTCGTGGCTGCCAGAAAGAAGATTCCTTGGGCCCAGAAAAACAAAAAAGGAACCGCTCCGGATGCGATAGGAGCCGCTGGCTCACCCGAAAGGCTGACAAGCCCAGAATAAAGACAGGATGTTACGAAACGCCTCCCCCAAAGCATTTTTCTGCAGTTCCAATTGAGTGTTGATAGCTGTTCCGATTTCCCGGTGTGAGCGGCCGGGAGTCTTTGGAGAGCGAAGATGGCGTGGTACGCATACTGCATCAGCGAGCAAGCGAACTTCCAGCAAGGACGTGTTCGTCGTCCGTTTCCTATTGAATCTCTCAAAGGCATAAACGCAAGTCCGGTACGTGGTTTTCCCTGCGGCGAGTTTGTCGTGATCGTCAGTGAAATCGAACACGGACAGGCCATGAACCAGCAATTCGCGATGGAGCACGCCCGCATTGTGAGCGAATGCTTCAAAATCGCTACCCTGCTGCCATTCAAATTCGGCACCGTATTCGAATCTGATGAAGCCCTGCGCCAGGCAATCCGTAACAATAAACGAACGTTTGCGGAATCGATCGCTAAGCTCCGCGGCAAAAGCGAAATGCACATCAGGGTGACAGTGCGGGAAGGCACCGCCTTTACCGAGATGTGGAAGGAAGCACCCCTCAAGGCCGGAGGAGAGTACCTGTCCAGACTGAAAGAGCAAGCCAGCCGTGACCGTGAACGCCAGTCGCGCGCCCGTGCACTTTCGGTTCAGGTCAGCAAACTGCTCAGCCCGCTGCAGGAAGAAATTACCTGCAAGAAGGTGGAGTCCGGGATTGTTCTCGATATCGCCCACCTGATTAATTCGGACATGGTGCAGAAGTACCAGAACCGCTATTCGAGCGCGCTGCGGCAGTTCAAAGACGTGGAAATTACGCTCTCTGGCCCATGGCCGCCTTACCACTTCATGCCCGACCCGGGGAAAGTGCGAACGGTAGTCAACAACTGAGGCGCATCGATAAGTTTGAGAGGGCCGGCCGCGAGCCGGCCTTTTTTGCTTCAAGCGTGGGCGGTGGCGAAATTACCCGCAATTGTTATCTACGTGCCAACCATAGGAATGTGCAGTAGAATGCAGGTTCAAATCATCTGTACTCATTGGCCACTTTCAAGACGCTTGCGACCAAAGAAAAGCATCACACTGGTTTAAAGCTCTTGGATTGAGCTCTGACGGAAGAACCAACTGAGTTCTGGCTGGCTGACATAAAGCAGCTTAGGCTGACCATTCACAGAAGGGCATTTGCAGCATGCACGTTAGCAGCAGAACCAGGATCTTGATCGTGGACGGAGATCGCGCTCAGTCGCACTTCTTGAGCGCGCACCTGACCCGGCGAGGCTACGACGTGAGTGCCGCGGCCAGCGGTGATGAGGCAATCCGCATGTTCCGCGTCTTTGACCCCGCCCTGGTACTGCTGGATACGGATATTCGCGGAATGGAACGCATGGAGACCCTGGAGCGGCTTAAGCAGATCAAGTCCGACGTCTCCGTAATCATGACCTCGAGCAACAGCTCTCCTGAGCTGATTTTCAGAGCCTCAAAGCTCGGTGCAGACGACTTCCTATCCAAGCCAATGGATCTACCGGCGCTCGACCAGCGCATGACGCGGCTGCTTGATGGGCAGCGGCTGACGAACGAGGTCACGCAACTGCGCGACCAGGTACGGCGCCAGAGCGATTTCAGCATGCTCTTCGGCACCAGCCCGAAGATGGAGGACGTAAAAAACACAATCGAGCAGGTGGCCGATACCAATGCCACCGTGCTGATCCGCGGCGAGAGCGGCACCGGCAAGGAAGTCGTAGCACGCATGGTATTTTCCCACTCACTGCGGCACGACAAACCGTTCGTAAAAGTGAACTGCGCGGCGATTCCCCACGAACTGCTCGAAAGCGAACTCTTTGGCTATGAGCCCGGAGCCTTCACGGGAGCCAACCGCCAGAAGCTTGGAAAGTTTGACTTGGCACACGGGGGAACTATCTTCCTCGACGAAATCAGCGAGATGCATCCGGCGCTGCAGGCAAAACTACTGCACGTGCTGCAGGATGGAGAATTCTCGCGCCTTGGAGGCAAGCGCGACATCGCGGTGGACGTCCGAGTGCTGGCGGCCACGAACAAGCAGCTGGAGCGCGCAGTTGAAGAAGGCATGTTCCGCGAAGACCTCTTCTACCGCCTCAACGTTGTCACCATACACATTCCGCCATTGCGCGAGCGCCAGGAAGAGATTCCGGTGTTCCTCGATTTCTTTCTCCGCAAGTACAGCGAATATTATGGCAAGCAACCGCCGCCATTCAGCGACTACGCCGTGAGCCGCATGATTGAATACAGTTGGCCGGGCAATATTCGCGAACTCGAAAACTTGGTAAAGCGCTATGTGATCGTGGGCAATGAGTCTCAGATCATCCGCGAGCTCTCTACCCACAAGCCCATGATCACCAGCACCTCAACCTGGGAGCCGAAGCCCTCGACACCGGTCGTTGCGCGTCCTCCGGCAGAGGTGGAACTTGCTCCCGACAATGGTAAAGGGGAAGATTCGCTGTCGCTGCTCGAAATAGGCCGTCGCGCGGCGATGAAAGCCGAGCGCGAGGCGATTGAGCGGGTCTTGAACCAAACGCGCTGGAATCGTCGTCAGGCGGCGAAGATCCTGAAGGTCAGCTACAAGGCTTTGCTGAATAAGCTGAAGGCGATGGAAGAACAGGATCAACTCAATAACAAGAACTTCTCTTCTAAGTAGTGGTATCCGACTACCACATGAGTACTGTAACTTTTTCCTAACTTCACTCCGTCTGCGCTCAGTCGAGCAATTTCTCAATAAATGTGTTGCAATGAAATGAATAACTTACAATTTTCTAACTCCTGGCACCAAGCTTTCGGCTTCACTGGCCCGGAACGTGCAACAACATAGACAACAAAGAGGCCGAAATTCCAATGAATACTCCTCTCAAGAAGTACAAACTTCTCGACGCAGCTCCGGAAACGATGGAGCGGCACCTTAATTTTCCTGCCTAAAATTCCCACCCTCCCTTGCCTCTTTCAAGAAGCGACCCTGTACGGGTCGCTTTTTCGATGCTGTCAAATGAGGTAGAACCGCAGATCCTATGTTTGCATCGAGGCATCCTAGACAGCGCAGGTGCTCCGATGCCATTGAAACGAATTGACCACGGGATTGCCTGACAGTAAGATTTGCGCTTTGTGACTGAATGCTGTGGAAGAGTTAACGGCTATGGATAGAGAACGAATCGAACATTTCAAGGCACTTTTAGAGGCCCGGCGGAGAGATTTGCGCGAGAGCGTTGCCCGAACGGAAGAAGAGGGCCGCAGTGCGCATGCGACAGACTCTGCGCAGGACGTGGTCGATCGCGCGTCGAGTTCCTATGCGAAGGAATTTCTTTTCGCGCAAAGCAGCAACGATCGCCGTTTTCTGGCGATGGTCGATCACGCTCTGGCGCGGATCTCCGAAGGCGTGTACGGGGAATGCGAATCATGCGGCGAGGAGATCAATGAACGGCGGTTGGAGGCGCTTCCCTGGGCACGGCACTGCATCGCTTGCCAGGAAAAGCTGGAACGTGGAGAACTGCAGGAGGAGCAAACGCAGGAGAGCTAGGCGCACTCTATTCGATGACACAGGCCGCCTATCTGGGCGGCCATTCTATTGGGTCATGAAGCCTTGTCGGAGAAGAGATCGGAAAGCTTGTGGCGCATCACCGATCCGCCGAAGGCTCCAGCGCAACCGGGCAGCGCAACGAGAAACGATCCGGCGACGCTGGCGCGAGTGAAATGAGCGGAAGGATGCACGTACATGGCGACCGCGATGGCGAGAGGCACGGGTGCTCCGACGAGCAGAACCCAGCGCCATGGGCGCGCCGGACGAAGAACTCCCAGCAACATAGTGCAAACCGTAACGGCCAGCGCTGAGAGCAGCGCGTCAGGCTCTTCCATGGACTCGACCGCAACATGCAGGATGCCGCAACCGATGCCAAGTAGCAGGGCGAATAGTCCGAAGAGGAGAGGGTAACGTTCCGGCGTGGAGGTGGTCATGACGAGCACAAATCCTTGCGGGAGCGATTGTAATTTCAAAGACGGCGCGCGGCAACCGGAGCTGCTGACAACATTGATGAAGCGTTGGCTGAGGGTTATTGTTTAAGCATGTTCAGAACCGTACAGGATTTTCTCGAAACGTGGAAAGCTGAGAGCAGTTCAACGCTGCGCGTTTTTCGCGCACTGGATGATCGTTCACTCGCGCAAGCCGTAGTGCCGGGTGGATACACGCTGGGTTCGCTGGCATCGCATATCGCCGGGAGCATTGTGGCCATTCCCGCGCACGCAGGGCTACTGCCCATGCCGGAAAAAGCTGAAACGACCACAGTAGATGCCATCATCAGGACCTACGAGGACAATGTAAAGAAGCTGACCGATGCGGTCGGTTCGAACTGGACCGATGCGCAGTTGGGCGAAGAGATCGCAATGTTCGGTCGCAACTTCCGCCGGGGCGCTGTGCTGAACATTGTGATCGCGCACCAGGGACATCATCGCGCGCAAATGACCGTGCTTATGAAGCAAGCGGGTCTGAAGGTTCCGGGCGTCTACGGGCCTTCCGAAGACGACAAGGCGGCAATGGCGGGACAGAAGTAAAGCAAACCAAATTCCCCACCTCTGCGCTGCGACAGGTGTGGGGATATTTGAATTACTCGCTCTAGAATCCTACTCGTACTTATAAAAGCCGCGCCCAGATTTGCGGCCAAGCCAGCCGGCATCGACCATCTTGATCAGCAGCGGACATGGGCGATATTTCGGATCGCCGAGACCAGTGTGCAAGACGCGCAGGATGTCGAGGCAGACATCGAGTCCAATGAAGTCGGCGAGAGTGAGCGGTCCCATCGGGTGTGCCATGCCGAGTTTGAAGACCTCGTCCACGGCCTCGGGTGTGGCGATTCCTTCCATCACGGTGTAGATTGCCTCGTTGATCATGGGCAACAGCACGCGATTGCTTACGAAGCCAGGAGCATCGTTTACTTCGACCGGCGTCTTACCCAGTTTCTCAGCGCATTCCTTCACGGTGGCGTAGGTTTCATTGCTCGTGGCGATGCCGCGAATCACTTCGACCAACTTCATGACAGGAACAGGATTAAAGAAGTGCATACCGATGACTCGGTCGGGGCGCTTGGTCTGTCCGGCAAGTTTGGTAATCGAAATGGATGAAGTGTTGGAGGCGAGAATCGTTTCCGCGGGACAGAGCTGATCGAGTTGCTGGAATAGTTGCTGCTTGATTTCGAAACGCTCGCTGGCGGCCTCAATCACGAGTTGCGCTGCGGCGAGATCGTCGCGCAATAGCGTGGGCTTGATACGAGCGAGCGCCGCATCACGGTCGGCGGCGGAAAGCTTGGACTTCTCCACCTCGCGTGCAAGGTTCTTCTGGATGGAGGCAAGGCCGCGATCGAGGAACCTCTGTTCGATTTCGACGAGTATTACGTTATAGCCCGATTTGGCGCACACGTGCGCAATGCCATTGCCCATGGTTCCAGCGCCGACGATGCCGATGGTTTGTATGGTCATGGAGTGCTCCTTGTGCCGATTCCGCCGCAGGACGGGCGAAGGCAACGGATGAGTGTACCAGAGGAATACCGGTTGCGGACGGCTAGACCGAGGTAGGTCGGTTCCAACAATTTTTTACGTCTTTTTACAGCGCTTTGGCAGAGCGCAGGTGACCTTCGCGATATGGTCTGAATCGAACCACTCCAGTACGGGGCGGGAGACACTATGAAGCCTACTCGCGAATGGAATCAACGTGCCCGATTGCTGGCTTTGGAGTTCGCGGTGATCCTGCCCGCGCTGGCGCTGGTGACACTGAGCATTCTGCACCTGAAATCGCTCGCGCACGACAAGACAGTCAACGCGGCAATTGAGCGCGATCTGCAAAACATGCTGCTTCTGACGGACAAGCAGATGGCTCTGAAAGCGTACGAGAGCGGCGCACAAATTCGCGACGATTTCCCGCAGCCCGGCAGCGAGCATGTTCAGCAGACATTGCAACGAATTCTGGACCGCTATCCATATGCGGCTCATGTCTTCCTGTTTGACAAGGAAACTGGCACGGTCTTCGTCTCGCGAGCAGAGAGGATGAGGGAACCCGATTTCCAGAAAGAGCGAGAGAAGCTGGCAAACAGCATCTCTACATGGCTGCCTATGGAAGGCAAGGAGCTGGTGGAGAAGCTCTGGAAGATGGACAGGCAGGACGGACGCCCGTTCATGTTCGACTACTCTTGGGCTCCGCGCGGAGGCCGTAAGCTCTATCAGGCAACGTTGCTATTTCCCATCAAGAACGCGCCCGCGGATCGTGTCGCCATCGGCGGGGTCGCATTTGACGCCGATTACTTGCAGAACGAGTTCTTTCCAAATGTTTTGAACGTGATGGCCGATTGCCCCAGTAATCATTCGGCTGACAGCAACGAGCGCAACAAACCCGCGCTGATGCTGCATGCAAGACATGAATCAGAGTCGCTGGCGGCGTCCGGAAACTGGGATGGGGGAAAGCCCGAGGTGGAACACCCAATGGA
Source organism: Koromonas soli (assembly GCF_059726265.1). Classification (NCBI taxonomy): domain Bacteria; kingdom Pseudomonadati; phylum Acidobacteriota; class Terriglobia; order Terriglobales; family Koromonadaceae; genus Koromonas; species Koromonas soli. Next base: position 4,076,434 of record NZ_AP040872.1, on the reverse strand, counting down.
AGCAGGCTTTCCGGGTCTGGTGCTGGCAACGAAGTATCACGGCACCAGCGTGCAGGCTCTGAGCAGCCATTTCCTGAAGACCAGCTACCTGATCCTCGCTGGCTTGTCGGTGTTCATGATTGGCGGCATCGTGCTCAGCTATCGCAGCGTGAGCAAGGAAGTGGCGCTCGCCAAAATCAAATCCGACTTCGTCTCCAACGTATCGCACGAATTGCGCACTCCGCTGTCATTGATTCGGCTGTATGCGGAAACACTGGAGTTGGGGCGGCTGCCCAATCCTGAGAAGCGACAAGAGTACTACCGCATCATTCGCAAGGAGAGCGAGCGGCTGACGACGCTCATCAACAACATTCTCGACTTCTCAAAGATCGAGGCAGGCAAAAAGGCCTACGACTTTCGCGAGACCGACATGGCGGAACTGGTGCGGACTACTCTCGATTCGTATCGCTATCAGATCGAGCAAAACGGCTTCTCGCTGCGCGAAGAGATCGAGGACAACCTGCCGAGAATCAAGGCAGATCGAGAGGCGATTGCGCGTTCGCTGCTGAACCTGGTGAACAATGCAGTGAAGTATTCCTCCGACGAGAAGAGCCTGGCGGTAAGGCTTTCGCGGCGCGAAGACGCGCTCAACATGGAAGTGATCGATCACGGGATCGGCATTCCACGCGCCGAGCAGAGCAAGATTTTCGAGAAGTTCTACAGGGTGAGCGATCCGCTGGTCCACAACACAAAAGGGAGCGGGCTGGGGCTGTCGCTCGTGCGCCATGTAGTGGATGCGCACGGCGGAAAGATCTGGGTGGAGAGCGCTCCGGGCCAGGGCAGCAAATTCAGCATCGAATTGCCAATCACTACCAACACCGCGACGGAAGCAAAGTCAGCCAAGGCAGGATGATATGAATGCAAATCAGAATCGCAGAGCGACAGCTACCGTAACTCAGCAGGCCGTAAACCTGAATGTAAGCGCGGCAAAAGCGCGCATTCTCGTGGTGGAAGACGAGCCCAATATGGTTGCGGGGCTGCGCGACAACTTCGAATTCGAAGGTTACGAGGTGGCCGCCGCACGGGACGGAGTGGAGGGCCTGGAACAGGCACTCTCCGGCTCGCCCGACCTGGTGATCCTCGACGTGATGATGCCTCGGATGAGTGGACTGGACGTCTGCAAGCAGTTGAAGGCGAAGCGCCCGTCGCTGCCCATCATCATGCTGACGGCGCGCGGTCAGGAAATCGACAAGGTCGTGGGACTGGAGTTGGGAGCCGATGACTACGTGACGAAACCGTTTTCGATTCGCGAGTTGCTGGCGCGAGTGAAAGCCGTGCTGCGCAGGGCACACGTGCTTCCGAAAAGTCTCGAGCGCTATGCCTTCAGCAACGTGGAAGTCGATCTGAAGGCATGCCAGGTGATGAAAGACGGCAAGCGCCTTGAGTTCTCCGGCAAAGAGTTTGACCTGCTGAAGTACTTCGTGTGCCATCCGGGCGAAACGATCAGCCGCGACAGGCTTCTCGATGAGGTCTGGGGTTACGAACACTATCCGACCACGCGAACTGTGGACGCGCACATCGTGCGTTTGCGACAGAAGATTGAACCTACTCCCGAACAACCGCAATTCCTGCTGACGGTTCACGGAATTGGGTACAGGTTTGTGGGCTAGTGAGAATGCACAGGACTAGAGTCATGGCAAATCGAAAACGAGCCACTCGCTCCGATATGAGTTTGCCCGGAATTGCTTACCTGGCTGCCGAAGCGCAGAGCGCGATCTCAACACTGGAGACGAAACTCTCCGAAGCCAATGCGCAGACTACGGAATTGCGCAGAGATATATTCGAGGCAGCGCAGATGCAGCGCTACCTCTGTGGGCCGCGACTGACGCGACGAGGTCCGGTCGAGATCGCCGCCGAACTGTTCCCGGTGCGCCACCTCTCGGGCGACTTCTATTGCGTGGCCGACTTCGGCGCAATCACGATGCTCGCTGTTGGAGATATATGCGGCAAGGGGCTGCTGGCCGGAATGTGGTCGGTGCACCTGCTGCAACTGTCACGAATGTTTGGCGCAAGCGCCACGGATCCGGCGCAGGTTTTGCGTGGGCTGAACCAGACGATTTGTTCGACGCGCCCGGCGCCTCCGTTCACTAGCATGTTTCTGGCCTATGTAGATTGCGATCGGCGCGAGTTGGTGTACAGCAACGCCGGACATCCCGCGCAGATTCTTCTGAGGGCGGATGGCTCTCCGGAGATGCTGAACGCCGGTGGTCCACTCCTGGGTGTACTGCCCAACGCTGAGTTTGAGAGTGTTCGTCTCGCGCTGAATACGGGAGATACTTTGCTGGCTTTTTCAGACGGGCTCGTCGAGTGCAGGAACGATGATGACCAAGAGTTCGACACCAGCAGGGTCATCAGCGAAGCAAAGAGAGCGGCGTCGCTTTCAACTTCAGAGATGTTGTTCTCCGTAGTCGGTGCGGCGCAGGATTTCGCCGGATCCCGCACGCGAGAGGACGACTGCACGATGATGGTGCTGAGATGTTAGAAAATCGAAGTCTGTCACGAATTCTGACATAAGCTCGAACAACAAACGTTGGCCCTGCCGTCACGAATCTGAGTTCCTGAGCAAAGGAGGCATACTTGTTCAGTTGACAATGGGGCAAAACAGCGGCTTCTAATTGCCAGTCAGTCAAATCCATTTGAGAGACACGCGTACTATTAATCGCCGTTCACATCTATTTAAGTGTTGGTCAATCCGGCGCACTCAATGAGGCGCTTCTTAGATGTGGGGTACACAGTATGAAAGTGGTCGATATAGTGGCAACGGCGCTTGTGGTGGTAGGAGCGTTGAATTGGGGTTTGGTCGGTCTGGCACGGTTTGATCTGGTCGCAACAATCTTCGGTATGCGGTTTGGCGAGACTTCCGCTCTCACCTCGATTGTTTACGCATTAGTGGGGCTCGCAGGTATCTATGAGGCGGTGTCCTGGAAATCGATGCAGAGGCGCTGGAACCACGAGCTAAGCGTAAACCGCGCGCGATAAGCTTTGCAGCAAAACAAAAAGCCCCGGTCACCGGGGCTTTCTTCATGTGTTCGACTATTTGTTGTTTGCTACCTGCAAGCGGGCTTCAGCGCGAGCAAGGGCGAGTGAAGCTTCCTCAAATGCGGCAGCATCTTCGGCCTTCTTGAGGTGCTCCTGCGCACGGGTGCGGGCCGCCTCGGCACGAGCTACGTCGATGTCTTCTGCTCGCTCGGCGGTTTCAGCCAAAATGGTGACCTTGTCCGGAAGGACTTCGGCGAATCCCCAAGCCACGGCCAGTCGCATGGTGCTACCAACGTGCGTGTAGGTGATCTCGCCCACGGCAAGTTCCGTGATGAGCGGTGCGTGGCCGGGAAGAATTCCGAGATACCCGTTGCGACCCGGTATCTGGATCTGCTCGGCGCGGTCCTTTACGACCTGGCGCTCCGGCGTGACAATTTCGAGTTCGAGAGTTTCTGCCATAACATTGTCCTGAACTTGGCGCGGGCCTGATCGCGACCCGCGCTCGGTTCCACGGCGTTTTAGGCCTTCGCCTTCATCTGTTCAGCAGCTTCGAGCACTTCCTCGATAGAGCCCTTCATGTAGAAGGCCTGCTCAGGAATCGCGTCGTGCTTGCCCTCAATAATCTCCTTGAAGCTGCGTACCGTGTCCTCGACCTTGACGTACTTGCCGGGGAAGCCGGTGAACTGCTCCGCAACGTGGAAGGGCTGCGACAGGAAGCGCTGAACCTTGCGGGCGCGCGATACGGTCAGCTTCTGCTCTTCCGAGAGTTCATCGATGCCAAGGATGGCGATAATGTCCTGCAGATCCTTGTAGGTCTGGAGGGTCTGCTTAACGGACTGCGCAACGTCATAGTGTTCCTGGCCAACAATACGCGGGTCAAGAATGCGCGAGGTGGAGGCAAGAGGATCGACCGCCGGGTAGATGCCGATTTCGGTCAGCGCGCGGTTGAGCACCGTCGTTGCATCGAGGTGAGCAAACGTGGTGGCCGGAGCCGGATCGGTCAAGTCATCGGCGGGCACGTAAATGGCCTGCACCGACGTGACCGAGCCCTTCTTGGTCGAGGTGATGCGTTCCTGCAATTCGCCCATTTCTGTTGCGAGGTTCGGCTGGTATCCCACGGCCGAAGGCATACGGCCCAGCAACGTGGAAACCTCGGAACCCGCTTGGGTAAAGCGGAAAATGTTGTCGATGAAGAGCAGCGTGTCGGCACCTTCTGCGTCGCGGAAGTTTTCCGCCACGGTGAGGCCGGTAAGGGCCACGCGCAGACGCGCCCCTGGAGGCTCGGTCATCTGGCCGTAAATTAACGCGGCCTTGGACTTCGACGGGTCACCGGCAACGATAACTCCGGACTCCTGGAACTCGAGCCAGAGGTCGTTTCCTTCGCGGGTGCGCTCGCCAACTCCGGCGAACACCGAGAAGCCGCCGTGCTGCTTGGCGACGTTATTGATGAGTTCCTGAATGACGACCGTCTTGCCCACACCAGCGCCGCCGAACAGACCGATCTTGCCGCCCTTCAAGAAGGGCTGGATGAGATCGATGACCTTGATGCCGGTCTCGAACATTTCGGCGCGAGTAGATTGTTCATCGAAAGCCGGTGCCTGGCGGTGAATTGGCATGCGCGTTTCGGAGCCGATGGGTCCGAGATTATCGACGGGCTCGCCGATCACGTTCATCACGCGGCCCAGCGTCTGACGGCCCACGGGAACGCTGATGGGACCGCCGAGGTCGATGGCCTTCATGCCGCGAACCATGCCTTCAGTGGGCTCCATGGCAACGCAGCGAACGCGGCCTTCACCAAGGTGCTGCTGCACCTCAAGAATGACGTTCACCGGCTGCGGTGTGTTGAACCCATCGCTGACGACGCGAAGGGCGGTGTAGATCGACGGAATGGCCGACTCGGCAAACTGCACGTCAACGGCAGGGCCAGCGATCTGAATAACGTGTCCGATGTTTTCAGGCATATAGGAACCTTGTTTCAAAGTTTCAAGATTTCAATGTTTCGAGGTTTCCCTCGAAGCTGAAACCGATGGAGCCAATATCGTTATGCCTTCGCTTGCGCGAAAGCCGAATTACAGCGCTGCGGCACCGCTGACGATCTCGATGATTTCCTTCGTAATCGCGGCCTGACGGGCGCGGTTCATCGTGAGCGTAAGCGAGTCGATCAGTTCACCTGCATTGTTTGTGGCAGAATCCATTGCAGTCATACGGGCCGCGTGCTCGGCGGCAACCGACTCAAGCATGGCGCGATAAATCTGCACGACAATGTACTTGGGCAACAGCGAGCGGAACAATATAGCGGCGGGCTGCTCGTAGATATAGTCAACCTGCGCAGTAGCAAATCCAGCCGCGCGGCGATCGACTTCCGAAGTATCCTCCGCCTCAAGACTTATGCCAGCTGAAGTGGCAGCTTCCGCGGTGCGCTCGCGCTGCTCGGCCGTGAGTTCGACTGCCTGCTCGATATCGCGCTCGCCAAGTGAGCTGACGGGCAGAACCTGCTCTACCACGAGGCGCTGCGCGATGACCGACTTGAACTCGTTGAACAGAACGTAAACGGCATCGACCTCGCCGTTGGTGTAGCGCTCGATGATGTCTTCGGCAATGGGCGACACTTGCGCGAACTGGGGCACCTTGAGGATGCCAATATGCTCGCCGGTGACTCGCACCTGCGCCGCGCGGTCCTCACCTGCACCCTGCGCGGGATAACGGCGGCGGAAGTAATCGCGCCCCTTGCGTCCGACGCACTCGATGTCGATGTTGACTTCGCTTGCGATCTTCGAATCGACAAAGCGCTGAGCAGCCTTGAGCAGGTTGGAGTTGAAGCCTCCAGCGAGCCCGCGGTCGCCCGTGACCACCACAAGCACGATGTTGCGCTCCGGGCGAGTCTCAAGCAGCGGATGCTTCGCCTTACCGGTATCAGGATCGATGACATCGGCGCGCTCAGTCAGAGACTTGAGCACGTTGGTCAGCATCTGCGCATAAGGGCGGGCGGCCAGGGCGCGGTCCTGCGCACGGCGAAGCTTGGCGGCAGAGACCATCTTCATGGCCTTGGTAATCTGCCGCGTGCTCTTCACACTGCGGATACGGCGCCGGATGTCCAGAACGTTAGGCATATTCGTTCACTCTGGCAGTTGCCCCTACTGAGCAGCCGTAGCTACGGCTGGCTTGCGCTGCGACTCACGCTCGGCAAGGAAGCGTTCCTTTGCTTCCTTGATGGTCTTGTTCATGTCGCTCTTGATCTCGTCGTTGAGCGCCTTTTTCTCCGCAAGATTCTTGAACAGAGCGGGATTGGCAGTCTCGACGTAGGTGTAGAGCGCCTTTTCGAACGGACGCACGTCCTCAACAGCAATATCATCAAGGTAGCCGTTGGTGCCGGCATAGATCGAGAGAACCTGGTGCGTGAACGGCAGCGGCTCGAACTGTCCCTGCTTGAGCAACTCGACTAGACGAGCGCCGCGATTTAGCTGCGCTTGGGTCGCCTTGTCGAGGTCGGAACCGAACTGGGCAAATGCTGCGAGTTCGCGATACTGCGCGAGTTCCAACTTCAAGCTGGAACCAACCTGCTTCATCGCCTTGATGGCCGCCGAGAATCCTACGCGGGAGACCGAGATGCCGACGTTCACAGCCGGACGTACGCCGGAGTTGAACAGATCAGCTTCAAGGAAAATCTGTCCGTCGGTGATCGAGATGACGTTCGTCGGGATGTAGGCCGAAACGTCACCTGCTTGCGTCTCAATGATCGGCAGTGAAGTGATCGATCCACCACCCAGCTTGTCGTTCAGTTTGCTCGAGCGCTCCAACAGGCGAGAGTGGAGATAAAACACGTCGCCCGGATACGCTTCGCGCCCCGGTGGACGACGGAGCAGCAGCGAAATTTCGCGGTAGGCCGCGGCGTGCTTTGAAAGATCGTCATAGATCACCAGCGCGTGGCGCTTGGTGTCGCGGAAGTATTCCGCAATGGCCGTGCCGGAGTACGGCGCGATGTACTGCATCGGGGCCGGATCGGATGCCGAAGCGACAACCACGACCGAGTAGGCCATGGCGCCGGCTTCTTCAAGGGTCTTCACAACCTGGGCCACGGTCGAACGCTTCTGGCCGATGGCAACGTACACGCAGATGAGGTCGCCGCCCTTGTTATTGATAATGGTGTCGAGAACGATCGCAGTCTTGCCGGTTTGGCGGTCGCCGATGATCAACTCGCGCTGTCCGCGGCCAATCGGAATCATCGCGTCGATGGCCTTGATACCGGTAGCCATCGGCTCGCGCACAGGCTGACGATCAATGACGCCCGGAGCCAGTCGCTCGACCGGGTTGTACTGGTCGGTGACGATGGGACCCTTGTCGTCAATTGGCTGACCGAGAGCGTTGACCACGCGGCCGATCAGAGCATCGCCCACGGGCACGCTCATGATCTTGCCAGTACGCTTCACCTGATCGCCTTCGCGAATTTCGGTGGCTTCACCGAGAAGCACGGAACCGACCTGATCCTCTTCGAGGTTCATGGCCAGACCTGCAATGCCGTGCGGGAAAGAAAGCAGCTCGCCGGCCATGACCTTGTCAAGGCCATGGATACGGGCGATGCCGTCACCAACGGAGATCACGGTGCCGACTTCATCGACGGTGATCTTGTTTTCGTAGTTTTCAATTTGCTCACGAATGAGCTGTGTAATCTCGTCTGCTTTAATCTGGGCCATTTTAGCTCTCAGCTACCATGCACCGGCTGTTTCGCCGATGGTGCACTTGGATGATCAAAACTCAAAATGTCGGAACGCCAGCCATCGGCCTTCCAAAGCTTTCTGTCCATGGCGCCGTTACACGGCCCATGCGAAACCTTATTGTTCGATTAACTGCTGGCGGAGGCGCTGCAACTGTCCGCGCACGGAACCGTCGTAAATTGTGCTACCCACGCGAACCTTTACGCCACCAATCAATGCCTCATCGGTGACATATCGCGCCTGAACCGTCTTGCCAGTCAGACGCGCAATCTCGGCCACCAGCGTGGAACGCTGCTCGGGGCCAAGTTCACGCGCGCTGACAATCTCTGCCTCGACGCGTCCGATACGATTGTTCAGTTCGGTGTCCACCAGCGTCGCTATCTCGGGCAGCAGCGCAATGCGGTCCTGATCAATAAGCACCGCAATGAAATTACGCAGCGAGCGCTCAGTGATACCCAGCCTTGCAGCGATGGCATCAAGCACCTGGCGCTTTTGCTCCACCGGAATTGCGGGTGACTCCCAGACTTCGCGCAAATCCTTGCTTTCCTGGAAAGCAGCGGCGAGCGCGTGCAGTTGCTCGACAGCTTTCACTGTGTCCAGCTTCGAACCGGTAACAACATCGGCAAAGGCGCGGGCGTAACGGCCGGAAACGGCTGCCATTATTCTCTTCCATCCTTTCCGAGCTGTGACGCAAACTCACGCACCAAGGCGCGATCGGTGGCTTCATCAACCTTGATCTTCTTTTCAGCAAGATCGACTGCCAGGTCAGCCACAAAGGCCTTTAGCTCGCGCTGCGCGCTGCGCGCCGCTGCTGCGATCTCCTGCTCAGCCGCGGCAATAACGTTCTTGGCATCCTGCTCGGCAGCGGCCTTGATGCGCTGCTCCTCGACGCTGAAATCAGCTTCGGCCGCAGTGCGAACGCTCGCGATCTCACTATCCAGCTTCGCCAGGCGGCTTTCGATTTCGGCAAGTCGCGCGCTGGCACCGACGCTGGCTTTGCGAGCCTCTTCAATTCCCTTCTGAATCTCGGCATTGCGCGGGGCAAAACCGTTCGGCAACGCCTTGCGAATAATCCAGACAAGAGCGCCAGCAAGAATCAGGAAGTTGATGATGAGGAAAATCCAGTACACAGCCTCTTTCGAAAGGCCAGTCTTCGCAGCAACTCCACGTACGACAGAGGAGTACTTGAACTGAATGTTTTCTTCCTCTTCTTCGTGGGGAGCGCGGTTATCCTGAGGCTCGGCAGTAACTTTGCCTTCGGCATACTGCTTCTGAGCTTCAGAGGATTGCTCCGTGGCAGCTGCAGGGGGCTGCGAAGGCGAGGCGGACTGGGCAACAAGGGCACCAGTACCAAGCACTATTCCGAGGGCGAGAATATAAACGTGAATTCGCTTAGACATTATCTTCCGCCCACCGACGCCGGACTGGTCCCGGCTGTCTGAAGAATCGTCTGAATGATCTGGCTGGCAAGCCGTTCGCTCTCAACGGGGAGCGTGGCGCGGGCGGCTGCGGTTTCCTGCTCCATCTGGGCCTTAGCCTGGGCAATCTGCTGCTGAGCTCGCTCGCGAGCCTGGTTTACGGCTGCGGTACGTGCATCAAGCGCCTGCTTGCGACGAGCATCAAGAGACTTGAAGATAGCGAGACGCGCTTCGCGCAGACGATTCTCGTACTCCGTAGCGCGAGCGGCAGCGGCGACAATGTCTGCGCGCGCCTGCTCAACAGCGCCCTGAGTGCGCTTGCGTCGCTCGGCCAATACAGTCTCCAGCGGCTTATGCACCAGCACGTGGTATAGCCCGTAGAGAGCCAGAAGAAGCACCACGGTGGGAATGGCGCCGAGCAGTAAATGACCTAATTGATTAAGGGTTTGTTCCATTTCAATATCGTGAGTGCGACAGCCGAGAAGTATAGGGAACCACAGGGAACATCAGAAACTACCATTCCCTAAGTGGTACTGTCAATCTTTGCCCTTGAATTCTACCTAGTTAGCCCACTTCGGCAAACGAATGCAGGAGAGGCTCTCGATCTTACTTGACTCCAGACGCGACGGCGCTACCATACCCTCATCGCCTCGATCCACTCCAGGATCGAATGAGCCTATGGATGAGGAAATGATGATCCCGCTCCTCACCCATAGGCTCATTTAATTTTCTTATGAGCGTAAATGCAAGGAAAATCGTCCCACATCCAGCAACAATCGTTTCTGAGACCTTTTCCCGATTGCTCCCTCTGGTTATTCCTGTCCTTCTGGACCGGAAGGCTCAGACGGAGCGAAGCCCTCCACCACCAGAAATCGCTCTAATTTTCGTAGCAGCGAACGCGGAGCATCGACCTCGAACTCAACCGCGTCGTTCTCGGTATAACGCCGGGAGTGGATGATCGATCGGGCCTCGAGCTGAGCCAAGACCTTCCCTTCCGCCTGCGGCACGCGCAGATACGCACGCTCGACGGGGTCGAGGTCGAGAAGCACATCGATCGCAGCAAGAAGCCGGTCCAGATAGAGTCCACGGGATGCCGAGATGTGGATCTCGGTGTCCGTGTCGCGGAGCTTGAGACGCGTCTCCTCGCCAAAGAGATCGATCTTATTCAGCACATGTATCTGCGGCTTATCGAAGGCATCCAGTTCGCGGAGGACCGTCTCGACCTGCGCCATCTGCTCGGCTGCCGTGGGACTCGTAGCATCGGTCACCTGAAGCAGAAGGGCGGCGCGCTGCACCTCTTCCAGCGTGGCGCGGAATGCCGATACAAGCGTGGTGGGCAGGTTGCGAATGAATCCAACGGTGTCTGAGAGCAGCACATCTCGCTTCGAAGGCAGAGTGACCGTCCGCAAAGTGGGATCGAGCGTGGCGAACATTCGCGAGCTTTCCAGCACTCCCGCGCGGGTGAGCGCGTTGAACAGAGTGGACTTGCCCGCATTGGTATAGCCGACCAATGCAACGACAGGCACCGGAACGCTTTCACGACGTTGCCGCTGCTGCGATCGAATGCGGCGCACTTCCTCGATCTGCTCTTTGACGTGCCGTATGCGCCGGTGAATCTTACGGCGATCGGTCTCCAGCTGAGTTTCACCGGGGCCGCGTGTGCCGATGCCGCCTCCGAGTTGAGACATTTCCGCGCCGCGTCCAGTGAGGCGCGGCAGCATGTACTCCAGCTGCGCAAGCTCGACCTGCAACTGGCCTTCGCGAGTTCGGGCGTGTCGGGCAAAGATGTCGAGAATAAGCTGCGTGCGATCGACCACACGGCAAGGGAACTCGCGCTCGAGATTGCGCAACTGCGAAGCCGATAGCTCGTGATCAAAGATGAGCACGCCGGCATCGGACATCTTGGCGGCAGCCGCGACTTCCTCGACTTTTCCGCGACCAATGAGTGTCGCCGCGTCAGGACGGTCGCGGCGCTGCAAAATCTCGCCGACAACAACGGCTCCGGCGCTCTCTGAAAGTTCGCGAAGCTCGGCCAGCGACTCGAAAGCATTGAAGGCTACCGCGTGCTCGGAGGCTTCCAGGCGAAGCGAAGTCCTCGAGGCGGACCTGGCCTGCAAAGCCTGCGGCGGGATGCGCGCAGTGCGGCGCGCAGACTCCTCCCCAGGCTCATCTTCGCCGTGAGGGCGCGGGCTCGGATGGCTTCGGAAATCGACTCCGACTAGAAATGCACGTTCAGGTTCTCCGGGAACACGGGGGCGCGTACCTGAAGCCGCTGCGGCCTCCAGAGAATCGGGCAAGCGACGCTCAGTGATGGCTCACCCCTGAGACGTGGACGAAATAGGCGCAGCAGGTGCAGCAGGAGAGGCCGCGACCGATTGCGGCGGATGTGCAGGAGATGAGCGCTCTACATGCGCTGCGCGCGCCATGACCACCGTGGAAATGGCGTGTTTGAAGATGAGCTGCTCCTGGTTGTTAGTTTCCAGCACGACCGAATACTTATCGAACGAGCGAATGCGTCCGGAAAGCTTGACGCCACTGAGAAGATAAATCGTGATGACGGACTTGTCTTTTCTTGCAGTGTTGAGGAACGAGTCTTGTATGTTCTGTGCCGGTTTGCTTTCCATCGGTCACTTCTCCTTCAAGTAGAACAGCCAGAAAACCAGAAACGCCGCCACGCCAGCCTTGGCGGGTTAACCCTGTCCGGTTGGGGGAAAGTCGCGTCTCCCGGACAAGCCAATACGATACGGCCTCTGAGGCGCAATTTCAACTTGGATACGACTTTAGTGTAGGAAGAGTACCGCGGCCGCTTCTCGGTTGGACCGTTTTGGGCACACAAAAAGAAGGGAGCCTCGAGAGGCTCCCTTAAATCGTGCAAATTACAACAGTTTAGAAGCTGTACTTCAGCAGGAAGTGGATCGAACGGGATCCATGCTGCGAAGTGGTGAAATCAGCAAACGTCGGCGTCGAGTTGTACGGAATGCCGGTCGTCAGTGTGAAGCTCGGGAAGTAGTAGTCGCCATCCGGACGTGCGTGATTGAACAGGTTCACGAACTCGGCGCGGAAGTCGATTGCATGGCTTTCATGGAGCTTGATGGTGCGATTCAGCGCCATATCAAAGTTCACGCTCTTCGGACCGTAGAGACCGTTGCGTCCAAAGTTGCCCACACCACTGCTCGGAACGATCCAGTGAACCGAGCTGGCGCTCACCGGATTGCAAGTGTTCTTGGACCAGGCCTGCGGACCAGCGCAAAGAGTGCTCGCCGAAGTGCCGAACCAGTCGCCCGTCCATGCGTAGGTATTCAGTGGCGCGCTCGGGTTTCCAAGGTCAGGACGATCATTGCTGATGCCGTCTCCATTGGTGTCATAGCCGGTTTCGACGTTATACGGCGTTCCCGACTGAACGGAAGTGGTGCCCGAAACTCGCCAGCCATTCACTGCGAATCCCGCAACCTTCGTGAAAGTGTCGATAGCAGGCAGCTTCGGAATGTCGTAGGTGTACGACATTACGAAACGGTGCTTGTGGTCAAACATCGACACGCTGCGGTCAAGCTCGCCGCGCGGGGTCGGGTACTGCAGAACAGGGTACGCAGACCAGTTTCCATAAGTGAACACTTCGGAAACGTCGTCGATCATCTTCGAGAACGTGTACGCAAAGCGGACCTGCATGCCGTTCTTGTACTTGCGGTCCAGCTTGGCTGTGAAGGCGTGGTAGTTCGAGTCTCCGCTGTTGTCGCGAAGGAGGATGGGACCACGAGTGCTCAGAAGACGGCTTCCACTCGCAGTGATGGGGTTGTACTGGTTCTGTCCGTAGAGGTGCTCACCACGGCTGCCGGTGTAACCCAGGGCGAGAATGAAGCTGCTGGGCAGTTCACGCTCGACGTTGAAGTTCCACTGCAGAGTTTCCGGGCTGAGCAGGTGCGGAACCTGCGAGGTAACCGAAGTAAGCGGCGTAAGCACAGGAGTCAACGTGCTGATCTGCGAGGACCAGTTCCCGGTCCCACGGGGGTTGGTCGTGTTGACGGCACTCGTAATCGAGCCAGCGGCCGAGTTGGGTGCGCCGGACTGCGAGTTGTCGAGAATGTTCGTGAACAGGCCACCGTAGAACACGCCGAATCCGCCACGGAAAGCCGTTTTGCCATCGCCGAACAGGCCCTTCATGAAGCGCGGCGTGTAAGCAAAGCTCACGCGAGGACCGATGTTGCTGGTGTCTCCCTGCTGCTTCACAACATTCTTGTAGTTTGCGGCAGAGAAGTCCTTCGGATCGATTGCAGGGAAGTCGAGATTGTTTGCGGGCGTTCCATTGTACTCATAGCGGACGCCATAGGTCAGAGTGAAGTTGGGCAGTACCTTCCAGGTATCCTCGGCAAAGTAGTTCTGCGAAGGCATGCTGGCGTGAATCTTTGGGCTTCCGAACGTCTTGGCAACAGTCGTGCTTTTTCCGCCGAAGTCGTCCATGTAATTGGCGAGAGCAGAGGCAACGCCCGAAGCAGCCGCGTATCCGATGGAGCCGTAGGTGTTGTAAGGAACCTGGTCCACAACTCGAATGTCGGCATAGTCCACGCCAAACTTGAAGAAGTGATTGCCCTTGGTCCAACTGACCGTATCTTGGAACTGATACGTGTTGTGGAAACGGCTCTGCGGGAATGAGGCGTTCGATCCCCAGCCAGTCAAACCGGTGATTCCAATTGCGGGCGTGTTGATAAGCGGATTGTCGTCCGGACGGTTCTCAAAGAAGAAACCGATGCGGCCGTAGGACACGCGAGCTTCGTTGATGAGTCTGGGGCTGAAAATGCGAGTCCAGGTGATACCGCCGTTGTAAGCCGGTCCGCTCTGCTGGGTGTCGAAACCGGGCAGTTGCGAGCCGTTGTTGCCGAAGTCGAAAGGAGTGATGTAGTACGTACGGACAAAGCGCAGGTTGATGGTGTCATTCTTCGTGACGGACCAGTCACCCTTTGCGTCGAATTCCGGCGAGTCGTACTTGTTCGGAATTCCGGTGCGATAGTAGGGGGCAACCTCTACCAAGCCGCGTCCCGAACCTAGGTCGTAGCTCTGCGTGCCCGGCAGCGACGGATCGCCGCGTAGTGCACCATACACATCGAGCATCGTCTTAATGCGAGGATTTGAGGCATAGTTGGCCAACACCGCGTGACCAGCCTCGGTCGGAAGAAGCAACTGACCGCCCGTGGTTGAGGAGCGGTATTTATCCCACTGATAGGACGTAAAGAAGAACAGCTTGTCTTTTACGATCGGACCACCCACGTCGAAGCCGTAGAGGTTTTCACGATACTTGCTCTTCTCATTTCCGTACGCCACATCGTAGTGGTCGGTGGCATCGAGAGAGGAATTCAACAGACGGTCCCAAACTGCGCCATGGAACTGATTCGTGCCGGACTTGAAGATCACATTCGCGACGGAGGCGCCGTGGCCGAACTCAGCAGAGAAGGAGTTGGTCTGAACCGAAACTTCTTTCACTGCGTCGAGGTTGCCAGGTTGAATACCCTGGCCATGCAGACCGGCGTCATTGTTGTCCTGACCTTCAACCAGGAAGTTGTTGTCACGAGGACGCGATCCATCGACAGAGTAGGACGTGCCATTGGTGAATGCGCGGCTGGTGACAACCGTGACACCGGGCAGCGTGGTTGCTAAAGAGTACGGATTCAAATTTGCGATCGAGAGGGAGTCAATTTCCTTCTCGTCCACAGTGTGCGAGATTTCGCCGTTTTCGGTCTGCACAGCGGCACCCGTTGCTTCGACCACAATCGTGTCTTTGCTTGTGCCGATCTTGAGCTGTGCGTTAACGCTCGTGGTGACTGAACCTGCGACCGTCACTTTGTCGACGCTAAGGTTCGCGAAGCCTTTTTGCGAAACCACGATAGAGTAGGTGCCAAGTTCGACCGCATCAATGCGGTACTGGCCGTTAGAGCCCGTGATGGCTGTGCGAACATCGCCGGTGTCGAGGTTCTTGGCGGTCACAGTCGCACCAGAAATTACGGCATCCGAACTGTCGGTAACAGTTCCGCCGATCGAGCCCTTGGACGTCTGGGCGAAGCCGAAGCTGGCGAACAACACCAGAATCAGCCCGCTGGCGATAAGGAATTTGAAAAACTTGTTGTTTGTCACTGTTTATAAGTCTCCGTAGGTGACGTGAATGCAACAGCACAGCAACGCCTACTCCATAAACCGAGCAGACAAGAGTTTGGAAAAGGTGAAACAAATCGAACTAAGTTACTTAGTACTTGCAACTTGGGTTCCAGAGTGGCACTTTCGGGGAGGTTTTGCTTTTCAGTCACATAGGAGGGCAAGATTGCTATGCGATCGGGAAGATATATGAATTATTGTAGATTCCGGTTTGAGAGATGCTGAATTTGGAAGAGTTCGGCGAGAAAAGCCTATTCAAATACGTGCGGAGAGTACCAGAATGGGCATCGCCAAAATTTGGCGACATAGCCGCTGCGGAAGTGCAGTCGCCCTATAATAATCGCCATGGACGAACGGGAGTTTTACGACGAGAGGCAGGAAACGAAGAAACATCTACTCACCTGTCCGCATTGCCGACAAGAGATGGAATACGAGGTGGGCTGGATTGTGCGCACCAAAAAGAAGTCGCTGCCGCCACGCGCCGACGAGCGGGACCGTGCGAAATACGCCAAGGCACAAAGCTACATGGTGCGGAGAGACGATCTTCTTGCTTGCAAGAATGTGCGCTGCCGCAAACGGTTCGAGATTGCAGGAATACAAACTGTCGCGTTCCTGTAAGTTTTGAGTTTTCGACGAAAAGGACACCGATCGGTGTCCTTTTCCACTTTCCAGCACCTCCTCAAGCAACCATTCATTCCGGAACTCGCGAAAAGTGAATGGGTATTCATTTTTATGCCGTTGGAGATATACTCTTCGGTCCCGCAGCCGCATCCTAGTTGCTGGCTGCAACAGAGATGAAGCAGGGGTGCCTCATCTCACACGGGGACTTATCCGAGTATTCCGGACACACAGGTGTCCTCTGTTGAATCCATGAATTTATCGAGGTGCAGGTGAAAATCCTGGTTTGCATGAAGCAGGTTCCGCAAAAGGACGCGCCTCTCAAACTGAATGAGAGCGCCACATGGATCCGCGAAGACGTGGGCTATGAGGTGAACGAGCCCGATGCCTACGCGCTGGAAGAAGCACTGCGGCAGAAGGAGAAGAACGGCGGCGAGGTCGTCGTGATCACGGCCGGTCCCGCACGCGCACAGCAAGTATTGCGCGAAGCGCTCGCCAAGGGAGCCGACCGCGCGATTCATCTCGAAGATGATCGATTTGTCACGCTTGATGCCTTCAACGTCGCCCGCGCATTTGCTGAGGCGATCAAGGGCGAGCAGTTCGACATGGTTTTCACCGGCCTGCAATCGGATGACTACGGCTACGCGCAAACTGGCGTGCTGCTGGCCGAGTTGCTCGGCTGGCCTCACGCAACGATCATCATGCAGATTGAGGCCAAGGACGGCGGCATTCGGGTAAAGCGCGAGTTGGAGAACGGATACTTCCAATATGTGGACATGCCGTTGCCTGCCGTGTTGACGATCCAATCCGGTATAAACAAGCTTCGCTACGCCACGCTGATCGGTATCAAGCAGGCGAAGAACAAGCCTCTGCGCAAAGTGACGTATGACGAGGTTTCCGCAGCGCTGAAGCCGAATCAACTGACGATCGAGCGGCTCTATATTCCAAAGAAAACGAAACAGACCGAGGTCATCCAAGGCTCGGCGCAGGAAGTGGCTAAGAAACTGGCAGCCAAGCTGCGCGACGAAGTGCGGGTGCTCTAGTGATGACTGCACGAATCGCAAAGGAGCGTGATCTGGAGCAGGTGCGGGAGGCCGTAAATACACTGCGCTTCCTCGGAGGCCTGCTGCTGATGGTTGCGCTGCTGCTCTATTTCTTCCACCTGGCGGAAGTGCCACGAGGCGGATACGTCATTGGGGCCGGTGCCGCTGTGTTTGCAGTAATAGGCGCGGCGATGCTCTGGGTGGGACAGCGCAAGATTCGCACACTGCGCTAGCGACGAACGATTACAGGTCGATCGAGGATACGAGAGATGGCGGATACGATTTTGGTAGTTGCGGAACAGCGTGAAGGAAAGCTGAACCGCGTCTCCTTTGAGACACTCACGGGCGCACAGGCGCTGGCCAAGCAGACCGGATGGTCGCTGGAAGCTGCCGTCGTAGGCAGCAACATCACATCGGCAGCCGACGAAGTGGCGAGGGCTGCGGTGGCAAAGGTGTATGCCATCGAAGACGCATCATTGGAGCGCTATACGCCCGATGGCTTTGTGACGGCGCTTAAGAAGTTCATCGAAACAAAGCAGCCGAAGCTTGTTCTGCTGCCACACACGTACCAGGTGCGCGACTTTGCTCCGAAGCTCGCAGCCACGCTCGGCAGCGTGCTGGTGAGCGATGCGGTGGCTTGCAAGTTTGAAGGCGGCAAGCTGATCGTCACACGGCAGATGTTCCAAGGAAAGTTTGCGGCTGACGTATCGCTCGCGGGCGAAGGACCTTGGTTCGTGAGCTTTCAGGCTGGAGCCTTCCGTGGAGACCAGGTCGAGACCGGCACATCTCCGGTTGAAACCGTCAACGCCACCACGGGCGAGATTCGCACCAAGCCCGAAGCTCCGTTCCAGGAAGCCAAGCAGGCAGTCGATTTGTCGCAGGCCGAAATCATAGTTTCGGTTGGGCGCGGAATAAAAGAGCAGAAGAACATCGAAATTGCCAAAGCTTTGGCCGACGCGCTTGGCGGCGAGATCGCCGCATCACGACCGATCTGCGACGCCGGATGGCTGCCAATGGAGCGGCAGGTCGGCTCCAGCGGACAAACCGTAAGCCCGAAGCTTTACCTCGCGCTCGGAATCAGCGGTGCCATCCAGCACATCGTGGGCATGAAGGGCTCCCGCAACATCATCGCCATCAACAAAGACGCCGAAGCACCCATCTTTGAAATTGCAGACGTGGCCGTCGTGGGCAATCTGTTCGAAATCGTTCCGGCACTGACGGAAGAAGTGAAGAAGATAAAAGTTTAGTTCGAAAGGGTTCCATGATCTTCCGAACACCCATAGAAGGCATCGACCATCCGGAGATGGAAGCCGACGTTGTTATTGTCGGCGGCGGGCCGGCGGGAATGGCGTGCGCGCTGCGCTTATCGCAGTTGATTGACGAGCACAACGCCAAACATCCAGACGCGCAGCTCTCGAAGGAAAACATCTATGTCCTCGAGAAGGGGCGCGAGATCGGGCAGCACTGTCTTTCAGGTGCGCTGCTCGATCCCAAGTCGATGGACGAATTGCTTCCCGAATGGCGCCAGGAAGCTCCGATCGAGGCTGAAGTCACGAGTGACAGCGTTTATTACCTGACCCGCAAGTCGGCCTTCAAGGCGCCAATCACGCCTCCGCCGATGCAGGATCACGGCAATTACGTCATAAGCCTCAATCGCTTCGCCAAGTGGCTCGGGTCCAAGGTGGAAGAGACCGGCATCACTGTGTTCACAGGCTTTGCAGGAAGCGAGTTGCTGCTTGAAGGCGATCAGGTTCTGGGTGTCCGCACCGATGACAAAGGCGTGGACAAGATGAACCAGCCCAAGGCGAACTTCGAGCCCGGCTATGACCTGAAAGCAAAAATCACAATCCTTGCCGAGGGCACCCGAGGCTCGCTCACAAAGCAGCTCACACAAAAACTTGATCTCTGCGCCGATCGCAATCCCATGACCTACGGCGTGGGTGTCAAGGAGCTTTGGGAACTGCCCGAGGGCCGCGTCAAGCCAGGCGAAGTGATTTACACCATGGGCTACCCGCTGACCACAAAGGAATACGGCGGAGCGTGGATCTACGGAGGCAAGGACAACACAGTCTCGATGGGGTTCGTCACCGGACTTGACTACCCCGACCCTCACACCGATCCGCAGCACGTGTTGCAGTCCTTCAAGCAGCATCCGTTCGTTGCCAAGCTGCTCGAGGGGGGAAAACTCGTGCGCTACGGGGCTAAGACCATGCCTTATGGCGGATGGTGGTCGATGCCTCCGCTGGGCGGCAATGGATGGATGATTGTAGGCGACTCTGCTGGCTTCCTGAATTCGCAGCGACTCAAGGGCATTCACCTGGCGATCAAGAGCGGAATGCTTGCTGCGGAAACCGCGTTCGAGGCCTGGCTTGCGGGCGACAATAGCGCAAAGCAGCTCAGCCGCTACAAGCAGAAGGTGGACGCGAGCTGGATCCAGAAGGAGCTCTACCCCGTTCGCAACTTCCACCAGGGATTCGAGCATGGCTTCCTCACCGGAATGCTGAACACCGGATTGCTCTTGGCCACCGGGGGCTTTGGCATTCGCGACCGCTACCCTGCACACGCCGGGCACGAGCGCATGCTTCCGCTCTGGGACGTAATGGGCCATGCCGCCGAGCGCCAGCAACTCACAGGATGGGCCAAAGGCGATGGCAAGCTCACCTTCGACAAGCTGACGGACCTGTATCACTCTGGCACGCGGCACGAAGAGGATCAGCCCGCGCACCTGATCATCCACGATACCGACATCTGCACAAACCGCTGTACGAAGGAGTACGGCAACCCGTGCCAGTTCTTCTGCCCCGCTAATGTGTACGAGATGGAGGAGTGCCCGACCGATCCGCAGAAGAAGCGGATTCACCTGAATCCTTCAAACTGCGTACATTGCAAGACGTGCGACATTATGGACCCGTACCAGATCATCACCTGGGTACCGCCCGAGGGTGGCGGCGGGCCAAACTATGACGGAATGTAAGGCAACGAGCTCGGGAGGCAGCAGCATCTTAGTTGTTGTCATGTCTTCCTCCAGGTGAGTGTTCCTCAGGCCCGGCTTCCGGGCCTTTCTTCTTGCTCCACATTTTCCTCGCACTGAACTGAAAGAGCCGTCGAAACTCATCGCGCATCTAAGAAAGGGTCCCGGCGTTTGCTTGCCGGAGTCTCGGATGCCCTTACAGGATAAATTCGGCCGCACAATTCAGGATCTTCGCCTCTCGATCACCGACCGGTGTAACTACCGTTGTGTCTATTGCCGGACCGGCAACGAAGGGGCGCAGTACGCCGAATTGAAGCTCGAAGATTATCTCCGGATGTCGCAGGTCTTTGTCTCGCTGGGGATCACCAAGATTCGCCTGACCGGAGGCGAGCCACTCCTGCGACGCGACATCGTCCAACTAGTGCGAGAGCTTTCAGGGCTGCGAACCGAAGCCGGCGCACCTCCCGAGTTAGCCATCACCACCAACGGCCATCTACTGGCGCCGATGGCCGGAGCGCTTAGAGAGGCAGGCCTCAACCGCGTCACAGTCAGCATGGACGCAGTCGACCCTGAACGCTTCGCAAACATTACCCGTGTACCTCGCGGCTATGACGCCGTGCTGAAGGGGATGCGCGCCGCACGCGACGCCGGACTTGGCCCCGTGAAGATCAACTGCGTATTGCTTCGCGGATTCAATGACACGGAGATCGAAGCCTTTGGCCACTTTGCCCGCGAAGAGCACGTCATCGTTCGGTTTATCGAGTTCATGCCGCTGGAGGAAGGGCGCCTGTGGCGGCCAGACGTTGTCATCTCACTCAACGAGATACTGGAACACATGACACGCGTCGCGTCGTTTCATGAGATCGAGCATGAGCCTAGCTCGACCTCGCGGCGATATCGGTTCGATGATGGCCTCGGCGAATTTGGTGTGATCGCCCCAGTGACGCTTCCCTTCTGTGGTGCATGTTCACGCATCCGGCTGACGAGCGATGGAAAGATACGCACTTGCCTCTTCTCTCTGCGCGAACACGACCTGCATGCCACCATCCGACGCGGCGGGAGCGACCGCGAACTTGCGGAAGTAATTGAATACGCTGTGTCTCATAAAGAAGAGAGGCACCATATAGGCGAGCCGGGCTTTGTGCAGCCGGGCAGGACAATGGTGCACATCGGAGGTTGAGGCGCAGCTTTTTCTTCTGTACTCCAAATTAGTTGATTCGTTTCTCCCATTTAAGGCATCATTAACACCTAGTAAGGCTACGGCTTCAACATCCCCGCGGGTGGGACCTTCTGGTATGTGCATCCGCTGGAGCCGGAGATAGCGCTTTCAACATCCCCGTTTTTGCGTCATGCAATTGTGGCGGCGAAAACTGAAGGCAGAAAAAATTGGCTACTGCAGTTACAACGAATTCCACGTGCTCTCTGGACAACTACCTCGTCCTGCCCGACCGCTCGTGTGACGCCCGCATTCAAGCTGCCCGCGAGATTCTCGGCGAGCAATGTGTCGTTCTGGGTCATCACTACCAGCGCGACGAAGTGATCGCGTTCTCCGATTTTCAGGGAGACAGTTGGCGCTTGTCCGAATTGGCGTCGCAGGCCAAGGGCCGCTACATTGTGTTTTGCGGCGTGCACTTCATGGCCGAATCTGCGGATGTCCTGGCGCGCCCCGACCAACAAGTGGTCTTGCCCGATCTCAACGCCGGCTGCTCTATGGCCGACATGGCCGAAATTTCACAGGTAGAAGACGCATGGGAACAGTTCGTGCGCCTCAGCCTAACCACAGACGCAGGCGAAGGCATCACTCCGCTGACCTATATGAACTCGGCTGCGGCCATCAAGGCATTTGTCGGCGAGCGCGGCGGAACGGTGTGCACCAGCAGCAACGCTTCGGCAGCCATGAAGTGGGGCTTCAAGCGCAACCAAAAATTGTTCTTCCTGCCCGACCAGCATCTGGGACGGAACACCGCCTACGCCATGGGTATCCCGCTGAACGAGATGGTCGTGTGGGATCCGTATCAGTTGCAAGGCGGCCTGACGGCGGACCAGTTGCAAAAGGCGCGAGTCATACTGTGGAAGGGCCACTGTTCTGTCCATCAGCGCTTTTTGCCAGAGCACGTGGACCGCATGCGCGCAACCTACCCTGACATTCGCGTGATCGTCCATCCGGAGTGCCGCTGGGAAGTATGCCAGAAGGCCGATGACACTGGTTCTACCGACAAATTGCGCCGCCTTGTAGCTGAGGCTCCGGCAGGCTCGAAATTTGCCATCGGAACCGAGATCCACCTCGTGAACCGTTTGGCGCAACAGCATCCGGACAAGATGATTTTGACCTTGAACGACTCGGGATGCCTTTGCACGACCATGTATCGCATCTCACCACAACATCTGGCGTGGGCGCTGGAAAACCTTGTTGAGGGCAACGTAGTGAACCAGATCAAGGTTCGTCCCTCGACCAAGCATTGGGCCAAGGTAGCCCTGGATCGCATGTTGCAGATCAAGGGCTGAGTAGAGTGGGCGTCGGAAATGGCGCTGAAGGAGATCTGAGTGCACTGGCCGCGCCCGTGAGCGCGGCCGTGTCGCCCCGAGCAGGTTGACAATCGCGATAAAATCGCAGGTGCGCGGAACCCAGATATGCGAACTTTTACGCTAAGTGAAGCACAGTCCATGCTCCCGGTCTTAGAGAGCCTGCTGCGCAAATCGATCGATGCCAAGTCCCTGATTGAGGAGATCGACCAGGAGTTCAGCGAACTGAGTGAACGCATCTTCCTCAATGGCGGAACTCTCGTTGATGTGCGCGCCTGCACCGCCCGAAAGGCACAGCGCGAGAAAGCCATCCAGACCGCAAAAGACACGTTGTCGGAAATTAACGCGATCGGCGTGCAGGTGAAGGATCTCGAAATCGGGTTGCTGGATTTCCCATGCCGCGTCGACGGAGAAATCGTCCTGCTGTGTTGGAGAATGGGCGAACCCACTATCACACACTGGCACGGAACCGAAGAAGGCTACTCCGGTCGAAGACCCATCGACGGCCGTATGCGTGAGGAGTAGGCCGAAGCAGGTTTCAAGGGTTTCGCAAGTTTCAAGGTTTCGCCGATCAACTACAAAGAGCTGCAAACAACAAAGGGTGCCCTTTCAGGCACCCTTTAACGTTTTTCAACCTTTAAAACCTGCGAGATTTTGAAACCTTGCCCTACGCAGTCTCTTTGATCGCCTCGTCCAGTTTGGCAAGAATGCGGTCCACGCCCTCATCCGTAGCCAGCGGGCCCATCAAGCCGATGCGGAAGATCTTCCCTGCTAAAGGTCCAAAACCTCCGGCGATTTCGATTCCGTGCTTTTCGAGCAGGTAGCCGCGAACGCGAGCTTCGTTGACTCCATCAGGGACTCGCGGTGTATTCAGGTTCCAGATACGATGGCCTGGGGCGACGTGCATCATGATTCCCATGCCTTCCAATCCCTCGACAAAACGCTCGTGCGCGCGCTTATGCCGCTGCTGCCGTGTCGTGAGCCCTTCTTCCTCGATGATCGCCAGCGCCTCTCGCATCGCGTAGAACAGCGTTGCCGAAGCCGTGTGGTGATAACGCCGTCCGTCGAGGTATTCCTGGATGAGCGCCAGGTCGAAATACCAACTGCGGTTTGGCTGCTTGCGCTGGCGCAGGCGCTCATGGGCTCGCGGTGAAATCGTCACCGGACTCAATCCCGGAGGCGCGCTCAGCCCCTTCTGGGAGCAGCTATAAGCCACGTCAATTCCATTCGCGTCGATATCTACCGGCATAGCGCCGAGGGAGGTGACGCAGTCGGCGATTACGATGGCATCCACCTCATGTGCCGCATCGCAAATCGCTTTGCTCTGCTGATACACGCCGGTCGAGGTCTCGGCCTGCACGAATGCCACAACCTGCGGACGCTCGCGCCGGATGAACTCAGCGGCTTCCTCGTCGCCGAATACCTCTCCCCATGGCTTTTCCAGGCGCACGATGTTTCCACCGTGACGCTTCGCCATCTCAGTGATGCGCTCACCGAAAAATCCATTCACCAGGATTGCAATCTTCGTCCCCGGCTCGACAAAGTTGGAGACCACCGTCTCCATACCGCCCGACCCCGTGGCGGAGACCGGAATCGTCAGCTCGTTGCTGGTTCCGAAGACAGCGCGGAGTCCCTTGCGCAGCGCTTCATCAACCTCGAAGAAATACGGGTCCAGATGGCCGACAATAGGCTGCGCCATCGCCTGATAAATGCGCGGATAGACCTGGCTCGGGCCGGGTCCATAGAGAAGCCGTTTCGGAGGGTGAATCGATGTTTTCGTTTCGCTATGAAGCGTTTCGGTAATGGCGGTCATCTTGCCCCCACATCTAAAAATGTCCGGAACTACTTGAATGCTACGCTGCCGTGCTTGGGTTTCAAAGCCTAAAGTCTCACGACTCGAACTGCCGCCGGAAATCCGCAAACTGCTGACGCAGCTCGTCGAACTCCGCGCGAAGCCGTGCTATCTCTGCCTCCAGCGCCGCGACCCGATGTTCGTCGCCTGACTCTGCCATATCGGAATTATCATTCGCCTCGGCTGGTATCGTCGGTGCGTCGCCGAATAGATCCACATACCGGGCTTCTTTGGTGCCCGGCTGTCGCGGCAGTAGTTTCACCAACGGCGGCTCGTGCTCCATCAGCTTTTGGAGCACAAGCTGCACCTCGTCGAGATCTTCGAGGCGATGCATGCGTTCGCTGCGGCTGCGCAGCTCGCCCGGAGTCTGTGCCCCGCGCAGCAGCAGGGTGCAGAGCAAAGCGCTTTCGCGTCGGCCAAGGTTTAGCGCCTCGCCCATTCGATGTTCGAAACGCGCCACTCTTCCTTCAGCCCTCGCCACACCCGCGAAGCCTTTTTGTTCCAATGAATGCAAGGCCTCGCGCAGGTCGGACTCATTCAGGTCCATCACCGGGTCTCGGTTTGACTTCTGGTTGCACGCCGCCTGCAGTGCGTTGAGCGTGAGCGGGTAATACTCCGGCGTGGTGATATCTTTTTCCAGCAGCGAGCCCAAAACTCGCTTCTCTACCGCGTTCAGGTTGAGTTCCAAGCCGTTCCCTTTCGTGAAAATATTCTGCGGCGACGGATGATCCAGAGGCAAGCGCAGGCCATGAAACCAAGAGGGTGAGGTTGGCAAAGTAACCACACCTCACCGCTCTACGCAAATTACTAAGCGGCCAATTTGAGTCCAATAGAGTAGAATCTCACAATCCGAGATAGGAAAATTTACCCAAATTGCTGCTTAACTTGAGGGTGAATTGTGGTCTGCCCGAATTATGATTAGGCAGGATCGATTTTCGACTAAAGATGGGCGGGCGGCACTCGCTTCGCCCTGGGAGCTTGCATGAAGCGCTTGATCGGCTTTACAGCCGCACTTTGTCTTTTGGCATTCACGGTCGGCTGTGGTGGAGTTACAAGCACCGGAACGCTGGCCTACATCAGCAATTCTACTGGAACTGGATTCACCGTGTTCAACATCAACACGGATGGCACTTTAACCAAATCCGGCATTTCGCCTCAGGATACTCCGGCATCGCCCAAGGTTCTGCAATTCTCCGCCAACGGAAAATGGGCGTACTTCCTGGATGCGGGCGGCACCAACCTCTACGGTTATACCCGCTCGGGCGATGGCCAGTTGAAAACGCCTGTGGACCCCAAGCAGCCCTATCCTCTCTCTGGCCAGGGCAGCGCACTGGTGATTTCTCCGAGCAATAATTTCCTTTATGTAGCGCTGAAGGACACCAAGAGGCTGGCCGTTTACTCGATCGACGCCTCTACCGGCCAACTCTCGACAGTCGGAAGCCCGGCCCTGATCAACTACGGAATCACTCAGCTGATCATGTCCTCCGGCGGAAGCGTTCTATACGCATTGGCACCGGATCAGCAGGCGGTTTTGAGCTTCACGCTGAATACCTCCTCGGGCGTTGCGACATTGGCATCGACCCTCCCGGTTGGCAACAGCCCCGACTATCTCGTGCTGTCGCCTAATGGAAGCTTCCTGTATGTCCTCGACAAGACGGCGACCGGTACCAACAACGGACTCGGCGTCGAGGTCGCCACTCCCAGCATCTTCGGGTACAACACCTCGGGATCGGGCGTTCTTCAGGCGATGGCCGGCTCCCCGTTCAACGAGAATCCCGCCCACACGTCGAATGATCCGACCACCGGCGCAAAGATTTATACTGCGCCTTCCAATCCTGTTGCAGGCACCATTACGAGCGACAACCGCTATCTTCTGGTCGCCAACCAGGGTTCACACAATATCTCTTCCTTCAAGATCACTTCCAGCACTGGCGAGTTGAGCGAGGTTCTCGGCTCCGATGAGGTGGTCCAGGGTGGTGTCATTACCTCGAATGCGTCTCCCTTTGATTGCGGAAACGGTTGTACCACGCCATCTTTCCTGACCATTTCCAGCTCCAATAACGCCTTCTTCCTGCTTGACACCGCTGCGAACAAGGTTTTCCAGTTCAAGCTTGATCAGAACACCGGAAGAATCAGAGCGCAGAACCCGGCATCGGTAAGCGCCGAAGGCGCTCCGACCTGGATCACCATCCGATAGGTGGGTGCATGAATCGGTTGTTAACTTTGATTATTGCGGGGGGAGTTGCCGGTCTTCTTGCGAGCTGCGGAAGCTCGGTGAAGAGCAGCACTCAACCCGAAGTCCACGATGAGTACTCGGTCGTGGTGACGCCAGATCAATTCACGCTGAATTCTGGAGACTGGGCCTCGATCAGCGCAACAGTTGATCTGTCCAACCAGAACAGCACGCCGAGCGCTGTCTCACCGCAGCCGACGATCAAGTTCTACTCATCCGATTCGCGGGTTACCGTTTCCCCTTCGGGCGAGGTCTGCGCCGGGCTGTGGGATTCGCGCTATCTTACCTGCACGCCAAGCGTTTTCCCGCAGGGCACCGCAAATGCCGGAAAACCGGATCTGCCGACGGGACAAGTCACTATTACAGCCATCGACGCCAGTCATAGCGTCAGTGGCTCTACCCTGGTGACCATTCATCCGCGTGCGGTCAGCATACAGCTGAGCGCAGCGGCGGCCCCGGTGGGATCTGACGTCAATGTAGCCGCAGCGAACCATCAGTATCCCGGAAGCGGATGCGTATCGCAGGGAAACTACGTGCAGTATGTTGCAACGCCTGATTTCGGCGGTGTGACAGGCGGTACGGTTCGCACCAATGACTACACCTGGACTTCTTCAGATACCAATGTGGCGGAGGTAAGCTCGTTTGGGTTTGTCACAGCTCGCGCTCCGGGTGTTGCCAATATCTACGCGAAACTGAATGGCACCCTCAGTGCACCGCTGTCGTTTGCCACCTGCCCGCCAAGCGCGATCAGTGTGGGAACATCGCCGTACGTTGGTGGAGTGCTTCCCAAGCCACCGTACAACACCGCCGATCTGCTCTTAAATAAGGGCGATCAGAGATACATGACGGCAACGGTCACCGACACCAACGGAAATCCGCTGACCAACTTGTCGCTCAACTATCTCTCGTCCAATCCGGTCACCGGCTCCTTCACGACCGTCGTTCCTCTCACTGCAAAGCTCGGAGCCAATACCTCGGGTCACTTCAGTGTCACTGCGTCGTGCGAACCCTCTACCTGCAACAACGCGGTAGAAAATTTCGTCGTGCCGGATGCGGGGACGTCGGGTAAAAGGACAGTTACAGGAAGCGAGGTTGGCTTCGGCTATCCGATCTACAGCAATCCGATTGGAGTGACCGTCCAGGGAACTTCGCCCAGCTTCGTGCTGGTCACGAATTCCGCTGACGTGGCCAACCCCTTGCACCGGTTGCTGGTGTATGACAGCGAGTCGCTGACCGTTACCCAGCGAGTGGAACTGGCGAATCTCCCGAATTCGCTGGTGGTCTCTCCCAATGGGCAGAAGGCGTACCTCGGCAGCGATGCAGGACTGGTGATCGTCGACCTTGCCGCATATCAATCGTCGATCAACACCTACCCCATCGAGGGCGGATTAAATACGGACTTTGTCACCGGCAAGGTGTTGGGCGTCTCGCCCGATAGCCGCTACGTCGTGGTATCGGATGTGACAAACGGCCTGGTGTTCTTCATCGACACCGCCGGGGCGAAGAATGCTGTTCGCTTCGCGATCCCCGGAATCACCTCCGTGGCGTTCACCCCTGACAACTCCAACATCTGGATTGCCGGTTCACAAGGCGTGTATGTGTACCAGGCTGATGCATTCGTAAAGATCGCCAGCAACAGCAGCACGGGAGTGAAGGCGCTAGCTTGGATCCCCGATGGTCAGTCGTACATTGCCAGCGGAGACCAGGTTGTCGATTACTCCACTTGCAACGACGCGTTACGCCAAACCGTAAACGCTCCCGCTCCCCAGGAGCTTGACACGACGGTCATCAATAGCGTGCCTCACCTGATTGGGTTGTCGTCTTCCAATCAGTGGCTGAACTTCTCCATCACCAGCAGTTCGCAGATCGGGTCCACGCCGCTTATAGGCAACGTCTGTAAGTCGTTGGTATCGGTTAGCACGCCTGTCTCGACGGCAGCAGGAGTGTCCTGTGCGTCGCCCCAGGTAAGCTTCTCGCCGCGACTGCAGCAAGCGTTCGTGACCGGGTATCCGTCCACGAACGGTGTTTCAAGCTGCGCTACGGCAGAGCCGGTCGTTCACGGTTACGACGTGAACGGCAATACAGCGTTCACGCTGACCACGGCGAACAATGCCCCGATCACTCCATTGAGCGGTGGCGTGCTGATGGACGGACGTTATCTCTATGTCGGAACGCATGACGCAAGCACCGGAGCATCGACGTTGCATCGCTTTGCAATCGGAATTGATGGCACCACTGGCATCGGAACTAAGACTGGCACCGAGGACCTATCCAGCACTGTTGAACTGGTTCCCAGCCTCGTAGCCGTTGTCCCCAAGTAAAGGAGAGAGTTTTGAAACTCAAGCTGATTCTCATCACCGTACTGGCGTTTGGCAGCATGGCACACGCGCAGGGCATTGTTTCCAATATTTCTATCGGCGTAGGCGGTCAGGGAGTTTTCCCGGCCTCAACATTCACCACTAAGACTCTCGAAGCTGGCGGCAATGCCAACACGCAGACAAGCACCAAGTCGCTCGGCGGAGTGGTCGATGCCCGCTACGACTTCGGTCGTCACAGCGCAGTCGGAGTTGCCGTGACCGTGAATCGTGCCTCCGAACTGTTCTTCCAAGGCAGCGGCTTTCAAAGCGGCACTTTCACTCGCGTGCTTTCGAATAACGTCGAAGTGATCGGCACCTACATCTTCCGCCTGCCTTCCAACGACCGCGTAAAGCCCTATGCGATGTTCGGCGGCGGAATGGTTCACTTTGGACCCGTTGATGGCGGCTTCACCACGAGCGGCACTCCGGAAACAGAAACCAAGCCAGCGTTTGCGTATGGCTTTGGAACCGACCTGAAGTTTACCGATCACTGGGGCCTTCGCCTGCAGTATCGCGGACTGCTTCGGACCTCGCCGGATTTCAAACTGAGCGGCGAACCGTTCGGAACGCAGCTGAAGACGCACGTCCCCGAACCCTCGATTCAGATCGTGTATCACTTCTAAGTCTGTGGGTATTAAAAATGCCGGAGCCAAGGCTCCGGCATTTTTATTGCGAGCGAAACTACTTGGCGAAGGATCTCAGTGCAGTTCGTACTGCGAATACACGATGTTCAGAACGGCCGTACCACCCATGCGCATGCTTGTGACCGTCTGGTTAGAGGCTGGTAGCCAGAACTGTCCGATCTTCTGATAGCGGTGCTCGATGCGCGTTTTCTTCATCCAGAAGGAAGGATTCTTCGCTGGCTCCGCATCGATTGTCTCCACAGCAAAGTCCGTCGAGTTCACGCAGATTTCGCCGCGATAGAGAAATTTATCTTCGCGCCGAGGCTCTACCTTGAGCCGATAGCAGCCGCCGTATGGACTGGGTCTTTCGCCGATCAGAGTGAATTCGTAATTCTCCCGAGTAAGCGAGGCCTGGCGCTGGTTTTCAACCTGGGATGCTTCCTGCTCGCTTTCCAGTAGCTTGGAAAACACTTTGGACTGGAGCATCTTCGATCCATCTTCTGAAACGATGTCGAAGCTCTTGCTGTCAGGTGCCTGGTATTTCGCAATCACTTCGAGTGCAGCCTGACGATTCGACAGAAATCCGTGGTACGTCAGCGTGTAGTATCGCTTGCCTTCGTAAGCTCGAAGTGCGGCTGCTCGGTGCTGGTTTCCATCCTCAAGCCGATTAACGATCTCGTTAGCAGTGAGCGCCACCAACCCTGGCCGGTTGATCGAGACCGGGACTGGATCTGCAGCAAAGGCCCTGAGCGGCAATAGCAATGCCACCGTGAAACAAAGATAGAGGCCGAAATTGCTCTTCCGAATCATAATTATCGCTGGCGAGGTGAACGCCTCAGACCGTGTCAACTTACTCCGGCGGTCATTGCGTTGGATGCAGAAAGATCGCGGTAGGCCAGTCAACTATTTCAACCTGCCGTGGAGCTTCGTGCGGAAGCAGCGATCGTATTTTGCTAAACTGGCGCGATGGCTGAGATAGGGAAAACTCTGCTGGGAGTGGGCCTGGTGCTTATTGTAGTGGGCGCCGCGATGGTGCTCAGCTCGCGGCTGGGGATTCCTCTTGGGAGCATGCCCGGAGACCTGCAGTGGCGCAGCCGCAGCGGCAACACCCAGGTGTACTTTCCCATCGGCACGTCTATCGTTCTGAGCGTCCTGCTTACGCTCATCATGTGGTTCCTGCGCAACTTCCGGCGATAGCCCCTCCTGCCAGCACCGGTTGCACTCCTCTTCTCGCCTGCTAGAATGCCCGCGTGGGCGATTCTCAATTTTCGTTCGATTTCACGATTGCCGAGCCCCCTTCGCGCCGAATTTACGGCGTCCGCGACCTCGTCACCGCCGTTCGCAATCACCTGGAGAAGGGGTTTCCAGACGTGTGGGTCGAAGGCGAAATCTCCAACTATCGCCCTGCGGATAGCGGTCACATCTATCTCACGTTGAAAGATGGCGACGCCCAGCTTCGCATCGTCATGTTTCGCACACAGGCACGGCTGCTGCGTTTCCGTCCGCAGAATGGGATGCAGGTAATCGTCCGAGGCCGAATCACCATGTACGAGGCCCGCGGTGAGATGCAACTACTGACCGAATACATGGAACCCATGGGCGCGGGGGCCTTGCAGGTAGCCTTCGAGCAACTCAAGGCAAAACTTGCTGCCGAGGGGCTTTTCGCTCAGGAGCGCAAAAAGCGGCTGCCTCTTTTGCCCCGTCGCGTGGGCGTAGTCACCTCCCCTCGTGGCGCGGTCATTCGCGACATCCTCAATGTGCTGCGCCGCCGCCATGAATCGCTCGGCGTGCTGATCTTCCCCGCCCAGATGCAGGGCGAAGCCGCTGTCAGCGAGGTTTCCGCCGGCATTCGCTACTTCAATAAACAGGAACCGGGCTCGGAGACCGCCGTCGACGTCATCATCGTTGCCCGTGGCGGAGGCAGCGCCGAAGATCTTGCCGCGTTCAATCAGGAAGCGCTCGCGCGCGCAGTTGCCGCCAGCCGTATCCCGGTAATCTCGGCCGTAGGTCACGAGACGGACTTCACCATCTGCGATTTCGTTGCGGACCTCCGCGCGCCAACCCCTTCGGCTGCCGCCGAGATTGTCATCCGTTCCAAACACGACCTGCAGGATGCGGTGTTCACTCTGGGCGAACGCCTACGGCGCGCCATGCAGTACAAGGTGCTCGGAGCCCGCCAAAGCCTGACGTCGCTCGAAAAGAACCGCGTCTTCGCCCGCATGGAAGACCTGCTCGCCCGGCGCCAGCAGCGGGTCGATGACCTCGGGTTCAGACTGGAAAGCCTTGTCCTTGCGCGCCTTTCCGAAGCCCGCCGCCGTATCGAAATTGAGACTTCTCGCCTGCAGCAGCGAGATATGCGCCAGCAGCTCCGAACGTGGCAGAGCTTGCTGCTCGCTCGCGCCCAAGGACTCTCGTCCGCCGCTCGCCATGTCCTCATGGCCCGGCGCGCCCGCCTCGAACAGGCCTCGGCCAAGCTGGCTGCCCTCTCACCCGTCGCCATCCTCGAGCGCGGCTATTCGCTTGTATTCGACAACAAGGGGACGCTGGTGAAAGACGCCGCCCAGCTTGCCTCAGGAGACGCTATCCGCGCCCGCTTTGCTCACGGCGAGGTGCAGGCCAAAGTCGAATCTGTTGCGGCCGAAAACACCTCACAACAGCAGTCATAGCGAATGTTACGAAAGCTCAAGAATCAGCCTTGTACGCTGTTTTATGTTGTGGGCTGCTTTACAATGGCATGTTCCGACATTAGTGCGCTTGTGTCGTTCCATCCCAGAGTTCTCGAAAGGAGACCATGCCGAAGTTCCCGGATCTGTCTGGATATTCGCCGCAATTGACGACCGGATCAATTCTGGACATTCTGCTTGTGTCTTTCCTGATCTATCAGTTTCTTCTACTGGTACGAGGCACTCGCGCCGTCCCCATGTTGACGGGCGTTGGCGCTCTGGTGATTGCCTTCTACATTGCGCACCTCAGCAACCTGCGTACGCTCGACTGGCTGGTCGGCACCATACTTCCCTACAGCATCTTCGCTCTCATCGTCATCTTCCAGACGGAGATCCGACAGGCACTCGCACGACTTGGTCGCAACCTGACATTGGCCCGCGGCTCACAGGCCGCTGCAAGCGACACCTACGACGACATCGTGATGGCAGCGAGCACGTTCTCGCAAGATCAGACTGGCGCGCTCATCGTCATCGAACGCGAAATCGGCCTTCGCACCTACATCGAGAGCGGAGTCGCCCTCGATGCACATCTTTCCTACGACCTGCTGGCCACGCTCTTCCGCCCGAGTGCACCGCTGCACGATGGCGCAGTAATTCTGCAAAAAGATCGCATTGCGGCCGCGGCTTGCTTCCTGCCGCTGTCGATGAATCCCCTGCTTTCCACGCAGCTCGGCACTCGACACCGTGCAGGCATCGGCATTACGGAAGAGACTGACGCAGTTTCCGTGATTGTCTCCGAGGAAACAGGTGGCATCAGCATCGCCGTGGGTGGGCAAGTTGAGCGTGAAATCACTCCCGAGCGTCTGCGGCAGCGTCTCGGCGAGCTGCTCATGCGCTACGTCCCACAGCCGGAAATCCCTGCCCCGGGAGCACATCTTACCCCGAGCACCCTCGAAACTCTGCGCGCGCGCAGTGAAGATCGCACGTTGCATTCGCAACAACGCGATGCCGAACGGGAGGACTCGTTGTGATCACACGCGTCCGGCATCTTCTCTTCGACAACCTTCTGCTGAAAATCACTTCGGTACTGATCGCCGTGCTTATGTGGTACGGAGTTGCGCGCGATCCTGTTTCCGAAGTTTCTCTACTTGTCCCGGTCGAGTTTTCTCATCCCCCGAAGAATCTCGATTACTCCTCCGACGTCATACCCCAGGCGCAGATCCGGTTGCGTGGACCAGCCCGCATCTTGCGAGAGCTCGCACAATCGGGCGTGCACGCGAACATCGACCTGCAGGGTGCGGCGCCGGGCGAGCACACCTATGACCTCACGCCTGACCGCATCCAGGTGCCGCACGACGTGGAAGTGATGCAGGTAACGCCGAGCCGCCTGCGCATGGCCTTCGACACCCGCGCCACGCGGCAGATCCCGGTTCGTCCGCGCGTGGTTGGGACCTTACCACCTGGCTATCGGATCGAGTCTGTTGCAGCCGACCCGGCGGTTCTCACCGTCACCGGTCCCGCACGCCACGTGAAAGCCGTGGAAAGCGCCGCAACCGACGCAGTTGACGTAACCGGAGTTGCTGGGCAGGCAAGCTTTGAAACTATGGCATTCGTGCCCGATCCGCTGGTGCACATTTCCGGATCGGCGCCCATTCATGTCATCGTAAGAACGCAAAAATCATCATCGAAAGCTGGAGTCCCCTAGTTGGCAGCTCCTGTACGGAAAACTATGAGGCAGTTATTTGGAACTGACGGTATTCGCGCCGTAGCGGGCGAATATCCACTGGACCGCACCACGGTCTATGCCATTGGACGCGCGCTTGGCACCCGCCTTATGCGCCGCTCCGCCGACTCCAAGGTCGTGATCGGACTGGACACGCGTGAATCGAGTGTATGGATCGCCGAGACCATAGCACGCGGCCTTGTCGACGCAGGATGCGGTTTCGCCAGCGCGGGCGTACTCACCACTCCTGGCATCGCCTATCTCACCCGTACCCACGGATTCGCCGCGGGTGTTGTCATCTCCGCCTCACACAATCCTTGGCAGGATAATGGCATCAAGCTCTTTGGCAAGAACGGAATGAAACTTGCCGACGAGATTGAGCACGAAATCGAAGCCGAAATTTTCGAGCACCTCGACCAGTTGCTTGAGCATGAGCATGACAAAACTGACCTGACAGCCGAGATCATTCCCGGACGCGCCGCACTGCGCGCCGATTATGAGCGCTGGCTCGCTTCCAATGTTGACTCGACGCGACTGGCAGGAATGCGCGTCCTGATCGATTGCGCGAACGGCGCAGCAAGCGTCGTCGGCCCTGAGCTTCTCGATCGCGTCGGCGTCAAGGTCGAAGCTCTCCACACCTCGCCCACCGGACGCAACATCAACGACGGCTGTGGTGCGCTGCATCCCGAGCACGTCGCACAGCAATTAAAGCGTCGTGCAGGCGAGTTCGACCTTGGTATCACGCTCGATGGCGATGCCGATCGCGCGCTGTTCAGCGATGCCCAAGGCAACGTGGTCAACGGTGATGCCGTGCTGCTGGTTGCGGCACGCGATATGAAAGCCCGCGGCATTCTTGCGGAAGACACTGTCGTCGCCACCACCATGAGCAATCTCGGGCTGGAAAAGGCGCTGCGCTCAAACGGCATTAAGATGCTGCGCGCCAACGTGGGCGACAAGTATGTTCTCGAAGAGATGCTGAAATCTCATGCCGTGCTCGGAGGCGAGCAGTCCGGCCATATTCTTTTCATGGACGGCGAATCCACTACTGGCGATGGCTTGCTAACCGCGTTGCGCGTACTCGATGTCGTGGCGCGCTCTGGCAAGACGCTGCATGAGCTGACGTCAGAATTCAAAGTGTTCCCGCAGAAGATTCGCAACGTGCGCGTCCGCGAGAAGGTTCCGATGAAGGACATTCCTGAGGTCGCCGCAGCCATTCAAGCAGCCGAGCAGGAACTCGATGGCAATGGCCGACTCGTAGTCCGCTACTCCGGCACAGAGAAGCTAGCGCGCGTAATGGTGGAAGCCGAAAGCGAAGCGCTCATGCACAAGCATGTGGACGCCGTGGCAGCCGAACTCGAAAAAGCTATCGGAGTTCAGGAAGTGTCGTAACGTTTGTAAGTACGCGTTGCAAGAACCCAGGCCCGCCTCACGCCGAGGCGGGCTTTGCTTTCTTAATCCATGTCGCGCCAATTGGTGCCCTCACTCACTTCGACTTCCAGCGGAACGCTCAGTTCGTGGGCGCCCTCCATACACTCCTTTACCAGTGCCTTCACCTCTTCGACCTCGTCCTGAGGAGCTTCCAGCATCAATTCGTCATGCACCTGGAGGAGCATCTGCGCCTTCAACCCGCGCTTGCGAATCTCGCGATCCAGCCGAATCATCGCAACCTTCAGCAGGTCCGCCGCTGTGCCTTGCAGCGGAGTGTTCACCGCCGTGCGTTCGGCAAATCCGCGCAGGTTTGGATTCTTGCTCAGCAGATCAGGAATGGGTCGTTTGCGGCCAAACAGATTGCGCACGAATCCATCGCGCCTTGCCTGCTCCAGCACTGAATCGCGGAACCCGCGCACACTGGAATAGCGCTCAAAGTATGTCTCGATAAACTGCTTGGCTTCCTTCTGCTCAATGCCCAACTGCGCCGCCAGTCCAAACGGCGAGATACCATACACGATTCCGAAATTCACCGCTTTCGCTCGACGTCGATGCTCGGCATCGATCAACATCGGCGGGATGCCGAAGACCTCTGCCGCCGTGATTGTATGGATGTCCTTACCCGTGCGATACGCATCGAGCAGCAGCTTGTCCTGCGAGTAGTGCGCCAACAATCGCAACTCGATCTGCGAGTAGTCGGCTGCGATCAACATCTTGCCCGGCGCGGCCACAAAAGCAGCGCGGATCTCACGCCCCAATTCCGTGCGTATGGGAATGTTCTGAAGATTCGGATTTGTCGAACTGAGTCGTCCCGTCGCCGTTGATGCCTGGTTGAAACTCGTGTGAAGGCGTCCATTGCGGCACAGTTGCGGCAACGCATCGATATATGTCGATTTAAGCTTTGTAAGCTGGCGGAACTCGAGCACCAGCTTCACAACATCGTGCTCGGCGGCCAATCCTTCCAGCACGTCCTGTGCCGTCGAGATCGTCTTCCCCTTGCCGTACTTCACTGGCTTGGGCAACCCCATGCGGTTGAACAACACATCGCCAAGTTGCCTGGGCGAATTGACATTGAACTCCACGCCCGCCATGCCGTAGATGTCCCGCTCGAGCCGGCGAATATCGCCCTGCAACTTCTGCGACATCTCGGCCAGCACATCGCAATCAAGTTGCACGCCGGCCTGCTCCATGCCATGCAACACAAACGCCAGCGGCAGATCGATCTCACGATAGAGCTGCGTAAACTGCGGCTCCGCGTCAATCTCCTCGCGCAATTTTTCGGCCAGACGCAGCGTCATATCCGCCGCTTCGGCCAGCGATCCAGTAAGCTTCAGCCCTAGTCGCCGCAGTGCCACCTCCGGCAGAGTGTGCGAACTGTATGTCGGATCGAGCAGATAGGAGTAGAGCATCGTGTCGTGCTCGACCGCGGCCAGTTCCAGCCCCGTGTCCTTCAGCGCATGCACAGTGGACTTCACGTCGTGCACTGCCTTGGTAATCTTCGAATTGGCGAGCAGTTCCGCGATACGTGTTCTGTGCTCGCTGTTCAGGTCCGACGTATAGCTTTCCGATTTGGCGATTGAGAACGCAACAGGCTGGCCCTCCTGCGGCTTCTCCGCAGCCACAACAATGGGTTCGCCGAGCGCAAGCATGCCCTGCTCTGGAACATCGTCAGCGACCTGTGTCGTGTCCTCGCTTTCCGCTGCGGCCTTGCTCGCTTCAACTTCGGTCAACCGCGCCGCGGCACTCAGGGCAACGGCGACTGTCTTCGCATTTGCGATCTCATCCAGCGCCGCGGTGGTCAGTTCTTCATATTTAGTCTCGCCAACGGCTTCGCCCTCTTCCAGAAACTCCTTTTGCAGCCCCGAGAATTCAAGTTCGCCGAAAAGCTCACGCGCGGCATTCACATCCGGATCCTTCGCACGCATTGCCTCCGGCTCAAATTCAATCGGCACATTGCAATCAATGGTGACAAGGTCTTTGCTCAGCAAGATCATCTCGCGATTCTGCTGCAGCGATTCACGATAGGTCTTTCGCTGCACCTCCGCCGCATGCTCCAGCAACGCATCCAGTGATCCGAACTGCTGAATCAACTCGACCGATCCCTTTTCTCCAATACCTGGCGCGCCAGGCACGTTGTCGATTGAGTCTCCCCGCAGGGCCATCAGGTCCACAACCTGCTCGGGCATCACTCCGAGTATTTCCCTCACCTTCTCGCGGTCGCAGATCAGGTTGTCCTTCGGCGGATTGAGCACGCAGACATTGCCGTTGACCAACTGCATCATGTCCTTGTCGCTGCTCACAACGTAAACGGAATAGCCTGCCTCTGCTGCCCTGTGCGCCAGCGTGCCGATTACGTCGTCTGCCTCAAATCCTTCCTTGCCCAGGATCGGAATGCGATACACATCCAGCGCACGATGAATATACGGAATCTGCTGACGCAAATCCTCGGGCATCTCCGCCCGGTTCGCCTTGTAACCCGCATAGGCGACTTCGACGATTTCGCCTGTCTCGCGGTCGCGCTTTTTCATCGCAGGCATGGCTGCGCCCTGCGCCTCACGGAAGCTCGGCCCCATATCGAACACCGCCGCAATGTATTCCGGCGAGAAGTCCTTCCGCAGCTTGTTCAACATATTGACGAATACGAATGTAGCTGCCGTGGGCAGTCCCGAGCGCGTGGACATGGGCCTTTGCCGTGCCATCGCGTGATAGGCACGAAAAACAAATGAGTACGCATCAATCAAAAAGATGCGGCCCTTGCCTTCCGGCGGCAGAACAGGCGTGTGAGTAGCAACAGGAGCTTCGGTAGGAGCGGATTTCTTCTTAGCTGGCACGATGAAATGCTAACAAATTAGCGGCAGGAGAGCATGAAGTGAGCCACCACCTCGCCTATTCAATAAACATGCAATCCCCATAGCTGAAGAAGCGATACCGCTCCGCGACCGCATGATTATAGGCCTTCAGAATTGCCTCTCGCCCAGCAAAGGCCGATACCAACATGAGCAATGTACTCTTCGGCAAATGGAAATTCGTCAGCATTGCATCGACCACTCGGAAACGATATCCCGGATAGATAAAGATATTTGCCTCGCCGCTATGAGACGCGAGCGCGTGCGTCTGGCCGGGGTCGGGCGAAATCTGCCCAGCGGCATATTCCAGCGTACGTACTGTAGTTGTCCCGATGGCCACCACGCGCCGCCCCTCACGCTTGGCTCGCGTGATGCGCTCGGCTGTCTCCTGAGGAATCTGGTACCACTCGGTGTGAATCTTGTGCTCCTCAACCACCTCGGTGCGAATGGGCGAGAACGTTCCAAGTCCGACGTGCAGCGTCACAGTCGCGGTCTCCACGCCTCTCGCACGCATCTCTGCCAGAATCTCGTCGGTGAAGTGCAACCCTGCTGTCGGTGCGGCCACCGAGCCGGGATCACGGGCAAACACTGTCTGGTAGCGCGTGCGATCCTCGGCTGTATCCTCGCGGTCAATGTAGGGCGGAAGCGGAATGTGCCCGAGCGCCTCGAGGCGTGCTAGAAAATCCTGAACTGGCAGGAACCGGATCGTGCGCTCGCCAAACTCACCGCGCTCCAGCACCTCGGCCTCGAGTTGCGTCTCGCCCGCAGCGTTCGGGAAGTACAGCCGCTCTCCGGGCATGATTTTCTTGCCAGGCCGCACCAGCGCCTGCCAGAGCTGATCCTCTCCCGGTAGGCGGCGCGTCAGCAGCACCTCGACCCTACCCTTGAGGAAATCACGCGAAGCCGGATTCGCCGGGCTCAGGGGTTGTGCGCGATTCCCGCTGCGGTGCCCAAACAGCCGCGCCGGGAGCACCCGCGTATCGTTGAATACCACCAGGTCCGAGGGGCGCAGCAGAGACGGAAATTCCGTGAAAACGGTATCGCGCAGGCAGGCGCCTGAAGCCAGATTCTCCGTGCACTGACGCTTAAGGTGCAGCATGCGCGAGGCCGCGCGTTCAGCGGGCGGATGCTGCGCAATCAGCTCCGGGGGCAAAGGAAAATCAAATTCGGAAACGAGCACAAATTAATTATATGGCGTCAACTTGGTCGATGAGCTGATCACAGAAATGGTGGCGGAGTGCTTGAGGCTACGGTACTATGCGTTGAGCGGGAATTTTCAGACGGGATTGAAACCGGGCATGAGTGACTACGAGTCCAGGCTAGCAATATTGCGCTTCGGCAAGCTGTTGCACGAGCGCGGCCTGATTGCCGCGACTGACGGCAACATATCCGTGCGCCTGAACGAAGTCTCGGTCCTGATTACCCCTACCTGCATTTGCAAAGGCATGATGTCCGCCGAAGACCTCCTCGTCGTGGACATGCAGGGACGCAAGCTCTCGGGTTTTCGCGACGTCACCAGCGAGATCGGCATGCACATGACGATCTACCGCATGCGTCCGGACGTCAATGCCATCGTGCACGCCCATCCGCCCACGGCAACGGGCTTTGCCGCCTGCGGGCTGCCGCTCGATCAGGCGCTCATCAGCGAAGTCCTGCTGTCGCTCGGCTCCGTGCCGCTGGCCAGCTATGCCACTCCGGGCACCTCCGAGCTGTCGGAGTCGCTCGAGCCTTTCATCCCCGATCATGATGCGGTGCTGATGGCCAACCATGGCGTCGTCACCTATGGCGGCGACTTGATGCAGGCCTACATGAATATGGAAACCGTGGAGCACTTCGCAAAGATCGCGCTCGTCGTGAAACAACTCGGCTGCGAACGCCCCTTGGGAGCTGAACAGGTGAATAAACTTCATGAAATTCGCCAACGGCTGCAGCACTACAAATCCGAACAGCGAACTCGGGCGTAAAAGAGGATCAGGAAGGGTTGGAAGCGCGGATTTTCGTCCGCGCTTTTGTTATTTCCGCTCGTGAACGAACTCTGAAATAGCACGGCGTGGACTGTCGGCTGGCGTCTCATCCGCGTACCCAATTGTCAGCAGCGCCATGGGCACATGTCCTGAAGAAATCTCAAAAACCTCGGCCACTTTTGCCGGGATGAACGCTCCCACCCAGCAGCTCGCCAGTCCCAGATCAGCCGCGGCCAGGTGCGCGATGGTCGCGGCGATGCTCGCATCCTGCAGTGCCCAGTGCTCCTTGTTGTCGTATTCGCAACGCGCCGCATGGGTGCAGATCACCAGCGCCATTGGTGCCTGCGCGACCCAGTCGTGGTTAAACGTCGTTGCGGCGAGCGCTTTCATGCGTTGCTCTCCACTCACGACGTAAATCTCGTACGCTTGAAAATTCCCTGCGGTCGGTGCCGTGCGAACCGCCTCCAAAATGCGAGAAACGAGCTCTTTTGACACCGGATCGGGACGATAGCGCCGCACCGAGCGGCGTGCCTGCACTAAATCGAAGTATTCCATCCGGTTCTCCGTCCAGTATGAATCGCGTAAATAAGCGTGACCACATCACTGCTCAAATTCATTCCAGTTTACCCGCAAAAAAATAGGAAGCCGGTGGGGGACCGCCGGCTTCCCTGGCGAAGAAGTCCTATATGCGGACTACTCGCCGCCAATCCGGAAACGCATACCCGCGCGGAAGTTCGCGGTCAACGCCGGGTATCCCAAAACCTCTTCGTAATGCTTGTTGAGTAGATTGTTTACATTGGCATAGAGCGTGGCGTGACGGTTCAGACGATACCACGCACCGAGATCGACCCTTGCATATCCGGCTGCGTGCGTGTAGCCATAGCCGAAGTAGTCCGAGTCGGGACGGCGTCCAATGAAAGAACCGCCCAGCGTTGCTCCATAGCGCGGACGCGCGTAGGACAGCAGCAGCGTTCCCGCATGCTTCGGGCGACGAATGAGCGGCGCACCGGTCGCCGTAAGCGGATCGAAGCTGAGTGGCGCTGCAAGGATCTGCGTAGAAGTATAGAAGTATGATCCTTGCACCTGGAGGGCCTGGCTGATTCTGCCGCTCAGATCCAGTTCCGCCCCATGTGCCAGCGCCTTGTTGAGGTTTATGTACTGCGAGACAAAGGTCGCCGGGTCCGTCGAGAGCGTAATCTGGTTGCGGAACAGCGTATTGAAATACGTGGCCGTGCCCGCGATCCTCGAACCAAACCGCTGCTCAATTCCCGCTTCGAGATTGCGTGCCTCTTCGGCCTTCAGGTTGGGATTCTTAATGATGAAGTATCCGCCAATGCCGAATGATTCCTCGAAACGCGGCTCCTTGATTCCCTCACTGTAACTGCCCTTCAGGCGCGTTCCGTTCAACAAACCATTTCCTCGCGCCAGCAGATAGGTGAGTGAAGCACGCGGAACGGCACGGTCGCCAAAGCTCTCGTTGTGAACGAAACGCGCACCCACGATTGCCGAGAGGCGACCTACCTCAACGAACTGCTCCCCGTACACGGCGTGATTGCGGCGGAGACCATGGTTCAGCGGTGGGAGAAGGTTATCGCCTACGAAGCCATTTTCGTCTTCGAACTCATAGCCGAAGCTCGTCCGAGCGCGCCGCGATTCCCAGACTTCGCCGTTGTAGCGAACACCAAACCGATTGATGCTGGCCTGGTCCGAGTAGGGGTAGTCGATCAAACCATAGGCGGGAGTCGTGCGCCATGGGTCGGTGACACTGTCCACATCGCGCCGCTGATGGTTGTAGTTGTAAATGGTGAGTAGATGCTGCCACTTCTCAGGCGCCGAAACATTGAACTCCAGGGCCGCGAGAAGATTGTTCTGATGAGCACGGCCGTCGGAGTCTGGCAACAGCAGTTGCTGTCCGAGGAACGTGGTTTCACCCGGCACGCCGGCATAGGAATCGGTATGCCTCACGCGCAGCCGCGCAAATGCATTCTTGGCCATTTGCAATCCAAGATTTGCGCCTTCGGTCGAGTTATCGTAGGCGTCGTTCGCGCCTTGTCCGGCGGAGTGAAACTCATCGCCGAACACGTTGTAATCAAAACGGCCGCGCGCCCCCGAAAACGACGCGTATCCGTGCCCGGTCTGGAAGTTGCCTCCATCGCCTGCGATGAGCAACTCAGGAGTTTTGGTGTGCCCGACGCTCGACGTGATCTGCACCACGCTGCTCATCGCGTCGGAGCCATAGAGCACGCTCTCCGAACCGCGCAGCATTTCGAGCCGATCCAATCCGGCCATGGAAACTGTACCGAAATCGAAGTAGCCTCCCGGATCGCTCACCGGCACGCCATCAATGAAAACCTTGTTGTAACGCGACTCGCTGCCGCGCACGAAGAGCGATGTCTGCCCTCCGCGATTACCCGCATCAGCGAGAATTACGCCAGGTAAAAATCGAAGTGCGTCCGAAGCCGACACAGGCTGCAGTGTATTCAACGTCGCCGAATCCAGCGTGGATACGCTCAACCCCGTAAGACCGGCCTCCACTGGCGAAGGCGCTGCGGAAACAACGACGGTTTCCGATTGCGAAGTCAGTTTCAGCTTCGCCGTGACCTCGCCAGACTCCTTCACATTCGTGCTCCAGCAAGCAAAGCCAGGCGCAAGAACATCGACGCGAAGCGCGTTACCCTGAAGATTCGAAAAGCTTACGAATCCACGCGCATCGCTGTTCGCAAGCGCAAGGGGCTCGGTTGAGCCGTCAGCGTAAACAGCCACTCGAGCGCCGTTCACGACGGAAGACGACGGATCGACAACACGCACACGGAGATCCAAGGCAGAGGCGAAAGTTGAAATTGTAAGTAGTAGAAAAGTGCAAAATACGAGGCGGAAAACTCGCATACTTCCTCCCTCACACGCGAAAGGGGTTGTTGGTGTGTTCGCGCCGGTCTCCTGGCTGTTCGGAGTGGTCTTGTTGACCCATTTTGCCTCACGCCTTCCCATGCACTAGGCACAGTGGCTACAAGGGCGTCTCCGACTCACAGTTGCGCGGCAGCGCGGGATTCTCACCCGCTTCCCATGCCATGAGGCGAGAGCCTCAGGCGCGCGAACGCAGACTTGGAAAAGAGCACGACTACAACCCTCAGGATTGAAGCCGATGCATTGACTTTAGGAGCTTTGTAACCCAGTGTCAAACGTGGGAGGACGAGGCAACGCCTTCAACCGAAGCTGAACGAGGTTTACCCGAAGAGTATTCGACGGTGATCTACGCCGCGCTACTGGAGCTCTCGGTGAGTGCAATGACGGCCAGTTCCAAGCGGTCCTTCGCGCCCGTCTT
The DNA here is from genome assembly GCF_059726265.1 of Koromonas soli. Classification (NCBI taxonomy): domain Bacteria; kingdom Pseudomonadati; phylum Acidobacteriota; class Terriglobia; order Terriglobales; family Koromonadaceae; genus Koromonas; species Koromonas soli. The sequence goes on along the minus strand of NZ_AP040872.1, from coordinate 4,032,982 downwards.
GCTAAAGATGCTCTGCAGATGCCGCTTCACGGTGTTTTCGCTGATCGTCAGTTGAACGGCGATATCCTTGTTCTTCATCCCGCGCGCTACGAGGTAGGCGATCTGCTTTTCGCGTTCGCTGAGCCGCTGCAAGTTGGTGGCTCGTTCCTGTTGCGTATCGGCAGACATGGCCAGCAACACGCCTTGGGCCACCTCATCGCTGAAAGCCAACTCACCGTCGGCTACGGCACGAATGGCGCCAAATAGTTTCTCCGGCGTATCACCCTTGAGCACCAGCCCACGTGCCCCCAACCGGACCACCTGCACGAAATCCGACTGGCTTTCCGAGCCAGTCAGAACAACGCTTGAGACGCGTTCGTTAGCCCGGTCGAGATGCCGAAGAACCTCAAAGCCGTCCATGGCGGGCATGAAAAGGTCGAGAACCAGCACGTCCGGATGCTCTCGCTGAATCAGTTCCAGAGCTTCCACTCCGTTGCTCGCCGTTCCCACCACTTCGAAGTCGGGTTGCGCCGAAAGCAGTGCTCCCAGCGACTCACGCAGAACCGCGTGATCGTCAGCCACACCCACGCGGATTTTCTCACCGCGAAACATGTGAGCTTAGATGCGAGTTAAGGTGCAGCGAGGAGAGCTACTGTAAACATTTTATTTTTCTGCTGGACGGCGCCCATCCGAACCTGCTCGGAATTCCTTCGATACCTCAGATTTTGCCCTCAATATGCTATATTCCAAACCAATAGCGCACCCTTTTGTACTCTGCTTTGTAATCTGAGCCGCTGCTATCCTGTAAGTCCGTGACCATTGATGAAGAGTTAGGGCTGCTAGAAGATTCTTTCCGGCGGCTGAAAATCGAATTCGACATCTACTTTGCCGGAGGTTCGAAAAAGCCTCCTGTGGACACGGAATCTCGTGTGCAGACGCTCATCCGGCGCAACATCGAGAACGGCCGTCTCACCTTCTCGCAACGATTCCGGCTGAACTCCATAGCCCAGAAATATTCGGTGTTCAGCGATCTGTGGCGCCGCAAGGCCAAAATCAAAGAAGAGGGCTACCGTCGTCCTGAAGATGTGCTGCTCGGAGTCGGCGGCTTCGGTCACCTGAATGCCTCGACCAACGCTGCTGCGGACGTCGATCCGGAAAGCTTTTTGCTGTTCACCGACGATGTGATCGAAGTTGTCGCGCTCTATGAAGCGATGGTGCGCGCGCGCGAAGTCGCAGGACAACCGCTCGGAGCTTTCGATTCGTTTGCCAAGTTCGTACAGTCAAAGTCCTCACAAATCCGCGACCAATTCAAATGCCAAGCCGTCGAGTACACTGTAATGGTGAAGGATGGGCAGGTTCGATTGAAGGCGCGCCCACGCAAAGACGTTTAGCCAGCGTCGGCAGACCATCCCCTCCCGGGGCATCCCCGAAATCTCATTGTCAGCGAGGAAGTCATGGCGAAGATCAAACGTGCCATTCTGAGTGTCACCGACAAAACCGGCCTGGTGGAGTTTGCCCGCCGCCTCGCCACTCTCGGCGTGGAACTGATTTCGACAGGCGGCACCGCGCGCGCACTGCGCGACGCAGGACTTACAGTGCGCGATATCAGCGACCTCACTGGCTTCCCCGAGATGCTCGACGGGCGTGTGAAAACGCTCCATCCTAAGGTGCACGGCGGCATACTGCATGTGCGCTCCAACGCCTCCCACGTCGCCGCAGTCCAGGAGCATGGTATCGAGCCCATCGATATGCTCGTGGTGAATCTCTACGCCTTCGAGAAGACAGCCAGTAAACCGGGCGTGCACTTTGAGGAAATCATCGAGAACATCGACATTGGTGGCCCATCGATGGTTCGCTCGGCGGCCAAAAACTTCCAGGACGTCGCGATTGTGACCTCAGTCGCCGACTACGACGCCATCGCCTCCGAGATGGAGCAGCACGCGGCCGAGTTGTCGCTGAAAACTAAGTGGGGCTTGGCGCAGAAGGCTTTTGCTACCACCGCGGCATACGACACCGCGATCGCCAACGCTCTGGCGGAAATCACAGTCGATGATGGCTCGAAATTTGACATCACTCAGATGGGCAAAAGCGCCGCATTTCCCGAAACACTGCGGCTCCAATTTCAAAAAGCTTTTGACCTTCGTTACGGCGAAAACCCGCACCAGAAGGCCGCGCTCTACTCCGATGGCAGCGGCAAGGGCGTTGCCAATAGCAACCAGTTACAGGGAAAAGAGCTAAGCTACAACAACATTGTCGATCTGCAGGCAGCGTGGGACCTGGCACAGGAGTTCACCGAACCCGTCTGCGCCATCATCAAGCACACAAATCCTTGCGGCACCGCCACGGGAAGCACGCTGAAGGAAGCCTATGTTCGCGCTCTTGAGTGCGATCCGGTATCGGCTTTCGGCGGCGTCATCGGCGTGAATCGTGAGGTGGACGGCGACGCAGCGGCGGAGATGGCGAAGCTTTTCGTGGAAGCCATTGCCGCGCCCAGCTTTACTCCCGAAGCTCGCGAGGCGTTCGCCAAAAAGAAGAACCTTCGCCTAGTCGAAATCGCCGACCTACAGCAGAAGTGGGTGCTCAAAAACGTTTCCGGCGGCGTACTCGTACAGGACAACGATGTTTACCCCATCATCGAAGCCGACCTGAAAATCGTAACCAAACGGCAGCCCACGGCCGAAGAGGTGCGCGCCATGCTCTTCGCCTGGAAGGTCTGCAAACACGTTAAGTCCAACGCCATTCTCTACGCCCGTGACGGGCAGAGCGTCGGCGTCGGCGCCGGACAGATGAGCCGTGTGGATTCGGCGCGCATCGGCGCAGAGAAAGCCGTGCTGCCCGTAATTGGAACGGTCGCCGCGAGCGACGCATTCTTCCCCTTCCCCGATGGAGTCGAAGTGATCGCAAAAGCCGGAGCGACAGCCATCATCCAGCCCGGCGGTTCGGTGCGCGACCCGGAAGTGATCGAAGCTGCTGACCGGCTGGGACTCGCAATGGTGTTCACCGGAGTGCGGCATTTCCGGCACTGACGCGCAGCGCGGGATTGGCTGATCTGGCAACTGAATATTGCTGGCGGGTACGGATTGAACCGGCGAATCCGGTGAGTGACTGGTGTCACAAGCCGGATTTTCGTCGCTCTGATAAACTCTAGTCTTCTATGTCCGCTCCTAATTCAATTTTCGTCCGTGCCTGCAAAGGCCTTCCTACTGACTCGACTCCAGTCTGGTTCATGCGCCAGGCTGGCCGTTACATGGCCGAGTATCGCGAAGTCCGCAAGCATCACTCCCTCGTCGAAATCTGCAAGAAGCCTGCGCTGGCCGCCGAAGTGACCATCACCGCAGCCGAGGCTCTCCAGGTTGACGCCGCCATTATCTTTGCCGACCTTCTCCTTCCGCTGGAAGTCATGGGTCTGCCCTTTCACTTCTCTGCAGGCGAAGGCCCGGTAATCGAGAAGCCGATACGCACGGAAGAGGACATCAAGGTTCTCACCACGGATGGCGCGCCCGAGTTGATGTATGTTTCCGATGCCATTGCTGAGTGCGTTAAGCACTGGGGCGACAAGCTGCCGATGATCGGCTTCTGCGGAGCTCCTTTCACCCTTGCCAGCTATATGGTTGAGGGCGGTGGATCGCGCAACTACATTGAAGTGAAGAAACTGATGTATCGCCAGCCTGCGGTTTGGGATGAGTTGCTGCGCAAGCTCAACGTAGTGCTCGCAGCCTACATCGCCGACCAGGTTAAGGCTGGAGCCGACGTCATCCAGGTGTTCGATAGCTGGGTGGGCTGCTTGAGCGTGGAGGACTATCGCAAGTACGTTCTACCGCGCACCAAGGAACTCATCTCTTCGCTGAAGAAGACGGGCGTGCCAATCATCTATTTCGGCACAGACAGCACCACGCTGCTTCCCTCGATGAATGAGACCGAAGCCGACGTGATCGGTCTCGACTGGCGCGTTCCGCTTGACGAGGGCTGGAAGATGATGAACTTCCGTCCGGCGGTTCAGGGCAATCTCGATCCGGTTCTGCTCTTTGCGGAATGGGATGAACTAAAGCAGCGCGCAAAGAACATTCTGGATCTGGCGGGCAATCGTCCGGGACACATCTTCAACCTCGGCCACGGAATTCTGCCGCAGACTCCGGTGGACAATGTGAAGGACCTGGCGAAGTTTGTTCGGGAGTATTCGGCGCAGCATCGTGGCGCCGCTGCCGGGATTCGATAATATGCAAAAGCCTGCCGTCCTGCTGCTTGCGCACGGAACTCCGGACACCATCGACGAGATTCCGGCCTACTTGGCCAACGTAACCAGCGGACGGCCGCTTCCGCCCGCCGTTGTAGAAGAAATCAAACATCGATATTCATTGATAGGCAGCTCGCCGCTCACGGACATCACCATGCAGCAGGCGGCGCGCATCTCCGCCGAACTCGCATTGCCTGTCTACGTCGGCATGCGCAACTGGAAGCCATACATTCGCGACACAGTAGCGCAAATGGCTGCCGATGGCATCACGCACACAGTGGCCATCTGTCTTGCGCCACATAATTCGCGTACCAGCGTCGGACTTTATCGCCGCGCTGTTATCGGCGAAACAGGACAAGCGCCGTTCACCGTAGACTTCGTGCCCGAGTGGCATTCGGAGCCCCTACTCATTCGCGCTTTTGCCGAAAAGCTTCGCGATGGCTGGTCGCGCGCATGCTGTGAAGCGAACGCTCCAGTACCAGTTTTGTTCACGGCGCATAGCGTTCCCACACGAACCATTGAGGCCGGGGACAACTACGAGCGCCAGACACGCGAAACCGCTGAGTTGATCGCCGCTACGATTCCAGAAATTGAGGGACACTGGCATTTTGCGTTTCAGAGCCAGGGCATGAGCGGTGGAGAGTGGCTGGGGCCAACGGTCGAAAGCGTGATTGATGAATTGGCCGCCGCTGGTCACAAGCATTTGTTTGTGCAGCCGATTGGGTTTGTGTGCGATCACGTGGAAGTGCTCTACGACATCGACATCCTATTCAAGTCCTACGCTGCCGACAAGGGAGTAACGCTTTCACGCGCGGAATCGCTGAACGACTCCGTGTTGTTTGCGCGCGCTGTCGCGCAACTTGCGCGCACGCGCCTAGCCGCGGTGGCGCAATCCGGATCTTAGGTTTATACGGCTTCCCAACATAATTGGCGGGCTGAGTAGTCTATAGTGCGGGAGTTCTCATACATGCGTATCGCAATTATCGGTGGCGGCATCTCGGGACTGAGTGCCGCTTATTACTTGGAGCAGGAGCGCGCGGCTGGCGCTCCGGTGGAATACTCTCTTTTCGAATCGAGTGAGCGGCTCGGCGGCGTGATGTTTAGCGACAAAGTGGGCGACTGCGTTGTCGAAGGCGGGCCGGATTCATTTCTTACCGAAAAGCCTTGGGCAAATCAGCTCTGCGCTGAACTCGGAATCGCAAACGATCTGATTGGCTCGAACGATTCTCAGCGCGTGACCTACATCGTAGTCAAGGGCCGCCTGATTCCGATGCCCGATGGACTGATGTTTATGGTGCCGACGAAGTTGATTCCAACCGCGCTGACACCGCTGTTTTCGTGGGCGACGAAGTTCAAGATGCTCGGCGAGCTGATGCATCCGCCGCGCCCTGTACACAAGGATGAAACCGTAGCGCAGATGGTGGAGCGCCACTTCGGAGCAGAGGTTGTCGATCGTCTTGCTGATCCTCTGCTATCGGGTGTGTATGGCGGCGACGCGTCTTCGTTGAGTGTCCGCGCGGTGTTGCCGAAGTTCGTGGAGATGGAAGAGAACTACGGATCGCTTTGCAAAGCGATGCTTGCAGGCCGCAAGAAAATGGCGGCGATGCAGAAGGCAAAGGGCTACACGCCGAAGCCGCTGTTCAGCTCGCTCAAAGGCGGCATGCAGCAGATGATCGATGCGATTGTTTCACGACTCGACCGGCAGAGCCTGCGCACTGGAACCGCAGTGAGCCAGCTCACGAAGAATGAAAGTGGATGGGAGCTGATTACGCCGCGCGGAGCAGAGCAATTTGATGCCGTGATTTTCGCGACACCGGCGCGCATCGCCTCGAAAATGCTAGCTGAAATCGATTGCCAGCTTTCGGAAGATTTGGGGAAAGTGGAGTACAGCTCTTCGGTGACGGTGACGCTGGGATATGAGCGCGAGCAGCTGAAATCGTGCCCGCCGGGATTTGGGTTCCTGATTCCGCGCAGCGAGGGAACACGCATGCTGGCGACAACCTTCGTGCATACGAAGTTTCCGTTCCGCGCGCCGGATAATAAGGCGCTGGTGCGCTGTTTCCTTGGCGGCGCGAATGATGAGAGCGTGCTGAAGATGAGCGACGAGGAGATCACGGCGGTAGTGCGCAAAGAGCTGAAGCAGATCACGGGACTTGCGGCGGAGCCTTGGTTTGTGAAGGTTTATCGCTGGGATCGCTCGATGGCGCAGTACACGCCGGGGCATTTGGAGCGCATAGAACGCATAGGCGCGACGCTGAAGCAGATGCAGAATCTGTCGATTGCCGGAAACTTCTACAAGGGAATCGGCGTGCCGGACTGCATTCGGACGGGCAAGGAAGCGGCGCAACACATGGCTTCACTGGCGCGTCAGGGGCAGGCGGTAAAAGCGTAGCGATTAGGCAATTTATCAGCAGGTTGGCGGCGGAGCGTTACTCCCTTTGAAACGGGGTGCTCCGCCGTTTGAACATTAGCAGAAGGATCAACACTTCACTCCAGCAGTTCACTCCAAAGGCAATCTTGACGCTTTCTTCGACCTCGGGCCCGAGTTCGACGGCTCGCTTCGGCGCGGTTCGGTACTGTACCATCGAAGGCGATGGCTCGAATTCTGATCGTCGAAGATGAAGTTCACCTGGCGCAAGGCGTGCTATTCAACCTGGAGGTTGAAGGGCATGAGGCCGCGGCGGTGGAGACAGGCGAGGCTGGGCTCGAGCGGCTGCTGAATCGCGGTGAGCATTTCGATGCCGTGGTGCTCGACATCATGCTGCCGGGCGTGAATGGGTTCGAGGTGGCAGAGAAGCTGCGGGAGGCGAAGAACTACGTTCCGATTCTGATGCTGACGGCGCGGTCGCGTCCCGAGGATGTGCTCAAAGGATTTGCGGCGGGGGCGGATGACTATCTGCCGAAGCCGTTCGACTTAGGCATACTGCTGGCGCGAATTAATGGGCTGCTGAGGAGAACGCAGTGGCAGCGCGAAGTTTCAGCGCGCGAGGCGGCAACGGTTCCGGCGTCGAAAGACGGCACGGCCGTCGCAGCGGCAGACCAGAACGGGGAGCGGGCGGCGTCACGTGACGTGTTTGCCTTTGACGGCCGTGCACTCGATTTCAGCACGCTGGAGTTGATGGCGCCGAAGGGGAAGATTCAGCTCACGCTGATGGAAGCGTCGCTGCTGCGATACTTCATCGATCACCGTAACCAGAACGTGAGCCGCAAGCAGATACTGGAAGAGGTCTGGGGACTGCACGAGGACACGGACACGAGGGCGATCGACAACTTCATCGTGCGGCTGCGGCGGTATATCGAAGACTCCCCGGCAGACCCGAAATACCTGATCACGGTGCGCGGCGTGGGATACCGCTTCCTTCCAGAGTAGGTTCTACGCGGCTTTGAGGCCCTTTGCGCCTGGAGTTGAGGCCTCGGGTTCGACATTGACATGGAACCGCGCATCGTCGGCAAGTTGGCGCGAGCGAAGCGTCTCCGTAATGTACTCGACAAGTCCGCTGAACTCGCGCGGGCTGATCTGCTGCAAATCGATTGATATGTTGGCGCGAAAGCGCATATGGTGGCCCGCTTTCTTGGGTTGAGCCTTGGCGGGCTGCGAACTGCTCAACATTCGCTCGAGATTGAAAAGCGAATGGCTGCCGCAGACCAGGCACTCATCCGACAAGGCCGTGGTAATCGACTCGCAATTGATGCAGAGGACCGCACCACGTAGGGGGACTACGTTGGCTTCACTGGTGACTCTCGCGGCTTGAGGCATAAAGGGACCCGCCCAACTCCTTACAATATTGCCTCATTCAGAGGTGAGCGACGGAGGCAGAGTTGCCTAGGTGGGACCGGGCAGAGCTGGCCTGAGCCCTTCTGCTTACCAGCGATCGCCCCAGTTGAGTCGCTTGAGGCGGCGCCAATCTTCTTTTTGAGACCGGGTTACGGTAACGCTGGCGATTTCGCCTTGGCGGCAGAGGGAGAGCTGCGTGTACCCGCTGAAAACCTTGGGGTGGCGCACGACGCGAGCGGCAGGAAGATGCGATTCGCCGCGGGTGAAGGCGACGTAGGAGAACTTCTCGTCTTCGTGGCCGAGAGTGGCTTCCTTGAGGCGGCGATGCTCGGCAGTGCGCTCGACGCGGGCGGCGAAGTGGCACCAGTCGGCGGTTCCGGCCATGGGACAAGGGAGAGCGTTGGGACAAGGCGCGGCGAGAGTTGCACCTGCCGAGAGCAGGAGCGAGCGGACGGCGAGGATGTTGGCGTAGCCGGGTTTGGTGCCGGGTTCGATGATGACCAGCAGCTTCGAAGTGCGAGCCCATGCCTGACGGATGAGTGCGGCGCGTTGCGGTTCGGAAAGCTCGTTGAGAGCGTAGCAGCAGAGAACGAGGTCGAACGAGCCCGAGGGCAGAGCGGAATTGAGATCGCCCTGATGCCAGGTGGCTTGGCACAGCGCAGGGTGTTCAGAGTGCGAGGCGAGGCGGCGAGCGGTATCGACGAGCCTGGGGTCGCGCTCAAAGGAGGTGGCGGATTCGAGGCTGGGAAATATGTGAGTGGCAGCCCAGAGAGCAGTGCCGGGGCCGCTGCCGAGATCGAGCACGGAACGGGGCGCGACGCTGGTGGTCTCGCGCGTCCACTTGAGAGCCGCTACAGCAGCAGCAAACGTAGCAGGCAGACGTACGGCGAGGTAGGCAGCGCGGTGGTCGTCCGTGGACAGTGCGGGGCCGGATGCTGGCTTGCTGTTTTCACTCTGGCGGTAGGCGGCCGTCAGCGAACTTGAGGCTGCACGCAGGCGAGCGGGATTGCAGTTCGCGAGTTCCTCGTCGATGGCGCGGCGCAACTCGATGGGAAGCTGCATCAGCGTGCTCTCCGTGAGGGCATCAACGGGCCTTCATGGCCTTGCGGTAGGCGATGACGTTGCGCTCATGCTGTTCGAAGTTGGCGGAGAAATGGTGCCGTCCGCTGCCGTCTCCCGCGGCGACGAAGAACAGGTAGGCGGTGCTGGCCGGTTGCATGGCGGCCTTGAGCGAAGCAGCGCCGGGATTGGCGATGGGGCCGGGCGGGAGTCCGGCGAACTTGTAGGTGTTGTAAGGCGAGTCGGATTGCAAGTCGCTCTGGTAAATGGTGCCGCGGTAGTTTCCGTTGAGTTGGGCGGCGTAGGCCACGGTGGGATCGGCGGCAAGCGCCATGTTGCGAGCGAGGCGGTTGGTGTAAACGCTGGCGACCTCGGGGCGTTCGTCGGGCGCGGCGGTTTCCTTTTCAACAATCGATGCGAGGGTCACGATGCGGTGCGTGTCGTGAGCGAGGCCGAGCGTCTGCGCCTCACGCTGGAAGCGGTGAACCATGGCGGTGGCCATGTCGCGCATGGTCATGGTGCGCGAGAAATTGTAGGTGTCCGGAAAGAGGTAGCCTTCAAGCGAGCGGGCCTGAGGATCGAGGGCGCGGACGAGGTCGGTGTCGTGGGTGGCAACCTTGAGGAAGTCCTCTTTTTTGCCCAATCCTGCGGCTTCGACGGCGGAAGCGATCTCGAACATATTGAAGCCTTCAGGGACGACAACGGTGTGGACGAGTATGTCTCCGCGAGCGATGCGGTCGAAAACTTCGAGTCCGTTGGAGGCCTGAGTGAAGCGGTATTCACCGGCCTTGAGCTTCTTCTTGGGCATGGCGTAGTGAAGCAGTTTGAAGGCAAGAGGGCTGCGGATGACTCCGGCACGCTCGAGTTCGGCGGCGATAGTGCGCGAGGAAGAGCCCGGAGGGAAAAGCAGGGTTTGCGGGACAGGAGGGGTGACTGGGATGGCCAAGGCCCAGGCAAACCACAGGATGGCGGCCAGAAGAAGTAAGGAGATGAGGCGAACCATATGGATCTAGTGTAGATGAAAGCGGATGGTGGGGAAAAAGCAAAGGCGGCATTCGGAAGGTGGTGGCCGAAAGGGGGTCAAGAGAGAGAGCAAGGACAAGAGCAAGAGCAAGGGCAAGAGGAAGAGCAAGAGCAAAGCAAGAGCAAGAGCAAAGCAAGAGCAACCCCGAGCAAGAGCAACCCCGAGGTCCTTCGCTTCGCTCAGGATGACACCTCAAAAACGAAAACAACAGCAAGAGCAAAAGCAAGAACAGCAGCAAGACCAGAAGCAAAAACAAGAGCAACTACCCGGAGAGCGGTGTGAGGGTAGGGGTCCCTCGCTTTCGCTCGGGATGACACCTCAAGAGCAAGAGCAGTCGCAACAGCACGAGCAACAGCAACAGCACGAGCAACAGCAACAGCAAGAGCAACTGCACGAGCAAGAGCAATGGCAAGAGCAACTGCAGGAGCAAGAGCAACTGCAAAACACCCACCTCTGCCAGAAGAAGGCAGAGGTGGGGCACCACTTCTTCATAAGCACCATCTCGTCATAAGCACCATCTCTTCAGCACCACTTCAGCACAACTTCAGCACAACTTCTTTATGAGCACCGCTTTCTTCATGAGTAAGATTTCTTCATAACCATCATTTCATTTTTCTTGAAAGGTGCGGACAAGGGTGAGCAGCGGGTCAGGGGCGCTTTTGGCAGGTGAAGAGTTGGGCGGGGAGGACGTTGAGGGGTTCGAAGTCGGTGCGGACGTTGCCGAACTCGCGGCGCAAGTATGGGAGGACGGCGCGAGTGAACTGGTAAATGAGCAGAGCACCGGCAGGATTTAGGGCGGCACGGGATTCGCGCAGCACGCGAACGCGCACGTCTTCGGGAAGAGTTGTGTAGGGGATGCCGGAGATGATGTAGTCGGCTCCGCGGTGACCGAAGCTCTTGAGGACTCGACGCACGTCGGCGGCGGAGCCATGCACGATCTTGAGGCGCGAGTCGCGGTGCCGTTCGCGTAGCAGTTTCACGAAATCATCATTCATCTCGATAGCGATGAGCACTGCATCTGCTGGAAGGCGCTCGAGGATGGCGGACGTGATGGTGCCTACGCCAGGACCGTACTCGACCACAACTCTGGTGCGATTCCAGTCCACCTGCTGGAGGAGTCGGCCGATGAGAAAGCGGGAGCTCGGAATGATGGAGCCAATCATCCTGGGATGTTTGAGGAAGTTCTGTGCGAAGACGAGCGCCCGAGGTGAGCGGCTGGGGAGAGCTGTGGACAAGGTTTTTTCTCCGGTGCGCTTCGTAGGATGCACACACAGTGGCTCGCGATACTGCTGGTGGACAGCAGCACTGAATGGACTCCGGCGTGCGCAGCGGAGGTACGTCGCTGGGCAGAGTTGATATGGAATGAGGTGTTGCTCTCGCTGCGCCGCGTGCGTGGTTCATACGCGAGTGAATGTGTGCGCGGAAGTGGAGCGGTGGAAAAAATTGGTGTTCAAGATGCAGTCAGTGGATGAATTTCGAGACGCAGCGGAGATTAATTCACGACCATTAATAAGAAATGTAAAGAACTGTTGAGAAAGGCCAACTCCGATAAGAGCAGCGGACATCTAGGCGCGAGTTGATCACGAGGTCCTTTGATTTGACGCAAAGAACCCACTTCACAACGATCAACGGACAGGGGAACTCTCGATGAGAAAATGGATGTGTGTATTGGCCCTGTGCAGCGTTTCCGCCGTAGCAGTAGCCGACAGTGCAAACAGTTCCGCAACAGCAGCAGCCCGCCAGAAAATTTTTGGAACCGAGAATGTAAACGTCAAAGGACAGGTCGCAAGTAACAAGGTGATCTTTTCCTGGCTGACCAATGCGACGTTTGCTGCGTCGGTGATGGGAAGAGTGGTGTTGCTTGACTCCTTTGTGACGCGCCTGGAAGTAACGCCTGGACGTACGCCGATTGTGATTCAAGATCTGGTGGACCTGAAGCCGGAAGCAATCTTCCTGGGGCATGGCCACTTTGACCACGCAGACAACGCGGCCTACATCGCAAAGCTCACGGGAGCGACGATCTATGCTACGCCGGAGACATGCGACAACATGCAACTGGATGAGGCAAGAATCTTTGGCATGGGTTCGACGGTGAAGTGCGTTGGAGTAACATCGCGCGGCTCACTGCCGGGTAGTGAACTGGTTCCCATCGACGCACTGGAGCCGGTAGCATCCATTGTCGGATTTAAGCATTTGCACTCGACCAATACGGCGCCACAGGACACGAGTTTCCCTCCGGTGGTGATCAATGCACCGGTGAGCGGAACCTGCGCAACGCCATGTAATATTGCCGACCCGCGCGACGCAAGCATGTTCCCGGCCGGCACTCCCCTTTCGACTGTGCTGAATATTGCGACGGCTCGCGTGGGACAGGGCGGACCGATCAGTCTCGCATTCGTATTCAAGGTGCGGGGCGGAAAGAATTTCACTTTTGTGTGGCACAACACGACGGGCGCGCTGCGTGAAGGATGCGCGCTGCCAAACAATATTGCTGGAACCAATCCTCCACAGCCGAGCCAGCCTGGACAGGATGCTAGTGGCTGTTTTGGCGTAGCAGTTGGACAGAAGCTGGCGCAGGTCATGGACTCATTTGCGCCGGTGGATGTGGAACTGGGATCGGTAGTGAGCCTGGGATACAACATCAACGGCGAGCGCGACATTGTGGACTACAACACGCACTTCAAGCCGAAGGTGTTCATCCCGAACCACGTGACGGCCGTGGCAGTGGAAAGCTCTTCGCTGGAATGGAAAGTTGGCTACACGATGGAACAGAACGCAATGGGAATTCCAGCTGCGGAAAGACCGCAGTTGATGTGGCTGGTGGACCCGAATGATTATCTGCGCCCGCTGGTGTTCGATCCAAAAGACAAGCAGTAGAGCGCATCTAACAGCGAAGCCCCGCACTGGAAAAGGAGTGCGGGGCTTTTTCATTGCGCGAATGTCAGTGGCCGGAAGCAGGCGCGGAGGAGGATAGCGAATTCAGATCGATGCGAAACAGTGTCTGGTCGGCGGTGACAAGGGTGAGCATCGCGGGGTTGGCTCCGAAGGTAAGCGAAGCAATCGGGGAGATGAAGTCGAGCTGATCGCGCTGCTTGAGGGTGTGCGCGTCGAAGATGGTGAGGCGTCCGCGATTGTTGTGCACGAGCAGGTGCTTGCCATCGGGTGAGACGGTGGCAGCGCGTCCGAAGACGCGTCCCTGAAGGTGACCGTCGAAGGTATAGGCGAGCAGGCGCTCGTTGTCATCGCGAATGAAGAGGCGATCGGCGGTGAAGAATGCGTCGGTGAAGCGGAAGGAGCCCTTGCCGGTGTCGATGAGCGCGCGGGCGCGGATGTTTCCGGTGTCGAGGTCGATGAGTTCGAAGTAGAAGACACCCTGCTTGTCGCGAAGCTCCTGCTGACGTTGCTGAAGCTGAGGGTTGATGCGGATTTGCGATTTGGCTTCTTCGTCCTTCACGGGCCAGATGAAAACCTGGGAACGGGCATCGCGAGCGCTATAAGAGAATGGAACTCCGTCGCGGAACTGGCGCGTCCATAGTAAGGCGTCGGTGCAGATGTCGCGCACTTCGAGAGTGACGTTCTTGCGGTAATCGCCCTTTTTGGCCGGGCGCTGGAGGATGAAGTAGCGATCGAACTGGAAGCTCTTTACGTCGTCGCTGGTGTCGCGCTTGGTGGAGCTGGGCGCGGTGAAATCGGCGCACGGTGACGCTGCGCTTAATTTCATCTTTCTTGGGGAAGATGGCACAGAAGTTATTTTTGGAGTTGAAGTAGGCACCTTCGAAATTGCGGGTGTACACGATGCGTTTGTCGGCGGCGAGATTATAGATGGCTCCGCGGCTGCCGCCGGAGAGGGCGAAAAGGCTCATGTCGGAAGAGAGCGCGGTGGCCTGGAGCGCTCCAAGAGTGGTGTCGAGCATGGGCGCAAGCGAGAGCTCCTTGCCATCGGTGATGCTGTGCACGGCGATGCGGCCATCGAGGCGCTCACGTAGAACGACGTCACCGTAAAGATCGAGCGCTTTGGTTTTGCTGGCCATGAAGATCTTGTTCTGACTGACAGCGAAGACTCCGGCAGCGTGATCCTTGATGGGGCGGAGGATGATGTAGTCGGGAGTGGCAGCGGTTTGAAACCGTGCGAAGCCGGTTGCGAGACGTCCGGCGAGGATGCGGCCATCGGCAAGATTGACGAGGTCGGCCTTGCCGTCGGATTCGAGTCCAATCATGCGCTGGTTGTCGAGGAAAACAAACTGCAGACGCATGATGCGCTTTACGTTCTGGTCGAGTGAGAGTTGCTTGCCGGTGGAGAGTTCGATGGCGGTGGCAATGTTATCCCGGCCAATGTAAAGGTAGCGATTGTCAGGGGTGAAGACCAGCTGCGCGATGGACATACTGGTGGAACCAGTTTCGCTCGCAGAAATCAGGCTGGCAACCGTAGAGAAAATCTCCCCGGAGAAGAATGACTTCTTCTGGTAGACGAGATCTCCGCTGTCAACATCGTGAATGCGAAGGTCGAAGCTGATGCCGCTGAACTGCACGCCGGTGGCGGCGACGCAAACGAAGTAGTTGCCGTCGGAGGAAAGCGCGGTCTGTTCGCAGCCTTCACGCTCGAAAACCTCGTGCACCTCCTGCGATTGATCTTCGATATCCCAGACCTCGACGCGCGGAGAGGATACGAGCTCGGAGACGTAGAAGACGACGCGTTGGGAGTCGGGCGAGAACTGGGCAGGATGAGCACGCTCGGCAGGGATGTGCAGAATGGGCGTCATGCTGTCGCGACGAAAGACGACGATGCTGCCCTGATCCTGGGCGAGGAAGTAACGGCCATCGTGGCTGATGATGAGTTGCTCGAGATCGGCGCGAAACGTAGGCGATAGTTTCTTGCGGAGCACAACGCCGCGGAGGGATTCGCGGTGGCCGATGCCACGGTAGGCGAGCACCGCAGATTGCCATTGCTTGAAGTCGTCGGGCGAAAACCTGGCGACGGGTTGCACACAGGAGGCGGGGACAGAACCTGCTTCCTTGTTCATTTCGCGAAGGCGGTGCGCGTCGGTATCGACGCCGCCAAAGAGATTGGAGAACCATGAGCCGTTTTTGTTCTTCGCTCCAATCAGACGGGTGAAGATATCGGGCAGTACTTGCGGCGGATATCCGGCGCGAGCAAGGGCGTAAAGGGCGACAAGATCGGCTTCGAGCTGGTGGGCGTTTTCGTGAGACGGAGCGTAGCTTTCGTTGCGCCGCCAGTTTTCGATCATCTCGTTGTAGCGATCGAAGACTTCACCTTTCTCGATGTGATCGATCTTGAGGATGCGGCGCATTTCCTGGGAGAGTTCAGAGGCGCTCTGATGAGTGACAACGTGGCCGAGTTCGTGAGCCAGAATGGCGGCTAGCTCATCTTCGGAGCGCATGAAGGCCACCATCTTGCGCGTGAGATAGATGCGACCTCCGGGCAAGCTGAAGGCGTTGGTTTCGTGGACGTCGATGACATAGAACTGAAAGCGAATGCCGGTGGGCGGCAGAGCCGCGACAAGTTTGTCTCCAACCCTCTGAAGGTAAGCAGTGAGTTCGGGATCCTCGAGAACAAGGTTGGATTGCTGGAACTGATAAGTAACGACGTCTCCGAGTTCGTTCTCCTGCTCATCGGTGAAAAGGCTTTTGACCTTCCTTGAGTTCTGAGAGGACGGAGCCTGACAACGCGCATCCTGCTGGGCGATGGCGAGGGTGGACGCAAGAAGGAGCGAAAGCAGGCAGGACACGGTAAAGGGACGTTTCATAAGAGTTTCCAGAACAGGAGAATGTAGCTCAATTTTGCGGTAAGCCGAACTGAAATCAACCGGGGAAATGCCCGAATGTTGGCGCGAGCAGAGAGTAAGTAGGCAGGCTGCAGGTTGAGCCGAAGTAGGACATGGTCTAAGATTGTGCGCCTTTGGACAGTACGGCACGCGGGATTACGACATCTGAACAAGTAACGAGGTGGAGCTCAGGATTGAGCTTCGCGAGTGGGCACCATGTCTTTGTTGCTGGAATTCTACGGCCTGCGGGAACAGCCCTTTGGGGTGTCGCCGAACTCTCGTTTCTTCTATACCAGCGAGAAGCACAGGGAGGCTTTGGATGGGCTGGCGATGGGGATCGAGGATGATGACGGGCTACAAGTCATTGTGGGCGAGGCAGGAAGCGGCAAAACAACGATTCTGCTCGACCTGATCCAACAGTATCGCGAGCGGGCTGACATCGCTTTCGTGTTCAATACGCAGACAAATGGCGAGGCGCTGCTGCGATTGATCGCCATGGAACTGCATCTGAAAGGCGCGGCCACCGAGCACGATCCGCTGCGGTTACACCAGTTGCTGAGTGGGTTTGTAGCAGCCTCGGGGCGCAAGAAGCCAGTCCTGCTGATTATTGACGAAGCGCAGAACCTGGACAGCTCGGCGCTGGAGACGGTGCGCCTGCTGTCAAACATGGAGTCGGCGCAACACAAGTTTCTGAACATCATTCTGGCCGGACAACCGGCGCTAGAAAGCACTCTGCGGGAGCCCAGCAACGCGCAACTGCTGCAACGGATCACGACCATCCAGCGGATAGAGCCTCTCGCGGCGGCGCAAGTGCAAGCATATATCGAATACAGGCTGAGGGTTGCGGGGTATGCGGGCGAGCCTCTGTTTACGGCGGAGGCAATGAACAGGATTAGCGGGACGAGCCGGGGGGTTCCGCGGGAGATCAACCGGCTGTGCGCAAACGCGCTGAAGCTGGGATTTGCACTGAAGCAGCGAGAACTGGCAGGCGGTATTGTGGAGGCCGTGCTGGCAGATATGGCTCCCGAGAAGAAGGCGGAGCATAGAACGGAAGCGGCAGGCCGCGTCGAGCCCTCGGCGACAGTCGCGGAGACCTCGGAAAGCAATCCGGTAGCAGAAACAAACATTGCGACAGAATCGGCGGCAGCGGGAAGAGGTGCGGTTGAGCCGCGGGCGGCGGAGGCTGGCGATATAAACGCGGGCCTTGCGGACAAGGTTCTGGGGAGCGTGCTGCCGGATTTCGACGATGCGGAGCCGGGCATGGCGGCGGGACAGGCGAGCGCGACGTCCGAGGAAACGACGGCAGAGAACGAATGGAAGCTGGACCCGGCAATTGATTTGAGTCTGGCGGACCAGATGATCGACTCGGTGCTGTCGGATATGGATTTCTGCCGGACGGAAGCCGGGCCGCGTGGGGCGGAAGCGCGACGACGCGACGCAGATGAAAGTTCGCAAAAAGCGGCAGGTGCGGAGCCGGAGCCTGTGGTGCCAGAGAAGAAGGCGGCGGGCGGGAATGGGCTGGAGGATGCAAGCCTGGCGGCATTCCTGTCGAAGCTGGATTCCGTTCCTGAGCTGTCCGGTGAGTTGTCAGATGCGGCAAAGGAAGCCGGAAAAGCTAAGACTACACCTGCGTCTCAACAGATTGCCAAGGCAGGTCCGAAGGCGGAAGCGCCGGGTGGCTCAACTACGGCAGCAGCAAATGCGCGGGGCGAAACTGCAAAGGAAGCGCGGCCGAAACTGGTTCCACCAGCAGCGACACCAGCGCCGCAGACTCCGGCAGCGAGACCGGTTACGGCAGACCCGCGGGTGTCACAGATATTTGCTCCGCGAACACCGAGGGTGGCGGCGCGGACGCAAGGCACGGCGGCTGAGGCACTGCACCCGCAGGTGAACGCTGATGCCAACGTGCGCACCGATCCGAGGGTGGCGCAGATATTCGCGCCGCGGATCGTGCATCGGGAGCAGGGAGACACGAGTGCTGCCGACGAGCTGCGTGCTAACTTCAAGCGGCTGGATGTCCCTACGCCGACAGTAAAGATCGTGCCGGAAAAGGCTCTGAAAACCGTCGTCAAGTTGAAAGACTCGGCAAAGGCCGAAGGCGAACGGCGGATGCGGCATCTGCACGCGGCGGTGGTGATTCCTGCGGCGGCCACAGTGCTGGCGCTGTTGCTGCTGCTGATGCTGAATGGCTGGCTGAAGCTTCCCTTCACCGGAGCGAAGCGCGCAAACAGCACTCCGGTGCGGACGCTGCCAAGGCCGGTGGTGGATGCGAGCAGCACGGCAGAAGCGGACAGCACGTCGCAGGATGGATCCCGTGGGACGAAATCCAAGGACAGCCGCGCGATGCTGGTGAAGATGGTCAGGCCGGTGTATCCGGCGGACGCGATGGTGTCACATGTGAATGGCAATGTGACGCTGCAGGTTTCGATTGGCACGGATGGATTGGTGCACCATACACGAGTGCTGAGTGGGAATCCGCTGCTGGCAAAGGCCGCGGTGAACGCTGTGCAGAGGTGGCGCTACACGCCAGCGCGGCAGAACGGGGTTCCGGTGGCAGGCGAAGAAAAGGTCGTGGTGAGCTTCGAGGAAAAGCAATAAGACAGAGCAGCGCGCGGGTGGCGCGCTGGCTCGGTAAGCAATGGGTGAGACTAGCGGCCTGCGGAAGCCGCCATTTTTTTGACCATGGCAAGCACCAGCTTGCGGTCACTGTCGTTGAGTCCGCTGGAGTAGCGGCGGATCTGAGAAAGGAAACGCACCTCTTCTTCGCTGAGCTGCGGAAGAGCCTTTACGTTGGCGCTGTCGGCAGGCGCCTCGGCAAAAAAATTCCCGAGAGGGATCTCAAGGGAGTCGGCGATCTTTGCCAGAGTGTCCAAGGAGGGCACGGTGTGGCCGTTCTCGACGCGAGAGAGATAGCAGCGCAGAAGGCCCGTGCGCTTCTCGATGTCGCCCTGTGACATACCCTTCTGAAGGCGGAAATTGCGGATCGTTTCACCAATATTCATCGTATGAGTACACCGGCGCGAAGAAAATCGCGCAATCATTCCTAGGGGAAGCTAAATAGTAATTAGTGTGCAAACGTGAGCGCAAGCGAATTCTTGCATATTGAACAACTCATCACAACGCAGTGTGATGAATGCACAGGCAAATGTGCTGCATGGATGTTGACGGGAAGTGAACCTATCTTTGCAAAATACAGAGTACAAATGAATTGCCGAAATGCGCATGAGAAGCGGGCGCGGCTGGCACAACTTTGTTGTTATTGAAGTAACTTGCGGAGGGAGAAGAAAACGGGGTTTTATCGGTGAGATCTCCACAACAAGATGCGAAGGACTCCGCGCGACCGATGCTGAAGACGACGAATGCGAATGCTCAGAAGGTAAACGTCAGGAAAACGAATTCACTCATGCAGCGGCGGACGGAAAACCCTCAGGCAAAGATTTTTGATTGCGAACACGAAGAGATCAAAAAGAAACAGCAGGCGCTGCGGGATGGAATTCTTGGCGGCATCGGAATGGCGGGGATCATCGCGCGTTCGAAGGACCTGATAGATGTGACGCTCAGGCATTTCAGGTCAGAAGAAGAAGCAATGCTGGAGTTCGGTCCGCGTTTTGAGGGTCACAAGAGAGCGCACAGGGACATGATGGAAGCATTGCAGGAGATTTCCTATGACCTGGAGGAACGCAGGATCAACGGCGCGATGGAACTGATGAAGTTTGTGGATGGAAGGCTGACGCAGCATCTGGAAATTGAAGACGCGGCGATGGAGCGGGAGTTGTTGGGGTCGTAGATGGGCGAGATAGGCGCATCTCCGGAAGTGGGTATGTGCGCGACACAGCACGGAAACACTCTTTGCACTGAGATTTCAGTGTCAGATCAATCCAGATAAACCGAAAGTTGGCTGGTTCCGGAACGGGATAGTTGGAGAGAAGCCCTGTAGTATTCAACAATCCTCCTACCCTATGTTTACCTTGAACAATCGGAAGCGTTTAGCTACTCTCAAGTCCCGCGCAGGAATGAGGATAAAGGTGCCACTCAATGGCTGAACAGAAGTTTCAAATCGACATCGACGACCAATCGGTGAGAGTTCAACTTAATATCTCGGAATACTCCCCGCACGGACGGCTCTACTGGTTCATTTTTTTTATTGCCTTGTGGACGCTTGCAATGTGTGCACTTCTTTTCCTACCCGGCAAGCACGGCAATCCGAGCATGTGGCATGATCTGTCGTCCAATCCGGTCGATTCAGGTGGCTCCATCTTTGCAATTGCTCTGCTGTTGAGCCTCACTCTCTTTATGGTGCTCGGTTCATGGAGATACGTGGTGTCGGCCTTTCCCTCAGACGAAACGTTCCAGTGTGACAGATCAATGCTGACCGTTTCTAAAGTGCGATGGCTCGACTTCAAGAACACACATTGGGATACCTGCTCTTACGCATTGGCGGAAATAGAAAACATGAAGTATCAGGTGATTGCCAACTTAAGAGGAACTTCAATCTACGGCCTCCGCTTTATCGCGGGGGGCAGGAACCAGAGAGTTCTCCCCGGTCTAAAGCCCAGTGAAGCTGACAAGATCCTGAAAGCTCTCAAAGTGTTGGGCATCGATGTTCCTGATGATCCAAAACTTCCGAAAAGACTTGCAGAGGAGGCAGAAAATCGAATCTACGGTGTCTAGCTGGCTCAGGTTGGGCAGTGTGCAAAATCGCCATTGTGGACGGATAATCGCCTTGTATCCAGCTATCCCCAATTGCCAATGAGGATCAAAATCCCCACTCAACGAAAAGAACGTTGAGTGGGGCACCTGTCCCGTCCTGGCTCGGAAATTCCCGAATGTGATGAAGAGCAACAGCCCCACCCTCCGGCTGCGCCGGAAGGATAGGGCACCCGTTTGTTTCGTTATAGCGCGGTGCGGTTACGGGGTCGCTGGTGTTGCGGTTAGCGGGCGCGGCGGATGGAGGCGTAGAGGCTTTCGGCGACCCCGATGATGGCGAGGGCGACGATGACGTGGAGGAGCTGGATGGCCCCGAAGGTATGGAAGTTGAGGGGAAGTTGTTTGAAGCCGACGATAGGCAGAATGACGGCGAGAATGACTCCGATGATGCCCGGGACGACGGCCTTCTTGAGGATGCCGAGAATGGCTAGGATGAAGACGACGGTGGAGATGAGGAATCCGACGCCGATGTGAGGCGCAAGCTGGCTGGCAGAGCCGCTCCAGAGCAGGAGGCCGAGGATGATGGAGACCAAAGCCAGAACACGTACGAGCATGATGAGAACTTTTGCCATGCACTTCCCTTTCAAAGAAACCGCCAGATGAGGATTCTACTCTGGTTAGATTCGGGCGGAGGGGAATCGATTGCACTTAAATGCAGGGCGAGTGCTCCCCAGGTGGCGGGTAGGGGTCCTTCGCCTACGGCTCAGGATGACACCTAGAAACGAAAGGGCGATGGCTAGAGCCGAGGCAGAGCCAAGGGCGCAGTGGGGCGACGGGAGTCTTGGTTTCGGGTACACTCGGCGGATGCGTTTTGAGTGTCAAAAGGGGTGTATTCGGTGCTGCGATCAGGAGGGGTTTGTGTATGTGACCCCGGAGGATATTGCGCGGATTGCGGCATTTGTGAAGATGAGCAGGGCGGAGTTCAGGCGAAGGTATGTGTGCGGGCAGGCGCCTCTGCTGCGGTTGAGGAAGCCGAGAGATAAGCAATGTCCTTTCCTGAAGAAAGATGGGTGCGAGGTGCATGCGGTGAAGCCGCTGCAATGCCGGTCTTTTCCGTACTGGCCGGAGCTGCTGGAGCAGGCTAGCGAGAGGAAGAAGGCGGCAGAGTATTGTCCGGGGATGAATCGGGGGCCGCTGGTGAATATCGAAGTCGCTCGTGAGGTGGCGGCGGAGATGGAGAAGGCGTTTCCTCCGCTGTATGAGGAGTAGGGGGCTTCGGTGCGCTGAGGACGAGGGCGGAGGTCGGTGACCTGGGTCGGTTGCGGCGCGAGGCGAAGTTGCTGGGATCCTTCGCTGCGCTCAGGATGACACCTTAAATACAAGAGCAAGGACAAAGGCAGGGGCAAGAACAAGAGCAAAGGCAAAACACCCACCTCTGCCAAAAGCGGGCAGAGGTGGGGCACCAGCAGGGTGGACTTGGGGTGGCGGGGGTAGGGGTCGCCTGCGGCTCAGGATGACACCTTGAATTCAAGACCGAAGGCAAGAGCAACCGCAGTGGGGCGGTTCCAAAATCACAAGAAATTGAAAATAGGTGCGATATCAGGGAATCAGCTCTGATTGTCACAGCATCTTGTAGATGTTGAGGTATTCGCATTCCTGATTACGGAGGAAAGTGTGCTTGTCGCCATATTGAAGGAAAGCAGGCAGGATGAGTCCCGAGTGGCGCTGACGCCGGATGGGGTGAAGACGCTCACATCGAAGGGCGTGAGCGTGGCGGTGGAGTCGAGCGCGGGGGTTCGGTCGGGGGCAAGCGATCAGGATTATGAGGCGGTGGGGGCGAGGGTTTCCGGCGACAGGGCGGAGCTGCTGGCTGAGGCGGATGTGCTTCCGGTGGTGAATGTGCCAGCGGAGGATGATCAGGCGCAGTTGAAGAGCGGCTGCGTGGTGATTGGATTTTTGCGTCCGCTGGATGAGCCGGCCGCGCTGGAGACGGCGGTGCGGCGCGGGGCGACGCTGATCTCGATGGAGCTGGTGCCACGCATTACGCGGGCGCAGTCGATGGATGCGCTGTCTTCGATGGCGACGGTGGCGGGATACAAGGCAGTGATTGTGGCCGCCGACCACCTGCCGAAGCTGTTTCCGCTGCTGATGACGGCGGCAGGAACGGTGCCTCCGGCGAAGGTGCTGGTGCTGGGCGCGGGCGTGGCGGGGCTGCAGGCGATTGCGACAGCGAGGCGGCTGGGCGCGGTGGTGGAAGCCTATGACGTACGCGCGGCAGCGGGCGAGCAGGTGAAGTCACTCGGGGCGAAGTTCATCGAGGTCGATCTGGGTGGGCTGCAGACGGAAGACAAGGGCGGCTATGCCAAGGAACTGAGTCCGGAGGCGCTGGAGCTGGGGCGGCAGGCGATTGCGCGGGCGGCGAAGGTTTCAGACGTGGTGATTACGACGGCGCAGGTGCCGGGACGGCGGGCTCCGCTGATGATTCCACGGGCAGCGGTGGAGGATATGCGTCCGGGGGCGATCATTTTCGATCTGGCGGCTCCGGCGGGTGGCAATTGCGAGCTGACAAAGCCGGGCGAGACGGTGGTGCATAACGGCGTCACGATCTTTGGCCCGATGAACCTGGCGGCGGAGATGCCAGTGCACGCAAGCATGCTGTATTCGAGGAACCTGAGCAACTTTCTGCAATTGATTCTGAAGAATGGCGAGCTAGTGCTCGACCGCAAGGACGAGATCATTGCGGGGGCGTGCGTCGCATTTGGCGGCGAGATTGTGAATGAGCGCGTGGCGGCTGCGGCCGGTGCGCGACAGGCGTAGGAGAAGCTATGCAGGGATTGAATCCGGCGGTATTGATTGCGGCGTTGTATGTGTTCTGTCTGGCGGCTTTCCTGGGATATCAGGTGATTTCGAGGGTGCCTCCGCTGCTGCATACGCCGCTGATGTCGGCGACGAACGCGATCTCGGGCATCTCGCTGATTGGCTCACTGGTGATTGCCGGTATGCACAAGGTGGACTTCCACGCGCTGGCGCATGGCGGCGATGCGGCGAAGCCTTCGATCGCTACCCTGTTGGGATTTATCGCGGTGACGACGGCGACGATCAACGTTGTGGGCGGTTTCGGCATTACGGATCGCATGCTGAAGATGTTCCAGTCACGGAAGACGGCGAAGGGAGGAAGCAAGTAAATGGAGCAAGTCGGCGCTAATTACTTCCTCGAATTCACCTACCTGATTGCATCGATTCTTTTCATCCTGGGCCTGAAGGGGCTGAGTCATCCGGAGTCAGCACGGCGAGGCATGTTCATGGCCGAGGCCGGAATGGCGGCGGCCATTATCGGAACGCTGTTCCATCACAGGATCATCACCTACGAGTGGATTGCTGCGGGGCTGATTGTGGGCTCCATCATCGGCGCGCTGATGGCGATCTGGGTGCCGATGACGGCCATGCCACAGCGAACCGCGCTGTCGCACGCGTTTGGCGCATTTGCCGCAGCATTGGTGGGCATTGCCGAATACACGCTGCATGGCGGCGTGGAGATGCCGACATTTACGCGCGGGGCTCTGGGATTTGAAGTGATGCTGGGGTCGCTGACGACGACGGGATCGCTGATTGCGGCGGGCAAGCTGCAAGGCGTGGTGAGGGGAACTCCGGTGCAGTTCAAGGGACAGCAGGTGGTGAACCTGTTGCTCTTTGGCGGGATGGTGGCGTGCTTCGTGTATTCGATTGTGAATCCGGAGGCAACGCTGTTTTTCTACGCAATGGTGGTGCTGGGATTCGTGTTCGGAATCATGCTGGTGATCCCGATTGGCTCGGCGGATATGCCGGTTGTGATGTCACTGTTGAACAGCTATGCGGGATTGGCGGCGGCGGCAACAGGATTTGTGCTGGGCAACAACGTACTAATCATTGCCGGTACGCTGGACGGATTCTCGGGCTTAATCCTGTCGATCCTGATGTGCAAGGCGATGAATCGGTCGATCACCAATGTGCTGTTTGGCGGATTTGGCGCGGTGCACCATGCGAGCGCAGAAGGCGAAGCTGGTGAGATGCGGGAGATTTCGCTGGACGACGCAGCGGTGCGGCTGGCGTATGCGAACAAGGTTGTTTTCGTCCCGGGATATGGGCTGGCAACGGCACAGGCGCAGCACGCGGTACGCGAGTTGGCCAGCGCACTGGAAGAGCGCGGCGTGACGGTGAAGTATGGGATTCATCCGGTGGCGGGGCGCATGCCGGGCCATATGAACGTGTTGCTGGCAGAGGCGAATGTGCCCTATGGCGAGTTGTATGAAATGGAACAGATCAATCCGGAGTTTCCGTCAACCGATGTGGCGGTGGTGGTGGGCGCGAATGACGTTGTGAATCCGGATGCGAGGGATAACACGAATAGTCCGATTGCGGGGATGCCGATTCTGGAGGTCGACAGGGCGAAATCGGTGATAGTACTGAAGCGCGGGCAAGGAAGAGGGTTCTCGGGGCTGGAAAATCCGCTGTTCTTTAAGCCGGTGACGAGCATGTTGTATGGGGATGCGAAGGCTTCGCTGACGCAGTTGGCGCAGGAAGTGAAGAACGTATAGGAGTGAGTGGCAGGTGACCTGGGTCGGTGGTGGTGAGGGGAATGGTAGGGGTCCTTCGCCTGCGGCTCAGGATGACACCCTTCGAAAACAAAGGCAAGAGCAAAGCCCCGCTCACGATGACAGGTTTAATGAGCTAAGAGCAAACGATCAGATATCGTGGGTGGGGAGTAAGGGCCTGAGTTGTCAGATAAGATGAAAAGAAGATTGACATACAACAATTTTTGCCTATGCTAGCGGTCACGGGTATTCACGAACATGGTAGCTAAACCTCTCAGCGGTCTTGATCCGGTGCCTCGGTCCACCTTGAGCGAACAGGTGGCTAAGCGTCTTGCTGGACGCATTACGGCCGGGGACTGGAAGCCGGGAGAGAAGCTGCCTTCGGAAGCCGCGCTGTGCAAGGCATTCAATGTAGGGCGCTCGAGCTTGAGAGAAGCGCTGACTTCGCTGGCGTTCATTGGGCTGATTCGAGTGAGGGCGGGCGGCGGAAGCTATGTGGCAGAGCAGCCTTCGGCGTATTACACGAGTCCTTGGCTGAACAGCGGACTGCTGACCAATTCAAAGGCGCTAAGAGAGTTCATCGAGGCTCGACTGATTCTGGAATCGGAATTGGCAGGACTGTGCGCAGAGCGAATTCAGTCTTCGCAGGCCGATGAGATGGAGCGGCTGATTCGGCAGATGGCGGATTCACTGCACAATGCCGATGAGTTCTGCAAGCTGGATCTTTCGTTTCATTTGCTGATGGGGCGGGCGGCCAATAACCACGTGCTCAGCAACATTCTGACTGGCGTACGCGAGCAGATGATGGACCTGATCGGCAAAAGCTTGCTGGTGCAGGAAGGCATGGAGCAGGCAGTGATGCAGCACAGCCGAATCCTGGAAACGTTCCGGCAACGGAATCCGATGAAAGCGCGAGAGGCGATGCGGACGCACTTGCAGTCGTTCCAGCGCGGATATCAAGTTTTGTTTGAGAGTGCGCAACAGGGATAGGAAAAGAGAATTCTGGAGGCCCACATACGTTCGTGTGTGGGCCTTTTCTATTGGGAGAATAGGGGTTCGGTGGAGATGCAAGCATCCAGATATGCCAGAGGAGGGCATATCTGGGCCACCGGAACTCTGTTGTGACGGCGCACCGTTACTTTTTCGGCAAATCGAGCTATCATGTGTCTAGTAATAGGCGTACGTCTTCAGGGCGGGGTGCAATTCCCCACCGGCGGTATAGCCCGCGAGCGCCTGCCAATGGCAGGGTCAGCAGATCTGGTGAAACTCCAGGGCCGACGGTTAAAGTCCGGATGAAAGAAGATGCGCGATCCCCATACCTGCCCCGTAACTCTCAAGTTACGCCGCCGTGGGTGTGGATTAACGTAGCCCTGAAACGTTTTTCGTCAGACTGAATGAACGAGGAGCGTTTCAAATGTCCATCTCGCCAGTAGCAGCCGCAACACTCCAATCTGCGGCACTTCCCTTCGAAGAAAGATTCCAGCGGGCCCTTGAAGATATGCGTCAGGGACATCCGGTGATTCTCGTGGACGATTTTGATCGCGAGAATGAAGCCGACCTGATTGTCGCAGCGGAAAAGATCACACCCAAGACGATGGCACTGCTGATCCGCGAATGCAGCGGCATTGTGTGTCTGTGTCTGCCGGAACAAAAGATCAAGGAACTCGAGCTGCCAATGATGGTGACGAACAATGAAAGCCGCTTCCAGACGGCATTCACCGTGACGGTCGAGGCGCGTGAGGGCGTGACGACTGGAGTTTCAGCACAGGACCGGGTGACGACGATCCGTGCGGCCATTGGGGATGACGCAAAGCCGGAAGACCTGGTGCGTCCGGGACATGTGTTTCCGCTACGCGCGGCGCCGGGCGGAGTGTTGACTCGCACGGGGCATACGGAAGGCTCGGTGGACCTCGCGGTGCTCGCCGGTCTGAAGCCAGCGGCGGTGTTGTGCGAAATCACCAATCCTGACGGCACGATGGCGAAGGGCAGCGATATCGATGAGTTTGCGCTGGAGCATGACATGGTCGTGCTGAGCATCGCCGAGCTGGTGGAGTATCGCCAGGGTACGGAAAAAGCGCACACGAAGAGATCTGCGAACTAGGGTAAGAAATTCTCCACCCTCCGGCGATGCCGGAAGGATGGAGCACCCGTACAGACACATTCTTTCTTGCGACGCTTGAAGGATGTGGGCACCCGGTTTATTGGGCTGCGTGGGAAGGATACAAAATGATTGCGAACGATTGCGAAGGCACCACGACGGTGCGGCAGGTGGCGGATACGGAGCTGCCGACGAAGTGGGGACATTTCCGTGCGCTGGGTTTTGAACGCACGAAGGGCGACAAGCTGGAGACGGCGGTGGCGCTGATTATGGGCGATATCTCGGAAGGCGTGCCGCTGGTGAGAATTCACTCGCAATGCCTCACGAGCGATGTGCTGGGATCATTGCGCTGCGACTGCGGAGAGCAACTGAACCAGGCAATGCGCGCGATCAAGGAAGAAGGCGCGGGAGTGCTGATCTACGAGAAGCAGGAAGGACGCGGCATTGGGCTAATGGCGAAGCTGCAGGCGTATTCGCTACAGGATCGTGGACTGGATACGATCGAGGCAAATGAGCATCTGGGATTCAAGGTGGACTATCGCGATTTTGCGCTGCCGGTGGAGATTCTGAAAGAGCTCAAGCTGAAGCGGGTGCGGCTGATGACGAATAATCCGCAGAAGATCGCGGCGCTTACGCGTGCAGGATTGGTGGTGGAGCGCGTGAGCTGCGAGGTGCCTCCGACGCCGAGTTCGCACTTCTACATGGAGACGAAGAAGCTCAAGATGGGGCATGTGCTGACGGCGGTGTAGAGACAGACGATAAAAGAATAACGGCCGGCGCTGGAGAGCGCCGGCTTTGTTTTGGGGAGCGCACTTCGCGCGTGATGTAACTTGCACACTCGAGGTACATCCCCACCTGTGAAAGTTATCCGGCACTCTGCGTGTCTTTATTCGTTTTAAGTCTCAGGAACCCGATGGCGAATGCAAGAACAACAGCAAAAGCAATGGTGGGAATGTTCGGCGATCCCACATTCGCCAAAGGGCCACCCGCGATGTAATTCCCCACCCGCCGTTCGTTGGGAGCTGAGTCGCCTCAAGTGATCGTCGAGGAATCTAGACACCCACCTCTGCCAAAAGAGGGCAGAGGTGGGGCACCAATACTAAAGCAACACTAACTTTGGTTGGGCTAGGCGGGGAGGGCGGTTTCGCGCGAGGGGGCGATGCCGGCCAAGGCGCGGTGGAAGCGCGGGTCAGAGTGCAGGATGTCTAACTTGGGATCTTCGCGGGCAAAGACGATCCAGCCGGAACGCTCGCGAGAGGCGATCTCAAGCCACTCGAGAGCACGCGTGGCGTCGTTGAGGCCAGCGTAGATGACGGCGATCCAATAAGGGCTGAAATACTGGGTTTCGCGAAGGTCGATGAGCTCGTTCACGATTTCGGTGGCGGCCGCGGTGTCTCCCTTGCGCGCTAGTCCGTAGGCGAGATGGGCGCGGGCGAGCGAGCTGTTGTCGGAATACTCCATGGCAAGGCGGAACTCGGCGATGGCTTCATCGATGAAGCCGAGGCGCTCAAGGACCATTCCGGCGCTGGTGTGGCCTATCCACTGAGATGGGTCCATCTCGACGGCCTTCTGAAGCTGAGCTAGAGATTCCTGATAGCGTCCGGCGTAGTAGAGCGACCAGCCAAACATGATGGCCGTGTAGCTGGCGTAAGGATCGAGCTCGCATGCCTGGCGCATGAGGAAGACGGCTTCCTCGTGGCGGCCGAGAGCGGCGAGGAGCTGGGCGTAGCCTCCGACGGCGAGTGGGTAACGCGGATCGAGGGCGAGGGCGCGAAGCAGACTGGCCTCGGCGGACTCCCAATCGTACTCATAGAAAAACTGATAGTAGGCGAGAGCGGTGCGGGCTTCGGCGTGATCCTCGATGGAGAGCGCCTTGTCGACGCAGCTCTTAACCTGCGGGAAGACCTGGCTGGAAGGCACCATGCCGAGGCGCGACATCATGCAATGCGCGTTGGCCAGAGCGGTCCAGGCAAAAGCAAATTGCGGACACTCGCGGATCGCTTCCTCAAAGAGTGGAACACACTGGCTTAGTGAATCCTCTGACAGTCGCGAACGCAAAGAGCAGGCTCGCAAGTAAGTCTCGTAAGCCG
This sequence comes from Koromonas soli, assembly GCF_059726265.1. NCBI lineage: Bacteria > Pseudomonadati > Acidobacteriota > Terriglobia > Terriglobales > Koromonadaceae > Koromonas > Koromonas soli. Next base: position 4,003,722 of record NZ_AP040872.1, on the reverse strand, counting down.
CGGGAGGAACGGAGTCCGGATGCGAGGTGTGCATGGAGGCAGGCACAGACTGCACGAGCGATGAGGCGATCTTGCGGCAGATATCCACCTGGCAGGCGAAGAGGTCGCTCATGCTGCGAGTGTAGCTATCAGCCCAGATGCAGGTCTGAGTGCGGCACTTGAGGAGGCGGGCGATGATGCGGAGTTGGCCTTCGGCGGAAGAGACCTCGCCCACCAACATGTAGTCGGCTCCGACCTCGCGACAGATGGCAACCTTGGACTTGCTTTTGCGACGGCGCTCGGTGGTGAATTCGGGAGTGACGATGGAGATGCCAGGATGCATGCGGCGCAGCTCGACGATGATGAGCTCGGTCATGGCTCCGGCAAAAGAGTTGCAGTTGGAGTCTGGCGCAGACTGCAGGGGAAAGACCGCGACGCGAGGATGCTTGCGGCTGGCGGTAACCGAGCCGGAACCGTTGGCGCGATGAACATCGGCAACAAAACGATAGCCGTGACTGCCGACGGTTTCGATGAAACTCGAGTGGGTGGCGGTGTCGTTGAGCGCGGAGCGAAGGCGGCGAATGGCGACGTTCAAACAGAGGTCGCCCTCGACATAAGTTTTTGCCCAGACCTTGCTGATGATCTCCTGACGAGTGACGAGTTCTTTGGGTTTCTGCAATAGAAGAGCGAGGACCTGCGAGGGTTTTTCCTGCAGCTGGACTTTGGCGCCATCCTTATAAAGTTCGCCCGTGCCGAGGTCGGCCACGTAGTCGAAGAAGCGGAGGCGGTGTGACTTTGACGTATTCATCGGCAAGCTCCGTTTCTATGCAACCGCTCCAGTTTGGGAAATACAGTTCAATGGCTATTTTGTCGCATGCAGTATTTACTCCTTTTGCTGCAATCGTCAAGGACACTGGCGCGTAATTCAGATGTAATCCAAAATTCACCCCACATTATTTGCGTTTGACGCATACTGATGGCCGTTTTTTCCGCTGCCGGAACTACTTAGCGGCGGGTATGTAAGAGGGCTTCATTTGTAAGAGGACACGGGTAGGAAGTTATAGATCAGTAGTAGAGCCTGGCGGCTAGTACTAAGAATAGATCGACCATACTTATTAGTTCGGCTTAAAGAGTAATTACATTTTGCAACAAACGTCAGGCATTTGGCTACGAACGACGATCCAGAGTTTAAGAACTGCTTTCTGCGAATTAGAGTTCGTACCGTTTACTGTTAGTAGATGTTGGGCCTAGCGCGTGATCTCGCGCCCCCCTCCTCCTGTACCCCTCAGAAGACGAAGCACCGGATTGTAGAACTGCGGTGTGAATCAGTGCGTGCGAGGTAAGCCGCGCAATGCGTGGCGATCTCGAAGCACGGGCACACTCGCTCGATACGCATCGGAGAGATGCTGCGCCTGACGCGCTCGGCTGGGCCAAACGACACTTGGCCAAAGAGCGCGCACTACGCGGCATGCGCATTTCTACGCCTTGAAATGAGCGGGCCAAAGCTTGCCCCTTCCGGTTGCGCCCGGATAGGTAAGCACCCGGCAGTGAGAGACATAGACCCTTGGGGAGATGTGAACGCCATGTTGAACCCAGTGAATCTGCCGATAGAAGTTACCCAGGTACTTGAACTCGGACGTCCGCTGTTCGCGACGATCACGCTGCTGGGTGTTGCAACTTTCCTGTTCATGGTGTGGCGGCGCATGGTGCCGCTGTTCAAAGGCGAGAGTGACCTCCGCTTTGAACAGACGGGGACACGGCTATGGGTGCTGCTGAAATATTGGCTGGTGCAGTGGAAGCAGCCTCGTTTCATGTTCGCGGGCGTGCTGCATCTGGCGATCTTTGCTGGCTTCCTGATTCTGTCTGTTCGTTCGTTGTCATTGGTCATGATCGGTTTCGACCATGGCTTTGTTATGCCCGGTTTCTCGGGGGAGGCCGGGCATTTTTACAACGTTATTAAGGACTACGCATCCACCATCGTTTTCTTGGCCGTGATTGTAGCGGCAATCCGGAGAGGGATCTTCACCCCTGAGCGCTACAGGGTTCCGGCGAAGTATGGCAAGGATCATACGGCTGAAGCATTGCTGGTTTTGGGATTCATTGGATTGCTGATGGTTTCAGAGAGCTTGTTTGAAGCCGCAGCAGCAGCGATTCCGGCTCCGCACCAGGGCGCAACAGAAACATTGCCTGCACTGACGCTGGCGTGGGCATTCAAGGCGATGCTGGCCGGCTCATCGAGTGCAGCGCTGAAGAGTGTGAGTGGCGCGGCGTTCCTTGTACACGAAGTTACGTTCTTTACCTTCCTCTGCTTCCTGCCAATGGGGAAGCACTTCCATGTGGTCACTTCCCTACTCAACGTGTACTTCGCAAAGTTGGAGCGCGGCAAGGTGAAGCCGGTGCGCTGGGGAGTGACGAACCTGGACGAGGTGAAATCGTTCGGGGTGAAGCGGTTCGAGGATTTCACGTGGAAGCACATGCTGGACTTCTACTCGTGCGCAGACTGCGGGCGCTGCTCGGATAACTGTCCGGCGAACGCGGTGGGACGGCCGCTGTCACCAAGATTCCTGACGATCAAGGCAAGGAACTATGCGTTTGAGCACTATCCGGTATTTGGAACAGCAAAGACGGATGGGCAGGCGCTGATTGGCGGGATCTATTCCGAAGACGAAGTGTGGTCGTGCACGACGTGCGGAGCGTGCGAAGAAGAATGCCCACTGATGATCGAGTATATCGACAAGATCGTCGACATGCGGCGCGGCATGGTGGATGAAGGCAAGGTTCCGCAGTCGATGCAGAAGCCTCTGAAGGCGCTGGAGAGTCGAGGGAATCCGTACGGAAAGATGGAGAAGAAGCGAGCAGAGTGGGCGCTGGCGAAAGATTTCCGCACGGAGTGCGAAGTGAAGGTGCTCGACGGGAAGACGGACGCTGCGACCGAGACGCTTTTCTTTGTGGACAGCATTACTTCGTATGACGACCGCATTCAGTCGATTGGACGGGCGACGGCGAGGATTCTCAACAACGCGGGCGAGAGCTTTGGAGTGCTGGGCGCAGCGGAAAAAGACAGCGGACATGAGGTAAGGCGCTTTGGCGAAGAAACGCTGTTCAACGAACTGCGCGAGCACAACACGGAGGCCATCAAGGCGGCAGGCGTGAAGCGGATTGTGACCGCCGACCCGCACGCGTACAACGCGCTGAAGAAAGACTACGAGGGACTGCCTCCTGTGGAACATATCAGCGAGTTTGTAGCGCGCGAGGTGGAAGCGGGGAAGATCGAGTTCAACCCTGTCGAGGACAAAGAAGCGGTGTATGCATACCACGACCCGTGCTACCTGGGGCGGCACAACCAGGTGTATGACGCGCCGCGCGCGGTGCTGGATGCGATTCCGGGATTGAAGCGGGTGGAGATGGAACGCTCGCGCGACCGGTCGTTCTGCTGTGGCGGCGGTGGACTGATGCTGTTCTACGAGCCGAAGGAAGAAGAACGCATGGGAGTGAAGCGCGTGCAGATGGCAGCGAAAGCAGGCGCAAACGTGATCGTGACGGCATGCCCATTCTGCATGGTGAACATGGAAGACGCCATCAAGGTCGCGGGCTTGGAAGGAAAGATGACGGCCATCGACATTGCGGAGCTGGTGGAGAGGCAGATGGTGAGAACAACGGATCAAAAGGAGATGGTTAAGGCTTGAGGGTAGGCGTGGGACGGCAGATTCGGACGGTGGCCGAGGTGACTTCTGGGCGGTGGTTGATATTTGAGCGGAGCTGGGATCCCTTCGCGGCGCTCAGGATGACACCTTAAAAACAAAATCAACTAAAGATTTGGTAAGGCGGCAATCAATCGCATTTTTATCGGGGAGGATGAAGTGGAAATTCTAGTCTGCGTGAAGCGAGTGCCTGACACCTCCGAGAACGAGATCGCACTGAACGGTGAAGGAAACGACATCGAGCGCGACGACCTCGTTTACTCGGTAAACGAATGGGATAACTACGCGGTTGAAGAAGCTCTCCAGATGGTGGAAAAGCACGGCGGAAATGTGACCGTGGTGACGGTGGGTAGCGAAGAGGACGAAGAGGTTCTGCGCCGCGAGATGGCGATGGGCGCAAAGAATGCCGTGCTGATCTCGGACGAAAAGTTCGAGGGCCTCGACGGAGCCGGGATCGCTGCGCTGCTGAAAGCCTACGTTGAGAAAAACAAGTTTGACCTGATTCTGACCGGTGCGCAGGCAGAGGATGGCGCGGCACAGGTGGGCGGAATGCTGGCAGCAATGCTGGACTATCCGTTTGCCTCGCTGGTGAATGCGATTGAAGTGATCGACGGCGGCAAGCTGAAAGTGAGCCGCGAGGTCGAGGGCGGGAACAAAGAGATGAACGAGATGCAGCTTCCCTGCGTGCTCTCGATCCAGACGGGCATTAACGAGCCGCGTTACGTGGGAATGCGAGGCATACGGCAGGTGGCGTCAGTGCCGATTCCGACGCTGGGTGCGGCGGAGTTGGGCGTGGCCGCGAAGTTCACGCCGAAGGTGGTGCGCACGGATTACTTTGTGCCAGCCGCAGGCAAGGGTGCGGAGATTCTGAAGGGCAGCCGCGAAGAGATTGTGGGTCAGGTGATCGAGTTGGTGAAGGCCAAAGGAGGGATGAAATAATGGCGCGCATTTTTGCATACATCGTACATAAAGACGGCGTAGTGGACGACACAGCGGCTGAATTGCTGGTGGCCGCAAAGTCGATCGATGCGTCGGCGATGCCGACGGCCATTGTCACCGGCTCGGGCGCGGAACTGGAAACAGTGTGCAAGGCCCTCCAGAGCAGCTATGCGGAGGTGTGGAAGATTGCGAATGACGCACTGGCGTATCCCAACGCAGAACTCGTGCGCAAAGCCCTGATTGCGATCATTCCCGCAGGCAGCATCGTGCTGCTGCCACATTCACATTTCGGTGTGGATCTGGGACCGGGACTCTCGGTGAAGTTGAACACAGCATGCGTCATGGATGTTGTCGCAATCGACGGCGTAGAAGGCAGCATGCTGAAGGCGGTTCGCCAGGAGTTTGGTGGACAGGTGAGCGCGCATGTTCGGGCCGATATCTCGACGGGCGCGGTGATTACGGTGCGACCGGGATCGTTCAAACCTGCGGTGGCAGCTGCGGCAAACGGCACGGTGGTGGACAAGTCATCGTCGGTGGGCGCGCTGACCTCAGGACGTCGCTATCTGGAAACAGTGGTGGCGGAATCCGGAGACGTGGACATCAGCAAGGAAGCAATCCTTGTCTCGATCGGCCGCGGGGTGCAGGAACAGGACAACATTTCGATGGTGCAGGAGCTGGTGGAAACCATGGGCGCGGCACTGTGCTGCTCGCGTCCGGTGGTGGACGCCAAGTGGCTGCCGAAATCGCGGCAGGTTGGATCGTCGGGCCAGACGGTGAAGCCGAAGGTGTATATCGCGTGCGGCATCAGCGGCTCGTTCCAGCACCTGGCCGGTATCAAGGGCAATCCCCTGCTGATTGCCATCAACAAGAATGCCAAGGCTCCGATCTTCCAGGTGGCGGATGTGGGCGTGGTCGATGACCTGCTCGAGTTCCTGCCCGAATTAACAGCAAAGATTCGTGAAATTCACGCAACGGTGAAATAAGAGGCCAGCCATGATTACGAAAAAGACTCTGAAACTTAGCTTGAAGTCTCTGAAAGATTTTGCGAAGAAGCGCCTGCCCGATGAGGAATTGATTGCTCTGGACGAGCGCGACGAATGCCCGCTGGAGATCATCCGCAGCATGTGCGATCCCACTGGACTTGGGATTCAACTGCTGTTTATTCCCGAAGAGTATGGCGGATTTGGCGGCGGCGCGTTTGATGTGTATTGCGTGTGCGAAGAGATGGCACACATCGACCTGGGCGTCGCAACGGCAGTGCTGGCGACGTTCCTTGGCAGCGATCCCATCTTCGTGGGCGCGACTCCGGAACAGAAGAAGAAATGGCTGGGCAAGATTGCCGATGAGGGAATCCTCTTTGCTTACGGCGCGACGGAACCGGAGGCGGGCAGCGATCTGGGAGCGCTGAAGAGCACGGCAGAACGCGTGGAAGAAAACGGCAAGATCGTCGGCTACAAGATCAACGCTTTGAAGCAGTGGATCAGCAATGGCGGCATCGCCGATGCGTACACGATTCTGGCGGCGACTCCGGCGGGACCGAGCTGGTTCATCGTGGAGAAGGGCGCACAGGGATTCAAACAAGACAAGCCGGAAAACAAGCACGGCATTCGCCTGAGCAACACGGCGGCGCTGGCGCTGGACAACGTCTATGTCGATGCCGACCGGTTGATTGGTGGCGTGGAAGGACAGGGACTGGTGCAGGCGCAGGCTGTCTTTGGCTACACGCGGTTGATGGTGGCTGCGTTTGGACTGGGCGGCGGATGGGCGGCACTGGATCGCGCGATTCCCTATGCGGCAAAGCGCATTCAGGCAGGCGCGCCCCTATCGGAAAAGCAAGGCTACACGCACAAGTTGATCGTTCCGCACGTGGCGAGGCTGGAAGCAGGTCGTGCAGCGATTGAGGAAACAGCGGAGAGGATCGACGCGGGCGAAGGCATCCTGAACACGGAAGGCGCGGTGGCGAAGTATTTCTCGACCGAGGCTGGAAACGCGGCGGCAGAGGCATCGATCCAGGCGCTGGGCGGCTATGGCTACACGCACGAGTACATGGTGGAGAAGATCAAGCGCGATGTGCGCATCACGACGATTTACGAAGGCACTTCGGAAATCATGGAGATGACGATTGCACGCGATCGCTGGCAGTTCCACTTGAAGACGCGCGGCCAGTACTACCACGAGCAGGCGAAGAAGTTTGAAGAGATCCATGCGAAGCATCCGGACGTGGGTGCGGGCACTGCGGCGATGGCGATGCACGCGCTGGCCGAAGTGCTGGAGAAGGCGCGCACGACGCGGATGACGCGGCATCAGCACATTCTGCTACGGCTGGGAGAGTTGATCTCCTATGCCGAGTGCGCAGGAAGCCTGGCGCGGCGCGCGGCGTTGATGGCGGAAGGCAATCTCAACGAAAAGACAAACGACCGCTTCGATGCGAAGGGCCTGGCGGCAATCAGCCGCGTGTTCGCTCGCGAAGCAGCGCAGAAGGTGGCTGAGGACGGCCTGCGCTGGCTGTGTGGAGCAGGAGGCCTGGAAGAAGCGGAAATCCCGGGCTTCGAAACGCTGATAGGTGTGGCGGCGATCCGGCGCGCGCAAGCAGGCCTGCTGGCGGATATGGATTACGTTGCCGACGTGCTTTACAACCGCGTGACGAAGCGCGTGGCCGTGTAGTTTTCATTGGACGTGATATGAGCTATCCGGCCCACGCTAATTACGCGGGGCCGGATACATTTTTCGCAAATAAGGCATTCGCAATTATCAGGAGCGTCATCATGGAAGACACAGCTCATCGTGCCATCGCTATTGTGGGAGCCGGAGCAGTTCTACCCGAAGCTCCGAACGTAGCGGCATTCTGGAACAACATAAAAACCGGCCGTTATTGCATCACCGATGTTCCGACTGAAAGATGGAATCCTGAATACTATTACGACGAAGATCGCAGCGCGCCGGACAAAACTTACTCGAAGATCGGCGGATGGGTGCGCGAGTTTAACTGGGAACCGATGAAGTGGAAGATGCCGATTCCGCCACTGGTTGCAAAGGCAATGGATCAGGCGCAGCAGTGGGGATTGGCGTGTACGCGCGAGGCGCTGGAGGACTACGGATATCCGAACCGTCCGCTGGATCTGAACCGCACGGCGGTGATCCTGGGTAATGCGATGGCGGGAGAGAAACACTACCTCACCGCAATGCGCGTGTACTATCCCGAGTTTGAAGAAGAGCTGAAGTCCGTTGATGGTTTCGCTTCGCTGCCGGCGACGCTGAAGGCCGAGATTACGCGTGAGTTGCACAAGCGAATCAGCCAGCACTTCCCCACCATTACGGAAGACAGCATGCCGGGCGAGTTGGCCAATTGCCTGGCCGGACGCATTGCAAACGTTTTCAACTTCCATGGGCCGAACTTTACGTCGGACGCAGCATGCGCATCGACGATGGCGGCGATGACAGCGGCGATCAACGGACTGGCGGCGCACGATTTCGATGCGGTGATCGCAGGCGGAATCGATCGCAATATGGGCGCACCAACGTTTGTGAAGTTCTGCAAGATTGGCGCACTGTCGGCGACAGGAACAAGGCCTTTTGCGGAAGGCGCAGATGGTTTCGTCATGGGCGAGGGCGCGGCAATATTCGTGTTGAAGCGACTGGCGGATGCGGAGCGCGACGGCGACAAGATCTATGCAGTGATTCGCGGCATTGGCGGATCGAGCGACGGCAAGGGTAAGGGCATCACGGCTCCGAACCCGATTGGGCAGGAGTATGCCATTGATCGCGCATGGAAGAATGCAGGGCTTTCTCCGGCGACGGCAACGATGATCGAGGCACATGGAACCTCAACCAAGGTTGGCGATGTGGTGGAAGTGGAAAGCGTGATGAAGTCGCTGGGAGAGTTCAATCTGCCAAAGGCGTCGGTCGCGCTGGGCTCAGTGAAATCGAATATCGGACACCTGAAAGGTGCGGCGGCGGCGGCAGGATTGCTGAAAACTACGCTGTCTCTGCATGAGAAGGTGCTGCCGCCGAGCGTGAATTGTCCGCGAACGAATCCAGGGATCGATTTTGCGCATTCTCCGCTGTTTGTGAACACGGAACTGCGGCAGTGGGAGGCTCCGAAGGATGGAGTGCGCAGAGCTGGATTGAGCGCATTCGGATTTGGCGGAACGAACTTCCACATGGTGATCGAGGAACACATTCCAGGGCGGCTGAATGGCAAGCATTTGATGGCCGTGGGAGATGTGGCAGCGATCATGGGCAGCGCTCCGGTGGCGAACGCCGGAGGCGCAGGTGTGGCTCAGGCGAGTGCCGGTGCGATCGCGCAAGCAAGAGTTGAGGATTCCAGGTTGGCGCCAGAAGCGGGCGCGAACCTGGGGCACCCGGCGGAGGAGACGACGGCGAAGATTGAGTCGAAGAAGGCGCGGAAGGCTCCGCTGAGAGGCGCGCTGGTAATTGGCGCGGAGTCAGTGGCGACGCTCGAAGAGCGGCTGCAGGCGGTACAGAAGAGCGCGGCGGCAGGGCAGGCTCCGGCGGTGGCGGCACCGGATGTAGCGGACTTGAAGGCCGCTGAGCGAATTGCGATTGACTATGGCGATGCGGCGGAGCTGGCGGACAGAGCGGGGAAGGCACTGAAGGCGCTGGCAGCAAACCATCCGGCAATCTGGAAGGTGCTGCGCGCGCAGGGAATTTTCCGCGGGCAGGGTCCGGCGGCAAAGGTGGCTTTCCTGTACACGGGGCAGGGTTCGCAGTACGTGAACATGATCAAGGAACTGCGAGCGGCGGAGCCGATTGTGGCCGACACGTTCAAGGAGGCCGACGAGGTTCTTACGCCACTGCTGGGCAAGCCGCTGAGCGATTTCATCTTCATTGACGGCGACGATCCAAAGGCAGTGGAGCAGGCGGAGAACGATCTGAAGCAGACGGCGATTACGCAGCCTGCGGTGATTGCGACCGACGTGGCTATGACTCGGCTGCTGGAGGCTTATGGCATTAAGCCAGACATGGCGATGGGACACAGCGTGGGCGAGTACGGCGCGCTGGTGGCAACGGGCGGACTTCCCTTCCACGACTCGATGGAGGCGGTGAGCGCTCGGGGTCGCGAGATGACAAAGGTTTCGCTGGGCGACAACGGTGGGATGGCAGCAGTGTTTGCCCCGCTGGCGGATATCGAACGCATCCTGAAGACAATTGATGGGTACGTTGTGATCGCCAACATCAACAGCAAGAGTCAGGCGGTGATTGGCGGCGAGACCAAGGCTTTGCAGTCGGCGATTGAAGCCTTCCTGGCAGCGGGATTCAACGCGGTGCCGCTGCCGGTGAGCCATGCGTTCCATACATCGATTGTGGCGGCAGCAAGCGAGCCACTGAAGAGGATGCTGCAACGGCTGAGGTTGACTCCTCCGAAGCTGCCGACGGTGTCGAATGTGAGCGGCGAGTTCTATTCGATGGAGGCAGATGGCAAGGAGCACATGGTGGAGGTGCTGGCAAAGCAGGTGGCCGCGCCAGTGCAATTTGTGAAGGGACTGGAAACGCTCTACAACGCTGGGGCTCGGGTATTTGTGGAGACGGGGCCGAAGAAGGCTTTGCAGGGATTTGCCGAGGACGTGCTTGGCGATCGCGGCGATGTGGTGGCGCTGTTTACGAATCATCCGAAGCTGGGCGACGTGGTGGCCTTCAACCAGGCACTGTGCGGGCTGTATGCAGCAGGACTGGGAGCAGTCGAAGACGAACCTGCGACAGAAGGCGACGGCGGCCCGGAGACAGCGGAGAGTTCGCATGGTGAAGCATCTGCGCCGGAAGTACGGTCAGAGCCGGAGCCTGTAGCTGTAGCGCAGGAGGATAAGACAGAGCCGGTGCTGGTGGCGGCTTCGGTGAAGACCGAGAGCGTTGCTGCGAGGAGCATCACTCCGGAAGAGATCGCTCCGAAAGAAAAGAAAGAGGATGAGCCGGAGGTACGTGCGAAGTCCTCGGTGGTGATTACGGGTGCGGCGCTGGGACTGCCGGGCACGGAACGCATCTTCGATGACGCGAACGTGAGCCGGATTCTCAATGGCGAGCAGTTCATCAAGCCGATTCCGATGGAGTTGCGCCGGGCGATGCTCGACAAGCATGTGACGCGGCTGGTGAAGAGCGAGAACGGCGGCGGCGCATTCGAAACCATCGACAACATTGAGGACGTAATCAAGCTGGCAGGGCGCGGCGGCGAGTTCGACGTGGTCTCCGACTTTGGAGTGTCCGCAGAACGCGCGGCGGCACTGGATCGCGTGACGAAGTTGGCGATGGCAGCGGGCATAGACGCACTGCGCGACGCGGGAATTCCGCTGGTGATGCGCTACAAGACGACAAGCAAAGGGACGCAGTTGTTTGACCGCTGGATGCTGCCGGAAAGCTTGCGCGACGACACGGGCGTGATCTTCGCATCGGCGTTCCCGGGGTGCAACTACTTTGCTGATGAAGTTGCACGCTATCACGCGGACTGCGCCCGTCGCGAGAAAGTAAAGATGCTTGAAGCGCTGCTGGCGAAAACAGAGCGGCTCAATGGGCATTCAACGCTGGGCGATGAAATACGACAGCAACTGGAGGAAGCAAAGGCAGAGCTGGAACAGAACCGCTACACCTTTGACCGACGCTTCCTGTTCAAGGTGCTGTCGATGGGCCACTCGCAGTTTGCGGAATTCATTGGCGCGCGTGGACCAAATACGCAGGTGAATGCGGCATGTGCCAGCACGACACAGGCAATCTCGCTGGCGCAGGACTGGATTGAGCAGGAGCGCTGCCACAGGGTGATCGTGGTATCGGCTGACGACGTCACTTCAGACCATCTGCTGGGGTGGATGGGAACGGGGTTCCTGGCGAGCGGCGCGGCGGCAACGGATGAAGATGTCGCAATGGCCGCACTTCCCTTTGATCGCCGGAGGCACGGAATGGTCGTGGGAATGGGCGCGGCGGCGCTGGTGATCGAAACTCCTGAGTCAGCAGCGGAACGCGGGTTGCAGCCAATCTGCGAGATTCTGGGCACGGCGACGGCAAACAGCGCTTTCCATGGCACGAGGCTGGATGTGCAACACATCTGCCAGGTGATGGAAAGCATGGTGGCCAAGGCCGAAGCGCACAAGGGCATTGCTCGCGGCAAGGTGGCTCCTGAGATGGTTTTCATCTCGCACGAGACCTACACCCCGGCGCGTGGCGGCTCGGCGGCGGCGGAGATTCATGCGCTGCGGCAGGTGTTTGGCGAGCACGCGGATGACATTGTGATCGCCAACACGAAGGGCTTCACCGGACACGCGATGGGAGCGGGCGTGGAAGATGTGGTGGCCGTGAAATCGCTCGAAACCGGACTGGTGCCTCCGGTGGCGAACTTCAAGGAAATCGATCCGGAACTGGGTGGGCTGAACCTGTCGAAGGGTGGCACTTATCCGGCGAAGTATGCACTGCGGCTGGCGGCGGGCTTCGGTTCGCAGATCAGCATGCTGCTGCTGCGCTGGGTCGAAACCGCAAACGGCGCTCGGAGGAAACCGGACGAACTGGGCTATGCGTATCGCGTGAGCAATCCTGAGGCGTGGAACGCGTGGCTGGCGAAGATCATGGATGGAAAGACAACAGAGCTGGAAGTAGTTCATCGCACGCTGCGGGTAAGGGATGCGCGTGTGTCAGCCATGGAAGAAACAGCGGCGGCGAAGCAGGCGGAAGTGGCTGCCTCCGCGGTGGAAGCTGTCGAGGAAGCTGAGCGAAAAGCTCCAGCCGTCAGCGATGCCGGAATCGCAGGGCACCCGGAGGTGGAGGTTATCGTCGTGCCGGAAGTTGCGGCGGTGGCTGAAGAGAAGGCTGCGGAAATTGTGGAAGAGCGGTCCCCGGAGCTTGGCGCTCACTCGCCAACTCCAGAAACAACGGAGACGATTATGAGCGATCAGACGACGGTGGAGAACGGGGCCAGAGAGAAGATCAAAGATCAAATCCTGGCCATGGTGGTCGAGAAGACGGGGTATCCGAAAGAGATGCTCGATTTGGATCTCGATCTGGAAGCCGATCTCGGTATCGACACGGTGAAACAGGCAGAGCTGTTTGTGGCCGTGCGCACGACATTCGATATCCCGAGAGACGAGAACCTGAAGCTGCGCGACTACCCGACGCTGGCGAGGGTGATTGCGTTTGTGCTGTCGAAGCGTCCTGAACTGGTCACTGCGGAACCGGCAATGGCAATGGCGGCAGCGGCGGGCGTGGCTCCGACGACGGTTGCGGTGGGGACTGCGATAGCGACGACCGAGACAGTTTCGTCGGTAGCACAGGATTCACCCGTGGCTCACGTTGCGTTGATTTCGAGGGACGAGATTCGCGAGAAGGTGCTGGAAATTGTGGCGGAGAAGACCGGGTATCCCAAAGACATGCTGGACCTCGATCTTGATCTGGAAGCCGATCTCGGCGTCGATACGGTGAAGCAGGCCGAGATGCTGGCGGCGATTCGCGGGGCTTACAACATTCCGCGCGATGAGAATCTCAAGCTGCATGATTTCCCGACGCTGAATCATGTGATCAAGTTCGCGTATGACAGGCAGCCGGGGATGGCAGCGAAGGCTGCGCCCGTCGAACCTTCATCAGATGTGGCTGCACCTAAGATCGAAGCTGTGGCGCCAGTCGCGGAAACAACGGCAGCGGCCCTGATCTCGATGGATGAGATCAAGGAGAAGGTGCTGGAGATTGTGGCGGAGAAGACCGGGTATCCGAAGGACATGTTGGACCTCGATCTCGATCTGGAAGCCGATCTCGGCGTCGATACGGTGAAGCAGGCCGAGATGCTGGCGGCGATTCGCGGGGCTTACAACATTCCGCGCGACGAAAATCTTAAGCTGCATGATTTCCCGACGCTGAATCATGTGATCAAGTTCGCGTATGACAGGCAGCCGGGGATGGCGTCCGAGAAACTGCCCCAGCTCGAACTCGAAAAAGCCGGACCCACGGGTGTGGCGCCCGAGGTTGCCGCAGCTCCGGTGGCAGCAGCGACTGTAACACCACCGGTGCCCATGATCTCAATGGAGGAGATCAAGGAGAAGGTGCTGGAGATTGTGGCGGACAAGACGGGGTATCCGAAGGACATGTTGGACCTCGATCTTGATCTGGAAGCCGATCTCGGCGTCGATACGGTGAAACAGGCGGAAATGCTGGCGGCGATTCGCGGGGCGTACAGCATTCCGAGGGATGAGAATCTCAAGCTGCACGATTTCCCGACACTGAATCATGTGATCAAGTTTGCGTATGACAGGCAGCCGGGGATGGCGGCGAAGGCTGCGGAACTTTCTCAACCTGCAGTTGAAATGGCTGAGTCCAAGAGTGGAACACCCGAGGTTGTCGCGGCTCCAGCAGCAGCCGAAACAGCGGCGGCCCTGATCTCGATGGATGAGATCAAGGAGAAGGTATTGGAGATTGTGGCGGAGAAGACGGGGTATCCGAAGGACATGTTGGACCTCGATCTCGATCTCGAAGCTGATCTCGGTGTGGATACGGTGAAGCAGGCGGAGATGCTGGCGGCAATTAGTGGGGCGTACAGCATTCCGAGAGACGAAGATCTTAAGCTGCATGATTTCCCGACGCTGAATCATGTGATCAAGTTCGCGTATGACAGGCAGCCGGGAGTGGCAGCCGAGAAACTTCCCCACCCTGAACTCGAAAAGACCGAGGCAAAGGGTGGGGCACCCGAGACTGTTAAGGAGCCGGTGAAACCACGGCCTCCGCTGGCGTCGCTGGATGCGGCAAACAGTGTGCCGCGCAGGGTGCCGGTGCCGATACTGCGGCCTCCGCTGGCGGTGTGCAAGCAGACGGCGGTGAAGCTGGGCGCGGGATCGCGCGTAGTGATGATGCCGGACAAGAACGGCGTGGCCGATGCTCTGACGGCGGAGTTGAAAAAGCTTGGAGTTGAGGTGCTGCGCATTGAAGGCGCGCCGGATGCCGATACGCTGAATGCGCAACTGAAGGCGTGGGCGGCGGCAGGTCCGATTCAGGGCGTGTACTGGCTGGTGGCGCTGAACGAGGAGCCGAGCCTGCGGACGCTGGATCTTCCGGCGTGGAAGGAAGCACTGCGAATTCGAGTAAAGCTGCTGTATCACACGATGCGCACGCTGTATGAGCAGATCGTGGCTCCGGGCACGTTCCTGGTTTCGGCGACGCTGCTGGGCGGGCAGCATGGTTATGACGAGGCCGGAGCGATTGCGCCGCTGGGCGGTCCAGTGGTTGGCATGACCAAGACGTATAAGCGCGAGCGCGAAAACGTGCTGGTGAAGGCGGTGGATTTCGAACTGGGGCTGGATGCGGCAAAGGTGGCGCAAACGCTGCTGGATGAGACGCTACGCGATCCGGGCGCGGTGGAAGTTGGCTACAAGGAATCCGAGCGCTGGAGCGTGGGGCTGGAAGAACAGCCTGCGGCGGATGGGCAGTCGGGACTGACGCTGGATGCGAACACCGTCTTTGTAGTTACGGGCGCGGCGGGCGGAATCGTTTCGGCGATTACGGCCGACCTGGCGGCGGCTTCGGGTGGCGTGTTCTACCTGCTTGACCTGGTGCCGGAACCGGATCCGAATAATCCGGAGCTGAAGCTGTTCTCGACGGATAAGGATGCGTTGAAGCGGCAGATCTTCGCACGCATTCAGGCGAGCGGCGTGAGAGCCACTCCGGTGATGGTGGAGAAAGAACTGGCCGGACTGGAGCGGGCGCAGGCGGCTCTGAACGCGATAAACGCCGTGCGCAATGGCGGCGGGACGGCGCACTACTTCAGCGTGAACCTGACGGACGCAGAGGCCGTTGCAAAAGTCATGGAGCAGGTACGGCAGCGCAGCGGAAGAGTGGATGTGCTGCTGCACGCGGCAGGCATGGAGCGGAGTCACTTCCTGCCGGACAAGGACCCGCGTGAGTTTGACCTGATCTTCGACGTGAAGTGCGATGGATGGTTCAACCTGCTGAAGGGCCTTGGCACGATGCCGCTGGGCGCGACGGTTTGCTTCAGCTCGATTGCTGGACGATTTGGCAATGGAGGCCAGGCAGACTACAGTTCGGCGAATGACCTGCTGTGCAAGATCACCTCAAGCTTCCGCACGACTAGACCGGCGACGCGCGGCATTGTGATCGACTGGACGGCGTGGGGCGGAATGGGCATGGCGACGCGTGGCTCGATTCCGAAGATGATGGAACTGGCCGGTATTGACATGCTGCCACCAGAGGCGGGAGTGCCGTTGATCCGGCGCGAACTGACCTATGGCGGCACGAGGGGCGAAGTGCTGATCGGGCAGCGGCTCGGCATCCTGCAGCATGAATGGGATGCGACCGGCGGCGTGGATGCGGAAGCGATTGAGACGGCTCTGCCGAAGCATGGACCGATGATCGGCAAGGTCGTGAGCATGGGCATTCACAATGGGCTCGTGATTGAAACAACGCTCGATCCGGCGACGCAGGCTTTCCTGCATGATCACCAGATCGGCGGCACTCCGGTGTTGCCGGGGGTGATGGGCATTGAGGCCTTTGCCGAGGCGGCGCTGGTGATGGCTCCGGGATGGCACGTGGAGGCGGTGGAGAATGTGAGCTTCCTGACTCCGTTCAAGTTCTATCGCAGCCAGCCGAGGACACTGCGACTCGAAGCAGTGATCTCGCAGAAGGGCGATGCGGTGGTGGCCGACTGCAAGCTGATTGGATCGCGGACGCTGCCGAAGAGTCCTGAGCCGGAAGTGACAACGCACTTCACGGGGCGGGTGGTGCTGACGAAGCAGGCTCCGGCGGCGACGGCGGGACAGAAGGCGGCAACCGTCGGCTCCCCGATTGCGAAGGCTGATATCTATCGCATTTACTTCCACGGCCCGGCGTACCAGGTGATGGCCAAGGCGTGGGAGGAGAAAGAGCGCATGGTGGGCGAGATGGCGGCAAACCTGCCGACACATCATCAACCTGCGGAGCGTCCGCCGGCTATAGGGCCAAGGCTGATCGAGTTCTGCTTCCAGACGGCGGGACTGTGGGAGATCAGCGTGAACGGCGAGATGGGTCTGCCACACCACGTGGAACAGGTGAGGGTGCTGCGCAACACGGAGAGCAAGGGTCCGCTATATGCCGTGGTGACCCCTAATGCGGAGCAAGGCACCTATGCGGTGGACGTGGTGGATGCGGACGGTAATGTGCACGTCGCAATGCGGGGCTACAAGACGATTGCTTTACCGGATTCGGTGAGCAGCGATCTGGTGAAAGCCCTGCATGCGCACGCGTAAGAGGGCGCGAGTTAAGGAATGAGGCGGGCAGGATGAACGTCTATTGGCTGGAACAGAACGAAGCAGATGTGCCAGAAGGAAATGACTGGCTGAGCGCGGGAGAAACGGCCCGGCTGAAAAACATGCGCTTCGAAAAACGTCGAGTCGATTTTCGTTTGGGAAGGTGGACGGCAAAGCGCGCTATAGCCGCCTGCCTGAAGCTGCCCGCCCATTTCAAGGCTCTGGCCGAGATCGAGATTCGGCCGGAGCCCTCTGGCGCGCCTGAAGTATTGATTGCTGACCGGGAGGCGAATGTAACCATCTCGTTGAGCCATCGCGGCGGGAAAGCGATCTGCGCGGTGACGGCCAACACGGCGGTTGCGCTCGGATGCGATCTGGAAATGATTGAACCACGCAGCAACGAATTTCTGAGCGACTACTTTACCCAAGAAGAACAGGAACTCGTGGCGAGCATGGGAGCGGCTGAGAGATCAAAGATCCTGGCGCTGCTGTGGAGCGCAAAAGAGAGTGCACTGAAAGCGGTGCGCGAAGGGCTGCGGCTGGACACGAGAGATCTCACGGTGGATCCGGGCGCGCCAAATTACGCCGAAATAAAAAGCCCGGATACGCTGCTGCCCAGAGCATATGCGGCGGGGCGGTGGTATCCACTGTGTGTGCGGCTGCGCACAGAACAGGTGTTTGAGGGATGGTGGCATTATGCTGACGACGTGCTTCGCACGATGGTTGCCACGCCCGCGCCTTCTCAGCCGATTCCTTTGGAAATCTCGAAATAATCAAAAGCGCAAACACGGGGTGAGGATGCTTGCGCAATCAGACGACAACTGCTTGACGGCGATCAGGCGCTCTTCTTTGAAGTTACACAGAAAAACTTCGTGGGTTCCTGCTCAACGTTTTTACTGCCGCACTTGGGACAGGCGATGTGCTCCTTTTCGTGTTCGCTCATGGTGAGAATTTTGTCGAAAGTAGCGTGGCAATCTTTACAGAGATATTCGTAAGTGGGCATTGGTCTCCTCCCAGGGAAAACGCAAAATGCGCGATGAGAATCTTATGCGTGATCGCAAGCTGCTTCAATGCAAAGGGGCGGTGTCTGGCGTAGAATTCCCTTAATTGGAAGCCAAGCCCTGAGGTCGTTGCGAGTTGAAGGCTTTGCCGATGTTGAGGATGATCGGTGCGCCAAAACGCAACGCGCAAGCATCAGATATGGAATCACCATGGACATTGAAAAGACTATTCACGAGATAGAAAGTCTGGAGCAGTTGCTCGAACTGCCGGACAAGCGACCGCTCCGCATGGCGGACTGGAAGGCGGCCAACGAGAAGCACGATGCAAGGTATGCCGACGATCCCTGGTTCAGATTGTGGCGTCGCGACGGAAGCTGAGGGGAACGCTTCGTCAGGCTGCGCCTGCCGTGTACGATGAGCTACATGAAAAAAGTTCTGGTTTCGTGGAGCAGCGGTAAGGACAGCGCGTGGATGCTTCATCGGTTACGTCAGCAGCCCGATGTGGAGATCGTCGGGCTCGTAACGTCGGTGAACAACGAAGCTGAGCGTGTCGCAATGCACGGCACGCGGCAGTCGATCTTAGAAGCACAGGCAAAGGCGGCAAATCTGCCGCTGTGGACGGTTCTCCTTCCCTGGCCCTGCTCCAACGAAATCTACGAAAAAGAAATGAGCGCCATTTGGGAGCGCGCGGTGCGCGAAGGCGTAGATGCGGTCGCGTTCGGCGATCTGTTTCTGGCCGACATACGCGCCTACCGTGAGGCGCAGCTGAAGGCGACTGGGCTGGAGCTGCTGTTTCCGCTGTGGGAAGAACCGACCGCGCAACTGGCTCGAGAGATGATCGCTGGCGGTCTTTGTGCAAGGTTGACCTGTGTGGACACCGCACAGTTACCGAAGGAGCTGGCCGGGCGGGAATTTGACGAGGACCTGCTGCGGGATCTTCCGGCG
Organism: Koromonas soli; assembly: GCF_059726265.1. Taxonomy (NCBI): domain Bacteria; kingdom Pseudomonadati; phylum Acidobacteriota; class Terriglobia; order Terriglobales; family Koromonadaceae; genus Koromonas; species Koromonas soli. The sequence goes on along the minus strand of NZ_AP040872.1, from coordinate 3,984,939 downwards.
ACGGCCGACCCGTGCGGCGAGAACGGGGAGTTTCATACGTGCGTATATGCTGGGCCGATGTTCGAAACACCGATCAAGCTGCAGCCGGGCGTGATGGTGAGCCGCGAGGGATTTGTCTTCGCCGACTTCGAAGTTTTCAACAGCATAAATTGAACTGGCGCTCAGAATAAGCAACTGACACCAGCCTCCATGCATCTACTCCCATAACAGATGTAACACCGGGCGATTTCCTCTTATCGATAGCCTGCTGGTTGGGCTATCCCGCAGAGCGGTAGAAGCCATCCTAGAGATTTTCCCCCTCCCTTAAATTCCTGCCAAATCATCCCCCGCCCGAGGTGTGTCTGCTGACAGGCGAGTGTTGGACCGCGGCGCACGATGTCTGCGGAGGATGAGGATTCCTATGTACAACAAGCAGCATCATAGGCATCACGTGCGGATGCGGTGGCGGTCCGCACGGGTAGGGCAACGGATGATGAAGGCATTGGCTGTGGTGCTGCTGCTTGTGACCGGAGCGCTAGGACAAGAACCTGCAACTCAGGACTTGAAGCCAATCGAGCAACTTGTAACAAGTTTCGTGAGCGCCTGGAACAAGCACGACGCGCAGGCAGTGGCGAGTTTGTTTACCGACAATGCAGAGTTCAAGGGCTTAAGAGGCGAGAGCGCAAAGGGGCGCATCGAGATTGAGCAGATGCAACAGCCGATGTTTGAAACTGTTCTGAAGGAAAGCGAGCTGAGCGCGCCGGAGATGAGGGCACACTTCGCGGCTCCGGACTCGGCACATGTGAGAGTTCTGTGGGAAATGACCGGGGCAACAGGCAGCGACGGCAAGCAAATTCCACTGCGGCGAGGTGTACTGCACTGGAGGGTCACGGAGCAGGACGGGCACTGGCTGATCAGCAGCATGCGGCACGAGGAATTTTCCGGGCGACAGCATTGCGTAAACCAAGGTCTCGATAGCCGCGGCTTCGCTCCGGTGGTTTGCTGGTTGCAGCAGAAGCTTTCGTGGCGGTCAGAGCGTGAACCCTATTTCTGGTTGATTGGAAGATCGAATGGTCCGAATGTGGGACTGGCGTGGCCGCCCTACCTGGTAATCAACGTGCCGGACAAACAACAACGATGGCGAATGTTTCGCATGGGGTTTCGCTATGACCGGACGTGGCGCGGGTACATCTTCCCGACCCTGGCCGCGAAGTCGATAAAACAGCCACTCCGCTACTGATCCAATGCTCTCCGCATCAGAAGAAAATGGGAATCCAAGACATGCTTGGGCGTTGGCGTGCTGATGCTGCGCGTAGACGGCTCGCGCTGCGACGTGCTCTGAGGTATGCTGAAGCCGCTATGAAGCTGCGCTATTTTCCTGTTGTTCTTTTCCTGCTGTGCGCAACTGCGGTTTGCTCGGAAGTGCCGACGAGCGCTACTGCAGATGCCTGGCATCTGGTGTGGAGTGACGAGTTCGATGGGCCCGACGGGTCCAAGCCCGACCCGGCGAAATGGAATTACGTGGTCGGCGGCGACGGATTTGGCAACGACGAGTTGGAGTATTACACGGCACGCCCGGAAAACATCCATATCGAAAAAGGCAACTTGGTGATCACCGCGCGCAAAGAGCACTTCACGGGCTCCGATGGAGTGACGCGCGAGTACACCTCGGGACGACTGAACACGCAGAAACAGTTTCAGCAGCTCTATGGACGATTTGAGGCGCGGATAAAAATTCCGGGCGGCCAAGGGATGTGGCCAGCCTTCTGGATGCTGGGCGGCAACGTCGATCAGGTGGGATGGCCAGAGTGCGGCGAAATCGACATCATGGAAAACGTGGGTTACGACCCGGCGAAAATTCATGGCAGCATGCACGGCCCGGAATACTCCGGCGCAAATCCGCTGACCGGAGCGTATGAGCTGCGCGGAGAGAAACACTTCGCCGACGCCTTCCATGTGTTTGCCGTGGAGTGGGAGCCCGGCGTGGTGCGCTTCTACTCGGATGGCGTGCTATACGAGACACAGACGACGGCGAGCCTGCCTCCGCATAAACGCTGGGTGTATGACCACCCGTTCTATCTGCTGCTGCTGAACCTGGCAGTGGGGGGCAGATGGCCAGGGAGCCCGGATGCCACTACGCAGTTCCCCAACTCGATGCTGGTGGACTATGTGCGCGTGTATCGGAAGGCGGCTCCGGCGATGAAGGCGTCGCTTACGACCGCTCCTGCGAAAAATTAATTACGCATGGACACTTTGTGATGCGTATCACATTCTGACGTGATATCAAATGTACAATAGCGTTTCGCGACGGGAATCCGATTCGCTGCGTACAAAAATTCGTTGCGGCGACAGGTTCGCGGATATCCCACCAAAGTACTAGGGCATCAAAATATTCAGAGCTGGATTTGAGTTACTGATTTTTTGCCGATGTCATTAGAGATCCCACTAATACCGCCGGATCACTTTCGCCTGCTGTTTGAGGCGTCGCCTTCTGCTGTACTGGTGCTTTCACCGGAACTGGTGATCGTCGCCGTCTCCGATTTGTACCTGAACGCAACGAAAACAACACGGCGGGACATCGTCGGCAAGCACGTGTTCGAAGTGTTTCCGGACAATCCGAAAGATGCCGCGGCAACTGGAGTGAACAACCTGCGCAGTTCGCTGGAGCGGGCTCTGAAGTTGCGCGTGCCGGATCAGATGCCGATTCAGAAATACGACATTCGACGTCGGCAAGGAGAAGGTGGAGGATTTGAGGTTCGCTACTGGAGCCCGCTGAACACTCCAGTGCTGAATGAATCTGGCGAAGTCCTATACCTGATTCATCGCGTGGAGGACCTGACGAATGTTGTTCGCTTGAGCGAGGAGCGTCCGGGCGGACAGATGGCGGCAGCTCAACTGAAGCAGTTGGAACTGGAACTGAGCCGCACGGGCGAAACACTCACGGAGGCCAATGCTGAACTGGAACTGATGAACGAACTGCTGCGTTCAGAGCAGGCGAGCCGCGAGAAAGCTGAGGCCGCAGAGGCCACTGTGCGCGCCGCTTCGGAGCAACTGGAAGCGGCATACAGCGCGCAACAGGAAGCCACGCACGCGCTGCGCATTGGCGAGGCGAAGCTGGAAGGAATCATCCGCTCGGCGATGGATGCAATCATCTCGGTGGATGAACAGCAAAAGATCGTTCTGTTCAACCACGCGGCCGAGAAGATGTTTTTGTGCTCCGCTCAGGAGGCGGTCGGAGAATCGCTGGATCGATTTATACCTGCGCGTTTCCGGCACAAGCACAAAGAGGATCTCCAGCGCTTTGGACAGTCGGGCACAACGACGCGGTCGATGCGATCGCCGGGAGTACTGACAGCAGTACGCGCGAACGGTGAAGAGTTCCCGATTGAAGCCACGATTTCACAGGTGACAGTGGCTGGGCAAAAGCTCTACACGGTGTTGATGCGAGACGTGACGGAACGCAAGCGCTCCGAAGAAGCACTGCGACGCAGTGAGGCACGATTCCGCTCCATGTTTGAGCATGCCGCAGTGGGGATCGAGCAGGTGGGGCTGAACGGCCGACTGTTGATGGTGAATACGGCTCTGTGCAACATGCTGGGCTATGCGCGCGAAGAGCTGCTGAACCTCACCTTCAGCGACATCACTCATCCCGACGACCGAGAGCGCGAACAAGTGCTGCTGAACCAGATGCTGGGAGGCACCACGGGCTCTTATGCACTGGAAAAAAGATACATTCATCGTGACGGCTCGCCGATTTGGGTGCACGTGACCTCCTCCGCGCTGAAGGACGATGATGGCACGCCACTCTATCGCATTACGGTCATCCAGAACGTGACCGATCGCAAACGTGCCGAGGACCAACTGCTGCAAGCACAGAAGATGGAAGCTGTGGGCCGGCTGTCGGGCGGCATTGCGCACGATTTCAACACTCTTCTTGGGGTCATCCTGGGATTTGCCGAACTGTCGCTGGCCGAGATGTCGGCGGACGATCCGTCGCGAGCGCGCATTGAGCAGATAGAGCACGCGGCGCACACGGGAGCGACGCTGACGAAACAGCTACTCGCATTCAGCCGCAAACAGACGATCATGCCCGAGGTGCTGGACATGAGAGCTTCGGTGCTGGCCGTGCAACCGATGCTGCGACGCTTGCTGCCAGAGGATATCGATCTCTCGGTGCACACCTCGGAAGACGTTTGTCCGGTGAAGGCCGACCAGGGGCAGTTGCAACAGCTACTGCTGAACCTGGCCACAAACGCACGAGACGCAATGCCGAAGGGAGGCAGTCTGACGGTTGAGGTGCGGCCAGTCGAACTCGACGATGCTTACGTGAAACAGCATGCACTGATTTCGCCCGGCAGATATGTGCTGCTCGCGGTGACCGATACGGGCGTCGGTATGGATACGGAACTTGCTACCCACATCTTCGAACCGTTCTTTACGACGAAATCGACGGGCAAGGGTACCGGGCTGGGACTGGCCACGGTGTACGGAATCGTAAAACAGAACGGAGGAGATATCTGGGTGTACAGCGAACCGGGCCTGGGATCGATCTTCAAGGTGTACCTGCCGTTCTGCTTTGAATCGGTGAGCCATCCGATCGCTGTGCCGCAGACTCCGGAGAAGATGACCGGGGATGAAACGATTCTCGTCGTGGAAGATTCGAAGGCGCTGCGCGAGCTTACACGGGAACTGCTGGCGCGGCAGGGATACACGGTTCTGGAGGCCGAGGACGGAGCGAAGGCGATTGAGATTTGCAAACAGCATCCCGAAATTCGCCTGTTGCTGACCGACGTGGTGATGCCAAAGATGCGCGGCACGGAACTGGCGGAACGGATTGCGGAGATGCGCCCTGAGATCGCGGTAGTGTTCGTTTCCGGCTACACGGAAGAAGCGCTGGCACGCACGCAAAAGCCGGAACGCATTCGCATTCTGGAAAAACCACATACATCAGAGATGCTGTTCAATACGGTTCGACAAGCGCTGGACGAGAAAGCCAACTCGGCAAAGAGCTAATCCCTTAAAGCCTTTACAACGTTTTGGGTTCGTAAATACCTGCTACTTCAGAGTAGCGGGTATTTTTTTGTGAGCGAAACCGCAGGCCATTGCCGGACGGGCGGAAAGAAGATTTCGATCCTGCTCACGATCTCGCTTGACACGAAATATGACTGGTGGTCATATACGTCCCATGGTCAGCAAGGGACGCATCGCCGCTTCGGATGAAAACTCGTCGCCGGGGCGTAGAGAGCGCAGGCGGCAAGAGACGAGCGAAAAGCTCTTTGTCGCGGCAATGGAGTTGTTCTCCAGCAAAGGGTTTGCACAAACTAAGGTAGAGGACATCACCCAACGCGCCGACGTTGGGAAAGGAACGTTCTTCAACTACTTCCCCAGCAAAGAGCATGTACTCGGGTATCTGGTAAGCCGCCAGATGGGCACGGTGCAGCACCATTTGCAATTGGCTCACGAGGGCAGCACGGGGACAAAAGAAGTGCTCACGTCACTGGGGCGAGACCTGATACGCGTGCCGGGGAAAAGTCCGCAGATGGCACGAAGCATTGTGCTGGCGTTAATCGGGAACATTGAGATTCGTGAATATATCGCGCACGAGATGTCGGCGGGCCGGAAGCTGATCGCGGAAATCGTGCGACTGGGACAGCAGCGCGGAGAACTGAGCGGCGCAATACAGGCGGCACAGGTGGCCAGGATATTCCAGCACGCGCTTTTTGGAACTCTGGTGCTGTGGTCGCTGGATTCCGAAGCGTCGCTGGAAAAACAGTTCACGGCGACGATGGAGACCTTCTTCTGTGGCCTGAGCGCTGATGAGTTGAAGATGGCGCGGAAGAGGCCTGCGGCGAAGCGCAAGCGCGGGGGGAATGTATGACAAGGCGCGGGCCGATTCTTTGTAGCAGCCTGTTGCTGATGTTGGCCATAGTGCAGGCGTGGGCACAGAGTGCTCCAGTAACGCCGTACAGGCTCACACTTCAAGAAGCAATCCATCGAGGGCTGCAGGCGAATCTGGGAGTGCTCGTTTCCGAAACGCGAGTGCAGGAGACCGTGGCAACGGCCGAGCGCAGGCAGGCGTTGTTGCTGCCACGAGTGCGAGTGGAGACACCAGTGGCCATCCAAAGCCGCAGTCTGGCTGCGATGGGGATCAGCGTGCCGGGATTGCCGGTGCCTGCCGTGGTAGGGCCGTTCAGCACGTACGAGGCACGAGCATACGCGGACCAGGCAATCGCGGATCTGCAATCGCTGCACACCTATCGTGCGGCGAAGAAGACGACGGAGGCGGCGAAGTCCGATTACCAGGACGCGCGCGATCAGGTAATCCGGAATGTTGCCGCGCTTTATCTTTCGGCACAGGCGCAGTTCGCGCTGGCGTCGGCAGCACAGGCGCGAGTGGAGACCGCGCAGGCGCTCTACAGACTGGCAACAGATCAGCGCGACGCTGGTGTGGCAACCGGCATTGATGTGTTGCGCGCACAGGTGCAGTTGGCTAATGAACGGCAAGGACTGGTGCAGGCACAGAACCGTGCAAAAAGTGCGCTGCTGGCGCTGGCTCGAAATATCGGACTGTCGCCTGGAACAGAAATTGAACTTGCCGAGCAGCTCACGTATCGCGATGCGAAACAGGCTCGCGTGGAGGACGTGCTGGGGCAGGCGCTGGCTTCTCGTCCGGATTACCAATCGCTGCTGCACACGAGAGAGGGATTGAGCGAACAGCTACGCGCGTCGCGGTCGCGTTATTGGCCGAAGCTGGCGGCTTCGGGAAACTATGGCGGTATTGGGCGCACGCTCGGCTCAATAAATGCGACGGAGGCGGCTCAGATTTCGCTTTCGTTCACGGTGTTTGATCGTGACCGTGAAGGAGAGGCTGCGGAAGTTACAGCGCGGATTGCTCGCATAGACCGGCAGTTGAATGACGCACGCTTGGGAGTGGAGCAGGAGTTGCGACAGGCGATGCTCGATCTGGAGTCTGCCGCAGAAGAGGTGACGGTGGCACAAGCGGGGCTCGAGTTGGCGCGGAAGGAACTCGATCTCGCGCAACTTCGATTCAGCGAGGGAGTGACGAACAACGTGGAAGTGATCACGGCGCAGGACGCACTGTCGCGCGCGCAGCAAAACTCCATCGTGGCGCTGACACATCATGCGGATGCGCGAATCTCGCTGGCGCGGGCGATGGGCAATACGGAAGCGAATTACGCGGATTATCTCGGGGGCCGCTGAGCGGCAGAAGGAAAGGAAATGAAACGCATCATCATCCCTATTCTGCTGATTGCCTGCATCGGAGCAGGTATCTACTACTACCGCGCGGCGCACAGGCAGAACACGCCGACGAATACGTTGCTGCTCTCGGGCAATATCGAGGCACATGAGAGCGTGATCGGATTCCGGACACAGGGCAGGATCGTGTCGCTTCCGGTGGAGGAAGGACGCGAGGTGAGGGCGGGAGAAACGATCGCCAAACTCGACGATGCCGATTACGAGCAACAAGTGCGCATCGACCAGGCGATGGTTGAGACACGCGGAAGAGAGCTGGAGCTTGCAAGGGCTGGCAGTCGCACACAAGATGTACAGGCAGCCGAGCAGACGGTGGCAGATGCGAAGGCCGATCTGGAGATGAAGCACGCGGACCTGGAACGTTACACGGCGCTGTACAAGCGCGAAGCTGTTTCCGCACAGACGCGCGAGCAGGCAGATACGGCTTACAAGCGCGCGCAGGCGGTGTATGAACGGAGCGTGCAGAATCTCTCCGTGATTCGCGAGGGAACACGCAAGGAACAGATTGCGGTGACGCAGGCGAACGTGCGCACGGCGAAGCAGAATCTTGCGCTGTCAAAGGTGCGACTCGACTACACGGAACTGAAATCTCCGGTGACGGGGATTGTGACGGTGCGGCAGGCGGAGTTGGGCGAATACGTGGTGCCCGGGACGCCGGTGGTGAGCGTTGCGGACCTTGATCATTTGTGGGTGCGCGCATATGTGAGCGAGACGGACCTGGGGCGCGTGCGATGGGGACAGGCGGCGACGGTGCGCACGGACACCTATCCCGGCAAGGCGTACAAGGGCACGATTGCGTTCATCTCGCCGGAAGCGGAGTTTACGCCGAAGACGGTGCAGACGAACAAGGAGCGGGTTGCGCTGGTGTATCGCATCAAGGTGGACGTGGAGAATCCAAACCGCGAGTTGAAGCCAGGCATGCCGGCGGACGTCACGATTGAGCTGGGAAAGTAAATCAGATGAGTGAGCAGGCCGCCATCGTCGTTCGCGATCTTGTGCGCGGATTTCCGGGCGTGAAGGCCGTGGACCATCTCTCCTTTGATGTGCAGTATGGCGAAATCTTCGGACTGGTGGGACCGGATGGCGCAGGGAAGACAACAACAATGCGCATTCTGGCCGGAGTGCTTGAGCCCAAGGGCGGGACGGTGCAGGTCGCAGGATATGACGTGGTGCGCGAAGCGGAACGCGTGAAGCACGATATCAGCTACATGTCGCAACGCTTCGGCCTATATGAAGACCTGAGCGTGGATGAAAACATTCGCTTCTACGCTGAGGTTTTCGGGGTGAAGCGCGGCGAGTATCGCGAGCGCAGCGAACGGCTGCTGCGGGCGGCCGACATGCAGGAATTTCGCAAGCGGCTGGCCGGCAATCTGTCGGGCGGGATGAAACAGAAGCTTGGCCTGATATGCGCGCTGATTCACACGCCTCGCGTGCTGCTGCTGGACGAGCCGACGAATGGCGTGGATCCGGTGTCGCGCAGGGATTTCTGGAAAATTCTGTATTCGCTGCTGGCGGAGAGAGTGGCGATCCTGACATCGACTGCGTATCTGGACGAAGCGGAGCGCTGCCATCGCGTGGCACTGGTGCACGAGGGACGCGTGCTGTTTTGCGATGCACCGAATCGGCTGAAACAACGATTGGAAAATTCGGTAGTGGCAATCGCGACCGGAGATCCGAGAGGCGTGCGTGCGACGGTCGAGCGGGTGCCGGGTGTCCGCAACGTGGTGCTCGTGGGCGACGGACTGCACGTAGTGGTGACGGATGCCAACACGACTCTTCCGCGGCTTCGCGAGCGGATGGACGCGGCGAAGGTGAGCTACACGTCGGCCACGGTGGCGGGAGCAACACTGGAAGACGTGTTCGTCGATGCGGTGGAGCACGGAGCGGAGGTGGGCGCATGAGCGAAGAATACTCGGTCGTGGTGAAAGACCTGGTGAAGCGCTTTGGCGATTTCCACGCGGTGGACCACATCAGCTTTGAGGCGCGCATGGGAGAAATCTTCGGATTCCTTGGACCGAATGGCGCAGGAAAATCCACGACGATTCGTATTCTGTGCGGGCTGCTGCATCCGACCTCGGGAGCCGCGAGCGTGGCTGGAATCGACGTGGCCAAGCATCCGGAACGCGTGCGACAGAACATTGGATACATGTCGCAGAAGTTTTCGCTCTATAACGATCTTACGGTAGAGGAGAACATTCGATTTTTCGGCGGCATGTACCGGGTGCCTGCGGCGCAGATGGCAGAGCGCTTCGCGTGGGTGCTTAAGATGGCGGGACTCGAGGGGCGGGCGAAGACGTTGACCTCCACGCTGGCTGTCGGCTGGAAGCAGCGGTTGGCGCTGGGTTGCGCGGTGCTTCACAAGCCTGCGGTGCTGTTTCTCGATGAGCCAACTTCGGGCGTGGATCCGATTTCGCGACGAAACTTCTGGGAGTTGATTCACGAGATGGCGGCGAGCGGTATCACGGTATTCGTGACGACGCATTACATGGATGAAGCTGAGTATTGCAATCGCCTGATCCTGATCTATCGGGGAAAGATCGTGGCGGCCGGTTCTCCGGCGGAGTTGAAGCGTACGGCGATGAAGGGCGAGTTAGTGCTGATTGAATGCGAGCCACTTGGAAAGGCTCTGGAAGCACTCGAGCAGAGCACGCTGGTGATGGATGTTGCGGTCTTCGGAAACGCGCTGCATGCGGTGGTGCAACGAGCGGAGACGGCGATTCCAGAGCTGCGCGAGAGATTGCAAAAGAACTCGATCAGCGTGGGACGCATGGAGGCCATTCCGGCGTCGCTAGAAGATGTGTTTGTCTCGCTGACGGCGCGAGAACCCGCGAAGGGAGCAGCGCGATGAACCTGAGGCGCGTGCGGGCGATTGCGTGGAAGGAGATGCTGCAGATTCGCCGCGACCTGCGAAGCATCATCATCGTGGTGGCGATGCCGATCATCCTAATGCTGGCGTTTGGCTACGGGGTGAGCTTCGATATCAAACACCTTCCAACGTATGTATTTGACCGCGAGAACAGCCAGCAAAGTCGCGAGTTGATTCAGCGCTTCCGCTCTTCAGAGTATTTCGATGTACGCAAGCAGGTGGACAATTATCGCGATGTGGTGGCTGCGATTGATTCGGGCGATTGCCAGTTGGCAATTGTCATACCGCCGCAATTCTCGCAGAAGCTGCGCGACGGCGGACCTGAATCCGTACAGGCGCTGGTGGATGGAACGGACGGCAACAGCGCGAACGTTGGCATGGGTTATGCCGATGCCGTGGTGCAGGGATATTCGCAACAGGTTCAACTCGACTGGGTGCGGCAGAAAGGACAGCGCGTAATGGAGCCTCCGGTGACGGTGGCGGCGCGCACGTGGTTCAACGAAGACCTGGAGAGCATGGCGAATATTGTCCCGGGAGTGGTGGCGATTGTGATGGCCGTGGTGGGAACGTTCCTGACATCGCTGACGATTGCACGCGAGTGGGAGCGGGGCACGATGGAGCAGTTGATATCAACACCGGTATCGCCGCTGGAATTGATGATCGGAAAGCTCTCTCCATACCTGATCGTTGGATTGGCAGACACGGCGCTGTGCGCGTTGATGGGAGTGTGGTGGTTTGGGGTTCCGTTTCGAGGCAGCGTGGCGGTGCTGTTCATCAGCTCAACGTTGTTCCTGATGGTGGTGCTCTCGCTTGGATACTTTCTTTCGGTGGCGCTGAAGTCGCAGCTCGCAGCGAGTCAGGCATCGTTGATCGCAACATTCTTGCCAGCGTTTCTGCTGTCGGGATTCATCTTTCCGATTGACCAGATGCCGGCGTTCATCCAGGTGGTCACGCACGTGATTCCGGCACGATATTTCATGTCGATGATTCGCGCAGTGTTTCTGAAGGGAACGCCGCTAGTATTACTGTGGGAAGACTTGCTGGCGCTGATGATCTTTGCGACTGTGCTGGTGGCGGTGGCGACGCGCGCGTTCCAGAAGCGGATGAGGTGAGGTATGTGGCTGCGGTTGCGGCAGATGCTGGTAAAGGAATTCATCCAGGTGTTCAGGGACAAGCGCGCGCGTTTTCTGCTGTTTGGTCCTCCGATTATCCAGATGGTGATTTTTGGCTATGCCGCAACGCTCGATATTCAGCATGTGCCGACAGCGATTGTCGATTATGAAAACTCGCAAGTAAGCCGTGAGTTCGTTTCGCGCTTTGTCGGCAGCCGATATTTCGACGTGCGGGAGCGCACGCTGGATCGCGCACGCGTCCGGCAGATGGTGGATCACGGCGACGTGCTGGTGGCGTTGCAAATCAATGCTGGTTTCACGGAACAGTTGGGCAAGGGCCAGACGGCTAAGGTGCAGGTGATCGTGGATGCCAGCAACTCAAACACGGCGCTGGTGTCGCTGGGATATGTGAATCAGATTGCGGCGAACTTTGCGAAAGACTACCAGCGCGAGATGCTGGACCGGAGTTCTCCATTAATGGCCAAGCAGATGCCCTCGATCGTGCTGGAGCGGCAGCCATGGTTCAATCCCGATCTGCGCAGCCAGTGGTTCTTTGTGCCAGGAGTGATGGGAAATCTTGTAACCCTTGTGATTGTGGTGCTCACGGCATTTGCCGTGGTGCGCGAGCGCGAGATTGGCACGCTGGAACAAATCATGGTGACGCCGATAACGCAGATGGAATTTATCCTCGGCAAGACGATTCCCTTCTTCCTGATTGGGATGCTGGACGCCGTGCTGATTACGGTGGTGGGGACGGTTTGGTTTCGTGTGCCGCTGCGCGGAAGCCTGCTGGTGCTTGCAGCGGGAACGGTTCTGTATCTGTTGTGTGTGCTTGGGATTGGGCTGCTGATTTCCACGCTTTCGAGTAACCAGCAGCAGGCGATGGTGTCGGCTTTCTTCTTTCTGATGCCGGCGATCATCTTCTCTGGTTTTGCATCTCCCATCAGCAGTATGCCGCACTGGTTGCAGGTGCTGACGCTGGCAGACCCGCTGCGGTATTTCATCGTGATACTGCGAGGAATCTTTCTAAAAGGCGTGGGATTTGACGTGCTGTGGCCGCAAATGGCGAGCCTGAGCGTGTTTGCCATCGTGATCTTGTTCGCAAGCGTGCTACGGTTCCACAAGTCGCTGGATTAGGGTGCTGAGTCGGCGCGAGAAGATGCACGTTGAGTGCACACGCGGCGCTGAACTTTGATTTGCGCGAAGCTGCGCCAACAGGAACTGCGTCCTCCACATCTAATTGCATCTTGTAGCCGGTAAGCTCCGGCGCAAATGTAATTCATGGAGGTGTTCGGATGGTTTCGTTGCTGCCGCGTCGGATCGAAGTAGCGGTTTCAGCACTGCTGATTGCGCTGTATGTCGCCCCTGGCCCAGTGATGGCGCAAACTCATGTCGTGAATCCTGCGGATGTTCAGAAGCAGGTGCTGGCCGCGGGTGAGGCGCGACGCCAGAATGAGCAAAATGTACAGCGGTTCCTCTCCACGCCGGAAGCGACGAAGGCAATCAAAAACGCAGGCATGGACCCGGAGCGGGTGAAGGTGGCGGTGCCGACGTTGAGCGATCGGGAGCTTGAACAAATCGCTGCGCGAGCAGATAAGGCTCAGGCCGACTTCGCCGCGGGCACGATTGGAAATCGTGACCTGCTGCTGATCCTGGTCGGCATCGCAGTTCTGATCCTGCTGATCGTGGCACTGCGGTAGCATGCGACGAAACCTGCAACTGACACTACTCGCGATTGCACTCTGCGGCTGCGCACCATGCGTCGCCGCAGAGCAGCACGCGATGTGGCTGGATGTTCCATTTGTAAAGCAGAGCGTGGAAGGATGCGGCGCAGCCAGCATCGCGATGGTGATGCGGTACTGGTCCGGAGTGGAGGGACAGGCGGCGAGCGAGAGTGCCGATGCGGCGCATATTCTTCGCACGCTGCATTCGTCGAGCGGTCACGGTATCTATGCCTCGGCGATGTCGCGCTACCTGGAGCAGCAGGGATTCCAGACATTTGCGTTTGCGGGCGACTGGGATCTGCTGGAGCAGCATCTTACAAAAGGTCGGCCGCTGATTGTCGCACTGCGACCCAGCAGGATGGAGCGCACGCTGCACTACGTGGTAGTGGCAGGCATGGATGCGCAGCGGCAGATCGTGATGGTGAACGATCCGGCGGAACGCAAGTTGCGCGAGCTTGACCGGGCCAGCTTTGAAAAACAATGGGAAGGAGTCCAGCGCTGGACGCTACTCGCTCTGCCAAAACAGCCTGGTCATTCGTCCGCACTGCAATAATCGCGGCTCTTCTCTGTATTCCACTACAACTTTCCGCACAAAGCGCGACGCTTGCATCGCGAGCACAGCAATTGTTTGCTCAGCAGCAGTGGCAACAGGTGGTCGAGCTAGTCGAGAAGGAAGCGAAGTCACAACGCGACATTGACGTCGATTATTACTATGGCGAGTCGCTGGCGAAACTTGGACGGCTCAGTGATGCGCGCAAACTCTTGCTGGAAGGTTACAGGCTCGACTCGCACGATATGCGATTCCCTGTTGAGATTGGCGGAATCGAGTTTCTGAACAAGCGCTATGCGAGTGCGGCACACTGGCTGCTGATCGCGTCGCGGCTCGCGCCGGATGACGATTATGTGAATGATTTCTGCGGCAGCGTTTTCTACCTGCTTGGAAATCTAGAGGCGGCGCTGGAGTACTGGAATCGGGTTCATAAGCCAGAAATTGAAAATGTGGCGCGAGAGCCGGTCCCGCGTGTCGATCCGGTGTTGCTGGATCGCGCGTTTGCCTTTGCACGAGGCGGCGTGCTGGAAAGACAAGAGTGGCAGGCGACCGATGACCGGCTGCGTGCGCTGGAGATTTTTCCAAACTACAGTTTGACGCTGGCTGCGCGCGCGGATCAGAAATTCGATGTCACGTTCCATGCGTTGGAGCGGAACGGCTGGGGCGAGTCGAAGACGGAAGCACTGCTCTCGACATTTCGCGGAGTGTTCTACCAGACGCTTACGCCGGAGTATTACAACATTGGGCATTCGGCGACGAACGTGCTGTCGTTGCTGCGATGGGACGCGCAGAAGCGGCGCGCACTGGTGACGCTCTCCGGCCCGGTGCGGCGCGATCCACGCTGGCGCTACCAAGTAGGAGTGGATTTGCGCGGCGAGAACTGGGTGATCCGACGATCATTCACCGGACCGGCGCCGGCGCTTGCGTCGTTGAACTTGCGCAGGGAGAGCGTCCGGGCAGAGATTGCGAATCTGCATGGCGCACGATGGAGTTGGTCAACCGGGGCCGAGGTTTCCTACCGTGACTTGCGCGATGTGAATGCGGGAACAACTCTAGGTTCTGCGTTGTTGCTGCAGGGCACGCAGATCAAGCATGTTGCGCGCGTGGACTATCGAGTGCTGAGTGTGCCGGAGAGGCGGCTGACGATCACAGCCGATGCTTCGACAGAGACAGGGCGCATGCTGGGTGCGACAGGTGGAGCGTTCTTCAAGCCACAGGCTTCAGTTGCAACGCATTGGTTTCCGCGTGCGCAAGGAGATGATTTCGAAATGCAATACCGGGCGCGCGCGGGCTACACGGTGGGAACAATCCCATTCGATGAGCTATTCATGCTGGGGCTGGAGCGCGATAACGATCTGATGATGAGGGCTCATATCGGAACACGCGATGGGCGCAAGGGCAGCGCTCCGCTGGGACGCAGATACTTTCTTTCGAATTGGGAGATGGACAAGAACCTCTACGGCAATGGGTTGATTGCGGTGAAGCTTGGCCCTTTCGTTGATACCGGAAGGATTGCAGATCCGGCTTCGCTGGGCTCGCGGCAATGGCTATGGGATGCGGGAGCGCAGCTGAAGCTGAGCGCACTGGGAGTAAAGTTTGTGCTCAGCTATGGGCGCGATCTGCGAGCAGGCAAAGGGGCTTTTTATATCCGCAGCACTCGATAAGCGATTTGACTGCGGCCGCACACAAATCAAGGGCGCACCCGCGCTGGGCTGAAAGCATCCGAAGGATAACGACACAAAATTCTATTGTTGTTGCTCGCGAGGAGGAGCTATGTTTCCAGCGAAACGGAATCTGGGAGCGTTCGTGTTAACGGCAGCCTTGGCGTTGCCGGTGACGGTGAGCGTGCAAGCAGTTGGGCAGGATCAGGAGCACAGAGATCAGGATCGCGACATGAACCACGATCAGGATCACGATCGGAACATGGATCGGGATCGAGATCATGATCGAGACAACGACAGGGATCAGGACCATGATCGCGCGCGCAACAGAGGATACTATGACAGCGAACGTCGCGAGTATCGGCAATGGAATTCGTCCGAAGACGCGGCGTATAGGAGCTGGCTATCGCAAAACCACCGGCAATACGAGGACTTCGGCAGGCTGAGCGCAGATCAGCAAGCTGCGTATTGGCACTGGCGGCACGAACATCCAGACGAGAGATAGTGGAATAAGACAGGCTTGCCGACGGGCAAGCCTTCACGCGATTGGCACGAGTTACTCGACTCCGAGCGGTGGGCCTAGCAGTTCGAGTCCATGCTTCTGGAAGACGAGAGCAATCTTCGCGGGGTCGGGAACCGTGCCCGGAGGCGCGGCGGCGCTTAGGTCTTCGAAGAACACGTCGAGTCCGCCGGGGACAACGGTTACGACCGAACGCCCGGGAGTGTCTCCGATATTCTGAAAGGTGTGACGGGTTCCGCGCGCAGCAAAAACGGTATCTCCGGGGCCTGCGTGTATCTCCTGCCCATCGACGACGAAACGGAACTCTCCCTCGACGATATACCACCACTCGTCCTGCTCATGATGAAGGTGAAGGGGTGGCCCCTGATGAGGCGGAGTGACGTCTTCAACGACGGCGAAAGCTCCATTGGTGTCGTGGCTTGAGATTTTGACCGAGACCACATCGCCGACTACGTAGAGCGGACCTCCACGGCGATCACCACCTCGCTGAACAACAAAACCTTTCTGGTCGAGAGCAGGAATCGCCTGACTCTGCACATTTGCGCTCATGTATGCGCCATCTCCTGTGTTGTGAATATTGAGAACTGCAGGCCGAGTGTTGTTTGATGCTGAACGCGGGCGCCTGGTTGAAAGACGGTATTTGAATAAGTCTGGCCGGGCGGGCGCAACATTCGCCCGGATGTCACAGCGCCAGGAGAGCTAAGTGTGTAGTCTTAATGTGAGGAGAGATAAACCATGAGCAGCAGTGCCCCTGGAATTTCACAGACTTTGAAGAACCTGCTGGCGGCCTTCGAGGGAGAGAGCAACGCGGCAGTGCGTTACTCCGCCTTTGCGAAACGAGCCGAGCAGGAGGGCTATCTGCGCGTCGCCACGCTGTTTCGTGCCGCTGCTCGCGCAGAGCAGATACACGCGGCGAGCCACGCGAAGGTCATTGTAAGGATGGGAGCAACTCCCGAGGCGAAAATAGCTGAACCGGTGGTTGCGACCACAGCGGAAAATCTCGCCGTCGCCAAGAAAGGCGAAGAGTACGAGCGCGATGTGATGTATCCGGACTTCATTCGCGAAGCGGAAATCAGCGGTGAGGCTGGCGCGGCACGTACCTTCCGACTGGCGAGCGCTGCCGAAGCGGTGCACGCGAACCTTTACGGCGACGCACTGGCCAACCTGGAAGCGCAGCGCGCAGAAGCGGTGTTTTATGTTTGCCCGTTCTGCGGCGAGGTGACCGACGACGCTTCCCTCAAGTCGTGCCCGATCTGTAACGCACCGGCTGAGAAGTTTGAGGTCTTCCGCTCGTAAAAGCGAAGCATTCACATACACAGCCGGGCGCATGTCGCCCGGCTTCTGCTTGCGCACGAGTGGAGCGACGCGAGACAAATCATCCATTTGCGGCAGCATCCGACAAGCGAGGCACTTGATGGCACTGACCGACTTCCGCTGCATCCTGCGATTTCGAATTCCCTTCTGCGATGTAAACATGGCACAGCATGCAGGCAACACGGCCTATGTGGTGTGGGCGGAGACGATTCGCGGAATCTATTTTGACGAGGTGCTGAACGAGCCGCTATCCGTGGCGACCGCCATGATCCTGGCGCGGCAGGAATTCAGCTACACACTGCCGTTGAGCTATCGCGAGGAAGTGGCAATTGGGTGCAGGGTGTCGCGCATCGGACATAAGTCGTTCGACTTTGCATACGAGATATGGAGCGAGACCAAATCGCAACTTGCCGCACACGCGAACTCAACACAGGTGGCCTATGACTATGCGACTAAGTCCTCCATCATGGTGCCGGAGCGGTGGCGCAAGATCATCAAGGACTATGAAGTGATAGCACCGAAAACCGATTAGTCCATGTTTTGCGCGAGTACGCAGAGCTGAAATCACACCAACTCAGGTCACGGATTGGCGTGCACTTACTTGCCGCCATGGTCAAGATGGCTGGCTGAACATTTCACGCGCTTGTGAGGCAAATGCAGGATCAGCGAGGACCTGGATGATGTCTCCGCTGCGAAGGACTGTGCCGCCGGCTGGAACAACATCATCGCCATCGCGCGCAACAAGGAGCACCAGCACACCGGGTGGCAGGTTCAGGTCAACGATGCGTTTGTTCTCCGCAGCAGAGTTCACAGCGATTTCGAATTCCACCAATTGCTTGTCCGGCAGTGCAGTCGGGTCATAACGAAGAGGCGTTTTTGGAACGCTCGGCTCAGGATCGAGCACGCCTAAGAGTCTTGCGATCTTGTCAACGGTCGTGCCCTGGACTGCAACGGACAGCACAGCTACAAAGAACACTGTGTTGAAGAGTGTCCTTGATTGAGGGACTCCGCTCGTAACGGCTATGGTCGCGAGGATGATGGGAGCAGCACCACGGAGACCAGCCCACGAGAGGAACATCTGCTCGCGGAGCGAGATTCGAAAAGGCGTCAATGCAACGACGATACCGAGCGGCCGAGCAACAAAGATGAGGAACAGCGACACGAGCAGTCCGACTTTTGCAACCGGCAGCAACTGCGAGGGAAAGACTTGAAGGCCGAGAATGAGAAACATCGCAATCTGCAGTAGCCAGGCAATGCCATCGTGAAACATAAGCAGGCTGCGACGGTGAATGAGGGTCATATTGCCTACGACCAGACCCGCAACATAGACGGCCAGGAATCCGTTTCCTCCCAGCCTGGAGCATAGGGCGAAGAGCAGCAAGACGAGCGCGATGCTCAGGACGGGATACAAGCCTTCCCACTGAAGGCGGATGTGATTGATGACGTAGGCGATGGACTTGCCTCCTCCATAGCCGAGCGCGAGCCCCAATCCCATTTCAAGTGCAAAATGCCAGATGAAGGTGACCACCGAGGTCTGCGGAACCATGACGGCAGTGATCGCCGAAAAGGTAAGAAACACCGCCATGGGATCGTTGCTGCCCGATTCGGCTTCAATGAGGTGACGTAAGCCCGGCTTGAGATTCGTACCCCGGGCGCGAAAGACGCTGAATACTGCAGCCGCATCGGTGGAGGAAACAACTGCTCCAAGCAACACTCCAACAGCCCACTGGAAGCCAAAAGCATAGTGAACGAACGCCGCCATGAGCGCGCAGCTTACGAAGATTCCGACGGTAGCCAGGCTGAGTGCTGGCCACATCTGATGCCGGAACTCGGCTGCATTTGTATCGAATCCGGCTGAATACAAGATGTACAACAGGGCGACAACGCCGACGCCTTGAGCCACTCTCGGGTAATCGAACCAGAGGCCGCCAATTCCTTCGGAGCCTGCGGCCATGCCGAGCGCAAGGAATAGCAGCAGGATCGGAACTCCGAGCCTTACGGCCGCTTTGCTCGCAGCCACGCTGAGGACCAGCAACACAGCTACGATTCCGAGAATTGTGTAGAGTTGGGTCATGTCGAGCGCTCTACAAGCTTCTGATGGTATTTACCGCGTTAAAGCGACGAACGAAGAGTAGCTGCGCGTTGTGCGATGGAAACAGTTGTGATGCGGGACATCAAATCGAGCGCACCAATGCACAATACCTTGAGCACGCAAAATGGTACACCAGACCGCGACTCCAGCATCATAGCGCCTCAATGCCCTGTATTGCCCCGCGCAGTTTCTGAGAAGATATAAACAGACAGACAAACAAACAGAGGAGACATGATGAAGCACGCACGTCCAGACTACGACCACATTCAAGACCCCACCGGGAGGATTCCCGAGGATGAACCCGTGATGATGTTCAGAGGGCAGGACATTTTCGCTCCGGTGGCGCTCGAAGCGTATGTGGCAATGTGCGAGGCAATGGCATCGACTCTGCCCCTTGATTCTCCGCAGCGGCAGAGTTTGCGTGACATGGCCGTAACTGTGCGCGTACACATCAACCGGATGCACAACTGGCAGCGTGAGCACCGAGCCAAGACGCCAGATCTATAAAGGTCGGCACACGGCGAGGAGTGGGTTCAACTCCCTTCAGCCTACTCGCACAGTCAGCATAGAAATCGAGCCGCCGTCCACGCCGTCCACCGGAAATGTAATGGGCTCTGACTCGTGCCGCGCTCCGATGACATACAGCAGAGGCAGGTAATGATCAGGCGTAGGCACGGCCAATGTGGCCTCGCTGCCGAGCTGGTTCTCATAATTGACGAGCGGCTTCGATTCTCCGGCAGTCAACAAGCCTCGGACTCGCGTCTCGAACGACACTGCCCAATCGAAGGGTTCCACTATGTGACGTCCCCACGCGTAGGCATGAAGGTTATGGACGAGGTTTCCGCTGCCCACGATGAGAACGCCCTCTTCCCGCAGTGGCGCGATCCGCTTTCCAATCTCGTAGTGGAAAGATGCGGGCTGGGTCTCGTCAATGCTCAATTGGACGATGGGGATATCCGCCTTCGGATAGACATGGCAGAGCACGCTCCATGTGCCATGGTCGAGACCCCAATCGTCGGCCAACCTCACAGCAACGGGAGCAAGTAATTGCTGGACACGAGCGGCGAGAGACGGATCTCCGGGCGCCGGGTACCGGACTTCGTAGAGCTCTCGGGGAAATCCGCCGAAATCGTGAATCGTCCTGGGAGCAGTGCTTACGGTCACTGCTGCATCTGGGATATACCAGTGCGCCGACACGCAGAGAATGGCCTTTGGGCGGGGAACGGCTTGCCCAATCTCTGCCCAGTGCTCGGTGTATTGATTCTGGAGCAGGGCATTCATCGGATTACCGTGACCGAAGAAGATTGCTGGCATTTGTTGCGACATACCGGAAGCTCCTGCGCAGAATTTTAACCCCAATGGCTGTGCGGGGGTGAAGGCGCGGTCGTCTGCTGATTCGTTGTCACGGACAAAGAGTTACTTAAGCTGGAGGTGGCTTTTGAATCTAGGTGCAGAGATGAACCTGCCCTTGGCTGGAGTCTAGGGAAGATTTCTGGCGGAGGGTGAGGGATTCCAAGTTTTGTAACGATACACACCACAAATACTTGCATATAGCTTTACTTTCTGCATTGTACAAACATTGAGACCTTAGTCGTGGTAGGTCTTCGCCACACTTATGAGTCTTATACCCCCGGAAGCACCCCCGACTTGTCCACCCCATTGCCTCCGAATGCTAGGCCTACACATAAAAACTAATTGGACGCGCGCAACGACCCTAAAACCGCACTCGGGCAGGGTCACGACAAAGAGGACGTCGCGCTAGGCGCACTTAAGCACCCTGCGGTTTGCGTCTCCTTGCCGTGCTGAATCCCGAGAGCTCAATCTGCCTACCACTAAGCTCACGTTTAACTCTTCCCGACCTAAGTGCAATTCCTGAATGTCAAGGCCGAGCTTCCGAAGGTACCTGGCACGGGGGCCGAAAAGCTGCGTCAACCCGACCTGCTGCGGCTCGAGGTGCGCTGGCTACACTCGTCTCTTCTGGCGTGCTCTCCGGGTATCACAGAAGACTCGGGCGAGACGCGCAGATCGCAATTGCCATATTGACGATCGCGCTCATGCTTGCGCAGATCGATGAACTCCCGGATTTCTTGCACGACCCACTTCGAGCCGCCTAGTTTGATTGGCCGTGGAAACAGGCCCAGTGCAATAAGGCGATATACATTGGATCTGCCCATTCCCGTGAGTTCCTGGACTTGGCGAATCGAAAGCAGTTCGGGCGCGTTAGGTGACCTGCTCCCCTAGATCCGCTCAACCGAGTATGATTTCGTACTCTGAGTGGATGCGGGAGGACGGATTTATGTCGAGGGGCAAGCACACGGAAGGGGAGATGATCGGGGCGCTAAAGCAGGTTGAAGCGGGGCGCCGAGTTGAGGACGTGGCGCGGGAACTGGGCGTCAGCAAGCACACGGTTTACGCGTGGAAGGCGAAGTACGGAGGGCTTGAGGTGAGCGAAGCGCATCGGCTTCGCGAACTGGAGGACGAGAACCATCGGCTGAAGAAGCTGGTGGCCGACCTCAGCCTCGACAAGGAGATGCTGAAAGCGGTGATCGTAAAAAACGGATTGCGCTCGTAGACCGAAGGACGGATGCGAGCTGGCTGCGGGAGCAGTACCGGGCAGTCAGCGAGCGCCGGGTTTGCGGGCTGCTGTCGATTGCGATCAGCAGTTATCGCTATCAGGTGAAGGATTCCAACGTTGCCTTGCGCACTCGCATGGTGCAGTTGGCGCGAGAGAAGCCGCGCTACGGCTACCGTCGTCTGCATGTGTTGTTGCAGCGCGACGGTGAAGTAGCCAACCACAAGCGGGTCTATCGTGTGTATCGAGAAGCAGGGCTGTGCCTGCGGCGCAAGAAGCGCAAGCACTGCATGCGAATCGCATCGCCATTGATCATGCGCACGGCGGCGAACCAGGAGTGGGCTCTCGACTTCGTGCATGACGCGCTGGGCCGGCCGCACGATCCGGGTGCTGAGCGTGGTCGATGCTTACACTCGCGAGTGCCTGGCTCTGGAGGTTGACACCAGCTTTGCAGGACGGCGCGTGACGCGGGTGTTGGAAGAGATCATCGTGCAGCGAGGCCGTCCACAAACGATTCGCTGTGACAACGGCCCGGAGCTGACGAGTCGGCACTTTCTGGCCTGGTGCCTGGAGCACAAAATCGAGCTGGTACACATCCAGCCCGGCAAGCCGATGCAGAACGGGCGGTGCGAGAGCTTCAACGGCAAACTGCGCGAAGAGTGCTTGCGGATAAGTTGGTTTGAGAATCTGTTCGATGCGCGAAGGAAGATCCTCGAGTGGCGGAAGGAGTACAACGAGCAGAGGCCACACAGTTCGCTGGGCTATCAGACCCCGGCGGAGTTTGCGGCAGCAACAAGTAGCCGTGGAAAAGACGCGGGCTGTGCCCACTTGGAAAACGCAACAACCGTTTCCCACTTTCCCACCGCTACGACGGCGGTCAGTTAAGTTGTAAGATCACCGTGCGGAGAATGGGGGCAGGTCACTGAGTCACCGAGGTCAAGCGGCCCAAACCGTCATAGCCGTAACCCGTGACCATACCCGCCTGATCGGTCTTCGACGTCATTCGGCCCAGATCGTCATAGCCGGTCAGCGAGTAGCTCTGATCGGGATAGTCGATCCGCGTCTGGCGCCCATCAGCATCGTAGGTATATTGCACGGTGTTGCCGCGCGCGTCCGTCACCGATGTTTGCTGCCCTGCCTTGTCGAAAGCGAACACCGTAGAGTGATTCAACGCATCGGTCACCTTAGTGCGTCGGCCTGCGTCATCATAAGCGTAAGCCGTCTCATTGCCGTTGCGATCCAGGGTCGAAGACACCCGGCCAGCACTGTCGTAGTTCGTCGTGCTGGTTGAGTTATCCGCGTACGTGGTCACGGTGATGCGGCCTGCACCATCGTAGCTGTACGAGGTCGTGTGTCACCCCTACTCCACCCGACGCCGCAGGCGGCGTTGCTAGCTTGAACGGCCATCCGCTTTAGGAAGTTGCGCGCGGGACTCGGCGACACGTAAGAACTCTTCCTCTTCTGCAGCCGTCAAAATCTCACCGTTGGCTTTCATCAACCCACGGGCACCGAACCTCATGTATACCGCCATAGACTCGTCTGGTCTCTCCACGCCTGCAAACCCCATCGCCAGCAATGAAGTTCGACGCCGGGTCAATGTAAGCATTATGTAGAGCGACATGCACGCATCACCACAAGGGCCCGAAAAAGAACATGGCGCCTCAAACCCGCCCTCCTCGAATCTTGGATTGTTATAAGTCAACAACTCTCCGATGGAAGAGGCCCACTCTGCCCAGCGAGCAAGTTCACCGGCCAGCGCTTGTTGATTCTCTTCCGTGGGATTTTCAAGCCTTCCACGCACTCTGAGACTGGTCTCGAGTTCCCACCCAGGAAAACACCCAAACCATGGCCATTGAAGCTTCTTACTATCCAGAACGCGATACATCGTGCTCTGTAGCGGAAGACCGAGTGTATTTCCTTGCCAGTGCCGAGGTCGCCCTTGGTACAACGGAGACAGAATCGCCCGCTCCTTTTCCACTAGGTGCGACATGTATTGCCGGGTGTCATCCGTCCATTTCGTCGGATTACTCAAGGGACAACTCGGATCGTCGAGTTTTTCGTAGATCGGGTCGTAAAACTCAAACAGGACATAGTCCCCGGGTATACTCCAGTTCTTTCGAACATTGGGATGCCTCGATAGCTCGATGTCTTTGCTGATGTTGACGGTTCTCGTTATCTCTACTCTTCGCATCCTTCCCTCCGCAAATCAAATCAAGGCTGCGGTGGGACCTAGAGCACCCATCATCGTTGATAGCCCCACATAAGTCATGAGAGCGGCAGTCAGGGCGATCCCTATCGGCACCGGAGAAATTGTGAAATTGTTGTTGGGTAAATACGGCTCATAATAAATGATTCCAGCCCCAGCGCTGTTGTACTTAACTCTTTCGATGAGTAGCGGGCCACGGATATCGCCGTTGATGCTAAGAGAACCAGGAATTACTGGAAGCCCCAAGAACGTGGCTCCCAACGCCGCTATGTATCTCTTAATTTGCTTAGTCGGATTAACTGTACCGCCCACCGGCTTTATTTCGAAAACATGGGCAGCCCCTTCCGCCAGAATAATGGCGTCAATTTCACCACCAGCAACCGAAAATTCCGGATACACCATGCCTGGAAACTGCTGCTCTAAGTCAGCCTGGATGGCAGCATGCACCATGGTCCCATACACTTGTGCTGCAATCTGAGTCCCGTGTGCTGCAAGCTGCCCAATGAAGTTTGTAAGCGGCGTGTGCCCTGATGGATCTATCTCATCAACTGGATTTGCACTCGCGTACAAATACTTGTGCAAAGAGATCGGATCCTCCGGGCTTCCTTCGTCTGTATCCATCCCCCAGAACCTACCCACGCGCACGTCGAGGTATCTTGCGCGGTTGTAGTAGAGGTTGAGATTTGGATCGAACTGCTCTCCGGCGAACAGGTAGTTGTTGGCCGTTGAACCGGTGGAGTTGATGAGGTTGCCGAAGGCGTCGTAGTCATAGCTGTCAGTGACGGCGCCGGTTGAGTTGGTGAGATAGCGAACGCTGCCGTGACCATCAAAACCGTAGTAACTCGTCATCCACGTGCTCGTTGGCGGAGTCGTGTTTACCGCCTGCGACCCGCTCACCAACTGCAAGCCCCAAGTGTAGCTGCGAACAACGCTGCCGCTTTGCAACTCGTCCAGAACTTGCGCGTAGCCTGTGGGGTTCAGCGTATCCACCAGATAGCTGGTCGTCACTCCGCCGATGGTTTTTGCCACCCGGTTGCCGTCGCCGTCGTACACGAACGTCATGTAGCCGTGCTTGATCAGGTGGTTTTCGAAGGTGAGGCCGGAAGTTTTCTGGAAAAGCCCGCAGTCGAGATAGCGGCCCAGGTACTTGCGCGCCAGCACGCGTCCACGCACCGTGACGAGGCTGTGAATTCCATGACCAGGATATGGGAGCGGCTGTTCGTCGGCGACCGCCGGCATGCCGAGCTTCTCTTCAATGGAAGGGTTTTCGAATCAGCTCGCCCGTTTGCAGCCCGATCCGGAATACCGGAAATTCAGGTGCTGATAGGAACCGCGGAAGATGAAGTGATCGTTGATACGGTGAGTGAGGTACGTCTCGTACGCTTCACCGCGAGTTGCGGTCTTCGGCATAAAAATGTCGTCTTCAGCTTGTTGATATCCATGGCTCGGGCCCCAAACACCTCTCGGAATCGATACCCCCGGCTATCGATCGGGATTCGAACTCAGAATACCCCCGGTCATACCCCCGGTCAACTTTGGATAGCCATGGACAGAGATGGACCACGTCGGAGAGAGAACCATGCAAGTGATTGAAATAAAGAAGATTGAGAGATGAGAATGGACAGCCGCGGACAGCCCTGGAAAAGAAGTGGCGGAGGGTGAGGGATTCGAACCCCCGTTACGGTTTCCCGTAAAGCGGTTTTCAAGACCGCCTGTTTCAACCGCTCACACAACCCTCCGCTTGAGGAGTGCCCGAGCTGTTCCCTATTGTACGATGTGGCGGTGCAAGCTTCCAACGTGGAGCTAGACCACCAGGTCGGGTATTTCCATTTGCTGTTTGCGGAAGGCGCGAACGAAGGCGGCGACGACTTCGGGATCGAATTCGCGTCCGGCACCACGCTCGAGGATTTCGCGGGCTTCGTAGATGCTGCTGCCCTTGCGGTAGGGGCGGTCGCTGGTGATGGCGTCATAGGCGTCGGCAACGGCGAGGATGCGGGCTTCGAGGGGGATTTCTTCTCCGGCGCGGTCGGTGTAGCCGGAGCCGTCGAACCGGTCGTGGTGAGCGAGGATGATGGGCAGCACGCGGCGCAGGGAGCCTCCGACAGGCTCTAACATGTTGACGCCACGGGTGACGTGTTCGCGCATCTCGCTGTACTCGGTCTTGGTGAGGCGCGCGGCTTTATAAAGGATGTCGCGGCTGACATCGAGCTTGCCGATGTCGTGCAGCAGGGCGGCGGCGCGGACGTCTTCGATGCGCTCCTCGTCGAATCCCATCTCGGAGGCCATCTTGGCGGCGTAGATGGAAACGCGATAGGAGTGGTTCTGGGTGTAGGTGTCCTTGGAGATGAAGTGCTGCAGAATCATCAGCACGCCGTGGTAGGTTTCGCGTAGCTCGCGCATGCGCTGGGTGCTGCGGTCATAAAGGGTGCCCATGGCGAAGGCCGTGAGCATGAGCGATCCGCCCCAGATGCTGATGTCGTACCACTGCTGAGAGGTGATGGCGTCGGCACCGTGCTCGAACAGGTTGGGGTTGAGGAAGGTGATGACGACGATCATCAACACGCTGGCAAAGGCGGTGAGGACGGCGTGGCGGCGTCCGTAGTTGTAAGCCGAGAACAAGGTGGGGAAGGTGTAGAAGCTGAGCAGCATGCCGCGTCCGGCAATGAGGAAATTGCACAGCGCCGCGATGATGAACAGCGAAAACACGAGCCAGAGCTCGCGATTCACTTCCGAACATTGTTGCAGTAGGCTTTTCTTCAAATCAGTCTCCAACACGAACTCAGCGGGGCAGACGGTTGCCGCAACCGCGACAGATTGACGGTATCGTTTCGGATGGGGCTATCGTACGAACATTCCATTGTCTCTGCAATAGTACTAACGACACATGCAGGTCGTACTGCGGAACAGAAAAAGGGTAGCCTCTCGGCTACCCCTTCCCTGTTGAACCTTCCGGACGCGTACTAGATCGCCTGAACGTTCTCTGCCTGCCAGCCCTTGGGTCCCTTGACGACGTTAAACTGCACGGCTTGGCCTTCCTTCAGACTGCGGAAGCCGTTCGACTGAATAGCCGAGAAGTGGACGAAAACATCTTCACCATTCTGGCGGCTGATGAAACCAAAGCCCTTCGCGTCGTTGAACCACTTAACGATTCCTTGTTCCATGGTGTTACTTGTTCCTTCGTGAATTGAAATCAGGCTGTGTGAATCGGAGAGATCGTCTGCAGATTCGTGTTCCGGAAAGCAACGTTGCTGTCGCTTTCGGGGTGCTCTTACCGCTCGCGTCCTTCCAAATCAAAAGCGCGGATATTTTACCACTAGAAGGTAGCGAATTGTAAACGAGGGGTGGCCGGAAAAGAACCTTTTCCGGCGTTTGTGACCTGCGTCATCGACACTGGGGCGGAGGCGGCATCAAATTGCGTATATATGAGGCCTATCAAGATAGTGGAGCAGCCGACCGTCAGGACGCGATCCGCTGAAGAGAACGCGCTGGAGATGCTGCTGGGCTGCCACGAACGAATCCGGCATTTCACGAAGTTGAGCCAGACTCTGGCTCGCACCGAATCGGCCCCAGCCGGCCAAGTGAAAGAGACAGCCAGCTCCATCCACCGGTATTTCACCCAGGCGCTGCCCCTGCACGAGGCGGATGAGAACGAGACGCTGTTTCCGCGCTTCCAGAGAGCACTGGCCAAGGGGAACCTTGTACGTGAAGCCGCCGAGACTATGGTGGAACAGCATAAGGCGATTGACGAACTGGTTGTAGAACTGCTTGAGCTCTGCTCCGGGCTGATGAATCACCCCGAAAGTCTGCCCTCGGTGGCACGCCGGATGGAGCACGTGTCGGGAGCCCTGGACAAGATCTTCGAAGCTCATCTGCAACTGGAAGAAACAGTGATCTTTCCCGCAGTGCTGGAGTTGCTTGGCCTTGGAGAGCTGTCGGAGATGACACGAGAGATGAAAGCCCGTCGGCAGCCACCGGCTTTGAAGTTACGGCTCGTAGATTGAGTCGCTTACGCGGGATTTACTCGTAGCGAAGAGCCTCCACGGGATCGAGCTTGGCAGCCTTAGCCGCGGGATAGATCCCGAAGAACAGGCCGACGCTCATCGCGGCCCCGACCGAAACGGGGATGACCCAGCCCGGAACCGCCATTGGCCAGTTCGGAAGAATAACGTTGAGTAGCGCGATCAGGGCGAGGCAGAAGAGCACGGCGGCCACTCCGGCCGACCCAGTCAAGACCATGGCCTCCACCAGGAACTGACGAACGACATCCTTACTGCGGGCGCCGATGGCCTTGCGAACACCGATTTCGTGTGTGCGCTCAGTGACCGACATGAGCATGATGTTCATGACGCCGACGCCACCCACCAGCATTCCTACCGAAGCGACTGCGATGGTCAGCATGGCAATGGACCCCATAATGCTGCGGAACTGATTGGAAATTGCCTCGGCGGAGGAGATGCCGAAGCTGTCCGGCTTGTTGAATCCGTCATTGCGGCGGCGGCGCAGGATGCCGGTGATTTCGTCGGTGGCCTCTGACTTCTTGCCGGGGTAGGCACGGGCGGTGATGAAGTTTTCCTTGTCCTGCGGACGGTGCTTCAGGTAGGTCAGGTAGGGGACGAAGACCTGCTTGTCGGCATTGCTGTCGCGCAGGAACACGCCTTTGGTTTTTCCCAGCACACCAATGACCTGGAAGGTCATGCCTGTGACCTGCAGTTCCTTGCCGATGGCGTCCTTGGCTGGAAACAGGGCGTCAGCCAGGTCGTATCCGATGACGGCAACGTCCATGCGGCGGGCGTTTTCGGTGTCGTTGATGAAGCGTCCCTGCTCAAGCTTGGCGTTCTGCACCATTTCATAAGACGGCGTGACGCCCTCGAAGTTGACCGAGGTCACCTCTTTGCCGTTGTAGCGGGCGGTGGGGATGAAGTTCGGAGTGCCGGGGGTGAAGCTGGTGGGATCGATTTCGACGCACACCTCTTTGACCGAAGACGCCTGCTCGCGGATGGCCTGCGCGTCCTCATAGACGAGCGGCTTGCGCATGCGCAGCTCCTGCGGCAAACGGCCCATGTGGATGCCGGGCTCGAACTTGAAGACGAAGAGCGTGTCGGTTCCGTACTGATCGAGCTGGGCGCGGAGGTCGGCATCGACGCCGTACATGATGGAGAAAACCATGACGAGCACGACGACGGCGATGAAGACGCCGAGCACGGTGAGCGCCGAGCGAACCTTGTTCGCCATCAGGGTCTCGAAGGCCATCCGGGCGCTTTCGCCAAAGGAGAAATATCTGCGCTTGGTTTTCATCCTTCTTCTCCTTTAGGAATCGGCTCGCAGAGCTTCGATGGGATTGAGCCGGGCGGCTTTGCGCGCGGGATAGACGCCAAAGAACAGTCCGACGGCGGTGGAAACTCCAATGGCGACAATGACGGCCGTGAGCGGGACGGACATGGGTAGCGGAGTCGTTTTGTCGAGGACGACGGCCAGAACCCAGGCCACCAGGATTCCGATGACGCCGCCCATGGCGCTCATGACCGAGGCCTCGACGAGGAACTGGCTCAGGATGTCAGAGGTGCGGGCACCGAGGGATTTGCGAATGCCGATCTCGCGTGTGCGTTCGGTGACGCTGGCCAGCATGACATTCATAATGACGACGCCGCCGATGACGAGGAAGATGGAGACGAAGCCAACCATGGCTCCTGCCAGTGTGCCGGTCAGATTTTTCCAGAGGTCCATGAGGTTGTCGGCGCCGAAGAGGCCAAAGTTATCTTCTTCGTTGGGAGCGACGTGCCGGCGGGCACGCATCATGGCGCGAGCCTCGTCCTTGGTCAGCTCCAGGAACTCGGGGGCGCGCGCCTGGATGTTGATATTGAGGCGGTCGGTGTGGGTACCGTTGAGTTTGAACCAGGTCTGGACGGGGATGTACACGAAATTGTCTTGCGGCTGGCCCATGACGTTGCCAATGGGCTTGGCAATGCCGACGATCTCGAAATCGTATCCGCGAATTGTGATCTTCTTGCCGATGGGATCGACGCTGGGGAAGAGCTTCTTGATCACGTCGGCTCCGACCATGGCAGCGAAGCTGCGATGGTCATTGTCGTTGTCGCTGATGTAGCGCCCCCGCGCGACCTCTTCGGTATCCATCTGCCCGATATTGGCCGTAACGCCGCGAACGCTGACGTCTTCGACGGTTTCGGCTTCGTGGCGTGCCTTATCGACAAAACGGCACTCGAGCCCGACGGCTTTGGGAAGCTTGAGGCCGTCGCGCAAGGCAACGTAGTCGTCATAGGTGAGCTGCTTGTTGCGGCGAGCGGCTTTTACGAACTCTTCCTGGCTGTTGATGATGCCATAGCGCGAGATGAGGAAGACGCCGTTGCCCATGTTGGCGACTCGGTCGGCGATGTATGCATTGGTGCCATTGATGAGGGCGACGACAAGAATGAGGGTGGAAACCGAGAGGATGACGCCGAGCAGCATTAGAAATGAGCGCAGCTTATGCGACCGCATCGTCTCAAGCGCGATGAGGGTTGGTTCTTTTAGTCTGATACCGCGCATGATCCTCCCGAAAAGCTGAGCCCGTGCCAACTTATGATGAATACGAAACAGGAGGCAAGAAGGTTCCCACTCTCCCGTGCTGAGGCGAAAGTTTCACCTTATCTTACAAACGATGACGGTCGCGTTGCGATAGGGGCAGTCCGGCAGCTCGCTTCCCTGCTGAAGCTTGGGCACGTCAGAAACGGGCAGCACAGTCCAGTCAACGCCAAACTGCTGGTGAAGGCGATGGAAATCGGACGCGGTGAACTCGTTCCAGCGATCAAGCGCGTGTACCTCGCGAGACCAGCGAGGGGCGAGTTCCGGAAAGAGCAGCACGACGCCGGGGTCCTTGTCCCAATCGGCCAGTTGGCTGCGCTCGGCCAGGGCACGGAAGCCGTGGTAATCCTCGCCGCGGGAGTTCATGTAATGGGGATCGAGCACGAAATAGGCATCGATGGACGTGTTCTGCCTGATCCAGCGGAAAGCGTCAACCCAGTCGTTGGCTGCGGAGCGGCCCGGGAACTCGATATGCGGAGAAGATGGGAAAAACCGGAACTGCGCATAGCTCATTCCGGCGGCGATGGGCAGCAGAAGCAGAGCCCAGCGCCAGAGCTTACGGCGTAGTAGGAACTCAGCCAGCAAGGCGCCAGCAAGCATCACCATAACAATGTAGGTGAGGTGCAGGATGCGCAGGGGCTGGAATGGCGTGAGACGCTCAAATTGCGGCGGAATGGTGATGACGCATCCGATGAGAACTCCGAGAGCGGTATAGACGGAGGTGCGGTAGCCGACTGTCGAAGCCGCGGTCAACCCACGCCTGCGTGAGAACCGTGCCATGGCCCATAGAATAAAGATCGGGGCGAAGGCTCCCATCCACTCATACCAATGCCATTGCAAAAGATAATGTTGCGCCCGAGTGCGTGAAGCCTCCTGCCACTGCGGGCTGCCCTTGCTGAGTATGGAGGCCAGTAGCACAGGCGTGAAACTGGCGAGCATGGCGACATGTCTGCATGCAGCCACCCGCCACGGAATGATTAGCAGCAGCAGGTAAAGCGCGCCGTAAAACGCCATCTGGATGTGAATCAGTGCCGCGCAAAGCATCAGCAGCACCGCCGCGAGATAGTCGGCAAGACCGATCCTCGCACCCCAAGATTGAGGGCAGACGCGCGCAATAGCGAAAAGGATTAGCGCTGTAGCCAAAGTTCGCGGATGCAAGTGCTGGTCAACAAGGAAGATGCAGGTACCGGCTACGGGCAGGGTCAAGAGGGAGGCGACGAGCAAAACTGCGCCCAAGCGAGCTCGAACATGCGCGAACAGACGCGAGGCAAATGCCCAGAGGCCGACGAAAAATGCGAAAAGGGTGCCGAGGTAGTAACCGAAATCGGTCCACGCCACCGAGAGGTGCAGAGTGCGGGCAGTAAGGCCGACGAGTTCGTCGAAAAGCGTTGGACGCGCCTGGGGACGGAAGAAGTCGGCGTCATAAGGATAGAGCGCTGGGTTTACGTGCGCTTTGATGGCGGGCAGGTAAATAGCTTCATCTTCAATGCCATAGTGATAGCCGTGGGCGGCGACGGCGGCTGCGACGACCAGCAGCAATAGCGCGAGCAGGCGAAATCGCGAAATGGAGGTTTCCGCCGGACGAGCATCCATGACGAACAAGCCCTAACGCTAACGGCAAGGTCAGTGGCTGTCAATCCAATGGGACATGTCCCCCGAAAGCGCACCTGGGAGCTTTCGGATGGTTTCGGGCATAACGAGAGCTGTGTTACCGTAAGCCAAATACTAGGTCTCTCCCTGCGTACGCAGTTTGGCAGTAGCGGTCAGCAGCCGGATGCAGGCGCTTTGGAGTGCAATCATGTTCGGATTCGGGTTTAACAAAGAGAAGTCGCGAGCGAACGCTGAGCGTTACCTGCAGCAGAATAAGCTGCAGCATGCCATCTCCGAATACGAAAAGATCCTGCAGGTCGAACCGAAAGATCTCGCCATCCTGAATACGGTCGGCGACATTTACTCGCGCCTTGGGCAGAACGAAAAGGCGATTGAACGCTTCCGCGTGGTGGGCGAGGCCTACATGGCCGAAGGCTTCACGCTGAAGGCGATCGCGATGTACAAGAAGATCACCAAGCTCGATCCCAACGGGCTGCAGGCGCTGGAGAAGCTGGCGGAACTCTATCGCAAGCAGGGACTGGTGAGCGATGCGCGCTCGACCCTGCTGGCAGCGGCCGACGCGTACACCCGCAAGGGACAGTCGAAGGAAACGCTGCGCCTGCTGAAGCAGTTGGTGCTCTTCGATCCGGAAAACATTCAGGTAATATCGCGCACGGCTGACCTGATGACCCAGAGCGGCCAGAAAAACGACGCCAAGGAGATGCTGTCGCAGACGGCAAACACGCTGGTGCTGCGTCGCGCTCTCGACCCGGCACAGAAGATTCTGGACCGACTGATTGCACTCGACCGCAGCAATATGCGGGCGCTGGAGTTGCGCGCGCAGGTGACGCTTGAGCTGGGAGATGCAGAGAAGGCCGTCGAACTGTACGAGGCTATCCCCGATCTCGACTCGCGAGCCGACGCGTTGCGCAATTTGCTGGCGGCTTACCTGAAGCTAGGCAAGCTCGATGAAGCCTACATGGCATGCCGCAAGCTGATGACGGTTCACCACGATCCGGATGGCGTGCTGAAGGTGGCCTCGCGGCTCTACAAAGAGAATGAAACGCTGCGGGCGCTGGAACTATATAACGATTTCTCATCCGAAGTGCTGGCGCACGACAAAGAAGAAGTGATGGCGCACCTGCACGGTTCAGTTTCGCGCGTGCGCAGCAATCCAGAGGCTCTGCAGACGCTTTACAACCTGTTCCAGCGCTCGGGCGAAGTCTCGATGCTGGCCGAGGTGCTGGAACTGCTCGCGCACACATGCGTGCAAAGCGAGCAGTTCGAACGCGCCCGCGACGCCTACAAAGAGCTGATCGAGCTGGAACCGGAAAACGCCTCGCACATCCAGGGCTACAAGCAGGTGTGCGCGCGAATGAATTCGGAAGAGTCACCGCTGCCCAGCGCCCCGCCAAAGCCAGAGCCGCAAACCCTGGAAGAGTTCCGTACAAACCAAGAGCCCACCCTGCCCGAGCAGCACTATGCGCCTCAGATCGAAGAAGAAATTGCCGCCGCGCTGACCGAGGCCGAGCTGTGCGAGTCCTATAAATCCAAGGCACGCGGGATCAGCTTTCTTGAAGCCGTTCTGCTGAAAGCGCCTGACAACCTGAGGGTGAATCAAAGCCTGGCCAACCTGTACCACATGGAAGGCGAGGCGACGAAAGCTGCGGCATGCTACGCCACCATGCGTCGCGTGCTGGAAGAGCTCGGCAACGCAGAGGCTGCAGCGTACTACGGCAATCTGGCCGGAACGGCGCAGACCACGACATGGGAGGCAAGCAGCGGCGAGTTCACGGCGCGGGATTTCGATCTGGGCGCCCAGGACAATACAGCAGGGAGTACCGAGGAAATTGATCTCTCGGGCGAATGGGAATCGGTGTGGCAGGAGGGCGGCGAAGAGAGCTTTGCCGCGGCAACGCCTGAGCTGGACCTTACATATTCCGCACCAGCACCGACGACACCAGCGTCGTCAGAGAACGTAGCGGAGCTGCTGGAGGAAGCGCGATTCTGCCTCGACCAGGAGATATGGTCCGAAGCTGAATCGGCAATTCAGAAACTGGCGGCGATCTCGCCGAACCATTCTGAACTGCCCGCTTTCCGGGCGCGGTTGCCGCGCAATGCTCCTGCGGCGGAGCCAGTTGGCCCGAATATCCAGAGTCAGGGCTTCGATCCGGTTGAGGTAATCGAGGTGTCGGAGGATGCGTCTCTGTTCGGGGCTTCCGCTCCGGCCGAGACACCCACGCTGAGCTCGATGGCCGCCGAGCTGGATTTTGAATTGGGAGACGAATTTACTCCGGCTCCGCAGCCCCGGCGGGAGACTCCAGCGCCAGCTCCACGCGCGGTACAGCCAGCCCCGGTGATGAGCGCTCCAGTGGCGAGCGCTCCGGTGGCGCCGCCTGCGCCAGCTCCGGTGATGCCGAACCCGTTGCAGGAGCTTGTGCCCGAATTGGCGACAGAGGCAGCTCCGGCAGCTCCGAGTGTTTTTGGCAGTTTATTGCAGGATTTCGAGCAGGATCTGGCTGCTCCGGAACAGGAAGACGCAGATCCGGAAACGCACTTCAATCTTGGTATCGCATTCCGTGAAATGGGCCTTCTGGACGAGGCAATCGGCGAGTTGCAGAAGGTTTGCCGGTCCACGGGAAAGCTGAGCCAAAGCCGGATGCAGGAAGCCTATATCTGGCTCGCAACATGCTTTGTCGAAAAGGCGGTGCCGGAAGCTTCGTTCAAGTGGTTCCTACGCGCCTTGGAAGTTGCCTCGGATGAAGAGTCGCGCACGGCGGTGAATTATGAGCTGGGAAGCGCCTATGAAGCGGCGGGCCGCAAGAACGAAGCGCTCGATCGATTTATGGAAGTCTATGGGACGAACATAGATTACCGGGACGTGGCCAGCCGTATTCGCGATTTGCGGGCGTCGATGTAGGCGAAATCTGCAGAAGCAGAACACTCACCTCTGCCAAAATTTGCCAGAGGGTGGGGCACCAGAACAAGTGCATGGTCGAATCTGGGCCGAAAACACCAGGGTGCGATTCTGTATTTTGCGTTCCTCAGCGTAGAATCAAAATCGTGTGCTTGCGAGACGCCGCATTGTAGACTCTCGAACAGGTATGCCAATCGCCGGAAAACAGGATCGCATCGAAAAGACGATGGAAGCAGGACCGCTGAAGCAGACGTCACAACCGCAGACGCCGGAACAGCAATCCGGTCAGCGGGTACCGAATTCCAACCATCCTCCGGTATGGGCGCAACGGCTGTTGCTGCTGGTGGAAGTTGCCATCGCCGTCTGGGCAGGCATCCTGGTTATGCTGCTTCCGTGGACCAGATTGTGGACTGAGAATCCGCTGCTTACCGCATGGCCTGCCGCGAAAACTATTCTCAATCTCAGCTTTGTGCGAGGGATGATCTCAGGCATAGGGCTCGTCGATGTGTGGATGGGGATTTCAGATGCCACACACTTTCGCAATCTTCGCTAGGAACTGTTACGCCGAATCCAGCAAGCTCGCCGCGAAACTCTCCCGCAGTTATCCTCATCAAACGTTTGCTGAAGCAGACACCTGCATTCACGTCTGCTCGGGACAGAGAGGTATAGAAGCAGGTTGCATTCATAGCTCAATATGGCCACTCAAACAAAGAACGAGAACCATCGCGCACCACTTGCCTACGAAAACGAGACTTTCCTCAGGGGACCCGACGGACGCCCGCTACGCATATTGGCCGAATACACCGAGCCACTGGCTCGATTCCGCCGCGAAAAGATTCAGGACACAGTCGTGTTCTTCGGCTCAGCCCGATTCCGCAGCCTGAGCAGCGCAGAAGAGGCTGTTCAACTTCTTGCCCGCCCCGGCTCTGCCCAACCCGCGCCCGAGCATGAGCAGGAGGCACATCGCGCACAACGCGCCGTCGATATGGCGCACTACTACGAAGCCGCGCGCCGACTGGCCTATATGCTCACCGAATGGACGCTGACTCTGCCGGGCAAGCGGCGCCGTTTTGTCGTCACGACCGGTGGCGGCCCTGGAATCATGGAGGCGGCCAATCGCGGCGCGCACGAAGCTGGCGGAAAGACCATCGGGCTCAACATCGCGCTGCCGTTCGAGCAGGTTCCGAACCCATACATCACGCCGGAACTCAATTTCGAATTCCACTATTTCTTCATGCGCAAGCTCTGGTTCGCCTATCTCGCTAAAGGGTTGGTAGTTTTCCCGGGCGGGTTTGGCACGCTCGACGAGCTGTTTGAGATTCTGACCCTGGCGCAGACCGAGAAGCTGGCGAAGAAGATGACGGTGCTTCTCTATGGCGAGGAGTACTGGCGTCGTGTGCTCAATCTTGAGGCACTGGCCGACGCAGGAACCATTGCGCCCGACGATGTGAACCTGTTCACGTTTGTGAACTCGCCGGAAGAAGCCTTCGAGAAACTGAAGGAGAGTCTTGTACGCGATCATCTCCAGTTCCCGCCCAAGGCGAAACGGTATCAACCGGAGATCGCCAGCACGCGGAGCTAAAGATCTTTACAGAAAAACGAAACCGCCGCGCAGTTTAAGCACGGCGGTTCTCTTATTCTCGTTGGCAGTAAATCAGGAAACCCAGCAGCTTTTCACGGCGACGGCTCCGACACACCACATGAGGGCGTCTTCGAGCTTTTCACGCGAGAGGCCGCTTTCCTCCAGGAAGCTGGCAAACTCGGCATTATCACGCAAGCGCAAAGCCATGGTTCCCAACACGGCTGCGTACTCCTCGGGAACGCTGACTTTCACTGCTTTGAGAAGATCATCGAAGACGGCAATAGTCTCAAACAAGACGCCATCGCTGTCTTCGCTTTCGGCATTGGCGAAGTAAAGTGCCTCACTGATGTCGCAAAGCAGTTCAAGCTCCGATGGCAGCGGGCGCACATCACGGAATCCGTTATCGCTGCTCGCGAGTGCCTTCTGGGCATGCTCTGGAGTACGGAAGAACAGGATGCGATCGCCAGAAGTGATTGGCGTCTCATTCCCGTTTTCCACTCCGATCAGGGTGTAGAACTGCGGTCCCTCATTACCGGGGTCAAGACGAAACCCGATCAGGTACAATTCCCGGCTTACCGGTTTCGGCGGAAATGAAACGAACTGATTGTTCATAGATGCATTCTATGACGAAACTTTCGACGGGCGCTTGCGTTTACGCCTTTGTAGAGACTTACCTCTGACGGTGGTGATCATGCGCAAAATCACTTTCACGCTCTTCTGCCTGGGCGCTCTCAGTTTACTGACGGCTTGCGGCGGGTCGTTTAACGGTGGTCTCAACATCACTCCGGTTCCCACGCCACCCTCATCGGGCAACAACGCCGGTTACAGCACGGCAAGCCTGAATGGCACCTACGTTTTCGCAGCAAACGGCAGCAATGGAAACTTCTTCTCTGCCGTAGCCGGAACATTTACAGCGGACGGAAAAGGCAACATAGCCTCCGGAACCCGCGACAGGACCAACGACGGCGGCGGCCAGGCACTGAATGAAAAAATCACCGGCACCTACACTGTGAACCAGGACGGGCGTGGACAGATGACGCTCAATGGAAGCACGGGACGGGCGATTTACCGATTTGTAATGCAAGCCAACGGCGAAGCCAAGTTGTTTGAAATCTCCAACAGCTCCGATGCGACGGGCAGGATTCTTCCTGTGCCGAGTTCCACGCCTACCGCGCCACAAATTGCAGTGACCTACGTTGTGAGACTGGACGGCGAGGATCAGGCCAATAACGTTTACGGAGCAGTGGGAGCGCTGACGTTCAATCCGGTCAACAACTCGGTGTCGGGCACTATCGACGAGAACGATAACGGGACGTTCCGCTCGCAGTTGACCGTCTCGGGGAGTTTCAACTTCGGCACGCCGCGAGGGACAGCAAACTATACCTCGAACGGCACGACGCACAACTTCATCGTGTACCCCATCGCGCAAAACCGGATCGAGTTGCTTAGCACGGATCGCAACTTCTTCCTGCATGGCTATGGCTATGCGCAAGCATCCCCGGCCTCGAGCGTTGCAACGCTCAAGGGAGATGAGGTCTTTGCGATTTCCGGATTCGACAGCAACGGCTCCATTGTTGAGACGGGCCGGCTGACCCTCGATGGAACAGGTGCAATCATCAATGCGATCGAGGACTACAACGATGCAGGCTCATTCTTCGACTCGGTCGCTTTCAGCGGAAACTATGCCGTTGGATTGAACGGTCGGTGGACAGCCACGCTGAAGTTTTCAAACTCATCAATGAACATCGTGGGCTGGCAGGCTACTCCGCAAACGTCGTTGATCATGGTTACGGGTTCCTCGGCGGGGAATTTTGGCATTGTCGAAACCGGAACCATGCGAGCGCAGACAACAGGTTTAACGCTGGCCAACATTTCCGGCAACTACGCTGAAAATCTCTTCGGTGTACTGGCAGGTGCCGGAAATGTAGAGTCGCAGGGCAACTTCGATGCGGACGGTGCGGGCACACTCATTGGCACGATCGACTCGCAAACTCCCAACAGCATCAACACGGACGTTCCGCAATCAGGCAACTACTCTTTGGCCAACAATGGTCGCGGTTCCGGAACCATCGGCGCAGTTCCGATCCACCTGTACGCAGTGGACGCGAATACGATCTACCTGATCGCGACCGACCCCGCCCGCCAGTATCAAGGCATGATGAACAAGCAGTAGCTTACTGCGCGCTACGTGATCGATCCCCGGTCTGCACAGGCCGGGGATTTCTCTTTTGAGGCCAACGCGGTGCGCGAGTTCGCCAGATTGCGAAAAACTCATGCACCACTCAATTCGATTGGTACAGGCCGCATCGAAACCGACTGCACGAAGAAACTACAGCAAACAGGTGCGCTCGACTTCGTTGGCTCGCTTTGTAGGCGCGAGCCCGCACCATAGTCGTGAGTAAAAAGGAGCAGTGGATGTCCACGAATAGATACTCTTCAGGTGAGGATGCCTTCCGCAATTCAGAACGAGTTACAGCATTCTTCTCCAATCAGAACGATGCTTACCGAGCCCTTACGGAACTCAAGCAACAAGGCTTCAGCAGTGATCAAATCGGACTAGCGGCGCTCGACAGCGAGTCAGGCGCTGTTGACAGCGATTATGGTACCGATAGATTGCGGGCCGATGAGATTTCAGGCCAAACGCCGAGAATCGATACGAATGTAAGCGATGCCGTGAACAACAGCTCTCTTCGCATGCGCCCCGACGAGGGAGTGGGCCGGAGCGACACGGACATCAGCCAACCGAATAATGCCTCTCTACGCATGCGTCCGGACGAGGGTGAAGGTCGCGGCACGGAGTTCGGTGAGGGACAGCATCACTCCTTCTGGCAGGGCGTTAAAAATTTCTTCTCTGGCGATGTTCATGACGCAACGGATTTCCGTACCTCGACGGCGAACATGAACTGGTCGGACGAACGCTCAACGTACTACTCCCATGGGCTTAGGTCGGGAGGAGCCATCGTTACGGTGGTGGGGAGCAATCTGCAAACGGCCCGCGAAATCTTGGAACGTTGCGGCGGCGATCTGCGCGAGAGCGGATTTGAAACCTTCGCTGATACCCAACGGACGACTGGCAGGTTCCGTACTCCAGAGGGCGAGGCAGGAACGCGCTTTGGCACCAACACCAGCGATTACACCGGGGTTGAAGACCAACGGATCCAGCTCAGAGGCGAGTTGCTGCGAGCACATCGAGAACGCGTGGAGCGCGGTGACGTGCGTCTGCGCAAGGAAGTGATAACGGAGAACCAGACGATTGAAGTCCCGGTGACTCGCGAAGAACTGGTGATCGAGCGAGTGCAGCCCACCGACAGGACCGCATCCGGCGAGATCGGCGACAACCAGGAGATCCGCGTGCCTCTCTCGGAAGAGCGTGCGGTGGCCGACAAGCAGCAGGTAGTTAACGAAGAAGTCCGGGTCGGCAAGCGGCAGGTCACCAGCACGGAAAAGGTTTCGGGCGATGTGCGGCGCGAGGAACTGCGTGTGGAGGGTGACAAGGATCTGGTCGAGAACCAGGACATAAAGACCCCTCGCAAGAAGCCCGCGGCATAGGCGCCGGGCTAGTACCCTGAGCGGTTTCTATGGTATTGGCCCGAAAACCCCGATCCGAATGCCGGGTCGGGGTTTTCTCTGATTGCCAATCTCCGGCTTTTTTCGCACTCTTTCCCGAAGCCACAAAGGCTGGCCCGAAAAAGGTTGGCGTTCCCTGATGATGATCGCTTTCGCTTTCTCACGGTCAGAGGTACTATCAAGTTTCATCTGTACTGAATTTGCTGGCATCAACGGGGATGGGTTGGGATGAAAATTGGTGATTGGCTAAAGTCAGAAGTTGAATACGGCCGCGATCTTGCGGGCTCAGGCTGGAGCGGCGCACGCGCTGCTTATGAACTGGTGCTGGAAGGCCAGCGCGTGGGCGAGGTCCTCGGACGCTCCGTTCGGGCATCCTGGGCGCCGACCCTGGTGGGCGCGGGCGTAGGCGCGCTCTGCGGAGTCCTGGTACAGCGTCGCAAGCCAAAGCCAGCCGCAGTTGTGGCACTTGGAGTGGTGGGCGCGGTTGTGGGTTTCACCGCCGGGGTAGCGTGGGACACTCGCGAACTGTCCTCAGGGATCGCTCGCGGTGCGATGCGCAACATTGGGAACACGCGCGACTCTCACTGGCTTGGGAAGCACCCCATCAACTTCGGTTGATTCCCGTTGCGCAACGCAGGCCGCGTAGGCGCTTGATAATCTCGCATGCACGAAAAACCGGAGAGCACGAAGCTCTCCGGTTTTGTTTTGTCCGGGATCGGTCACATCACTTCGACATCGCCGACCTTGTTGCCCGTCTTCGGCGGCTTTGGAGGCTTCGGCGGTTTCACGGGATTGTCGGGAGTATCCGGCAAGGAACCATCAGCCTTGCTGATCTCAATGTCTCCGGTATCGGCCGTGACATTAATCTTCAC
Source organism: Koromonas soli (assembly GCF_059726265.1). Classification (NCBI taxonomy): domain Bacteria; kingdom Pseudomonadati; phylum Acidobacteriota; class Terriglobia; order Terriglobales; family Koromonadaceae; genus Koromonas; species Koromonas soli. The sequence goes on along the minus strand of NZ_AP040872.1, from coordinate 3,943,961 downwards.
TCCACCCTTGCCCACCACACCCGATGCGCTTGAAACGCTGCTTTGCCCTGTCGTGCGCTTCTCGTCGAACTCGTTGCTGATCTCGCCGTGATGCGTCACGACCTGGTACTGGAAATTCGCCTTCGGATGAAGCCGGATGTGCACATCACCATGATGTGTAGTGAGGTCGAGATTTCCAAGCGTGGCAGCCGAGCTGCTCTCAAGGTTGATGTCGCCTCGATCGTCCGTGATGCGAACGTCGCCCTTCAGATTGCGGAGGTTCACATCCTTGGCCTTGGTCGAGAGCGAGACAGGGCCAAGCAGTCCGTCGCCTTGCAGGTCGCCGGCATCCATCGTCAGATCACCATCGAGCTTGGCAAACTGCAAATCAGTACGCGAGGTGCGGATCGTCACGCCTTTCTGCAGCTTCGACAAGCGGGTGTCACCGAAGATGTCGGCCGTGACGAACACGTTGCCGGAGATAGTGTCCAGCGCAAGGTCATCGAGACGGCCATCAATCGTGACGTTTCCGGTGACGTTGCTGGCGTGGAGCGAGCCGTGACGGCTTACGACGTTTACATTGCCAGTCACCTGGTCGAGCGTTACATCGCCGCGCTCGGAGTTCACCTTGATTTCGCCCGTGCGCTGCGTTACCGAAACATCGCCGCGACGCTGCGTGATCTCCACATCGGCCTTCACAGGAACGAAGACTTCCATATCGGAGGCGACGCCTTTTGGTCCGGCGCCTTCGGTGTTGCCCTGCACGTCAACGATCCGCCCCTGCACTTGCAGTTTTGGCATGGTGGCGTTGTTGGTTGAGTCGCCTACGTGCTGGCTGCCGGCGAAGATGCGCTTGTGATAAATGACCTTCACCTGTGGCTGATCCCAGTTATTCACCGTGACGTTGCCGCGATCGAGAGCGATGCGAACGGCAGCGTTTGCAGGCAGTTCCTGCGTCAACTCGCCGTCGTAGGTGTACTCGCTGCCGAACAGGTGCAACAGGTCGTCATCGACATCGACATTGTCGCGGATGTTGCCCCAGTTGATATCGTGACGACCATGGAAGGCGGCTGTGAGACCACTGCCGACCATGGTGACGAGGATCAGCAGAAAGATGGTTCCGCCGCCCATTGATGGCACGGGGCGCTCCGCACGACGCGCGGCGAAAAACTCGGCAAGGCGAACCACTCCGATAAGGATCAGAAGAAGCGGCCAGAACCTTACGAAGTACTGAAACAACGGAATCGCATAACCAAAGTTGCGCAGCAGGAACAGCGCGCCAATCACAATCAGCAGCAGCGACCCTACGATGGAACGACGGCGTGGCGGCGGAGGTACATACATCGGCGCCTGACTAGCCATTGTGAACCTCCTTTTCATCGCCGCTGCCCAGGCTTCCCGCGATGGGGCCAGGCTGCGGAGTTACCACCGGGTTTACCGGAGCCGAGTTCGGCGTTGCCGGGTAGTACGGCGAACCGTACTGTGCCGTATAGGGCGGCGCATACTGGCCGGGATTCACATGCCCACTCTCGGGCACAATGTAACGCACTGCCTTGATGGCTCCGACAACAATCAGTAGAACCGGCCACGTCCGGTTGAACGGGAAGTTGGCCATATTCGCCAACAAGAACAGAATGCCGATGGTGACCAGTACTGCGGGTCCAATCAAGCCGTGCGTACTGCAACGGCCACATTTGCATGCAGGATTCGGTCGATAGTAGCTCATAGAAGCCCCCTCACCTCGGCTCACGCTGGCGCCGGACAAACAGCCACACGCCAAGCACGATCAGAATGAGCGGCCAGAGATGTATGACCCAATCGAAGCTGAACCATCCCAGATTTGCCAACAGCAACACGAACCCAAGCCCGATCAGAATGATGGCCCCGACCGGATTGCGCTCACGCTCCCTGGGCGGCACATAACCCGGAGCCGCGCTGTAGTACGCCCCTGGCGCCTGGTTTGAGCCCGGAATATACTCGCCGGTCGTCGTGGCGCCTGGAGTGGCCTCCGTGCCCGGCTCCGTCGAGGCCTGGGCAGTCGTGCCACCGGGAGTCGCTGCGCCTGCATTGCGCCATTGATTCTCAAACGCACGCGCCGCGTGCTCCATGCGGGTGCCCATCTGCTCGCCCGCGTGCTCCATGCGCTCGCGGAAGGTGCCTTCGCGGCCCTCAAAGATCGCGTTCAGGCCGAGCGGATCCGGCAAGGGCTGCCCGTACCTGCGGGCCTTGGCCGTGGACCATGCGTCAAACACCATGTAGAAGAGCCAGGCCGTGATCAGAAGACCAGCGAAACCGCCCATGCCGTGATCCGACATCCAGATCAGCGTGGCGAACACAATTACATGTACGAATCCCTTTAGAAACTGGCCGTTATAGAACGCCCCGACACCGGGAATAAATCCCAGAAAAAGTGCCAGGCCGGGACTGGTGTCCTCGGGGGGACGAGACGGAGGAACGGTTCCGGCCGCAGGTCCATAAGCGCCCGAACCCGTTCTGAAACCCGCTCCCTGGGCATTGATGCGGGCCGCCAGACAGGACTCGCAGAAGATCGTTCCCTGCACATCGCGTTTGCATACGTCGCAGAGCGCCTTGCCACAGGTGCGACAGTAAGCTACCGCTGCCGCGTCGGGGTGTTGTGCGCAGTTCATATCTCTCTCCTCTGCTTCGCAAGTATGCCGGGGTGCGCCATCCACAACGGCTCACCTCCATTCAACGATGCCTCAATGACAACGTTCTGACCGAGACTGTATTCACGATGTTGACGCCGGTCGGGCTCGCTGTTCTGGTTCTGCTCCTGGGTCTGATTGCTGTTCTTGTCGCGACGGCGATCGCGCTGTTCACGCTCGCTCTCATCGGTAGCGTTGCGAAGATCTCTTACACGCGACTCAATCTCGTACACCAGGCGCATGTTCTCGTAATACTTCATCAGCTTGTTTTGACTGCTGTAAAACGTGTGGCTCAGGTTGTGAGGCGTCAGGTCCTTGATGCGGATCTGGGCCATGTTCAACACCAGGGTGATGGAAAAGAAAGCCATGCCCATCGACATTCCAAAACGCGGCGTCAACACGGGCGCAAAGACAATTCGCGTTTGCGTCAGGAGACGCTGCCAGACCGAGCGCCGTGGCTCAGCCTTGGCCGCCTGCTCGGCAGCTCCGCTGGTGGCGGCCAGTATGTTGTGCACCAGGTTTCGCGGAGGCTCTACATCCTCGATCTCGCTCAGCCATGCCACTCCGCTCGAAACTTCGGCATACAACGTTCCGCACGCCGTGCACTCAGCCTTGTGACGCTCGAACAGCTGCCGCCTTTCGCTACTCAGCGTGCCGTCGATGGCTTCCGTCAACAGAGCGTCAAACTCTGTGCACTGCATCTCGGGTTTTGATTCGCCCAACATCTCAATTCACCCCTCGCCTTGTTCCCACTCTCCGGATCCATCACCCATCCGGGTTACAGGGCTTGCTTATAAGTACGTTGCAACAGCCTTGCCAGTTCCGCCCGTCCACGATTGATTCTGCTTTTTACCGTTCCTTCCGGCACTTTCAGCACCTGGGCGATTTCCCGGTAGTCCATGTCCTGCAGATCGCGCAGGATTACGGCCTCGCGCAGGTCTGGTGAGATCTGCTGCAGAGCCCGATGCACCATCTCGCGCCGTTCCCGGCCCTGAACGTGAGCGTCGGCACCGGGGGCATCCGAAGCCAACCGGTCGGCCAGCGTGGGCCCTTCCTCGTCCGCCGTTTGCAGAGCATCGATAGAGTCGGTAGCGCGATCGTTGCGGGTTTTGCGGAAATGATCGACCAGCAGGTTGCGGGCAATCGTGGTGACCCAGGTGTTAAAGGACGCCTTTTCCCCGTCAAAACTGCTCACGGTTCGAAAGATCTTAATGAAAACTTCCTGCGTCAGATCCTGGGCATCGTCGGAGGAGCCCGCAAAACGGTAGCAGATGTTGTAAACGCGACGGTGGAAGCGCTGGACAAGCTCTTCCCAGGCGACAGTGTCACCGGATGTACAGCGGCGTACAAGTTGGGCGACTACTTGTGCCTCTTCCACCCGAGCCTCCGCCTGTCGGCCTTGAGCAGCCGTGAACAGGGTCAGCACAGACGGGGATGCACTCGTCGCCATGCTGACTTAGTACGAATCTACAGCGCACAAAGTTCACTCGCGCTTGTAAGCCCTTGAATTCTATCAGCGCTGGAAGGTTCACACTCAAGCTCGGCCGGGCGAAAAAGCGCGAGTTCCATTCTGGTTACCTACCCCTCGATCAGAGCAAAAAAGAGGGCCCGGCCACTCGGGCCGAGCCCCTCATATGTCTCACGATTATCAGCTACTTAGACACGGTTCCCGCGACTGGTGGGATCGTGATGTCCAGTGTGGTCACCGGACCGAAAGAGGCGAGCGGTCGATCAAAGTCGCTGGCTTTGCCAACGACCAGAAGCGCCATTCGGTCTTTCCTGAGGTACTTCTGAGCGACCCGGGCCACATCCTCCGCCGTCACCTTCTCGACGCCAGCACGGTATCTTTCCAGAAAGTCCTGAGGATAGCCGTAGAACTCGTATGTCATTCGCTGGTTCAGGACGTACTGCTTCGAAGCAAAGCGGAAGATGAACGAGTTCAGCAGAGCCTTCTTGGCCTTCGCAAGTTCCTCCGGCGTGACCGGATTGGCCTTCAACCCGTCTAGTTCCGCATAGACCGCGTCGATTGCTGCGGCGGTCGAGCTACTCTTTGTCGCCACATAGAGGTTAACCATTCCAGGATGATCGAAGTCTGCGCGGACGCCACCACCCACGGCGTAAGCCAGTCCTTTTACTGAACGAATGTTGTTGAACAGGCGAGAGGAGAACCCGTCGCCAAAGAACTGGTTGAACACCTCGAGCGCGTAATAGTCGGGATTGTCGAGCGTAATGCCGTTATCCACAATCTGGACAAGGCTGGTAGTCACGTCATCTTTTCCGGCAAGGTACACGCCTGGCTTCGGTCCAGGGAAGGCGATTTGGGTTTTCGGTGCCGCTGCGCCCTTGGGCCAGGAATCGAAAGTCTTACGCAGTTTGGCCTCCATCTCCTTGGAATCGAAGTCGCCCACCAGACCAAGAATGATGTTGTTGGGGTGTACGTACTTCTTGTGCCAGTCGATGAGGTCCTGACGCGTGATGCGGGCAACGGTGGCGTACTCGGGCACAATCGCGTACGGGTTGCTGGAGCCATAAACCAATTTCGTGGCTTCGCGCGATGCAATCTCAAACGGAGCATCGTTGCGCCGCGCAATCGAAGTGGTCACGTGGTTCTTCGAGATGGGTATCTTCTCCTCGCGGAACTCCGGATTGCGCAACAACTCCGCATAAACGCCGAAGACCTCATCGAAGTTCTGCTTTAGGCAGTCCAAGCTGGCAAAGTTAGCATCGCGGTTGCCGGTGATCTCAATGGTGGCCGCGCGCATTGCGAGATAATCGTCCAGTTCGTCGCCAGTCGTTTCCTTGGTTCCGCCATTGCGCCAAACCTGGCTGTAGATCCAGGTGAGACCAGCTTTCTCCGCCGGCTCGTCGATCGAACCACCGCGGATTCTGGCTGTGCCATGCACAAAAGGCAGTTCGTGGTCTTCCTGGAGGAAGATCACCATGCCGTTCGCAAGCTGAATGCGCTTGGGAACCTGCGGCTTGAAGGCATGCAGCGGAGGCGCCTGAATCTTGGTGTAATCGGTGGCCTGCGCTTTTGCCGAGGGGGCGAACGCCAATAACGAAAACACAACGGCTATGTTAATGAGTGCGATTCTGTAAAGACGCTTCATTACTGCGCCTCCTTGGTGGCGGTAGCCGACTGCGCAAGCTTGGTGGACTCAATCATTCCGACGGTGCGGTTGGATTCGACAAAGGTCGCGTTCGCTACGCGGCGGATGTCCTCCTTGGTCACGAGGTCGATGCGGTCCACCTGCCGGAACAGTTCTCTCCAATCACCAAACAGCCTCTGCGCATCTCCCAACTGCATGGCCAATCCAAAATTGCTGTTCAACTGGCGCAGCAGGTCCGCCTTCGTGCGGGCCTTCACCATCTGCAGTTCTTCGTCGGTGATGTCTTCCTTCTTTAGCCGATCGATCTCGACATGCACGGCATCGCGAACTTCAGCCGCGGTGTGTCCCGGCGTGGGCTCGGCAAAAAAGGCAAAGAGGTTCGGATACTTACGTCCAGGGAATGCGTTGAAGCCCGAGGTATCACGCGCGATCTTCTTGTCGCGCACCAGCGAGCGGTACAGGCGCGAAGTTCTGCCATTCGAGAGCAGGTCTTGGAGAGCGTCGTACACGGCGTTGTCTTTGTCTTTCAAATCAGGCTTGTGATAGCCCTCAAGAAATAGCGGCTGCGACGCTTCATGCAGGATGACAATGCGTTCTGCCCTCTGCGGCGGCTCGGCCGTGCGCAATGGGTCCGGCTTGGGCCCGGCGGGAAGACGTCCGAAGTATTTCTCCACCATCGGCATAACTTCGCTGGCCTTCACGTCGCCAACGATCGTGAGCACCATGTTGGAGGGAACGTAATATGTGCGATAGAACCGCTCGGCGTCGGTCTCGGAAAATGATTCAAGATCTGAGGGCCATCCCACGACCGGACGCCCGTAGGGGTGTGCGATGAAGGCCGTACCCAGGAACTCTTCCATCAAGCGGCCCATGGGCTGGCTTTCACTCAGACGGCGCTCCTCGTGCACTACATCGCGCTCCTTGTAGAACTCGCGCATGACGGGATGCAGGAAACGCTCGGACTCAAGGTAGGCAAAAAGCTCGACCTGATTGGACGGCAATGAATAAAAATACCCGGTCTGCTCATGGCTGGTGAATGCGTTCAGACCGACGCCGCCATTCTCCTGCACGATCTTGCCAAATTGGTTTTCGACCGCATACTTTTGCGCCGATTGGATCGCAGCTTTCCAATCCTTCTCGAGTTGCGCAAGCTTCTTGTCGTCGCGGCCTACAGTCTTGCGGCGTTCTTTGTCGTATGCCTGGTAAGCCTGCTCGACCTTATCGAGCGCTAGTTTCTCCTCGGCATAATTACTGGTCCCGATCTTGTCTGTTCCTTTGAAGGCCATGTGTTCGAACATGTGCGCCAGTCCAGTGATGCCCGGAACCTCGCGGTCCGATCCCACATCGACGTTGGTGAAAAACGAAAAGACAGGAGCCTCGGGACGTTCGCAGATCAGCACGGTCAATCCGTTGTCCAAGGTCTTGACGGTGATGCGCTTCTCGAAAGAGTTGACATCCTGCGCTCGGGTAACTGGTAGGAAGAAGATCAGAAAGGCGAACAATGACGAATACTTCCGGAGTTTGATCATGCGACTCGCTCCCGCACTAATGCAGTTGAGTGAACGACGACAACGCTCGGGACTGATGAAAGATGAGCAGCACAGAATATACCCTCGTCATAAGCAGCGGAATAAATCTCTGCTACGCAATAGAGCACCCAAGGACGATGAACGCCCAAATCCGAACTCTCGGCAACGCTGCGCCGAACGGCACTGTGCTGCTCGACAAGTCGATCTGTAGGAGAATGAACGCATGACTTCTGTCCGCATCGACAAATGGCTCTGGGCCGCACGCTTCTTCAAAACCCGCTCGCTCGCCACGAAAGCCTGCGAACTTGGCCGAGTTCTGCTCAACACCCAGCAGGCCAAACCTGCGCGCGAGGTTCACGTCGGAGACAAACTAACGGTCACGAACGACGGCGGGACATTTCAAATTGAGGTGCTAGGGTTGAGCGATCTGCGCGGACCAGCACCGGTGGCACAGGCTCTTTATCGCGAATCGGAAGAAAGCATTGAGCAGCGCAAGAAAGCCGCAGCCGAGCGTCGCGCCCTTGCCGAATGGGAAATCCTTCCGCCAACTCGACCCTCCAAACGCGACCGCCGCCAGATTATAAAGTTCCGGGGAAGAGGCTAAGAAAAGAGGAAAAACGCGGGTGCCCCATTTCTGCCCTCTTTTGGCAGAAGTGGGTGAGCACACTGCCGATATAGCGACTCACGTTTCGCGGGTTACCCAGCCGACCCGACAGCACTAATGGCCGCTCCTCCCGTGCTACCATCTTGCGCATGTCACGCACGACCCTCTTCGCACGCGCAGCTCTGGTTCTGATCCTCACCTCTACGATCTTTGCACAGCAACCCACCAACGCTAAGCCCGAGGCAATTGTGCTGCATGCAGCGCACATGCTCGATGTAGAGCGTGGCACCCTCGTCTCTCCCGGCGAAGTGCTCATCCGGGGCAATCGCATCGCGGAAGCGGGTGCATCGGTCACACATCCCTCGGGCGTCAAGGTCATCGATCTCGGAGAGCTCACGCTGATGCCGGGGCTCATCGATGCGCACATTCATCTGTTTCTGCATCCTGGGGCCGAAGACCTGCAGACAGTCGTTGAGTCGGTGCCGGAGCGCACACTCATTGCGGCCTCAGCCGCGCGCGAAGACCTGATGGCCGGATTCACCGCCGAGCGCGATATGGGCACTGAAGGCGCGGGCTCGGCCGACTCCGCCGTGCGCAATGCCATCGACTCGGGACTGATCCCCGGACCGCGTCTGCGCGTCAGCGGCAACGCGATCGACATCCTCGGCGGACATGAAGACGCCATCCACTACAACCCCGCCGAACACATCTCTTCGAATGCCACCTACGCCAACAGCGCCGATGACCTCGTTCGCGTCATCCGCCAGCAGATCAAGGAAGGCGCCGACTTTATCAAGATTTACCAGACCGGGCGCGACCAGCTCGTCGATGGCCGTTTCACCACGCCATACCAGTACTCAGAGGCGCAGCTCGCCGCCGCCGTCGCTGAAACCGCTCGCATTGGGACCCGCGTTGGAGTGCACGCCACTGGAGAGCCCGGAACACTCTTTGCTGCGCGCGCCGGAGTCGCCTCGATCGATCATGCCGACCAACTCGGCGCAGAAACCATGCGGCTGATGCGCGAGAAACAGATCTACGCCGTGCCAACCTTTGCCATCTCCGAATACTTCGCTCTGCACGCCGACTCACCCGCCTCCGCGCAGCGTCGTCGCGCCATGTTCGATTATCACGTGGCGGAATTCAAAAAGCAGCTTGCCGCCGGAGTGCCCATGGTTGTCGGTTCCGACGTAGGCCCTTTTCCGCACGGCACCCAGGCCCGTGAATACGAATTGATGGTCCAGTTTGGTATGTCGGCGGCAGACACGCTTCGCGCCGGACTCATCAACGGCGCGCGCCTGCTCGGATGGCAGAACGACATAGGACAGCTCAAGCCCAACTTCTACGCCGACATCATCGCCGTGCCCGGCAATCCGCTGGCCGACATCTCTGTACTGAAGAATGTGCGCTTTGTGATGAAGAACGGCGTGGTTTACAAGCAGCCGTGAGGCAGGCGCGGCGATATGCATGGAAGCCCCTCAGCATTGCAGGAGAGTTGATTGCTCTCCAAAACTCAGTCTGCGGATTTACGAGCCGACGTTGTATAACTAACCGCATGAATTTCTTCGCTCGTCTCCTTCTCGTCAGCGGCATCGTTCTTTTGTGTGGCAGTCTGTTTGCGCAATCCGCGCCTGCTCCGCGCAAGTGGGCCATTGTGCTGCATGGAGGAGCGGGAGTAATTGAGCGCGCTTCGATGACCAAAGAAGCCGAAGCCAACTACCGCGCCGGAATCAAGCAGGCTCTCGATGCCGCCGCAGCCGTGCTCGACAAAGGTGGAGCGGCGCTGGATGCGGTGGAGGCGGCGATCAAGTTGCTCGAAGATAATCCGCTATTCAATGCAGGACGAGGAGCGGTCTTCGCGGCCGATGGCACGAACCAACTCGACTCGGCAATCATGGATGGAAAGACGATGAGCGCCGGGTCCGTGGCCGATGTGCAGCGCACACGTCATCCCATTTCGCTCGCACGGGCCGTGATGGAGCAGTCTCCACACGTCATGCTCATCGGCACGGGAGCGGATGCGTTTGCAGCCAACGTCCATATGGAGCAGGTGCCGCCATCGTTCTTTTTTACCGAACGCCGCTGGCAGCAATTGGTAAAGGAACTGACGAAGCAGGGACTGCCTGCTCCTCCGCGGCCCGAAGGCGCGCCTGCAGCCCCAGCAAAGCCGATCGCGGAATACGAATCTCCGGATGCGCATAAGTTCGGCACTGTAGGCGTGGTGGCGTTGGACCGGCAGGGCAATGTCGCTGCAGGAACCTCCACCGGGGGCACCACCGCAAAGCGCTGGAATCGCGTTGGCGACTCGCCCATCATTGGAGCGGGGACCTATGCTTCCAATCAGTCCTGCGCGGTTTCGGCCACGGGAACGGGCGAGTACTTTATTCGCCTGACTGTCGCCCGCACAATTTGTGCTCTAGTGCAGTACCAGGGAATGCCCTTGCAGGCCGCCGCCGATGAGGTGATTCAGAAACAACTCACGGCCATGCATGGGGATGGCGGAATCGTTGCTCTGACTCCCGATGGCCAGCTCGCATGGAGTTTCAACACGCCCGGCATGTTCCGCGCACGGCTAAAGGAAGGCGGGACAACGCAGATCAGCATCTACCGCGACGAGCCCTAAGCGCATAGGAGTACGAAGGCGGCTCTGCATTACACTGGTGTGCATGCAAGTCAACCAGAATCGCGTTCGCGAGCTGCTGTTGCTTACCGGACTGTGCGGCCTTTTCTTTTTCTTCCGCCTCTCCGGTTTCGGACTGCTTGGCCCCGACGAGCCTCGCTATGCGCAGATTGCGCGCGAGATGCTGGCCCGCCACGATTGGGTCACTCCCACGCTCTATGGACACACGTGGCTTGAAAAGCCAGTCCTGCTCTACTGGGGAGAGATGCTCTCCTACAGCGTGTTCGGAGTTGCGGACTGGGCGGCGCGAGTTCCCTCAGCCGTGGCCGCGACGCTGCTCGTGTTCGGAACATTTGTCGCGGTACGCCGCGTTCGCCACGAAGCACGGCTGGACGCAGCGCTCGCTGTCGCCTCTGCGGTTCTCGTTCTTGGATTTGCCCGGGCGGCAGCAACCGACATGCTGCTTGCTTCTCCCTTCTGCCTTTCGTTGCTTGCCTGGTATTGCTGGTATGACTCTGCAACAAGTTTGGGGGAGGAGCGCACCACAGCTCGCAGCTCGCGCTGGTGGCTGGTGGTGTTTTATGCATTCAACGCGCTCGCGATGCTTGCAAAGGGTCCCGTGGCTCCGGCTCTCGCCGCCTTTATCCTGATCGCATTCTGCGCGAGCCAGCGAAACTTGAAGTTGCTGTTTCGTTCGCTCGATCCGATTGGCATTGCGGTCTTCCTTTTGATTGCTGCGCCATGGTATGTGATGGTTCAGCTTCGCACGCCGGAGTTTTTCAACGTATTCTTCCTGAAAAACAATCTCGCGCGATTCGGCTCCAATCTCTATCGCCACAAGCAGCCGTTCTGGTACTACATCCCGGTGGCGTTGGTTGCCACCCTGCCCTGGGTGGTGTGGGTGTGTCATGGGCTTGCAGATGGCTTCCGTGCCATGCGCTTACGATTGCGCGGTGAACTGGAGATGTCCTCTGAGGACGAGTCCTCCTACAACTTCGAAGCGTTTCTGTTTCTCTGGGCGCTGATCCCCATTGCGTTCTTCTCGCTTTCCGGCTCGAAGCTTCCCGGCTACATTCTGCCGGCGATTCCTCCGCTGCTCATCCTGGCAGCCGTGGCGATTCATCGCGGGGCAGGGCGTGAAGAACAGCCTTGCCGCGTCGCAATCGTCATTCACGCAGCGCTGCTCGGCGTAATCGGTGCAGCTCTCTTCGTGGCGCCGCGAATGATGTACAAGATGCGCTCGACTCCAACCAGCACGATGGCTGCAGCCGTGGCTGGCGCAACGGTGTTTCTGCTGGTAGCAGTTCCGCTGCTCACCTCGGGATGGCGCATGTTGCGCTTTGTTACCCTGCTGCCGCTAATTCTTGCCGTCGGGTTCCTACTGCGCGGACTGGCCCCGACGGTCGATGCAACGCAATCTTCACGGCCAGTGGCAGAGTTGCTTGAGCACATGGAACAGCCCGGAGCGTTGCCGCTCACCACCTTCAACTTGAATCGCAACATGGCCTTTGGATTGTCGTTTTATCTCGACCGCCGGGTTGTGCCTTACGAGGGACTGGAGATCTCGCCCGCTGTTTATGAGCTTCCGGCCGCGATTCCGGCCACGGCGCACATACTTGTCACGCGCGAAGGCTCGATGACCCCGCTGAGTCTGTTGCTGCAGAATCGCCGCTTGCGCCTGATCGGCGCATACCGCCCGCAGCACATTGAGATTTATCAGGTGTCGCCGGCCGGGCAGGCTGAGGGTGACTGATGTTCGGGGAGCATACGTTGCGTCACCCCTCCAGCTACCTTCGTTTGCCTATTCGCTTTTCACATCCATTACACTAAACCGGACAGTTGACTAGCCCTGAGGCCCTACGCAGAGTGGAGATTCTCGACTTACGCCATTTCGCTTCGACGGACTTGCGCTTCCTGATGGATGAGGAAGTGGGTGTCTGGCGAAACACCCTGCACTGGGACTACCGTTCCTCGGCAGACATGATTCTGCGTTACGCGGATTCGCGCATTCTGCCTGGCTTTGCGGCGATCGAGCGCGGACGAGTGCATGGCTACTGCTTCTTCGTCTATGAAGGAGCCAAGGGCGTTATCGGCGACCTGTATGTCGAGGCTACCGATTCGACGCGCCAGCGCCGCCAGAGCATCGAGCTGGAACTTCTACGGCACTCCATTACCACCCTGCAACAGTCGCCCGGGCTGCATCGTGTAGAAGCACAACTGCTGATCCATCCCAGCGGGCAGCTTGCGGCGCCATTTCTGGAAGAGGGATTCCGGCGTTATCGCCGTCTGTTTTTGTCGCATCCCATCGAGCAAAACTACGTTGCGCCGGAACGCGAGCTGCCAGCCGACATCGAGATCCATCGCTGGACGGATTCTGATTACCAGCCAGCAGCCCACATCATTACCGCTGCCTACCGCGACCACGTGGATAGCGACGTCAACGACCAGTACCGCACGATCTCAGGCTCGCTACGATTTCTAAACAACATTGTTCGCTTCCCCGGCTGCGGAGTGTTTGACCCGACCTCATCCTTTGTGGCCTTTCACCGGCCCACGCACACGCGCATCGGACTGCTCCTCTGCTCGCGAGTGCGGCACGACGTGGCGCACATCACGCAGGTCTGCACACTGCCGGAATACCGAGGTCAAGGCATTGGTGAGCACCTGCTCCGCTATTGCTACGCCGATCTCACGTCGCGGCGATTCAGCGAGCTCTCGCTTACGGTCACTGAGGAGAATCGACGCGCGCACGCTCTTTACAGCCGGCTCGGATACCATCATGTGCACACCTTTGACGGATTCGTGTGGGAAGGCTGAACAGGTTTCTATTTAGCTCCGTTGCTGGTTTTGGAATCTAGTGAGTTGAGATGAACGTTCTTCACTTCACCATCTTCCTCGGCCTCGGCTCGTTTCTCGCGGGATTCCTCGGCGCGCTCACCGGCTTGGGAGGCGGCGTGGTCATCGTCCCTCTGCTTGCGCTGGTGTTCCACGTCGATATGCGTTACGCCATCGGAGCTTCGCTGGTTTCGGTGATCGCGACGTCCTCGGGAGCCGCTGCGGCGTATGTGCGTGAAGGCTTCAGCAACATGCGAATTGGGATGTTCCTGGAAATTGCGACCACGATTGGAGCCATCGTCGGAGCGTTCATCGCGACTCGTGTTTCGACGTCGACCATTGCCATCGTCTTCGGATTCGTTCTGCTCTACTCGGCATACCTTTCAATACGAACGCAGCCACCCCATCCCGTCGAAGAGCGGCAGGACGCACTCGCGCGGGCCTTGCATCTCGATGGCGACTACCCCACGCCACAGGGTAAGAAGCCCTACACGGTGCATCGCATCCCACTCGGCTTTGGGCTGATGTTTGGCGCGGGGACGCTCTCCGGCCTGCTTGGCATCGGCTCTGGCGCGGTGAAGGTGCTTGCGATGGATCAGGCCATGCGCATCCCCTTCAAGGTATCCACGACAACCAGCAATTTCATGATTGGCGTTACGGCCGCAGCCAGCGCCGGGCTCTATCTTGCGCGCGGCTACATCGATCCGGGCATTGCCATGCCGGTGGTGCTGGGAGCGCTCGCTGGATCCATGGCCGGAGCCAAGGTACTCGTGAAGGCGCGCACGAAATCGCTGCGACTGGTATTCAGCGCAGTGATTGTGGGGCTGGGGCTCGAGATGATCTTCAACGGTTTCACGGGGCGGCTATGAAGAATTCCGAGTGGGACGATCACCGCATGGAGGACGTCATAGGGCGCTTGCTGCGCGCCGGAGTCCTGCTCTCGGCCATGGTCGTACTCGTCGGCGGCGTCGTGTATCTCGTGCATCACGCGCAGGCCACCGCCGACTACAGGAACTTTCATGGTGAACTCTCCCCTTTGCGAAGCATCAGCGGAATTCTCCATGGCACCAGGGATCTGAGCGGCCGCGCCGTTATCCAGCTGGGAATGCTATTGCTGATTGCGACTCCGATCGCGCGCGTGGTTTTCTCGGCCGTGGCTTTCGCACGACAGCGCGATTACCTCTATGTAGGATTCACGCTTGCGGTGCTGGCCGTGCTGGCCTACAGCCTGCTCGGTGCAGGTTCACACTGAGCATCAGCCAATCGTGCGCTGATTTTTGCTGTCGAGTGTCTGCCGAATGCGCTGCAGCAGGATAGTGGGCTTGATGGGCTTTTCGATGGTGCTCGTTCCGTCCACTGGAACGGCAAAGGGCGCGTCGTCGGCATATCCCGTGACGAAGAGGATTTTGAGATTGGGCTTTATCTCCAAGAGCTTGGAGGCCAACTCACGCCCGCCCATCTCTGGCATCACCAGATCGGTCATGACCAGATCGATTTCCGGCAAGCGTCTCCCGCAGATTGCAAGCGCTTCCCGTCCATTTCGGGCTTCAATAACGTTGTAGCCGTTCTGGGCAAGAATGTAGCGGGTGACCATGCGCAACTCGTTTTCATCCTCGACCAGCAGAATGGTTTCATATCCGCGCACCGCAAGCTGATTGGTTTCTGAAGCGACCTCTACCGACGGCGCCGCTTGCGCCCAAGGGAAGTACAAGGAGAACGTTGCACCATGACCCGGCTGGGAATTCACCGCAATATATCCCTGACTCTGCTTGACGATGCCGTACACCATGGAGAGCCCCAGGCCAGTTCCCTTCCCTACTTCCTTGGTCGTGAAGAAAGGCTCGAAGATTCGTGCGCACGTTTCAGCATCCATCCCCATGCCCGAATCCCGCACAAGCAGATATACGTACTCTCCCGGTTGCACGTCCTGCACGTCGGGAATCGTATCGCTGTGCACTCTTCCGCTTTCGATCGTGAGTTCACCACCTTGCGGCATGGCGTCACGCGCATTGGAGGCAAGGTTCATCAACATCTGCTCGATCTGCACAGGGTCGGCGCGAACCGTGGCAGGCAGTTCACCAGTGCGAATCGTGACCCGAATATCCTCGCCGATAAAGCGCGGCAGCAGTTCGCCAAACTCGGCAACCGATGTGTTTAGATCAATGACGCTGAGTGAGAGGGGTTGATTGCGGCTGAAGGCCAACAACTGACGCACAAGCGAAGCCGCCCGCTCGCAGCTTTGCAGGATGTAATCAGCGTACTCGCGCCCGACTTTGTCCTGCTCGAGCCTCGCCTTGAGCAGCGAAGCATAGCTGATGATGACCCCGAGCAGATTGTTGAAGTCGTGCGCGATACCACCGGAAAAGCGTCCCACGGCTTCGAGTTTCTGCGCGTTCTGCAACTGTTGCTGCATGCGCTGGCGTTCGGTCACATCCATTACCGTCAACACGCAGCCGCAGTAAACATGCACCTGATCAAAAACCGGGGTACCCGAAACGATAGTTTGAATCTCGACCCGATCCGATGCGAGGAGTCGGAAATCATGCTGCTCGCTCGCTCCCGCACGCCAGCGTTGCAACTGCTCGCAAAACGCATCCTTGTCGAGTTCATGGATGAAATCCGAAAGATACATCCCCAGCAACTCGTTCTCGCCACGTTTTAATAGCTGCGCCATACGCGGGTTTACAAAGCCGATCCTGTCATCCTGCGTGAGCCTGCACACGCCTTCAGTTGCCGCCTGGACCAATCCGCGGTACTCGGCTTCGCTGGCGGTAAGCAACTGCTGCGCCAGGCGCATCTGCAACACCATTCTTCGTACCAGGAAGAACAGGAGGAGTGCGGTGATGATGACGAACAGAATCCCCTTCGATGTGACGAGGAACAAACGAAGGCGCGGATCGTTAATCTGGTTGACCATTACATCGGTGCCCCAGATCCAGACGACTGAAAATACCGCGTACAGAAGGGTGATCGTTCCCGGGGTTAATTCGAGTCGTCGAGCCGAGCCGTGATTTTGGTCAATTCCCATCAGCAAAGAGGAGAGAAGTGCATTGAGGATACGCGACAGCGATGAACCACGCCAATGCGGAATTACCTGATAGGGGTAAATAGTTTGAGAAAGGTGGGAAAGTTTGCGCGGGAGGAAAAGGACGTCCCCGGAGCATGCAGATGCGATGCTCCGGAGTAGCGCCGATCACTAGAACTTCAGGACCAGGCCGGTAGAAAAGCGCGCGTCATCCTGCCTGCTGCTGCGGAATCTCGTCTGCAAATCGTCAAGCTGGAATCGCCAGCTCACACGTGGGATGAGGTGATAGTCGATGCCGCCGCCAATGGCATTCGCAAAGCTGGTTTCCGAGTTGGACGCGAACGAAGTAGATTCGTGCAAGTGCGAGGCGCCGATCAGGATATGCGCAAACGGCCGAATCTTGCCCACGGAGAACGAGACGCGCGGCCCAAACAGGTAGCTTTGCACTCGCGTATCCGCATCGAAACGGCCGCCCTGAACTCCACCCGGGCCTGGTCCGATCGGCGCGGTCAGCGTGCCGTATTGTGCGCTCACGTCAGCCACCACGCCGACGAACGGCAGGAATTTTCCTTCGAGCGAGCCTTCCCACCCGTTGAGATTGCCACGGTTATCGAGTCCGGTATCCGCACGATTGTATGAATATCCAACGAACACGTTTCCAAAACTTGGTAATTGCGCAAATGCGGCGGTCGTCACCAGCATTAACGCGAGCATCATTGCAATACGTTTTGCCAAAGCAGCCTCCTTACAAGCTGTAAGAACCCGGAATTTCTCCTGAGGTTGTGAGCACAGCCCCACCCAAATCCACACCTTCCCATTATTGCAGCATAGGATCATAGACGCGGAGCAAGGCCAGACGGGGCGGCCTCAATCGACTCGCCGGGCAGATGATAGAATCGGAAAATAACACCAGCGTAGCCTCGCAAATCGTGCGGGCAATTGAGCTTCGAAAGCAAACATGGACCGCACTCTCATTCGAAATTTCGCGATCATCGCGCACATCGACCACGGTAAGACAACGCTTTCCGACCGCATGCTGGAGATTACCGGCTCGCTCAGCGCCCGCGAAATGGCCGGTCAGGAGCAGGTGCTCGATGCCATGGATCTGGAACGCGAGCGCGGCATCACCATCAAGGCTCACGCCGTTCGAATGATGTACACGGCCAAGGATGGCCAAACGTATCAGTTGAACCTGATCGACACACCCGGTCACGTCGATTTCTCCTACGAAGTGTCGCGCTCGCTCGCCTCCTGCGAAGGCGCGCTGCTGGTGGTCGATGCCACGCAGGGTGTCGAGGCACAAACGCTGGCCAATAGCTACATCGCGATCAACCACGGACTGGAAATCATACCCGTCATCAACAAGATCGACCTGCCCAGCTCCGACATCGAGCGTACAAAGGAAATGATCGAGAGCGCGGTAGGTCTCGATGCCTCCACGGCTCTGCCCATCAGCGCCAAGACCGGCTCAGGCGTGATCGAGGTTCTTGAGGCGATCGTGGAGCGCGTGCCTCCGCCAAAGGGAACCATCGATGCGCCGCTGCAGGCCCTCGTCTTCGATTCCTGGTTTGACAGCTATCGCGGGGTGGGCGTGCTGGCCAGGGTGGTCAATGGACGCCTTTACAAGGGACAAAAGATCGAGCTGATGGCCAAGGGCACTACATTCCTTGTGGACACGATGGGCGTGTTGACCCCGGTGCCAAAAGAGATCAACGAACTTACGGCAGGCGAAGTTGGATTTTTCTTTGCCACGATCAAGACCGTGGGCGATGTGAAGATCGGCGACACAATCACCGACGCCGACAAGCCCGCACTCGAAGCCATGCCCGGCTTTGAAGACATCAAAGCAATGGTGTTCGCAGGACTTTACACGGTGGACTCGCACGAGCATGGGCTGCTGCGCGATGCGCTCGAAAAGCTACGGCTGAATGACGCTTCGTTCTTCTTCGAGCCGGAAAGTTCGACCGCACTCGGCTTCGGATTCCGCTGCGGTTTTCTCGGCCTGCTCCACATGGAAATCATCCAGGAGCGGCTTGAGCGCGAATACAATCTTGACCTCATCGTTACCGCGCCAAGCGTGCGCTATTTCGTTACGCTTACCAGCGGCGAAACGATCGAGGTCGATAACCCCTCTCGCTGGCCCGACCCCACGCTGATTGACACTATCAAAGAGCCGATTATCACCGCCATGATCCTTACAGCAGAGGAGTATGTCGGCGGCATTCTAAAGCTGGTTGAAGAGAAGCGCGGCAAACAGAAGAACTTCGAGTATGTCGGCACCAGCCGCGTCATGCTCACCTATGAGCTTCCGCTCAACGAGATTGTGCTCGACTTCTATGACCGCCTCAAGACGGTGTCGCGCGGATACGCTTCGCTCGACTATCACCTCTCCGGCTATTGGGAATCGCCGATGGTGAAGCTCGACATACTTGTTGCGGGCGACCCGGTCGATGCTCTCTCCATCATTGTCCACCGCGATTACGCCTACGAACGCGGCAAAGCCCTCGTATCGAAAATGCGCGAGCTCATCCCACGCCAGCAGTTCGAAGTAGCTATCCAAGCCGCTATTGGAGCCAAGATCGTAGCTCGCGAAACCGTCGCGGCGCTTCGCAAAAATGTAATTGCCAAATGCTACGGCGGCGACATCTCGCGAAAGCGTAAGTTGCTGGAAAAGCAAAAAGAAGGCAAACGGCGCATGAAGCGAATTGGCAAAGTCGATATCCCGCAGGAAGCTTTCCTTGCCGTTTTGCGAGTCACCGGCGATCAGAGCTGAGGCATTGAGCTACAAGGGATTACGAGGGATTCGGGCAATCAGGAACACTGGATGACAATATTGGCAAGTATGGATGTGTGCAAAACGTCCAGATGCAACTTTTATTGAAACACCCGCTCCACACGTCAAGCAGTTTTTAAGAAATGAATTAAATCATTCATTTACAATGACATATAAGAGTTTATTGCTGTTCTCGGGCGCTAACTGCACATTAACGTGGTCGTAACAGAGAGTTTCTCCGCGATTGTTCACAAGTTTTCCACAGTTTCAGTTAACTCCGCCTGCAACACTCGACGGAATTTTTCACGTCCCCGAATCGCCGCATTAGAGGCGAACAGTTCCTGATCCGGGCTCATCGCGCCAATGAGAAGGGCCGCCTGCATTTCACAGGCGGCCTCTTTGAAGCTTCAGAAAACTGCTTTGGACTACTTCTTTGTAGGAGCAGCGGCCGGGGTCGGGGACTTCGCAGCCGGAGCGGCGCTCTTGGCAGCAGGCTTGGTCGGGGCAGGCACGCCGGACTGGGCGTTGTAGGCGTCCACGACGGCCTTGGTGATATCGACCGAGTTGGCGGCCCAGAGAACCGGGCTCGACTGGCCGGAGACGTCGAGGATCAGCGTGTAAGCGTTGTCCTTCGCATACTTGTCGAGGACTTCGACCATCTTCTGGCCGATGCGGTTTGCGATCTCGTTCTGCTGCGCTTGGATGTCGGTGTTGGCGTCTTCGTAGTTGCGCTGCAGAGTCTTCTTTTTGGCATCGATCTGCTTGAGAAGGTCGCTACGCGCTTCGTCGTTCAGCTTGTCTCCCTGGGTGTTGAACTTCTTCTGAAGTTCGTCCACTTCCTTATTCAGGTTCTCAAGCTCGGTGCGCTTCGGGTCGAACTTCTTCTGCAGCGATTCGAAATCGCGCTGGCCTTCGTTGGAGTTCACGATGGCGGCCTGAATATTCACAATTCCTACTTTGGCAACCGTAGGCGCGGTGGGAGCTGCAGGAGCTGCAGACTGGGCAAGGGCGGGAACGCTGAGTACGACGGCCAGCGCCATGGCCGGGAGCAAACGTGCAAAATTGCGATTCATGGAGATAAGCCTCAACTCCTCTAGGAGCTTACGGAGATTCCGCAGAAACCTTTCAGAAGGCGGGCGAGCCGCAACCGATCCAGCTCCAGCCCTGATGGATTCCTCTGACGGATGTTCCCGATTATAGGTTGTAGGAAATAGAGCGTCAAACAACTTCGCCCGCTCTGCCCTGTTTCCCTGTGAATTCACAAGATACGTTAAAACGTTGTGGCCACCGTGAAACGGAATGTCTTTCTCGGCTCACGCAGCCGGTACGTTGGATTGTAAGTTGCCAGCGCATTGCGGAAGGTGAAGTCGCCAGCCGCACCGGCCGGGAACATGTCTCGCGTGAGACGTTCCGCCTGGGGCGCCTGGGTATCCACTCGCAACGGGTTGTAGGCATAGAAGATCCGGAACGGGGCATTCACAATCGGCAGGATCACCTGGAGTTCCGCGCCGGTGGACATACGCAGCTGGTAATTGGTTCCGGCAAGCGGCTTCAGCTCCTTGTTGAACTGCAGGAACTGGGTTCCCTGGCAGATTGTGAAAGTAGGATCATAGCTCGGGCACCCGAACGGGGTCGCATTGAGCTGGTTGACCTGCTGTTCGCTCAAGCGCAACTGCGACTGACGAATCGCCATGTTCATGCCCGTGTCCGAGAACAGCGCGAACGTCACCGGTCCAACGATGGGAATGCGGTACTCCACATTGCCCACCCAGCTGGTATCGCCTCCCGGGAATACAAGGCGCGAGATCGGTATCGTCACCGTGGCCGCACCAACACGCGGGTTGTTCGGATCTTTCGGTACCGTGTTGCCGTCCGGGTTCGTCAATGCAACCGACGTCTGGTCCGAGATAAGCGCAATCGGGCCAGCCGCGCGAATATCAAAGCCGCGCAGATCGGTATCGCCGCCCTGGAAGTAGCGTTCGAACGGCGGTGCGGTCTTCCCCGCGTATCCGGTGATGAACGAGCCCTGCAGGCGGATGCCGAGAGTTTGCAATCCTTCCTTGCGCGGATGGATGCCCTTCATCGGAATGAACTGCTTGAATTCGCCGATCGGCCGGATGTCGGCTACATTGCCTCCGATGCCAGCGATGTCCATACCAATGAAGTAGCTGCGGCCACTATGCGGGCGCATCGGGTTGTCGATGGTGCTGCTGCTAAAGCTCGGCACCAGCTTGCTGGTCCGAATACCCTGCAAGGCGTTCGCGCCGCCCACACTGCGGTAGGCGAGGAACTCGAAGTAGAGTCGCGAGGCGTCGGTAAAGGTCGTGATGCTCGAGCTGTCAAATGAGTAGGTCAGGCCCACGCGCTTGAACGAGCGGTGCAGCGGATAGCTGGCCGAAACCGTGAAGCCGGTGCTCGACTGCGAATAGTTCTGCAGCGAGTTCAAATAGATATCCGGCAGGGTCGCCTTCTGGCCAGTAAGAATGCTGGCCTGTCGCGCCTGGTCATACTTGAAGTTGCGCGTGAACACCGTGAAGCCCAACTGAATTGGCTTGTCGAACAGGTAGGGTTCGGTGAAGCCGAACATAACGTCGCGCTGATAGGTTCCGAGCGATGCCGAAACCGAGAGCGTCTCGCCAAGGCCGAGAAAGTTGTTCGTCTCGTAATTGAGACCAACGAACGAACCCGAGAGGCCGCTGACGCCGCCATTCAAGCCGATGGAGTTCTTGCCTTTTTCCTTCACCTTCAGATTGATGTCCACCGTGCTCTCGGCAACATCCTGGTGAACTTCGGAATCCTGCTCCGGCTTCAGCGTTTCGAAGTAGTTCAACTGGTTCAAGCGCAGCAGGCTGACTTCCCACAGACGCGAGTTATAGACCTGTCCCTCTTCGAGTGCGAGTTCGCGGCGAATAACCTTGTCGCGGGTCGTGGTGTTTCCGGTGAATTCGATGCGGCGAACAAAGAACTGCTTGCCTTCATCGACGTCGATCTTCAATGTGATCGTTTTGTGTTCTTCGTCGATTTCGGGAGTAGGCACATTGGTCTCGTTGATATAGCCAAGAGATCCGTAGGCCTTGCGCAATTCTTCGAGTCCCTTGCCAACCTGGGTACGGTTGAACCAGTCGCCATCCTTGATCTTGAACAGGCGGCGGAGCGCAACGGTGTTGGTGATCGACTTGTTTCCGCTGAAAGTGATTTCCTTCAGCTTGTAGCGCTCGCCCTCTTCCACCGGAATTGTGATATCGACAGCCTTGCCATGGCGCGACTTGAACGGGAAGTACCACGCGATGCCGTTCACGTCACGAACCTTTGTTTTGGGATCTTCGACGATGGCCTTGAAGTAGCCCTTGTCCTGATAGGCGAAGCGCACGCGTTCGGCGTCTTCGCTCAACTTGGTGGCGTCGAAGGTGCGGGCGAACAGGTTTTCGAGAATAAGGCTGTGAGGAATGCCGACAGGTCGCGAGTTCCGCATGGCGGCGCGCAGGTAGCGCGTGGGAACCTTCTTGTTCCCCTCGAACTTGATGTTGCCTACCTTTACCTTAGGACCTTCTTTGATATTGAAGGTGATGCCGACGGCGGCGGGGGGAATCTGGCGGACTTCGGTGGTAATGGTGGCGAACTGGCGACCGTGCGCAGCAAGCAGTTCCTTCAGTACGACCTCCGCCTTTTTCACGCGGGTCGGGTCGAACTGGCTTTCCTGGCTGAGTCCGACTTTTCGTTCCTTGAACTTGTCGAGTACGTCGCTCTGCGAAACCGCGTTGAGACCGATGTACTTGATCTCGCGGATTGTCGGTTTTTCCTTCACATAGACGTGAATGATCCAGCCCTTGGGACTCTCTTCACGTTCGATGCGAAGGTCATCAAAGTATCCGGCATTCCACAGTGAGTTGAAGTCACGCTCCATGCCAGCCGCGTCATAGACATCTCCGGGGCGGGTAAACATGCGGGACTTGATGGTTTCGGCTGGGATGCGGCGATTGCCGTGGACACGGATGTCTTCGATGATGCCCTGCTGTGCCAATGCCATACCACCAAGCAGCATGAGCACCAGGCAGATGCGAAGCAATTGGAATAGCCCGCAAGCAACTGTGCGGTTCAGGCGAGGCGTGGCGCAATAATCAGTGCGAAGAATGGCGAGACCCTCATGCGTAAATCTTGGGCGCGGAAGGTCCAATTATACAGGTTCGGGTGCTCACAAAGCTATCCAGAGAAGGCGTACTCTTGCGACTTCTCTATCCTGCCTTGGCAAATCGGCGACGCGGCTTAAACCTTTTCCACCTCGACAAGCGCCGAGTAAAAGGTCGCAGACCGTCCGATATCGGTGAGCCGATCACTTGTCAACACATTGATGTTCTTGCCGCCGGGTGACGTACGAGCCCAATCGAGGTAGCTGGCCACAACGCCGGGAGGCACGCTGTCATCCACTCGCGCGCGCAACTGCACCTCCCCGCGGTCATTGTGAACGCGGAGGGTGTCGCCATCGGCAATGCTCCGGGCGGCGGCATCGACGGTATTCATCTGCAACTCGAATTGCCGCTCCATCTTCTGATGCCCCGGCAGATTACAGAAGGTCGAGTTGAGGAAGTTGTCGTGCTTGCGCGCCAGCAGTTCCAACGGATAGCGCTGCGCCTTATCGGTATGACGCGACTCGGTGGGAGCAGTGAATGTGGCGACAGGATCCAATCCTTCCCTCTCAAGTTCGGTGCTACATAATGCGACCCTGCCATTGGCCGTCGGAAATCCATTGGCAAAGGGGAGATAAGCGCCTTCGGTCCTCGGAACATTCAGAGGGATGGAGTGCTCGCGCTCCAGTCGCTCGCGCGTGATGCCCTCGACAAACTTCGATCCCGGCAAGCCGGCCTCGACTGCTAGCGCGTCGTCGATCATCTCCTCATCGGATGCGCGGAGGCATTCGCCTTCGACTCCCATGCGGGCTGCCAATCGCCGGAAGAGTTCCGAGTTACTGCAAGCCTCGCCAAGCGGCGCAATTGCCTGATCGGAGAGCTGGAGGTTGATGTGTCCGTAGGAGGTGACCAGATCCTTGTGCTCGAGGAAGGTCGTCGCCGGAAGCACGATGTCTGCGTAGTCGGTGGTATCGGTAAAGAACTGCTCGTGCACAACCGTGAACAAATCAGTACGCTTCAGGCCCTCGATCACCAGATTGTGATTCGGACACACAGCGGCAGGATTGCACGCATAGACGATCATCGCCTTCACCGGCGGATCGAGCTTCGCATCGGTGAGCACCATGCCGAGTTGATTCATGTTTAGCGTGCGCGCGGTGCGGCCAAGAGCCTTGATCATCAGGTCTTCGCGGCGAACCGCCTGCTTGTTGATGGCAAATGTGCCGGAGGTTGAAAGCGTTAGGCCTCCGCCAAGCTTCTTCCACGCGCCGATGATGGTCGGCAGCATCGCTACGGCCCGGACGGCCATGCCGCCGTTTTCGCTGCGCTGCACGCCGTAGTTCAGGCGAATGATTGCCGGGGTGGTCGTGGCATACTCGTGCGCCAACCGCTCAATGTCTTCTACGGCGAGGCCGGTGATTTCGGAAACGCGTGCGGTGGTGTATTCGGCAGCGCGAGTCTTCAGTTCTTCAAAGCCAGTCGTGTGCGCGTCGATGAACGCCTGATCATGCAGATTGTTGCTGATGATGTAATTCATCAAGCCCAACGCGAGTGCTACGTCGGTGCCGGGACGAATTGCGAGATGCCAGTCCGCAGCCTTTGCCGTACGCGTGCGGAACGGATCGATGACCACCAGCTTTGCGCCATTGCGGCGCGCTTCTTCGATAAACGGCCACAGGTGGATATTGGCTCCGTGGACGTTGGCTCCCCAGGCGATGATGTAGCGAGCGTAGCGGAAATCTTCGAGCGGCGGGCCGTACTTCGCGCCCAGCAATCCGGCGAGCGCCACGCCTCCCGCCTCCGAACAGATCGTGCGTTCAAGCTGCGACGCGCCGATGGCGTGGAAGAAACGACGGTCCATGCCGCTACCCTGTACCACTCCGAGCGTGCCGCCATAGGAGAACGGCAACACCGACTCCGGCCCGAACTCCTCTGCAGCAGCCTTCAGCTTCGCCGCAATCGTATCGAGAGCCTCGTCCCACGTGATGCGTTCGAAAGCCTGCGTGCCCGCCGTGCCCTTGGGGGCAACTCGCTTCATGGGATACAGCAGACGATCGGGCGAATAGACACGCTCAAGATACTTCGCTACTTTGCCGCAGAGGAACCCGCGCGTGACAGGATGATCGGGATTTCCCTCGATCTTTGTGGCGCGTCCATCCTCAACCGTAACGAGAACAGAGCAGGCATCGGGACAGTCGTGTGGGCAGGCAGCATGTACTACGCGGCTCATATGGAAATTATAGGCGCAACGCGGGCTTCACTCCAAAGCTGCTGGGCGCGCCTCCTTAAGCTGCGGGCTTACCCTTCTTCTCTTCTTCTATTTGCATCTCCTGCCGCGCTTCATCTACATACTTTCCGTGCTCGGGCATGGCGATACGTTCGAAGTTTCGTGCCAGCTCATCGAGTTTTTGAGGAATATCGGCGCCCGCCATGGGATGACCGTGTCCCGGAGCGAGCGTGTGAGGATGCAATGCCGCCAGTTCCTCGACCGACGCTTTGGCCGCAACCCAGTCGGGCGTGTAGTACGCGGGAGGCCCCGTCAACTCTGGCTTCTGCCGCGCAACTGAAATCAGTGACATCTGGTTTGCCGTGCAGAATGCATCGCCGACCAGCAACAATCGATCTTCTTCGCGGAACATTGAGATGTGCCCCACGGTATGCCCGGGCGTGTGAATCCACCGCCATCCCGGCAGCAGCGGTACGGAGTTATCCTCCGGCAGCGGACGAAGATGCTTGGAAACATCGATGGGTCCGCGCGGATAAAGAGGTGACAAGCGGGACATCAATCCTCCGCCAACTTTCGGGTCCGGTGAAGGATATTGCTCGCGGCCAGTAAGGAACGGATGTTCCAACGTATGCGCATACACGGGAATGCGCCACTCGCCTGCCAGATCTTCGCAGGCTCCTACGTGATCGAAGTGACCATGCGTGAGCACGATGGCGCGAGGCGGCTGTCCTGAGAATTTTTGCTTCACCCAATTGCGTATGTATATTGCTGAGTGGGGCAACCCGCAGTCCACCATTACCCAGCCGCCGTCGGATGCAGCAATGCCAAAGAGATTCACGAAAAGTATCTGCAACCCAACCACTCCAGGAGCCACGCCGTCCAGAGGGAGAACTTCGTTTTCCTGTATAGGAAGAGTCTCCATAGTGTCACCTCTTTTTCTTTAGAGGTTTACGATGCTGCGCATAACAAGGGTGTTGTGACGCATCACGCGCCGCTATGCGTCAGAAACGTACATGCAGCTAAATCGCGCTCGCGCTCCGGCGCATCAGACTAAACAGGACCATGCTGCAACGCAGTAAATAACGCGGCAGCCGCGGTGGCTGTTGCGGAACCCATGGTCTAACGGGGAGTAAACAGATGATTCGCAGTACCGCCTTGAGAAAAGCAAACAATAAGTTGAATCGGGCAGGAGGGGTAATGTTGTCAACCGCTGCCTTGCTGGGTGGAGCAGCAGCGGTTGTGCGCGGCAAGACCTCGGAGGCAGTACGCCAATCTCCACCTGAGGGAAAATTTATCAAAGTCGATGGTGTCACACTGCACTATATGGAGCGCGGCACAGGGCCCGCGCTCGTGCTACTTCATGGAAACGTCGTTATGGCGCAGGATTTCATGTTAAGCCCGCTGGTCGAGCTCGCTGCGAGACGGTACCGCGTCATCGCCTTCGATCGCCCAGGCTTTGGCTACAGCGATCGCCCTGAAGCGCGCGTGTGGACTCCGGCGGAACAGGCGGAGTTGTTTTTCCATGCGTTGCAGCAGATGGGAATCGAGCAGCCTTATGTGCTCGGGCACTCGTGGGGAGCTTTCGTTGCGCTCGAATTAGCGTTGCGCCATCCGGACTCTCTCGCCGGAGTGATCCTTGCGTCGGGATACTACTATCCAGGTGTGCGCCTCGACACGATTCCACCCGCAATTCTTTCGATCCCCGGACTCGGCAGCCTGCTGGGCAACACGGTTTCGCCACTTATTTCACGGGCGTTGTGGCCCTCGATGATGCGTGTGCTATTTGAGCCGGCACCGGTTCCGAACTGGTACGACGAGTTTCCTGTGTGGGTTGCGTTACGTCCCTCGCAGTTGCGCGCCGTAGCCGAAGAAGGAACGATGATGGTGCCCAGCGCTTTCGCGTTTCGCAATCGTCTGCAAAGCCTCGCCGTCCCTACGATGATCATCGCCGGAGACGGCGACAAAGTAGTGGACACAGTGAAGGAGTCGGTCCGCCTGCACAACGAAGTTCCTCAAACGCAACTACGCGTGATCAAGGGAGCGGGACACATGGTGCACCACACCGCACCGCAGCAGGTAATGGATGCCATCGACGCACTCGCGGAATCTTCTAGGTACGCCGCACACCAGCATTGACGCAAAGGAAAGCCCTCCGGTTCGCCGGAGGGCTTAGTGGTAAATTGCAAGCGAAGATCAGACCTGCATAACTTCCTTTTCCTTCACCTTGAACATCTCTTCCATCTTCTTGATCTCGTCGTCGGTGATCTTCTGCATCTGCTCAAGTGAGCCGCGCTCTTCGTCCTCGGAGATCTTCTTGTCCTTCATCGCCTTTTTGATCGCGTCGTTTCCGTCGCGGCGAATATTGCGGATCGCGGTGCGATGCTCTTCGAGAACCTTGTTCAGGTGCTTCACCATGTCTTTGCGGCGCTCTTCGGTAAGCGCAGGAATGGGAATACGAATCACCTTGCCATCGTTCTGCGGATTCAAGCCGAGATCCGAGCTGCGAATGGCCTTTTCAATCGCACCAACCAGGGACATATCCCAAGGCTGGATGGTGATGAGTTGCGGCTCGGGCGCGCTGATGTTTCCGACCTGATTCAGCGGCATCGGGGAGCCATAGGCATCCACATGAATGCCGTCGAGCAAATGCACACTCGCACGGCCGGTGCGCTGCGTTGCGAGTTCCTTGCGGAACGCCTCCACAGCCTTGTCCATGCGCGCCTTGAGCTGAGCGAAAGTATCTTTGAGGGCGGGCAGTGCCGCCATGCTGATCTGAGCCATAGGTGTACTCCGTACAAGCCTGCCGATTATAACCCGGTGAGTTCTTGCTGTGTACTATCACAACGTCTAACAGCTTCGTGAAACATCAAGAGCGAGCCGCCGCAGCGGCCCGCAGATTGCCAAAATACCAGATCAGGCGGTTACGATCGAGCCAACCTTCTCTCCCAGGCACACGCGACGAATGTTGCCATGCGTGTTCAGGTTGAAGATAAGGATTGGCAGATTGTTCTCGCGGCACAGGCTGATTGCAGTCGCATCCATCACGCGAAGACCGTGCTTCAACACGTCAGTAAAGCTGATGGCGTCGTACATCTTTGCTTCTTTGTTCTTGAAAGGATCGGAATCGTAGATGCCTTCGACCTTCGTGGCCTTCATGATCACTTCGGCCTTGATCTCCATCGCGCGCAGCGAAGCCGCCGTATCGGTAGAGAAATAAGGATTGCCGGTTCCGGCGCCGAAAATCACGACACGGCCCTTTTCGAGATGGCGAATAGCGCGGCGACGAATGAACGGCTCAGCAACCTGGTTCATTTCGATCGCGCTCATCACGCGCGTGTGCACGTCCTGCTTTTCAAGCGCATCCTGCAGAGCAAGCGAGTTGATCATCGTAGCGAGCATACCCATGTGATCGGCCGAGACACGATCCATGTCCTTCGCTTGATCTGCTACGCCGCGGAAAAAGTTTCCGCCGCCAACCACGAGTCCAATCTGCACTCCAAGCCGATGCACTTCGGCAACTTCAGCTGCGATTTCATGCACGCGGGTGTTATCGACTCCAAAGCCCTGGCCCGCTGCCAGTGCCTCTCCCGAGAGTTTCAATAGAATGCGTTTATAAATTGGGTCTGCCATGATTGTTTAACAGTGTAAACGATAGCCCGGCGGCTTTGCCCGGCAACCGAGAAAGAAGGATCGCGCGCGAGCACAAAAATGGGACGGATCGCTCCGTCCCATAGATTCACATATGTGAGTAGATGTCGCGAACTACTCAGCAGCTTTCTCTTCCGCCGCCTGCGGCTTGGTCACTGCAATTGTTTCGGTGGCTTCGCCAACCTTGAAGCGAGCGAAGCGGCGAACCGAGATGTTCTCGCCAAGCTTGCCGATAACGGTTGCAATCAACTGCGAGATCGTGACGCTCTGCTCCTTGATGAACGGCTGCTCGAGCAGGCAAACTTCTTCGTAGAACTTGCCCATCTTGCCGGCAACCATCTTTTCAGCAATGTTGGCGGGCTTGCCGCTGGCCATCGCCTGCGCCATGAAGATGTCCTTCTCGCGCTCGAGGTCGGCTGGCGTTACATCTTCCTTGCGGATGTAGCGCGGATCGACCGCGGCGATGTGCATCGCAATGTCGTGCACCAGGGTCTGGAACTCAGCGGTGCGAGCAACGAAATCGCTCTCGCAGTTCACTTCGAGCAGCACGCCGATCTTGCCGCCAGCGTGAATGTAGCTGGTCACCACGCCTTCGCTGGTGGTGCGAGTCGCCTTCTTTGCTGCTGTTGCCATGCCGCGCTTGCGCAGTACGACGATGGCTTGCTCCAGGTCGCCATTGGCCTCGGTGAGGGCTTTCTTGCAGTCCATCATGGGCGCGCCGGACTTTTCACGGAGCTCTTTAACCATTGTTGCGGTAATCTCTGCCATTGCAAAACCTTTCTTGATGAGTGCGGCCCGGGAGAGGCCAGGCTCCTGAACGTTATTTCCTGACTGAATTCTTCTTCTCACAAAACGACCCGCGCCGAAGTTTGCAGCGCGGGTCGCTTTCACGAGACTATCGCGAATGCCTTGGCACTGGCGTTCGGAGCGGCGACTTTTGCCAACCGAATGCCTGACCAGTAGGCTGCGGGCTTACCGCGATTCCACCTCTACGTCGCTCTCAGCAACTGCGGCCTCGACCTTGCGAACACCCTTGCCAAGAACATCTTCCATGTTGACGTCTTCCGTCGATGTAGCTTCGGTGCTGGCTGCTTCGCTGGGCTGAGCCTCTTCGCTCGCCGAGATTCCGGCCGCAATTTCAGAGCTCTGCTTGTCGGTTGCGGCCTGCGAACCTTCGACAACGGAGTCGGCAACCTTGGAGGCAAACAGGCGAATGGCGCGCAGCGCGTCATCGTTGCCCGGAATGACGTAATCGACTTCGGTCGGATCGCAGTTGGTGTCCACCACGGCGACAACCGGAATTCCAAGCTTGCGCGCTTCCTTCACCGCGATCTGCTCCTTGTTGGAGTCGATCACGAAGATCGCATCAGGAAGGCGATTAAGATTCTTGATGCCGGCGAGGTTGGCCTGAAGGTGCTTGCGCTCACGCTCGAGCTTTACAACTTCCTTCTTCGGCAGCAACTCGTAGCGGCCGTCGGTCGCCATTTCGTCCAGTTCTTTCAGGCGCTTCACCGAC
This sequence comes from Koromonas soli, assembly GCF_059726265.1. Lineage (NCBI taxonomy): Bacteria > Pseudomonadati > Acidobacteriota > Terriglobia > Terriglobales > Koromonadaceae > Koromonas > Koromonas soli. The sequence continues at coordinate 3,913,308 of NZ_AP040872.1, read as the reverse complement.
TTCTGAACGGTCACCCAGTTGGTGAGCAGTCCGCCCAACCAGCGCTGGTTGATGTAGAACATTCCGCAGCGCGTAGCCTCTTCGGCAATGGCTTCCTGTGCCTGGCGCTTGGTGCCCACGAACATGATCGTGCGGCCTTCGGCGGCGTTGTCCTGCACAAAGCGGGACGCTTCCTTGAACATCTTCAGCGTCTTCTGCAGGTCGATGATGTAAATTCCGTTGCGCTCGCCAAAGATGTATTCCTTCATCTTCGGATTCCAGCGCTTTGTCTGATGCCCGAAGTGAACACCAGCTTCGAGCAGCTCTTTCATGGTGATATTGGCCACTGTACCTCCTTGGATGGATTTGCATTGCCCGCTATACGCCTTGCGCAGACAATTCAATTCCCGTTGCCCGCCCCGGAATTAGCGGGAGCGGGAAGATTTTTTGGTTCCGTACACGACAACATGTCTCACGCCGCCGAAACCTGCAGCGCAGGGCAAAAACACTGAAGATCGCTAGCCACATCCGTTACAGCAAACGAGGAGCCCACATTCGCCGTTGCCGACGAATGTGGGAACACAACTCGATTAACGCTTGCTGAACTGGAAGCGCTTGCGGGCGCCCTTCTGGCCGTACTTCTTGCGCTCTTTCTGGCGCGCATCGCGCGTCATAAAGCCTTCGGCCTTCATCTTGGCACGCAGCTCAGGATTGAACTCCTGCAGCGCGCGGGCAACACCCATGCGGACCGCACCAGCCTGAGCCGTAACGCCACCACCGGAGCAGTTTGCAATCACGTCAAAGTTGGCGGCAGTCTCGGTAAGAATCAGTGCCTGACGAGCGATGATGCGCTGCACGTCGGTCACGAAATATTCCTCGAAGCCCTTGCCGTTGACCTTGATCACGCCAGTGCCGGGGCGGAGGAAGACGCGGGCTACGCTCGACTTGCGGCGGCCCGTTCCATAGTATTGAACCAGTTCAGCCATTCGTTGTCAATCCTTGCTTCTTATGAGCGACGCGGTTACACGACCGCAGCAATCGCCACAGGCTGCTGCGCCTGGTGCGGATGCTTATCGTCGCGATAAACCTTGAGTTTAGTGGCCATGGAGCGGCCCAGCTTGTTCTTCGGCAGCATGCCTTCAATGGCTTCCTGCACGACCAACTCGGGCTTGCGCACCATGCGCTTGGTGAATTCTTCTTCCCGCAATCCGCCAGGGAATCCGGTGTAGTGGCGATAAACCTTGGCATTAGCCTTCAGGCCGGTGAGCTTCACCTTGCTGGCGTTGATGACTACGACATGGTCGCCGGTATCGAGAAACGGCGTATAGCGGGGGTTGTCCTTGCCGCTAAGGATGCGCGCGACGCGCGAAGCCAGGCGTCCGAGGGTCTGCCCATCGGCATCCACGACGTACCACTTGCGCGCAATCTCCCCCTTGGGGAAATAGGTTGACATTTCCAAACTCTCCCAGATGTAAAAACCGACTAACGAGAAGACCGTCCCAGTCTCACTCTGCCTGAATACGACAGGCACCACTACGCCCCTCAGCCGATTTCTCGATGAGGAGTTGAAGACCCAAGACTTTAGTCTGGGAACTTCTGCACGTTCGTGCGGGGCAAAACCGTCAGCAGAACCGCTTGCAGATTCGAGGCTCGTGGAGCCGGTGAAATCTGCGGCGACGGAATACCGTCAGGCGGGCAACCGCAGGACGACCGAAAGACTATACGGTAGCGCATGCCAGAGTTCAGTGTCAACGCCGACAGGCGCAGGCAGCCGACGGCGTTCTCACGCCTTCAGCCCCATTCCCGATCTCTCGCAGTATAGCACAACAGAATAGGACGGCCCGCGAACATGCGATATCAGCCGCATCTTTACAGGTGTTCGCCGTACCCTTCAAAAACACTGAGCAGCTTGGAGAGGCGCAGCAACTCCTGCACGCGCGCGCTCAGATTGATGAGCTTGAGTTGCTTGCCGGATCGCTTGGCGGAGACGAAGAGGCCGACGAGAGCACCGAGGCCGGAGCTATCCATATAGGAAACATCGGTGAGATCGAGCACGATTTGACGCGGTTGCGGCGAGGCAATGGCATCGCGGACTTTGGACTGCATGGCGGGCACGGTGTCGTTCACGATGCGGCCATGGCAGCGCATGGTGATGGTGTCGCCTGAGGTTTCGGATTCGATGTTCAGGGTCGGAAGCGGAATTACGGGGTCAGCGGCCATCAAGGGGTCTCCTGCTGCTCGGAATCGCGAATCGCAGTCGGAGAGTGTAGCCCGAATACAGGGCTGCTCATGGATTTTTTGCGGAGCTCTGGAGGAGACAAAAAGGTGAATAGCGTTGTTCGGGGATTGATCCAGTCGTAAACAGGATAGCTGGGAGTGAAAGGAGTGCAGAAGTCGCAAACAGGGAGCGCGTAGGGGTGAGGGGTCAATCAATGGTGATGAGGGGGGTCGCGAACTGAGACGCGCCGAATCGGGAAATCCACAGAAGAATATTCCGAAGGGTGAGGGGATACCGGGTTGCGAAAGAGGACTGTTGCGCTCCTGGGGTTCTCTGAATCGAATGATTGAGCCTGGCTTTTCGTGAAGCTTTCAAACGGAGTTATTCAAGCGGGGAGGCGAGATGAACAAGGGTCGGCTGGAGGCGTTCAGCGATGGAGTGATCGCAATCATCATCACAATCATGGTCCTGGAGATGAAGGTTCCTCATGGACAGGATTTGCACGCGCTGGTTCCGCTGCTGCCGGTCTTTTGCAGCTATGTACTGAGCTTCCTCTACGTTGGGATTTACTGGAATAACCACCATCACATGCTGCACGCGACAGGTCCGGTGAAAGGCGCAATGCTGTGGGCGAATCTGCATCTGCTGTTCTGGCTGTCGCTGTTCCCTTTTGCGACGGGATGGATGGGAGAGAACGCAAGAGCAGCAGCGCCGTGTGCGCTGTATGGAGTAGTGCTGCTGATGGCGGCGGTGGCGTACTGGATTTTGCAGCAGCTCATCATCGCTTCTCAGGGTCCGGGTTCGGTACTGAAGCGAGCAGTGGGCAGCGATTGGAAAGGCAAGGTTTCGCCGACACTGTACCTGCTGGCGATCATCGTGAGCGCGCGGTCAACGTGGGTGGCGCAATTGATTTACGTCGTGGTGGCGCTGATGTGGCTGGTGCCGGATCGAAGAATTGAGCATGTGTTGCAGGGGAAGGAGGCGTGAAGTGCCAATTCCACGAACGGGAGGGCGGTGGTGAGGGTAGAGATCCTTCGGCTTCGCCTCAGGATGACACCGTATAGGCAAAGGCAAGAACAAGGTCAAAGACCCCACTCAACGAAAAGAGCGTTGAGTGGGGCACCGATTCATACATCCGTCAACGGAGACGGATGTGGGGAAACAAGCTACTCGTAGGCGAGGGCTTCGATGGGATCTTTCTGCGCGGCTTTGAGGGCCGGGTAGAGAGCTCCAAGGAGCGCGCCGATGATGGCGATGATGGCGGCGCGAAGCACCCAGTGGTTGTCCCACATGACTTTGTTCAGCGGGAACTTGTAATTGATGGCCACGGAACCGAGGGCGGTGAGAAGCAGTCCAAGCAGCACTCCGAAGATGGCGAGGACGAGCGACTCACGGAGAACGGCGTTGACGATGTAGAGGCGCGTGGCACCGAGCGATTTGAGAATGCCGATTTCGCGCGTGCGCTCCATGACAGCCGTGTACATCGACTGGAAGATGACGATGAAGCCGATGATGATGGAGATGCCGATCACGACATTGATGAATGAGCCGAGGCCGGGCATGTTGGAGACCGTCATGAGCGAGGTGTATTCGGCAAGCGAGCGGGCGACGTATTGATCCATGCCGGGAACCTGCTTGATTTCTGCTACGACGGCGTCGGCGTTGTCGGGCGTGTCGGCCTTGACGTAGAACATGCTGGCTTTGCCTTCGGAACCGAGCAGGTCCTGAAGCGTCTTCATGGGAACGTATCGGCGCGCGCCCTTGCCGTGCTCGACGATGCCGGAGATGCGGAAGTCGGTATTGAGCATCTCGTAGTGATCGCCGACCTTGGTGTGATTCTGCTCGGCAAAGAGGTCATCGACGATCATGTCATTGGGGCCTTGGAAAGGGCCTCCGGCAAGATAGTGGAAGGGGTGTCCCATCTTGTCGAAGTTGTTCAGCGAGTTGGGATCGAGATCGATTCCGGCGATGACCTCGACACGCTTCGACGTCACAAGGTGGGTCACGATGGGCGCGACGGCGGTGACGTGCGGAACGGTGCGGAGTTTGTCGGCAACTTTAATGGATACTGGTGCACCCGTGATTCCGGAAAGGAAGCTGGAACCGGGAGGCGAGACCATAACGTCGAAGCCGATTCCCTTTTGGCGGTCGGCGTTGTCGTTGAGCATGCTCATGCAGAGTCCCACGATGAGCAGGATCAGCGTGACCTCGATCGCAATGGCAAAGACACTGATCAGGGTGCGCAGAGGACGGTGCACCAGGTTGGAGAAAACCATCTTATTCACTCTTTGAGGATAACAAATGGAAGAGGTTTCGCGAGGTGGGCGAGGTTTCGCGAGGTTTCGCGAGGAGGAGAGTATGCGCCGTGGGAAGAAGATGAGCAGGGTTGCGGCGGGAGCGGTGGCACTGGGAGCGACCGCAGTAGGGGCGTTCGCTGTCGGAGCTCTCGCGGTGGGAGCGGTGGCGGTGGGAAAGCTTGCCGTGGGTAGAGCGAAGGTGAAGAGGTTGGAGATCGAGGAGTTGGTGGTGGGGAGGTTGGTGGTGAGGGAGAAGTGAGGAGCCTTCGCTGCGCGAAGGATGAGGGCAAGGGCAACCCCGAGGTCCTTCGCTGCGCTCAGGATGACACCCTTAAAGGCAGAGGCAAGCGCAAAAACAAAACCACGATCAACGACAAACCAAGATCAACGACAAAGACAAGAACAACTGCAAAGGCAAAAACAATCTATGAAGGCGCTTCGCGCGTCTTTGTTAGATCCCACATACGCTTGCCAAAAGAGGCAAGCGTATGTGGGGCACCCGCGGTGCTTGGTGCTTCGCTAGCGTACACGGAGTGCTCGCCCGCGGTGCTTGGTTCGCATTAGGCGTTGGTGGCGCGCTCGTGCACGAACTCGAGGGTGGCAGCGAGGATTTCGTCAACCAGCTCGGGAGTGGGAGCTTCGCTGTAAACGCGCAGCAGAGGTTCGGTGCCGGAGCCGCGAACGAGGACCCAGGCTTCGGCAGGTTCAACTCCGGGGGCCTGTTTCACGGATGAAGCGCTGAGGGCGGCCGCAGGAATGTCAAAGAAGAATTTGAAGCCGTCGAGGTCTTCCATGTGTTCGACACGGAACTTTCCAATGGTGGCGGGGCGGGCGGCGGCACGGCGAAGGGCGGACTGCTTGATCTCTTCGGTGAGGTGCAGGTCGCGGCGTCCGTAGTAGTGGCGTCCGTATTTCTGCTGGAGATCTTCGACGAGCTGGCCGAGGGACTTGCCTTCTTCGGCCATGACGTTGGCGAGAAGGAGAGCGTTGAGGGTGCCGTCGCGCTCGGGCAGGAAGCTGGGGATGCCGATGCCTCCGGATTCTTCGCCGCCGATGAGGACCTGCTTGCCCTTGAGGACGATGTCGGCAACGTATTTGAAGCCGATGCCATGCTCGATGAGTTCGCGATTGTAGGCGTGGGCGATGCGGTCGAGCATCTTGGTGGTGTTGAAGGCGCGGGTGATGGCTCCGGGCCACTGCTTGCGCTTGAGAAGCCACTCGAGGAGGACGGCGTAGCACTTGTGCGCATCGACGAGGGCACCGTCTTCGGAAACGGCTCCGATGCGGTCGGCATCACCGTCGGTGGCGAGTCCGGCGTCGCAGTGATTGGCTACGACCGCTTCCTGAAGGCCGCGCAGGTGCGGCAGGATGGGCTCGGGGTTCATGCCGGGGAATAGCGGATTGATGTCGCCGTGGATCTGGATGTGAGGGACGCCGAGTTCGGTGAAGATGTCGGAGATGATGCCGCGTCCGGCGCCGTACATGACATCGACGGCGAACTTCTGCTTGGCCTGCGCGATGAGCTTGAGATCAACGAAGGCTTTGACGGCGGCGATGTAGTCGGTCTTGAAATCGGCTTCGGTGACGGAGCCACCGGGGCCCTCGACATGCGGTGCGTCGAGGAAAGACTCGATTTTCTTGATGATGTCGGGAGAAGCCGAGCCGCCGTAACTGGCCTTAAACTTTACGCCGTTCCAATTCCACGGATTGTGGCTGGAGGTGATCATGACGCCGCCGGCGGAGCCGAGCTTTTTGACCATGTAGCTGAGGGCAGGCGTGGGCGTGATTTCGCGGGCGAGCTTGACCTGGATGCCGCTGGAGGCGATGGCTTCGGCGGTGATTTCGGCGAAGCGGCGCGAACCAAAGCGGGTGTCATAGGCGACGAGGATGCCCTTGGACGGGTCTTCGTATTTATGGACGTAGTTGGCGATGGCGTGGGCGGCACGACGGACGTTTTCGAAGGTGAAGTCGTCGGCGATTACTCCGCGCCAACCGTCGGTGCCGAACTTGATTTGCTGAGTCATGGGAATGAGTCCTTTGATGCGTTGTTGCTTAAACCCAGGTTAGTGCCTAAAGATGGGCGCGAGTCTGGGGCAACCGACTGGTTGCGGAGAGTGCGCGGTGAAAATTCGTGGCCGAAAAGCCTTTCGGGCAGCGGTGAATATTTGGACTGCGCTGGGATCCTTCGCTGCGCTCAGGATGACAGCTAAGAATAAGAGCAAAAGCAAGAGCAAGGGCAGGAACAAGGGCAACCCCGAGGTCCTTCGCTGCGCTCAGGATGACACCTAAAACAAAAACAAAAACAAAAACAAAAACAAAAACAAAAACAAAAACAAGAGCAAGAGCAAGAGCAAGAGCAAGAGCAAGAACAAAAGCAAGAACAAGAGGAAAAGCAAGAACAAGAGCAAGAACAACAGCCCCACTCAACGAAATGAGCGTTGAGTGGGCCACTCTGCTTTTAATGTCGCAGCCACACTGTGTGAGGAAGCGGTCCCAGAGTTGGAAATGCGCCAACTCTGGGCCACCCTCGAACAAACTTTTCAAATAGCAGAAAGCTATACGAGCTTCGACCGCTTCTGCTGGTCGAGATATTTTACGATCTTGCCGACATCCTGCGAGCGCTTGATGGTCGTGATCAAGAGGGCGTCTCCGGAATCGACAACCACTAAGCCCTCGACACCGACGGCGGCGATGAATTTGCCAGGGGCGTGGAGGTAGTTGTCGTGGGCGTCGAGAGTGAAGTGCTCGGCGGCGGCGATGACGTTGTCCTTGTGCTTGCCTTGCGCGATGCGGTGCTCGAAATGCGCGGCCCAGGAGCCAAGATCGTTCCAACCCCAGTCGGCAGGGATGCAGAAGATGTTGGACTCGCGCTCGGCGGAACGGGGCTCGAGGATTCCGTAGTCGACGCTTTTGTCTTCGCACTTGGGGTAGAGCTTGCGCAGAGTTTCGTCGAACTTGCGGGTGCCCCAGGTGGCAGCGATTTTCTCAAGTATGGCGGCGGTGGCGGGCAGGTACTGGCGAAGCGCGTTGACCAGGGTGCGCGCGGACCAGAGGAACATGCCGCTGTTCCAATAGAAGTTTCCGGCGGCGAGGAACTGTTCGGCGGTGGCGCGGTCGGGCTTTTCGCGGAAGCGGGTGACGTGGGTGACGGCGCCTTTGTAGGCCGCTCCGGCCTCGATGTAGCCGTAGCCGGTTTCGGGACGCGTGGGCTTGACGCCCATGACGATGATGTTTTCAGAAGCCGCGGCAAGGGCGATGCCGGTCTGGAGATCGCGGCGGAACTGCTTTTCCTTGGCGATGACCTGATCGGACGGAAACAGGCCAAGGACGGCGTCGGGATTGCGGCGATGAAGAATGAAGGCGGCTAGTCCGATGGCGGGGGCGGTGTTGCGTCCGGTGGGCTCGGCAACGATTTGCTTCTTGGACAGCGAGCGGAGCTGGCGCGCAATGTTGTCGCGAAGGTCGCCGTTGGTGATGATCCAGAAGTTTTCGGCAGGCGCCATGGGAAGCAGGCGAGCCACGGTTTCCTGAATCATGGACTGCTCGGAGTTGAGCGGCAGAAGCTGCTTTGCAAAAGCCTTGCGGCTGAGAGGCCAGAAGCGCGTGCCGCGTCCTCCGGCCAGAATGATGGGGTAAAACTCAGGCTTGCGAGTCTTCGCCAAGATAATCCCTCTGACTAAATATGCGTGATTGCACTTCCAGTATGCAGATTTGTGAGGGGCTGTGCCAGCTTTTCCGATGGCAGGCGCATGCGGAGAATCTCAGCCGACCACTGCGGACGGATGGTGTATTCGCGAATGGACGCGGGGATGACGACGGTTTCGCCACGCATGAAGGGGACGGTCTGCGCATCGGCACACTCGACGACGGCTCCGCCCTCGACGGAGACGAGGACCTCGACGGAGGTCTGGCCGGGATCGGAGTGGAGCGTGAGGGGGCGGTCGATTTTGTGTTTCTCGACGACGAAGCAGGGTGAGGCCACAAGGAGGTCGTGTCCGTCGCGGCCGCTGAATCCGGGGATGGGCTGCGGAGGAACGAGTCCGGCGTGGGTCTTCTCTTCAATGGCGGAGAGGCCCTGCTCGAGATGGAGTTCGCGGGGACGTCCGTAATCGTAGAGGCGATAGGTGAGGTCGCAGTTCTGCTGGGTTTCGAGGAAAATGGCGTTGGGGCCGATGGCGTGCACGGTTCCGGCATCGACGTAAACCATGTCTCCGGCGTGAACGTCGAGCCAGTTGAGCATGTGTTCGGCCTGGCGCTCCTCGATGGCGCGGCGGAACATATCGCGATTGATGCCGGGGCGGAGGCCGAGTCCGACTTTTGCGCCTTCGATGGAACGGGCGACATACCAGCACTCGGTCTTGCCGCAAGGATGGCCGCTCTGCTGGGCGCGAGCGTCATCGGGATGAACCTGGACACTGAGCTTTTGACGCGGAAACAAGAACTTGACGAGGAGCGGGAATCGAGCGGGTTCGGGTGAGGCGTTGCCAGTGAATTCGGCTGCGAACTGGGAAGACAGATCGCGCAAGGATTGTCCTGCGAGCGGGCCGTTGGCTACCTTGCAATCTTCACCCGTGAGCCAGACTTCGCCGATGGGCTCGCCTTCGACTGGACGGGTGAAATAGGGGCGCAAATCGCGGGTTCCCCAGACTCGTTCGTGAAACTCCGGAAGAATAAGAAGCGGATACAGTGACGGCATGATCGTGTTTGCTTAGACCGGGCGCGAAAAACAATCGCGCACATTCGGTTGGATGAGCTTTGGCGGGGGTGAAGATGCCGTTTGCCGCATCCCGAAAGACGGGATTCAACAAAGGGGAATTAAGAATTGCGGCAAGCAACCCCGAGGTCCTTCGCTGTGCTCAGGATGACACTTCGGAGGGGACAAGAGCAACGGAAAAGCAAGAGGGCGGGGAAAGAGTAGAACAACAGCAAGAACAACAGCAACAGCCCCACTCAACGAAAAGAGCGTTGAATGGGGCACCCGTAAGCAACAGCAAGAGCAACGGCAAAAGCAAAGGCCCCACTCAACGATGAATGGGGCACCTTGACTATTGATGACTGCAAGCGACAATGCGTTTCTGTTGGAGGAAGCAGGCCCAGAGTTGGAAAAACGCCAACTCTGGGCCACCGATTACTCTCGCACCGATTTGGAGGCCAACTCTGGGCCACCGACAACCGATTAGAGCGAGGCGAAGAAGGTCTTTACGCGTTCGAGGCCACGGTCAATCTCCTTGGCGGAAGTGGCGTAGGAGAAACGGATGTGTCCTGGCAAGCCGAATGCCTCACCGGGGACGCCAACGACGTGTCCTTCGCGCAGCAGGCGCGAAGTGAGTTCGGTGGTGGTGATGCCAGCGCGCGTGGCGATTTCAGAAACATCCGGGAAGGCGTAGAACGCGCCCTCAGGCATATTGCACTTGACGCCGGGGATGGCGCGGAGTCCGGTGACGATGCGCTCGCGAAGCTGGATATATTCGGCGCGCATGTCGGCCACGCACTGCTGAGAGGCGGTCAGGGCGGCGAGTCCGGCCTTCTGCACGATGGAGGTCGGGTTGGACGTGGACTGGCTCTGGAGTTTCTGAAGCTGGTTGATGACGGGCTTGGGAGCCAGGGCGTAGCCGAGACGCCATCCGGTCATGGAGTAGGTCTTGGACAACGAGCCCATGAGCAGGAGCGAGTCCTTGTATTCCTTGAGCGAGCCGAGAGAGAACGGGTGGCCGGTGTAGTCGAGATAGACGTAGCACTCGTCGCTCATGACATAAATGCCGCGCGAGGCTGCGAGCTTGACGATGGCGGCCAGATCCTCGGGCGAAACGACGGCGCCGGAAGGATTGTTGGGCGAGTTGAGCAGGATGATGCGGGTGCGCGGCGTGATGGCCTTCTCGACCATGGCGGCGGTGAGCCGGAAGTCTTCGGAAGCGACGGTCGGAACGAAAACGCACTTGCCTCCGCAGTACTCGACCATGTCCTTGAAGGAAACCCAGTACGGCACGGGGATGATGACTTCATCGCCGTGATCGACGAGGACCTGGAAGGTGTTGAACAGCGCATTCTTGCCGCCGGTGGTGACGATGGTTTCGTCCCACGCGTAGGCGGAGCCGAAGTCCTGCTGATGGCGTGAGGCGATGGCTGCGCGAAGATCCTTGATGCCGGCGACCGCGGTGTACTTGGTGAAGTTGTTCTGGATGGCCTCGATGGCCGCGAGCTTGATGTGCTCAGGGGTGGCGAAGTGAGGTTCGCCGGCACCGAAGTCAACAAGATCCACACCCTGCGCGCGTAGAGTGGTCGCGTCGTTGTTGATGGCCATGGTGGCCGAGATTTCGATGCGGCCAATGCGTGCCGTAAATGCGGTAGCTGCGGTAGTGGACACTAAGAATTCCTTTCGCGTTACGGATTTGGATTGCGCTTCGGGCGTGTTCTCCGGAGCAGCGGAAAGTTACTTGGACGCCTGCACGGGAGGCTTGTAGCGCTCGCGCAAGCGCGCCTCCACGGAGGGAGGAACAAGGCCTGCGAGCGTGCCGCCCAGCGAGGCAATTTCGCGTACCAGCCGCGAGCTCAGGTAGGAGTAAGCCTCGGCGGGCATCATGAACACTGTCTCCAGAGTGGGATCGAGTTTGCGATTCATCCAAGCCATCTGGAGTTCGTACTCGTAGTCGCTGACGGCGCGAATGCCACGGAGAACCGCCTGGGCATCGCGCTGACGTGCGTAATCGACGAGCAGACCTTCGAACGATTCGATGCGGACATTTGAGAGACTCCCGGTGCACTCGCGCAACATTTCCAGGCGCTCATCAATGGTGAAGAGTGGAGACTTTTCGGAGTTCCGCAAAAGGGCTACTACGAGTTCGTCGAAAATCTTTGCTCCACGCTGGATCAGGTCGAGGTGGCCGTTGGTCGGTGGGTCGAACGATCCAGGGTAGATGGCAATGACTCGCTTCAATGTGCCTCGGGGCAGCGCCAAAAATATGCTCTGATTTTATGCCGCAGGAGAGAGAGGAGGCAACTGGGGGCCTCGCTTTCGTTTGCTCCGGGGGATCCCGGGAGAGGGGTGGTGCGGTAGCGGTCCTTCGCTGCGCTCAGGATGACAGCGAAAGAGCGAAGGTCAAAGGCAAGAGCAAATGCAAGAGCAAGAGCAAAGGCAAGAGCAAGACACCCACCTCTGCCAAAAGAAGGCAGAGGTAGGGCACCAAAGGTGGAGATTTGAAATTCGGGTATCGAAGGTGGAGATTTGAAAAGTTTGGGCACCAGAGGTTGAGATTAGAAAAGGTGGGGAGCGAGGCGTAGCCGCTGGGAATGAGGAAAAGCGCATCAGAACGGAGACAGGTCGTCGCGGCGGCGCGTGCAATGCAGAGTTTGGCCCATGGCTCTACAATTGGGCGACTTACAGGGCCAAACAATTTATGAGCTTTTTCGACAAACATACTCTACGGATTCTGTTCACGGTGCTGGCAATGGTTGCGCTGCTGGGGTTGACGTGGATGGCGCGCAAGCCGGTGCTGGCCTTCCTATTTGCCATGCTGTTTGCCTATCTGCTGGAGCCGCTGATCGCGCTGGTGCAGCGCTGGACACGGCGCGGGCGAGGCGTGGCAATCGCGATAACCTATGTCGCGATTTTTGCGGCACTGACGATTGTGGGCGTGGTCGTTGGTCCACGGGTAATGGAGGAAGGACGGCACCTGACGGCAGCGGCACCGGATCTCTACACTAAAGTCGCCAACGGCAGTATCGCTTTCCAGGTGGGAAGGGCGCGGGGCTGGAGCCAGGAGACACAGGCACGGGCTCAAGAGCTGATTGTGGGGCATCGCGAAGATGTGCTTTCGGCAATCAGCGCGCAAAGCAAGAAAGTGACGGAAGTGGCGGGGAATGCGCTGTGGATCGTACTGATTCCGATTCTGGCGATCTTCTTTCTGAAGGACAAAAGCGAGTTTGGAAGGAATATCGAGGGGCTGGTGGAAGATCCGCGAAGTAGGGAGATACTGCGCGACATTCTGAGCAGCCTGGATGACATGCTTTCGCATTTTGTGAGGGCGCAGTTGTACCTCGCCGCGATTTCGGGCGTGGTCTATATGACGGTGCTGACGATCATGAGGGTGCCGTATTCGTGGGCGCTGGGTGCGTTGGGCGGGTTGCTGGAGTTCATTCCATTCGTGGGGCCGCTGGTGGCAGGGGCGCTGATTCTGGCGGTGAGCTTTGGGCTGAACTATGGGCATTTGCTGGCGGTGCTGGCTTTTCTGCTGGTGTGGCGCGGATTGCAGGACTACCTGATCTCACCAAGGGTGCTGGGAGGAAGGGTCGAAGTGCATCCGTTGGCGGCGATTTTTGGCGTGCTGGCAGGAGGCGAGATTGCAGGGGTGGCAGGAGTCTACTTTGCGGTGCCGATCATGGCAGCGGCGAGGATTTTGTGGCAGAGCTACCGGAGGCATCGGGCAGGGGTGGTGGTAGAGACGGAGCACGAGGTGGTGTAGGTGGTGGTAGGTGACCTGGGGCGGAGGAGCAGATGCCAACGTCGGCTGGGGTCCTTCGTTGCGCTCAGGATGACACCCTTAAAAACAAAGAAAACCAAAAGCAGAAGCAAGAATGATCTTGCCCCTGCCAAACGTACCCCATGCTGAGCGATCATCCAATCGCAGTAGGGAGAGCGGAGATGGGGAAGGGGAGACGGGCGCGGTACACGCTGGAGTACAAGCAGGAGGCGGTGCGACTGGTTGAGTCTGGCCAGAGTATCGCTTCGGCGGCGCGAAGTCTGGGTCTGATTGAGCAAACACTGTCCAACTGGGTAAAAGCGCACCGGGAGGGCAAACTCAAGGGCGCCGACCATGGCAAGGCGGTCAGCGCCGAGCAGATGGAGATTAGCCGTCTGCGGGCCGAACTGGCGCGGGTCAAGATGGAGCGCGACATCCTGGAAAAAGCGACGGCGTACTTCGCGAAAGGCCAGAAATGAAATACGCCTTCATCCAACGCCACCGGCGTGTCTGGCCGATCCGTGTGCAGTGCCGGGTACTGCGGGTGAGCGTGGCCGGCTACCATGAACACTTTGCCCGTCGACGCAACGCTCTCCGCCACCTGAGCGACGAAGCACTGCTGGTGCACATCCGCGCGGTGTATGCCGAGCATCGCGGAGCCTACGGGTGGCCGCGCATCTGGCGGCAACTGCGCGAGCAGGGCGTGCGCGTCGGCAAACAGCGGATCCAACGACTGATGCAGCAGCACGGCATTCGAGCCCGCGGCAAACGGCGCTTCCGAGTGATGACTACGAACAGCCGGCACAACCTGCCGATTGCGCCGAACCTTCTGGATCGTAACTTCGCGGCCGCCGCTCCGAACAAAGTCTGGGTTGGAGACATCACCTACATTCCAACCGACGAAGGATGGCTGTACCTGGCGGTGGTGATCGACCTGTTCAGCCGCCGTGTTGTGGGTTGGTCTCTGCGCGATCATATGCGGAGCGAACTGGTGATCGACGCTCTCGAAATGGCTTGGTTCGAGCGCTGTCCGGGCAAACACAGCGGGCTGATCTTTCATAGCGATCGGGGCTGCCAGTATGCCAGCGATGAGTTCAGTCAGCGACTGAAAGAGCATGGAATCCAAGCGTCCATGAGTCGCAAGGGCAACTGCTGGGACAACGCCGTGAGCGAAACCCTGTTTGCCTCGCTCAAAGTAGAGCGGCTGCACGGCAAACGCTTCGCCACCCATCGCCAAGCGAAAGATGAAATCCTGAACTGGCTACGGTGGTATAACCAAACCCGGTTGCACTCAGCTCTGAACTACCTCAGCCCGATTCAGTTCGAACAAACACGAACCAAAGCAGGCTATGGAAAAGCAGGAAAGCAAAAAACGCTTTCCAACTTTCCCACAGCCACGACGACTACGGGGTACGCATTCTGAGGGCAAGGTCAGAACAGAGGCAAAAGCAAAGGCAAAACAAGAGCAAAGGCAAGAGGCGAAGGCTAGGCAAGAGCGAAAGAAAGGGACGGATTTGATCCGTCCCTTTTTGGTTGAGGATATGGTTACTTTTTGGGCATGGCGGCCTTGGCGGCAGCGACTTCCTTGGGGGCGGCGGGTTGGGGGTCGGCCGGAGCTTCGGAGGCGGCGCGGTCGAGGCCGAGAGCTTTGCGCACGGCTTGCTCGATCTTGGCGGCGACGTCCTTGTTCTCTTTGAGGAAGTTCTTGGCGTTCTCGCGGCCCTGGCCGATGCGTTCGCCATCGAAGCTGTACCAGGCTCCGGATTTCTCGACGATGTTGCGATCGACCGCGAGGTCGAGCATGTCGCCTTCACGGCTGATGCCTTCGCCGTACATGATGTCGAACTCGGCTTCGCGGAAGGGCGCGGCGGTCTTGTTCTTGACGATCTTGACCTTGGTGCGTGAGCCGACGACCTGGTCTCCGTCCTTGATGGCGGCGATGCGGCGGATGTCGATGCGAACCGAGGAATAGAACTTGAGGGCGCGTCCGCCGGTGGTGGTTTCGGGATTACCGAACATGACACCGATCTTTTCGCGGATCTGGTTGATGAAGATGAGGCAGGTGCGCGACTTCGAAACCGTGCCGGTGAGTTTGCGGAGAGCCTGAGACATGAGGCGCGCCTGCAGGCCGACGTGGCTGTCGCCCATTTCGCCGTCGAGTTCGGCCTTGGGGACAAGGGCAGCGACGGAGTCAACGACCAGAACATCGATGGCGCCGGAACGGACAAGGGCCTCGGTGATTTCGAGGGCCTGCTCGCCGTAGTCGGGCTGCGAGACGAGGAGATTATCGACATCGACGCCGAGTTTCTTGGCATAAGCGGGGTCGAGAGCGTGTTCGGCATCGACAAAGGCCGCCATGCCGCCAGCTTTCTGGGCTTCGGCGATGATCTGGAGGGTGATGGTGGTTTTGCCCGAAGACTCAGGGCCAAAGACCTCAACGACGCGGCCACGGGGAACTCCGCCGACGCCGAGAGCGGAGTCGAAGGAGATGGAACCGGTGGAGATCACCGACATGGGAGTGATGGGGCCCTTGTTTCCCAGGCGCATGATGGAGCCCTTGCCAAACTGCTTTTCAATCTGAGAGAGCGCAAGATCAATTGCGCGGGACCGATCGTCGGCCATGAAGCACTCCTTGCCAAAGCGCCTGGCGGGCGCGTGGCTGAAAAATTGTGGGTGCGGAAGCTACCGCCCGGAGCCACCTTTGCTCGAATCACGATGCGGATTGCGCATTGCATTTGCAATCATCACGGCAGAAATGGCGGCTGAGGGTGAGAATAGCACGGGCGAAGGCCAAGGGGAATGAAAGGTGAAAGGTTGGGCAAAATATGCCCGGAAATATTGCTGCTATTTCCGGGCATATTGCGAGCCTTATCTTTGCAGCAGATCGATGGGCTGGTGGATGTCGGTCACGCGGAAGTAGCGGGCGAGCGAAGGGTGGCGCTCGGCGACCTTTTCGTACATCTCATAGGCAACTTTGCGGTAGCTCCAGTGGCCGCCCGGGCCGGTGCGGAGCTCGCTGATGTAGACGACCTCGGCAAAATCCATTTTGAACAGAGTGCGCTTGCGGTAGGCGAGCGGGACGAGGTAGTGCGTGGGCTGGGTGGCTTCGCCGCGAGCGAAAAGCGAGGCTGCGAGTTGGGCTCCGGCGGAGGCGACGCGCTGCATGGCCGAGGAGTAGAGCGCGGAGTGGCCGGCATCCTGAATCTCGCGAGGGGTCTCGAAGCCGTGGGCAAAGCCGTAAGGCTGGTGAATCTGCACGCAGCGGCGATGGCGATGGAGGTCGCGGTAGGCGCCGATATCCATGAGGATGTCGAAGCGGAATTTCTGCCCGGCGCTGTAGGGGCGGAGGATTTCGTCGTGAGCCCCGCGATGGCGCAGGCCCAGGTCGATGATTTCATCGCGGCGGGCGGCGGAGAGGGCGGAAACGGCTTCGCGAAGCTGGCGGTATGAGTAGTCGGAGTGTTCGTAGAGAAGCGTGGTGGCCAGCTCGATTTCGAGCGGATCGTCGTCGAGCAGATCGACCTCGGGAGCGGGAGAGATGGGCGCTCCGTGCATCAGCTCGGCGGCGGCGTGGGCGAGCTCGGTGCGGGTGGAGAGTTCGTAGCCGCAGGGTTGGGCGTACTTGACGAGCGTGGGGCAGACCCTTGTTTCGCGCAGGAGTTCGACACGAAGCTGCTCGGCGAGGGCCGGATCTTTGGCAGCGACCTGATCGACGAGGGCGCGGCGCTTTTCGGTATTGACGTCCCAGGCGGAGCCGCGGGCGGCCTGCTTCATGCGATCGGCGAGGGTGCGGACCTCTTCGTACTCGCTGCCGAGAAGGCGCGAGACCTGGGTTTCGAGTGTGCGGGCGTTGACGATTTGTCCGAGTGAGGTATTCGTAGCGAGCGGAAGCAGGTAGCGCGAAATGTCGAAGGCTCGGGCACGCAGGGTGCGATCGTAGGATTCCTGCGGCAGGTCGGCGGGCTTGGGGGTTTTTGACTTGAGGTACTCGAAGTTGAGTTCGCTGAACTTGCGGTATTCGGAGAAGAGGAACTCGATGGTGTCTTCGTAGAGGCGAGTGTCGGCGGGGTCGGCGAAGCGCGGGGTGTAGTGGCCGCTCTTCTTGAAATCCTGATAGCGGGTGGAGCGCTCCTGTCCGTCCCAGCGGGTTTCATCGACGACAAGCGTCGCGGCGAGGATGGAGAGGCGCTCGATGGCCATGGCGATGTGAGCAAGGTCGGCAATGGAGCGATGACCGTACTGGAAATAGAAGGTTCCGAGGAACTTCTCCGCTTTCTCGTCGTTGAGCTCGGTGAGGGACTGCTTGATGGAAAGCGAGGAGCGCGAGTACTTGGCCATGGCGTAGGCCTGGACTTCCGGGGCAGCGCCGTGAATGCAGTACACCTGCGTTTCGGCAGAAGAGGGCTGGGCAGCGGAAGGAGTAGCGGAGGCCGGTTCGGTCATGGGTTCGATTGTGCAGCAAAGGGAGGGCAAGGACAAGAGCGGGTTGGTGGTAGGTGACCTGGAGCGGCAGTGGAGATTGGGAGGGCGGCTGGGGTCCTTCGGCTTCGCCTCAGGATGACACCTTAAGAACAACAGCAAGAGCAAAGGCAAAGGCAAGAGCAAAGGCAAAAGCAAGAGCAAAGGCAAAGGCAAGAGCGAAGGCAAAGGCAAGAGCAAAAGCAAAACACCCACCTCTGCCAAAGGAAGGCAGAGGTGGGGCACCGTGCACCCGTAAGGAGAGGACGCCTGTTCACCTGTGATCGGTAGATGTTTTCCATTTTGATCGAGAACGCAAAAGCACGAGTTTTAGGATGTGTGCCCTAAAGTGCGGATATGATGAACTCTCGCGGGGAGCTATCCCTGGGCAATGGGGAGTGATGGTGGAACCGGAAGTAGAGACACGATTTATTACGGCGGGAAGTTTGCTGTATGAGATTGAGCATCGGCCGTGGATGCCTCCGGATGCGCCGTGGCTGCTGTCGCAGAACTGGAACGATCTGTTGCTGGCGCACTTCCCTGCCGATCCTGCGATGGTGCGGGAGATGGTGCCGCATGAGTTGACGCTCGATCTGTATGACGGGGTGGCGTGGGTTTCGCTGGCGGCGTTCTCGACGAGCCATGTGCGGCCGAGCGGGATTCCTCCGCTGCCGGGGTTATCGTTTTTTCCGCAGGTGACGCTGCGCACGTATGTGACATTGCAGGGGAAGCCGGGCCTGTACTACTTCAGCGTGGATGCAGCAAACCTGTCGGCGGTGTGGATGGCGCGAATGTTCTTCAGGCTGCCATATTGGCATGCATCGATGAATGTGAGCGGAGCAACGGTGGAGGCGAGAAAAGCGGCGGGCGGTGAAATTCGATTCCACTCGCGGCGTCTGCATGGTCCACAGCCGCAGGAAGGCCGGGCTGAACTCGACGTGCGATATTGTCCCGAAGGTGAAGCGAAGCGGGCGGCGCGAGGAAGTCTGGATGAATTTCTTACCGAGCGTTACTGCGTGTATTCGTGGAACAGGCGAAAGATGTATCGCATCGAGGTGCACCATCAACCGTGGATGATGCAGCAAGCCAGCATTGCGGTGGGTGCTAATACGATCGCGGTCGCAGCGGGACTGAATGTTGAAACGACACCGGAGTTATGCCACTTTTCGCGTTCGTTGAAGACGCTGGTTTGGGCGCCGGAGAGAATTCAACTGGGACGCTAAAAAGATCACGCAGACATAATCGTCCCGCATGAGTCCGGCACATTCACAAGAACAACAACTACAAGTGGCGTCCGTCGGTGCGCGAGGGAAACAGAAGGTAAGAGGCCGAGACGGAGAGCAGGATCATCCAAGCGAGGGTGCCTCGTTCGGCATCGTTATCGACACGCACGGAGTGTAGCGGGGAGAACAGAAGCTGCGAAAAGATGATGGCAGCGAGCAAGGAGCCGACTACACTCACCATGGCACCGAAACGGCTGGCGAGTAGCACCAGAACGGCGGTGAACACGAACGGAACAATCATTTTCCATGGAGTGCGAGAGAAGACTAAGGCGAGAGCGATGGCGCAGACGGCGCTGACAGCTATGCCTAAGGTGGATTGCAAAGTGTACAAGAATCTTGTCTTCATGGTCGTATGCAAGGGGGAGGATGATTTATCGGACGTCGCTAACATTGCATGAATCCAGAGCAGAGTGTTAAGGAATTCGAGAGTAGAAGCACACGAAAGAATATGCCAGAATGCGCCACTCGGGATTCCAGAGTAGATCATCCCTGAAGCGGCAATTCACACCGATAGAGCAGCACAGCTTTGGCCCATAAACGTACTGCAGCCTTCGATTTTGCTCGCTGGATAGCCTTCAATTACCGCACAATAAATAACGTAAGCCTTCCGCGCCGGAAGCGCATGCGCCGCACCCTGGACTGACAGATGCCTCATGGGACCGACTCACTTCTGCTGCAGCTTTTCACGATCTTCGTTTGGGCGAAGGTTTTTGGTGAGCTGTTTGAACGACTTCACCTGCCCGCAGTGCTGGGTGAGATTCTGGCGGGAGTAGTTCTTGGGCCCTACGCGACGCGCTTCGTAATTCCGGGAGACACAATCAATTCGATCGCCGAAGTGGGAGCAGTGTTCCTGCTGTTCACGGTTGGGCTGGAGACCTCGCCTCGAGACCTGATCCGCGTGGGAAGGCTAAGCCTGAGAGTGGCAGTGGCGGGAATTGTGCTGCCATTTGCGATGGGATTCTTCTTCCTGAAGATGAATCACGAACCAACGCACGAAGCAGTGTTTGTAGCGGCGGCGATGGTGGCGACGAGCGTGGGAATCACGGCTCGCGTGCTGCGCGACATGAACGTGCATAAGTCGCGCGGAGCACAAGTGATTCTGGGAGCCGCGGTCTTCGATGACATCCTGGGAATGCTGTTGCTGGGCGTGCTGGTAAGCACGGTGAGCACGGGCGGAATTCAGTATTTGCATCTTGGGTTGGTGACGGTGGAGGCCGTGGGCTTTGCGCTGTTCATGATCTATGTGGCTCCGCAGGTGGTGGACCGGCTGCGGCCGGGCATTCAGCAGATGCAGACGCAGGATGCTCCGCTGGTGCTGGCACTGGCGCTGTGTCTTGGTCTCTCGGTGGCAGCAACGCGGATCGGTATGGCGGCGATTATCGGCGCGTTCTTTGCGGGCCTAGCGTTCGCTGATTACTCTCCGCGATGGAACCTGGAGCCACGGTCGCAGGCGATCAATCAATTCCTCTCTCCTTTCTTCTTCTTCACGATGGGATCACGGCTGGACCTGTCGGTGTTTTCGCGTTCAGTGGTGGTGTTGGCCTTTGCGATATCGGGGCTGGCAGTGGTCTCGAAAATCGTTGGCTGCGGGCTGCCGATGTATCGCGAAGGATGGCGAAGCATGTTGCAGGTGGGAGTGGGCATGACGCCGCGCGGAGAAGTTGCGCTGATCGTGGCACTCATCGGTCTGCAGATGAACATGATTTCGCAGCGTGCCTATGCAATCGTGATCGTGATGACGGCAGTGACAACCGTACTGCCAGTTCCCTTCCTGCGAACACTCTTTGCACCGGACAACAAAGGGCGCGGCGGCGGCGTGGCGAGCGGCGAAGAAGCAGCAGAAGTGCAGATCTCCGGTCAACTCGGGTAGGCTGGTCAGCTATAATCCGCTAAGTTCCAATTGCATATCTGAGGTGATCTATGGAGTCCTTGCAGGGACACGTGGCGCTCGTCACCGGAGCGTCGCAGGGAATTGGGCGCGCCTGCGCCGTGACACTCGCCAAAGCCGGAGCAACTGTCGCACTGGCAGCTCGCAATGAAGACAAGCTGAAGGAAGTACAAGCGCAGATTGAAGGCGCGGGCGGGAAGGCTGCGGCATTCAAACTGGACGTGGCTTCGGGCGACGCGATCAAGGCGGCGGTGAAAGAGATCACCGGACAGCTTGGGAAAATCGACATCCTGGTAAACAACGCTGGAATCACGCGCGATGGGCTGCTGATGCGGATGAAGCGCCCGGACTGGGACGACGTGCTGGCCACGAATCTGAGTGCGCCGTTTCTGCTGATACAGGCTGTGATCGGCGGAATGCTGAAACAGCACTGGGGACGCATTATCAACATCACCTCGATTGTGGGCGAGATGGGCGCGCCGGGACAGGCAAACTACGCTTCATCGAAGGCAGGGCTGATCGGACTGACGATGTCGGTGGCGCGCGAAGTGGCTTCGCGAAACATCACGGTGAATGCGGTGGCTCCGGGATATATTGCGACGGCGATGACGGAGGCTCTAACCGATGAGCAGAAGGCTGGCATTGCGGCGCAGATTCCGCTGGGACGCCAGGGCACGGATATGGATGTGGCGAACGCAGTGGCGTTCCTGGCAAGCGAAGAAGCGGGCTACATTACAGGTCACGTGCTGGATGTGAATGGCGGTATGCTGATGCGCTGAGGGCATCATGAGCGAGAACGGAAACGGTTGGCGGTATGAGTTGGGGCTGTGCGTTGTGTTTGCGGTGGCGCTGATTGCGTCGGCAATTCATACGTATGATCCGTTCACGTGGTTTCTGGAAGTTCTGCCTGCTTTGATCGGAGTGGCCGTGCTCGCGGCCACCCGTTTTCGTTTTCGGTTTACTCCGCTGGTTTACACGCTGATCCTGATTCACTCGATCATTCTGATGGTGGGTGGACATTACACGTATGCACGCGTGCCTTTGGGTGAGTGGGTGAGCCAGGCGTTTCATCTGGGACGAAATCACTACGACAGGCTGGGACACTTTGCGCAAGGGTTTGTGCCGGCGATGATTGCGCGCGAGGTGTTTATCAGGCGTGGAATCGTGAAGCGAGGGTGGGCGGCGGTTCTGGCCATCGCCGTGTGTATGTGCATCAGCGCGTGCTATGAACTGTTTGAGTATGTGACGGCAGTCGCGACAGGCACGGCGGCGGATGCGTTCCTGGGTGGGCAGGGAGATCCGTGGGACACGCAGAATGACATGCTGATGTGTCTGGTGGGGAGTTCGGTGGCGATGCTTGTGATGCGAGGGTGGCAGGATCGGGCGATGGCAGGGATGGAAGTGCGCTCGGATGGTGTGTTGGAAGAGCAAGGTGCTAGGCGGTAGGGGTCCTTCGCTGCGCTCAGGATGACAACGTAAATCAACGTCAAAAACAGAGCAAAGGCAAGAGCAAGAACGAAGCAAAGGCAACAGCAAGAACAAAGGCAAGGGCAAGAGCAACCCCGAGGTCCTTCGCTGCGCTCAGGATGACACCTCAGAAACAAGAGCAACAGCAAAGGCAAGAACAAGAGCAACGGCAAAGGCAAGAACAAGAGCAACGGCAAAGGCAAGAGCAACTCCGAGGTCCTTCGCTGCGCTCAGGATGACACTGAAAAATCCAAGTCCGAGTTCAAATGCAAAACAAGAGCAAAGGCAAAAGCAACTACGCCACCCTAAACTCAACTACACCCGCCCGAGATCCGGGAGGCGCGAGTTAAGATCGGGCACCCGTGCAAACTCGCGGCGCTCGGGATGACACCGGCCGAGGTGTCTGCCTGTTAGGCGGCGGGGGTGATGCGGGGCTGCTCGGGTTCGCGGAGGTCGGCTTCGCGCTGGACGTGGTCGAGTTTCTTGCATTCTTTCTCGATCTGTTTGATCTCCAATTCTTCCTGAATGACTTTGGCGGAGACGCGATCTTTCTTGGCTTCGAGCTTGGTTTGCGCGAA
The DNA here is from genome assembly GCF_059726265.1 of Koromonas soli. Lineage (NCBI taxonomy): Bacteria > Pseudomonadati > Acidobacteriota > Terriglobia > Terriglobales > Koromonadaceae > Koromonas > Koromonas soli. Next base: position 3,890,684 of record NZ_AP040872.1, on the reverse strand, counting down.
GAGGCCCATGTAGAGATTGGCGACGTAGGGCAAGGAGAAGAAGGCGATCAGGTATCCGCGCCAGTCGGAGAAGATTAGGTGGAAGCGCGTGATGATGAGAAAAAAGATCGTTACGTAGTGGCTGAAGCAGTATTCGCAGGTGAGCAGGTAGAAGAACTTGCGTCCGAGGAGAGTGGGATCCTCGTTGCTGCGGCGGGTGGCGTATTCACGCAGCTCGCGGAAGACTTCCTCATGAGTCACCGTCCAGGAGACACACGCAATGGGTAAGGCGATCAGCAATAGATAGACGACCTGAGTTCCAAGGCTCACCTAGATTTGGATGCGGTCGGCGGGTGCGATGTCCTTAGCTTGCCCAACGCATGTAGGCCATGGCGACGAGGCATACGGCGAGGGCGATCAGCAGCAGAGTCGGAAAGAAGGACGACTCGGGTTGGATGGCAGGCGGCATCTGGAGTTGCTCTCCCGAGGAGAAGGGTGGCGGCACCTGCATGGGGAATTCCTGGAGGACAGGGGTGCTGGTCTGGCTCGGGTTTTCGCCGCCGAAGGTGGGGCGAGAGCCAGGGCGGCGCTGGCGGGATTGGGCCTGCTGGCGTGCTTCGAGCATGGCCTGACGCATGAGCTCGAGAGGTGAGTCCTTGGGCGGAGTGGGTTGGCTAACGGGGCCGGGCGGCGTGGGCTTGCGCTTGAAGTTCAGGAACTGCGAAAGCATGAGGAGGCCCACGATGACGAGGAGGCGAACTACCGAAGGGTTAAAGGTAATGTCGTTCATAAGCACGCCTCTGTCGTGAATCCCACATGCGAGCCGCTAGAGGGACGCGAGGGGACGACCAAAGTTTACGAGGAAATGGGGCGTACATCCAGTCCTAGAAGGAAGAGGACTGAATTCAGGACGGAGAACGTTTACAATGGGCACCTTTGGGGAGGAACCATGGTTGGTGCCATCAAATCACTTATCGCTATTGCAGCGCTGACGGCAGGCGCGAGCACACTGGTCGCGGCGCAATCCGCACAAAAGGCGGCCACTCCGCAGGAGTCAAAGATGCAGCAAACGGCGGCAAAGCCCACGGTGGCTGATGCTGAGAAATTTATGGCCGAAACCGAGGCGAAGCTCAACGAGTTGAACGTGAAGCTCGCGCGGGCGCAGTGGGTGCAGGCCACGTTCATTACCGATGATACAGAGTCGATTGCAGCCGACTACAACGAGCGGCTGATTGCCGAGATGACGCGGCTGGGGACGGACGTGAAGCGATTCGACGGACTGGATCTGCCTCCGGTGCTGGCAAGGAAATTTCTGTTGCTGAAGTTGCAGTTGTTCTCCCTTTCGGATGCCAAGGAGCGCGAGGAATACACGCAGCTTGCAAGCGGTCTGGAAGGCGATTACGGCAAGGGCAAGTATTGTGCGAAGGCGGGACCGAATGCGGGAAAGTGTCTGGCGATTGGCGAAATCGAGAAGATTCTCGCGACATCGCGCGATCCGGAGGAGTTGAAGGATCTGTGGACGGGATGGCACGCGATTGGGGCTCCGATGCGCAAGCGATATGCGCGCTATGTGGAGTTGCAGAACAAGGGCGCGCGCGAGTTGGGATTCAAAGACATGGGCGCGCAGTGGCGCAGCAATTACGACATGACGCCCGAGCAGTTTTCGGCGGAGACGGAGCGGCTGTGGAACCAGGTGAAGCCGCTGTATGAGTCGCTGCACACTTATGTTCGCAACCAGTTGGTGAAGAAGTATGGGCCGCAGGCAGCGGACGCAAATGGGATGATTCGGGCCGATCTGCTGGGGAATCCGTGGGCGCAGGAGTGGGGGAATATTTATCCGCTTGTGGCTCCGGCGAACAGCAAGGGCGCAGGGTATGACCTGACCGAGCTGCTGAAGCAGAAGAAAGTCGATGAGCTCGGGATGGTGCATTACGGCGAAAACTTCTTCAAGTCGCTGGGCTTTGCGCCGCTGCCGGAAACCTTCTGGGAGCGCTCGCAGTTCATCAAGCCGAGGGATCGCGACGTAGTGTGCCATGCGAGTGCGTGGGACCTCGATAACCAGGACGATCTGCGGTTGAAGATGTGCATCCAGATTCGCGATGAAGATTTTGTGACAGTGCATCATGAGCTCGGGCACAACTTCTACCAGCGGGCGTATAAGCATCAGCCGTTCCTGTTTATGAGCGGCGCGAATGACGGATTCCACGAGGCGATTGGCGACACGATCGCGCTTTCGATTACGCCGGAGTATTTGAAGCAGGTTGGGCTGATCGAGAAGGTTCCGGAGAGCGATGACACGGCGCTACTGCTGAGGCAGGCGATGGACAAGGTCGCGTTTTTGCCTTTTGGATTGCTGATCGACCAGTGGCGCTGGAAGGTGTTCGATGGCGAGATTAAGCCGGCGGACTACAACACGGCGTGGTGGAATTTAAGGGCGAAGTATCAGGGCGTGGTTCCTCCGGCGGCAAGGACAGAAGCGGATTTCGATCCGGGCGCGAAGTATCACGTACCGGCTAATGTGCCGTACACGAGGTATTTCCTGGCGCGGATATTGCAGTTCCAGTTCTATCGCGCGATGTGCCACGAGGCAGGACAGACAGGGCCGCTACATCGCTGCTCGTTCTATGGCAACAAGGAAGCAGGCGCGAAGCTGAACGCGATGCTGGAACTCGGCATGAGCAAGCCTTGGCCTGAGGCTCTAAAGACACTGACCGGCGAAGATCGCATGGATGCAGGTGCGATGATGGAATACTTTGCTCCGCTGAAAAAGTGGCTCGATGAGCAGAATGCTAAGGCAGGAACCAAGGTAGGGTGGACAGTTCCGGCGAAGTAGAGTTGTCTGAGTGGTGGAAAGGCTGCCTCCGAGGAGGTGGCCTTTTTTGTTTATGGGAGGTCAATCCGATGCAGCGAGGAGAAAGGCTTGTTGTGGCCAACTCTCCGGCGCAATGGTAAATTTCAAGCGATGACTCCATGGTTTATCGCAACAGTACCGTTCAGCCCCGCCGAAGGGGAGGGATGGCTCAAGTACATCGAATGGTCGGGACTCACACAACTGACTGAAATCGTCAGCCTTGATTCGGTGCTGTGTCCACCAATTCTGAAAGGCATTCGTGACGACTACTGGCCGCATATCGTCAATGAGGACTACATGCTTTTCTACTTCCGGGATTTGGAGTTCTTGCGGCAGCAAATCGCGGGATTCGAAAAAATGAACCTGCTCTGTGTTGTTCGGAACCCCACTTGCCACTTAGAGCACTCGCCCGTGGACGGGTTCGAGTTCGTGGGCTACGACTTAGTAGAAGCACAAACTGGCATTAGCGCACTGACTAATTGCGGCGGGTTCCCCGATGCATTTGCCAATACCGAGCTTTCCGTTTACGGTTTGCTGACGGATTTCAGGCGCGCCAAGGACGTAAACGCGAATTTGCGCTCCCTTCATCCCGAAGAACCTCACGCGAACTGCGACTTGTGGGCAGTTTTTCGTGCTAATCCGAAATAGTTGGCGATAAATTGCTTTAGCACTTACTACCTCAATTTGGAACGACGATGAACTTCTCCACTCAACGAAAAAGAGCGTTGAGTGGGCCACGAGCGATGACCGAGAACTCTGCCCCCCCCGAGTTGTTCTTAATTCCTTCCCTACACAAACTGGCAAGCGTTAGAGTTCCCTTGTGCTGACTTACTACATTACGGATCGGAAGCAGTTGGCAGGAAGCGACGGCGAGCAGCGGGCGGAATTGCTGAGGGTGATTGCGCGGGCTGCCGCGGCGGGGGTGGACTACATTCAGCTTCGCGAGAAGGATTTCTCGGGGCGCGAGTTGGAAAGGCTGGCGGCGGAGGCGCTGCGGGTTGTGCGTGGGGAGGGCGAGACGCGGCTTCTGGTGAATCATCGAACGGATGTGGCGCTGGCGGTGGGAGCGGATGGAGTGCATCTGACGGGAAACGATGTGGCGGCTTCCGAAGTGAGAGCGGTAGCGGGGCGTTCGATGATTGTGGCGTGCTCGTGTCATTCGGCGGAGGAGGTGAGGATGGCGGAGTCGCAGGGAGCGGATTTTGCCGTGCTGGCGCCAGTGTTTGAGAAGGTGGGTGTGACGGAAGTGGGCATTGGGTTGGAGGAGTTAATTACGGCGGCGGGTGTGGGGCGCACCGTTGATCGGAGAGTAGAGGCCGGAGATAGTGCACGGGAGTTTGCGGTGTTTGCGCTGGGAGGAGTGGATGTGGAGAGGGCCGCTCTGTGCGCGCAGGCAGGGGCGAAGGGTGTGGCGGGGATCAGGATTTTTCAGCAGGGGGATGTGGGGGAAACGGTGATGAGGCTGAGGGGATTGTAAGTGGTCCTTCGGCTTCGCCTCAGGGCTTATTAGCAGGGCAAGAGCAAAGGCAATGTCAACTACCCCACCCTAAACTCGCAAAAGGCGCGAGTTTTAGGATGGGGCACCCTGAAGAGGGGTGGTTGGTGACCTGGGGCGGAGGTGGAGACCGCGGCGGAGGCTGGGATCCTTCGCTTCACTCTGGATGACGCCTCAAAAACAAACGCAAGAACAAGGACAACTGCAAGAGCAACAACAACTGCAACTGCAACCTCGAGATTTTCGCTGCGCTCAGGATGACACCCCAAAACAAAGGCAAGAACAAGGACAACTGCAACAGCAACTGCAACTGCAACAGCAACAGCAACTGCAACTGCAACTGCAATTGCAATTGCAACCCCGAGGTCCTTCGCTGCGCTCAGGATGACACCCCAAAAGGCAAGAGCAAGAGCAAGGCAAAGGCAAGAGCAAAGACAAGGGGCGAAGGCAAAAGTAAGAGCGAAGGCAAGCGCACCAGAGCAGGAGGGGCATGCTTCTCCAGTTTGGGCCTCGCTCGATTTTTAGTGCTAGTTGCCGGAGGGGGTGAGCCAGCGGGTCAGCATGCTGAGGAGGGAGAGAAGCAGGGCTCCCCAGAAGGCAGGGGCGAAGCCGTGGACGACGAAGCCTCGGACGAAGGTGGAGGCGAACATCAGCATGAGGGCGTTGATGACCAGCAGGAAGATGCCAAGGCTCAGGATGCTGAGAGGCAGGGTGACGATCTTGAGGAAGGCTCCGAGGGTGGCGTTGACGAGGCCGATGACGACGGCGGCGATGAGTGCCGAGCGGAGGCCATCGACCTCAAAGCCGGGCACGAGGCGGGAGACGACGAGCAGCAGTACGGCGCTAATAATCCAACGAACAAGCAACTGGATCATAAGGTCTTCGGGGCTTTCTCTCGAACAGTGGTTTTGATTTCGGGAAGCAGGGGGCCGTGCGAGGCCTGCTCGATGTCGAGCGAGAGCAGGTACTGCTTGAACGCGGGGCCGAGGTCTTCGCGTTGCAATGCGTACTCGACGGTGGCCTTGAGGAATCCGAGTTTGTCTCCGGCATCGTGGCGCTTGCCTTCGAAGACGAAGCCGTAGATTTTTTCGTGGCGCAGGAGTTTCTTCATAGCGTCGGTGAGCTGGAGCTCGCCTCCGGCGCCGGGAGTGATGGTTTCGATCATCTCGAAGATGCGCGGAGTGAGGACGTAGCGTCCGATGATGGCGAGGTTCGAGGGCGCATCGTCGAAGCTGGGCTTCTCGACCATGTCGGAGATTTCAAAGAGGCGTCCGTCGAAACCATCGACGGGCTTGGCGTCGAGCACACCATAGGCTGAGATGGCCTGGCCATCGACGATCTGGGTGGCAATGACGGAGGCGTGCTTCTCTTCAAAGACGTCGATGAGCTGCTTGAGACAAGGGTTCTCGGGGGAGTCCACGAGATCGTCGGGGAGGATGACGCCAAAGGGCTCGTTGCCGACGAGGCGCTTGGCCATGAGGACGGCGTGACCGAGGCCGAGAGGCTCCTTCTGACGTACGGTGCTGACGTGGGCCATGCGCGCGATCTGCTTGGCGGTCTCGAGAAGCGAGGACTTGTGCCGCAGGGCGAGCGAATGTTCGAGCTCGAAGCTGACGTCGAAATGGTCCTCCATGAGGACCTTGCCGCGACCGGTGACGAGGATGATTTCATCGCATCCGGAGGCGATGGCCTCCTCGACACCGTACTGGATGATGGGTTTATCGACGACCGGCAACATCTCTTTGGGCATGACCTTGGTGGCCGGAAGGAAGCGGGTGCCCATGCCTGCGGCAGGAAAAACGGCTTTGCGAACTTTCATATCCATCGTCATGTACTCGATGAGATTAGATTCCAAAACCGTGACGTGTGCTGTGGGTTCGGAATGGAATTTCGATCATGTTGCAAACAAAGTATTGTATGCCGTCCGGCCCGTATGTGCACGGGCCGGACAAGGCGATTACAGGGTGGGCGAGTCGTCCTCGAGCAGGGCGCGGCGGATGACCTTGACGGGGGCAACTCCCTGGCGCATGAACAGGTCGTGGAAAGCGCTGGGCGGAGGCACGGTTTTCTGGCGGTGCTGCCAGTCGGTGCGCAGTTTCATAATCTGAAGCTTGCCGAGGGTGTACATAAGGTAGGTCGGGTCGCCGGTGCCGCGCTTCATTTCGCGAGTGGCGTTGGAGTGGGTCTGGTAGCCCTCTTTTTCGAAGAACGCAACGGCCTCGTCCATGTTCATGGTGCCGGTGTGCATGCGGATGGCGACGACGTAGCGGGCGTTGCGCAGGAGAGCATCCTGTAGCTGGCCGAGGCGCAGCTTGAGATAAGGGATGTCCTTGTCTTCGGGGACGGAATTGTCGCGGCCGTAACCCTCGTCGATCATCATCTGCTCGGTGTAGTGAGCCCAGCCCTCGACGTTGGTTCCGGAGAAGTGGCTGCCGGTGTTGCTGAGGTCGAGCGAGAGGAACTGGCGGATGCGCGAGGGCACGTGCTCATTCCAGAGGTATTGCTCGTAGTGGCCGGGGATGACCTCGTGGATGGCGGTGCTGGTGACGACTCCCCAGTTGTAGGCGGCCATGTATTCCTCAACCTGCGCGGGCGTCCAGCCTGGCTCGGGAAGCGTGACATTGAAATAAGCTTCGGTGGCACGGGTCTCGAAGGGGCCGGGGGCGTCCATGGAGGCGAATGTGGTGGCGCGCATGAAGGGCGGCGTTTCTTCGAGGATGGGAAGCTGGCGCGAAGGGGTGGTGATGATGAAATGCGTGTCGGTGAATTCGCGAATGCCGGTCAGCTTGCCGCGAAAGGCATCGAGGAGCTTGTCGGCAGGTGGATGCTCGGTTTCGACGGCGGCGAGAAGTTGGGCGGGCGTTTTCGAGGGATCGATGAGCTTGGCGACTCGCTGGAACTCGCTTTGATTGCGGCGCAGGTTGGCCATGCCGACCTCGAGAAGGTGATCGAGAGGAACATCGACCATCTCTTCGTAGGCAAGCTTCTGCTGGAGATTCTTGGCTCCGAGGCGGAAGTCTCCGCGAGAGCGCGGTAGAAGGTCAGCCTTGAGCCAGGATTCGTATTCGGTGAGCGCGGCGATGACGGCGGCGTTGGACTGAGCGAAGTCGGACTGGAGCTTGGGATCTTTGACGGCGGCGAATGCAGAGGGGACGTCGCGATGGAAGAAGTCAATGATGCCGGGGAGCTGCTCGAGTGCGATTTCGGTGAAGATGCGTGGCGGGTTCTGGAGATTGGTGCGCGCCTGGCGGAGAAGCGTTGGCATCTGGCGTTCGCGGGCGATGAGCGAGGCGAGGCGCTCGGCAGGCGAGGCGAAGTTGCGTCCCATGAGGAGGAAGGTAGAGTCGCTGAGGACGGAGGAGTAGTAGTCGGGATTCTGTCGCCAGACCTGCTGCGTCTGGAGCTCGAAAATGCGCGAGTGGACGAAGGAGACGAGCATCTCGCGATCATCGAGCGCCCAACGCGACCAGCCCTTGGTATCGAGGGACTGGAGGCGCTGGATGTACGTTTCGTAGATCGCAATCTGTTTAGAGACGCGCTGGGGATCGAAGCTCTCAAGCTGCGTGTCGTACTGGTGGAAGCCGGCGCGAGTTCCGGCGCTGGGCTGGAACTGGAAGAAGCTGGCCATGAACTCGTCATTGAGCTTTTCGAGCGCAGCGGGATAGGCGGCGGGGGATTTGGGCTGTGCCATGGCGGCTCCGAGCAATGTAAGTGCGGCGATGAGTAGTTCGGTGATTCGTCTGGTCATTGCGGTTCCTAGAGTGCGGGTGAGTCGTCGCCCAAGAGCACTTTGCGCACGATCTTCACGGGCGGCGCGCCCTGCTGAAGAAAGCGGTCGTGGAAGTCCTGCATGGTGAAGTTGGCGCCCATTTTGCGGCGGTAGTCTTCGCGGAGCTTAAGAATCTCAAGCTTGCCGACGGTGTACACGAGGTACGTGGGATCGCTGGTGCCGCGCTTGGTTTCGCGATAGGCGACTTCGTGGGTCTGGCGGCCTTCGGTTTCGAAGAACTTCACGCCTTCATCAAAGGTCATCTTGCCGGTGTGCATCTGGACGCCGACGATGAAGCGGGCATCGCGCAGGAGGGCGTCCTGTATCTGGCCGAGACGGAGCTTGAGGAACGCAGCGTCGTGTGATTCATCGACGCCGGGAGTGCGTCCGAAACCTTGGTCGAGCATCATCTGCTCGGTGTAGTGAGCCCAGCCCTCGGCGTTGGAGCCGCAGGCAAGGATCTTGCGGGTCTTGGTGACAGGCGCGACCTGCAGGACGAGGAACTGAACGTAGTGGCCGGGGTAGGCCTCGTGAATGGAAGTGCTGGCGATGGTGCCGCGATTGAAGCCTTCGAGCCAGCTACGGGTGCGCTCGGGCGCCCAATCTTTTTCAGGCAAGGTGACGTTGAAATAGGCTTCCTTGGCGACGCGTTCCCAGGGGCCAGGGGTGTCCATGGAGGCCGAGGTGAGGGCGCGCATGAAGGGCGGCGTTTCTTCGACGATGGGAAGCACGGGCGAAGGAATGGTGAGCAGCTTGTGCGAGGTGATGAAGGTGCGCTCGCCATCGAGAGTGTCGCGGAAGGACTGCAAGAGCTGGTCGGCGGAGGGATGGTCTTTCTCGGCGTCTTCGAGGATCTGCTCGGGGGTGCGGGCGGGATCGATCAGCTTGGCGATGCGAAGGAATTCCTGCTGATTGCGCGCGAGGTCTTCGCGTCCGATGGCGAGAAGGCGGTCGAGAGGAGTGTCGATCATCTCGTCGTACTGGAGCTTGCGAGCGTACTTGTCGGCTCCGATCCGGAAGTCTCCGTTGGAGCGGGGGAGAACGTCTTTCTTCAGGAAGTCGGCGTAGCTTTTAAGCTCGGCGATGACGCGAGAGTTGGATTCGCGGAACTGAGCGAGGAGCTTGGGGTCTTTTACGTCTTTGAAGGCGGCGGGAACGTCGCTCTCGAAGAAGCTCTGGATGCCGGGAAGCTGCTCGATGGCGACTTCGGTGTAGATGCGCGGAGGGTTCTGGAGATTGGCGCGGGCGGCGACGAAGACGGCAGACATCTGGCGCTCGCGGGCGATGAGCGAGCGGAGACGGTCATCCTGCGAAGCGTAGTTGCGGCTCATGATGACATAGGCAGAGCCGGTGACGCCGCTGGAATACACGTCTGGATTGCGCTGCCACATGCGGATCTCTTCGAACTCGAGCAACTGCGCACGCAGCCAGTTTTCGATCATCTGGGCGTCGATAGCTTGACCGGCGGTGAGCTTGGCGCGGTCGTATTTGGCGAGCTGGGTGAGGGTGGCGTGGCACCATTTCGTCTGCTCGGCGACGGACTTTTGAGAATAGTCCTCAAGCTGGGAGTCGTATTGGTGAAAGCCGAGCTGTGTGCCCTGGGTGGGGTTGTCCTTGAGATGACGGTCGAAGACGTGGTCAACAAAGGCGTCGAAGGACTGGGCAAAGGCGATGGAGCTGAAAAGAAGAACCACGGCGGAAAGTCGAATCATTCCTACCCTCTTGTGCATAGGGGCCCGGGGCTGGGAAGCCTTCCGGGCGATGGTGGTGGCGGTGTAGGGGTCCTTCGCTACGCTCAGGATGACACCGTAGAAACAACGACAAAAGCAACAGCAAAGACAAAAGCAACAACAACAGCAAGCCCAAAAGCAACAACTACAAAAACGGCGGTGTAGGAGAATTCGACGTCATCGCACGGGGGCGGGTTCGGCTTCGAGGCCCTCGAGGATTTTGCGGAGGCCGTTCAGGACTTCGTCGGGGCGAACGGCTTTGAGCGAGAACTTCAACATGCCTTGCGGCGTGAAGACGACACCCTTATGGCGGGCAACAAGTTGCATGATTTTCTGCGGATCGGCTTCGGCATTCTGCGAGAACTTGATGCTGACCTGATCGCGCTTGCGCTCGATACTGGCGACGCCGAGACGCTGACACTCGAGCCTGAGATGGGCGTAGAGCAAGAGGTGTTGGACAGCAGCGGGCGGCTCGCCGTAACGGTCGCGCAACTCGCTGGCGACGTCGCTTAACTGCTTTTCGTTTTCAACCGCGGCGACGCGCTTGTAGATGCGCAGGCGCTGGTTCTCTTCCTGGATGTAGTCGTTGGGAATGCGGATGTTGAGGCCGAGGTTGAGCGTGGTGTCGAGCGCTTCCTGCACGGACTCGCCCTTGAGCTGACGGATAGTCTGCTCAAGCATGGTGGTGTACATCTCGAAGCCAACGGCCTCGATGTGTCCGCTTTGCTGGCCGCCGAGAAGATTGCCGGCACCGCGCAGCTCGAGATCGAGAGCGGCGATTTTGAATCCGGCACCGAGGTCGCTGAACCCCTTGAGGGCGGCAAGGCGGCGACGCGCGAGATCGTTCAATTCGCGGTCGGGCGGAACGAGCAGGTAGGCGTAGGACCGGCGGTTAGAGCGTCCGACGCGTCCGCGGAGCTGGTAGAGCTCGCTGAGGCCGTGGCGGTCGGCACGGTTGATGAGAATGGTGTTGCAGAGCGGAATGTCGAGTCCGTTCTCGATGATGGTGGTGGCGACGAGAATGTCGGCTTCGTGGCGCATGAAGGCCAGCATGATTTTTTCGAGCTCGCCTTCACGCATCTGTCCGTGGCCAACGAGTACGCGTGCCTGCGGGACGAGTTCGCGGAGCTTGGCGGAGATTTCGTAGATGGACTCGACGCGATTGTGCACGAAATAGACCTGGCCGCCGCGTTCGAGCTCCTGCTGGATGGCGGAGCGGATGAGCTTTTCGTCCCAGGTGGCAACGACGGTCTGGATGGCGAGGCGGTCGCGCGGAGGCGTTTCAATAACGCTCATATCGCGCAGGCCGAGCATGGACATGTGCAGGGTGCGGGGAATGGGCGTGGCCGACATGGTCAGGACGTCCACCTCTTTGCGGAGCTGCTTGAGGCGCTCCTTGTGGCGCACGCCGAAACGCTGCTCTTCATCGATGATGACGAGGCCGAGGTCGGGGAACTTGATGTCCTTGGAAAGCACGCGATGGGTGCCGACGAGGATATCGACTTTGCCGTTCTCAACTTTCTCGACGATCTCCTTTTGCTGCTTGGCGGTGCGGAAGCCGGAGATCATCTCGATATTGACGGGGAAGGCGGCAAAGCGGCGCTTGAAGGTCTCGTAATGCTGGAAGGCTAGCACCGTTGTGGGCGCGAGGACGGCGACCTGGCGGCTGTCATTGACGGCCTTGTAGGCGGCACGCATGGCGACCTCGGTTTTGCCATAGCCGACGTCGCCGCAGAGCAGGCGATCCATGGGCTGAACGCTTTCCATGTCGCGCTTGATGTCTTCGACGGCTGCAACCTGATCGTCGGTGGGGTTGTACTCGAAGGCGTCCTCAAACTCGTGCATGAACTGGCTGTCGCCGGAATACTGGAAGCCTTGCGCGGTCTTGCGCTGAGCGTAGAGCTTGAGAAGCTCGTCGGCCATGTCCTGCATGGCCTTCTTGACACGCGCCTTGGTCTTGACCCACTGCTGGGTGCCAAGTCGGTTGAGGACAACGTGTCCGCCTTCGGCGGAACGGTACTTCTGCACGAGATCGAGGCGGGTGAGAGGAACGTAAAGACGTGCGCCCTCGGCGTACTCGAGCACCATGAATTCGGCTTTGGAACCGTCGGCCTGGAGGATTTCGCGCAAGCCCTGGTACTGGCCGATGCCGTGCTCGACGTGGACGACGTAGTCTCCGACGGCGAGGTCGCGGAAGTCGGAGAGGAAGGCAGAGGTCTTGGATCGCTGGCGCGGCTGACGCGCCACTCCGGCTTCGGACTCGTCGAAGATATCGTTGGCGCCGAAGACGACGAGCTTCGATTCGGGCAGAAGGACGCCGTCGGGGACGTATCCGTAAACGAGAGTGGTCGCGGCACTTTCGTCGTTGAAGTAAGTGGCCTCTTCGCTGACGGCGGCGGGCTTGGCGCGCGTGCCGAGACGGTAGGCGACCTGGTACTCGTTGAAGATGTCGGCAAGACGCTCGAGTTCGCCCATGGATCCGGCGACGAGAAGGACGCGCTCGGCAGAGGCCGTGAGCTTTTTGACTTCGTCGAGCAGCTTGGGGACAGCACCGTGGAAGCGGGGTGCGGGACGGGAGCTGAATTCGACGAGCTCGGGGCCTTCGCTGGAGGCCATGCCGAGTTGCTCGACGTCGAGGCCGCAGGTCTGGGAGACACGGGCGCGCCAGTCGTCGGGAGTGATGTAGAGCTCCTCGGGACGAACGAGATTGCCGATTCCGCTGCGCTCGTGTGCGTCGGCAAGGCGCTGCCACCAGGCATCGTGATCTTCGGCAAGGCGCTCGGGCTCATCGAGAATGACGGCGGCGTTGGGGAGAAGATCGAAAACGGTGTTCTCGGCTCCGGCGACAGGGGCGAAGAATTCCCATCCAGGAAAGACGGTGACGCCGCCGGAACGGACAGCGTCTTCGATGGCTTCTTCCGAGCCGGAAACGCGCTTGCCGCTGAGACGGGCGTTGATGGTCGCGAGCAGTTCCTCGGTGACCGGAGTTTCGGTGAGAGGAAGCAAGGTTACTTCTTCGACGCCGGTGGAGGAGCGCTGGGTGACGGGATCGAAGCGGCGGAGGGACTCTACCTCATCGCCGAAAAGCTCGATGCGAATGGGGCGCTCCATCTCAGGCGAATAGACGTCGAGAATGCCGCCGCGCTGGGCGTATTCGCCCTGCTGCTCGACTACGTCGGTCTGGCGGTAGCCGACGATGTTGAGGTGCTGTACGAGTTGTTCGACGTCGAGCCAGTCGCCTTTGCGAACGGTGCGGGCGAGGTTGCGGTAGTAGTCGGCGTCGTGCAGGCGGATGGTGGTGGCCGCAAAGGGCGCGAGCACGAGAGATGCAGTGCCGGAGGCCATGCGCCAGAGAGCACGGGCGCGGACTTCCTGGATCTCGGGGTGAGGGGACAGATTCTCGAACGGCAGTACGTCGCGCGCGGGGAGGTAGGCGACCGAATCCGGGCTGGCTGCGCCGGTGAGTTCGCAGACGCTCTGCAGGATAGGCAGCAACTCTTCGGCAGTGCGGTTGTCGCTGACGACGAGCAGCAAAGGACGCGAGGTGGCGCGGTGCAGCAGCGCGTAATGAAGCGCACGCGCAGTGGGGGTGAGCCCGGAGACACGAATGCGCCCCGCGCCTCCCTTTATGTGGGTAGATACACGTTGATAGCTGGAAGACTTCTCGGCGTCCGCGAGCAGCTCACGGACGAACGGCAGAATCATTGCAAAAACATTCTAACAGCGTGGGGGGGAATAGCGCGTCGAGCGGCTTGGCAGAGGGCTCCGTCCCAGAAGGGGATAGTGAGGTACTTGCCCCGTTATCGACAGTTTTGGTGCGTCACAAGGAATTGTGGATAATCTGAACAATGCGAAATGCAGCTACCCAACTCGTCGGGTCTGTTGCTCTAGGCGTCTACGTACTTGTGTTTGCGCGTTCGACGTTCGGCGAACCTGAACGTATTAGACGGGACTGGTTCTCTCAACTGCCTGAACGAGAATGGTCTTCAAGACTACTGCGCATCGTTGCTGTCTTCTGGATGCTCGGCGGATTTCTGCTGATCGCGAACGGATTCATCACACTGCCTTTCTTTGACCAGTATCGTGGTTTCAGATTCATGATATTTGACCTGATTATCGCGGCCGCTTTGACCGCCTTGTTAGCAGCCAATACGCCTCGACGTAAGTGGTCAAAGCGGTAGCTGTCGCAAAATCGCCTTTCATTAAGTAATCGCTTCCTCACTTTCTGAGTTGGTGAGACAGAAGCCCCGTCTCCAACAATGCCGTGGGAGACAATTGACTCTTGGAGCTCAAGGAAGTTGCGAGAAGGTTCCGCACTCGCCAGATCTAAAGATTCGTGCGGTGCTATGTGCGCCAGCCCACCAGAGAGCCCATTTTGCGTACTGTCCTTGCGGATGCTGCACGTAGCGCTCATCTCCAACTTGGGAATGTGTAAGCTGCTGGATCCCCATCAATGCTCGTTGCGCAATTGCGTCGTCCGGTGATTTCAGGAGTTCAATCAAAATAGGTATAGAGCTGCGCGCCCCAGTATCGCCCAGTGCCGAAACCGCGTTAACTTCGGTGAACTCCTTGTCTGGGCTTTGCAATAGTTGAAGCAGCAGGGGAATTGCCTGGTCCCCGCCGCTGCGAGCTGCATCGCTGACGTAATTCGAGATAGCCGCGTGCTTCAAGGCGATCTCTCTCAGTAGCGGGAACCAGCGGGAATCTCCGAGATCTGCAAGGTAGCCGGCACATTCCAGATGTTCATGCGTACCCGGTTCGCTCTTCACCAATAACTCTGCCATCGCTGCAATGCTTCGAGGCGTATTCAGGTTGTGAAAAGCAAGCGGCGCGAACCATCGAAACTCGTCATTCGCCGCGAACCCAAGCAGAACAGTCTCAGCACTGCGCGGTCCCACCGCTGCGAGTGCGCGAGCCGCTTCTATCCGCGTGCTCCTGTCCTTAGAATTTAGCTGGGCGACTAGCTCCCCGATACTCGCTGGGGCCGGTATTGAGCTCTCATCTACTCTAAAATGAAGCACGTCCCGGACGTGGAGTTTCTCATTCGATGAACTGAAGGATTGGTTGCCAACATCGGCGTACGAGAGGTCACGCTCTGCCACTACTTCGTAGTCTCCTGGTGAGCTCACCTTGTGCTCGTAGTTCAGCAGGAGTCGTTCCGTTCGCGTTTTATGTGATGGCAACAGAATCTCCGACGAAAGACAGCTTGCCGCAAATCCCTTCGGCGCACAGAAAGAGTCCGATGAGGGGTCACTTGATAGGCTGACCTGGTATCCCGCACAAAACGAATAAGGATCGGCGTTGGAGACGTTCTGGCTGACTTGGCCGCTGTTGGTGACCTCGAAGTAAAGGAATATAGGTTCACCCGGCGCATAGACCTGCTTTTGGAGATAAAAGCGGGCAGTCAACTGTCCTGCACACACAGTCGACAGCGTCAGCAAACAAGCAAACATACCGCAGACGTACATACGTACATTTTGATGCAAAACACGCAGAGATTGCCATAGCGAGCGATACATCGCCTTATGACTCACAATCCCGAATTGGGATGAAGATGAGAAAGGCCCTCAATCAACGAAAGGTCAGTTGAGCTGGGCTCGCAGAGAACCCAGAGTTGGAAAACGCCAACTCTGGGCCACCTTCGGAAACCGAAGGTATTTAGGAGTGTTTGCGGCGCTGGCGAAATCCGATGATGGCAAGGCACATGAAATAGACGCTGAAGGAGAGTCCGAGGGCGAAGAAGTAGGCGCGGAGATCGAGCGTGATGGCGAAGACGAGCAGGGCGAGCGCGAGTCCCCAGAAGAAGGCTTCGCCGAGCAGGCCGGATCGCCAGTTGGGAGTGCGCTCGGAGGAGACGGCGAGGCGCGGGCGCAGAGACGGAAACAGGCGTGGCACCTGTCCGAGATAGTGCACGTAGGAGTCGCCCTGGGCGCGGGAGAGTTCTCGCTCTTCGCGGAAGATGAGGCGATAGTTGAACAGGAGTACGCCGAGGATGAGGACGAGTGCTCCGATGCGGCTGGCCATGAATGAGTAGCCGAGGGCGACCAGATTGGTGCCGAGATAAAGCGGATTGCGCACGTAACGGTAGGGCCCTTGGGCGATGACGGTGTGAGTGTGCAGGTCGCCATCCACCATGATCTCGGGGCGAATATACGCGGTGGCCCAAGTGCGCAGGAAGGCGGCGAGAAGGGCGAGAAGGACTCCGGCGAGGAAGACGAGGCGAACGCCAGTCAGCGTGGCTTCGCGATGGATGAGGCCGGAGAGGAACTCGGCGACGGACTGGCCGAAGATGTGGCGATCAAAGCGATAGAGCGAAAACGACAGCCAGAACAAGGCTCCGAAGATCCAGAAACGATAACGAAACTCCCACGCGCTGGCTGCTAGATTCAAATCGTGCTCCCTCCGATTACAGCTCTACGTGCAGGCGCAGGCCGGGGACGACGACAGGACCGCGGTCGCGATTGTACCCGGGATTCCAGATGCGCTGCACATCGACACTGAGAAATACACCGCGCCAGGCGTGCAGTGTGTAGTAGCCCTCAAGGATGTTCTCACGCCCATAGCGCAGGGTGCCATCGCCAAGGAGGAATCCGCGGCCGCCAAGCTGCAAATAGCGCTGATGGTCGGCACTGATGCCGTTGGTGATGACAGCGACGCCGAGTTTGTCGAGTCTGCGATGCCAGCGAGGGCCCGCAAGGTCGGCTCCGAATGCGGCGGTGGAGTTGACCTCGGTGTAGGCGAAGGACTCGTGCTTGCCTTCGTTCCACCCGAGACGCAGGAAGGCGCGCAGATCGCGCGGCAGGGTCTGCTCGGCATTGAAGCCGAAGCCGTACTTGACCGTGCCCTGACGGCGCGTGTTTTCGATGGTGGGAACGGGATCGACGCCGGAGAGAAAGCGCGTGACCGCATCGCTATAGGTGCCCATGTTGGCGTGGTTTTCGTAGGCGAGCAGGCGAAGGGTGCTGCGCTGATTTTGGATGAACGTGGGGCGGAGTTCGAGTTCGTAGTTTTCAGCGCGGGCGCGTCGGAGGTTCCAATCGAGAACGTTGCCGTTGGCGACTTTGGGCATGAGCATTTCGCCAAAGCGGAAGGCCCAGCGCGGGCTCTGATATTCGGCGAGCAGGCCGTAAGTGTAACCGCGAGTGTCGGCCGCGTAGTCATAGGCACCGTTGGAGTCGACAGCCCAGTTGAGAAATTGCAAATGGCTGTCGCTGCCGACGCCGTTGACGTCGAAGAAGTCCACGGTGCTCATGCGTCCGAAGCGAAGCTCGAGGCGGCGTGCGGGGGCTAGGGTGGCGAGAGAAAGCGGGCCGCGGTCAACTTCGACATCCTGGGACGAAAGGCGAACGGTCTGATGAAACTGCACGCGGGCAACGTAAGGCGTCTGGCCGAGCGCGGGATTGCGGACTACATCGAGATTTGTGAATCCAGCGAGGCCGAGAGCATCGCTGACGCCGCGTCCTCCGGCGGACTCGATATCGAGCAAGACTTCGGAGCCCCGCGCAAGCTGGTATCCGAGATAGAGGGTTTCGACGTTGGAGGTCGCATGCTCTGACTTCGAATGCAGGCTGTTGGGACCGCTGTAGGCAGCATGGAAATCAGGATGAGCCTGAAAAACAACGTTGATTTGTCCGCTGATCCACCAGCGTGAATTTTCAGAATGGGGAAACAGAGTGGCCGGATCCGGATGCGGCTGTTCGGGCGTGATGGCCTGCTCCGCTTGCGCAAGAGAGAACGGCGCGAGAGAGCAGAAGAGAAAGAACAACCAAGCAAGGGACAAAAAGGATTTCGGCATAGTTGAGAAGACGCCTCAATACGATAGTACCTTCTCGGGAGCCGACAGGTGGGGCGGGAAAGATGTCACCCACGTGATGGCCACAGGCGGCGCGAACCGTTATCCCGTGAACTCCATCCATCCCCGATGGCGCGATACCCTGCCCCTAGCGAAGTTCAGCTATTGCGCGGCACCACTGCCAGAACGGGTACGTCCTGCGCCGGCAAGATAGGGGGGTGGGGACGGAACGGCGCGGGTGCGAAGATGCTCCATCAATTCCCAATCTTTACGGAAGATGGTGAGCAGCTCGCGATTTTTCTTTTTCTTATGCAGCTCGGCATCGAGGCGTGAGAGCGTCATGAGATATCCGAGGCGCGCATCGGAGCGGCTGGCGATCAACGTGTTTGCGCTTAGTCCGACGAGCGCGTGCGACTGGCCGTTGCGGGCAGTGAGCCAGAGACCGCCATCGTTGTCCATGGTGATCCAGCTATCGTGGACGGTTTGGCGGGTGAGGCTCTTGAGCGCGGCCTCGTCGTGGGCCCATCCCATCTCGACTGCTTCCGCTTTGTACTGTCGCACAGTGGCGTCGTAGCCTGCCCATTCCTCTGAGGTGCCAAGCGAGTTGGCGCGGGCGTGGCGAATCTTCTGCTTGAGCTGATTTTGCTGTTCGGCATCGCCCAGATCGCGCGCGCCTTCAAGCTGCTGCTGAAGGCCAATGATTTCGCTGCTGGGACGCCGCTGCAATTCCAGCTCAGGATTGAACCTGCCGCTGATCATGTAGCTGCTGGTGAAAAGGACGAGTTCGTAAGGGCGCAGGGCCGCCAACGGCAGACGCCACTTATTGGCGCGATAAAGCTGCTCGGTGCCTTTGCGATTGTCATGACTCGAAACGAACTCGCCTGGAATTTGAGAAAAGCGCACGACATGAAAATCTAATTCGGGGTGCGCGGCTCCGTAATGGGCAAAGGATTTTGCAATGGCCTTGGGGCTGGTCATGCCGAAATCATTGACGTGGTCAGCCTTGGCAGCTCCGGGATAAAGAGTGTTCACCACATCGCGGGCGAAGTCGGCGCAGTTGTAGCGGAATCCGTTGTAGTGGCCGATGTTGGCGGCGTGGTTGAATTTGTCAACCAACAACTGGTCCTGCTCGCGCGTCGTCTTGACGGAAAACATGTAGATATCGCGCAGGAAGAGCGAGGCAATCATTTGACGCCATTGCGCATTGGGATTGGTGGCGCAGGCACCGGTGCAGATGTTCTCCAGATAACGCTGACGGTAGCGCTCCTGCAGGAGCCAGCGCACGGTACCGCTGGCAAAGATAGGACGGGCAGATTCGTCTTCAACGCCGTAAAGAAAGACGTTGAGCGGGATCGCGTTCCACTCGTAGGAGTGATCTTCGCCGAATGCCTGGTAATTGGAGATGACAATGCCGTTCTCGCCGGGCGCGCACAGGCGCAACTCGACGGGACTTACGATGCAGACGCCGGAAAGATACACGGCGGAGTGTCCTGCACCGGTCCACTTCGAGGCGCCGACTTCCAATGCTTCATTCAGCATGAGGCCGACTTCAGCGTGCATGGCAGTGCTAAACGCGGCCAGCAGCACTGCAAAAAAAACAAAACGGCCTAGCGATTGAATCAGCTTCATCATTCCTTAAACGTCTACTCTCAATGTGACTTGGGACAGCTACGAACAAAGCACGCAGGAAGAAGCGGATTTCGGTCCCGATCATGCAGCAATGTAGTCTGATGCACCGCAATATCCAGCTTCTGTCTCGCACTCTCCTCATGGGGCACTGTAGCTGAAACCCAGTCGCGACCTGTGATGTTTCTCACAACCGCGATTTCCGCGTTTTTGCTATGGTGAAGAGTCGCAAAAATCTCATAAGCGGAGCTGCTCTTATTGTATTCGCTCCGCGCCGGTTGGTTCTGTGTCCAGAAAACTCGATTTGTCTCATTCTTTGCAACAACGCGCAGAAAAATACTTCCCCGGCGGGGTTAATTCTCCGGTACGCGCTTTTCGCGCAGTGGGAGGCGAGCCGCCAATCATCGCTTCGGGCCAGGGCGCCCGGATGACGGACGTGGACGGCAATCAGTACATCGACTATGTGCTCTCATGGGGCCCGCTGATGCTCGGGCACTGCGCTCCCGAGGTGGTGGCGGCCGTGATCGAGGCCACTCACAAGGGAACCAGCTTTGGAGCTTCAACACCCTTGGAAGCCGACCTTGCGGAAGAGGTCAAGAAGGCTTTCCCATCAATCGAAAAGATGCGCTTTGTCTCAAGCGGCACTGAGGCAACGATGTCGGCAATTCGACTCGCTCGCGCAGCAACCAATCGCAAGTACATCGTAAAGTTCGAAGGCTGCTACCACGGACACAGCGATGCCCTGCTGGTGAAGGCCGGATCGGGAGTGGCCACGTTTGGTATTCCGGGATCGGCTGGCGTGCCGGAAGAGTTTGTGAAGTTCACCCTGGCACTGCCGTACAACGACGTTGCGGCGCTGGAGGAGGCTTTTGCGAAATTCAAGGACCAGATTGCCTGCGTAATTATCGAGCCGGTGGTGGGCAACATGGGTTGCGTGCCTCCGAACCCAGGGTATCTGGAAGCTGTGCGCTCGCTGACGAAGCGCGAAGGCACGTTGCTGATCTTCGACGAGGTGATGACGGGTTTCCGCGTGAGCTATGGCGGAGCGCAGGAACTGTACAACATCAAGCCGGACCTGACGACGCTGGGAAAGGTGATTGGCGGCGGACTTCCCGTGGGAGCGTATGGTGGACCGGCGTCGCTGATGGATCAAATTTCGCCTCTTGGTCCGGTGTACCAGGCCGGAACGTTGAGCGGCAATCCACTGGCGATGGCCGCAGGAGTGGCGATGCTGAGGACGCTGGGCGCCGGACGAACGACGATCTATCCGCGTCTCAATCAGCTTGCATCGCAACTCGTGGCTGGCGTCTGCAAGGCAGCGCAGGATTCAGGGATCGCGATCAGCGCAAACCAGGTTGGAAGCATGTTCACCTGGTTCTTCGTCGGTCATGCGGTTCAGGATTGGGACACGGCAGCGCCGTGCAACACGGAACTGTTCGGAAAATTCCATCGCGGAATGCTCGATGCCGGCATTTGGCTGCCTCCCTCGCAGTTCGAAGCAGCTTTCCTGAGTGCGGCGCACTCGGAGCAGGATATCCATAAAACAATCGCCGCCGCCGAGGACGTGTTCGCCAGGTTGAAGGCATAAGAGCTGAGAAATTGATCTACTAAAGGGGCCGTCAGCAAGGGCGGCCCTTCTTCTTTGCTCCAACGACTCTGAATCGGCGTTACCATCGAAATGAGCCTTGAACTTTCAGGAGGGCACCGCATTGGGATATGTCGAGCAGAATTTGAACCCGGGCGAACGTATTCTGTACACAACGCACTTGCACTGGCTCGTGTTGCTACGCTCCATTTTCGTGGACTTGTTATTTTCTGGAGCAGGTATTGCTCTGCTGCTGTGGGCTGGCGCCGGAACTCACACCGAGCGCGGAGAGGCGCAGGTGGCTGGCATCGTTGGATTCGCGCTGATCCTGCTGGGCAACGTCATCCTGGCAATTGCCGTCGTGCGGCGAAATGCGACCGAAATGGCCGTTACCAACAAGCGAGTGATCATAAAAATCGGATTCATGACAAAACGCACCATCGAGCTATTTCTCGCCAAGGTGGAGAGCGTCGAAGTGGAGCAGACGCTGGTGGGAAGAATGCTCGGATTCGGCAGCATCACGGTTCGCGGCACCGGAGGAACAAACGAGCCGTTCAGTCACGTGTCCAACCCGCTGGAGTTCCGACGCCAGGTGCAGCACCAGATCGAGGAACATATGAATCCTTCGCAGGCACAGTAAGGTCGGGGTTTAGCAAAATGAGAAGCAGGGGAGCCGCGAGCTCCCCTTCTTCTTTGCAGTCTCACATTGTGAGCTAAAAACGATAGACGAGGCCGACGGTCGGCTCTTTCATCTGCATGGCGGCATTGGTATGGAGTGCGACGGCGTTGCCGAAGAAATCCGGTGCCTTGAAGAGAAGAGCGCGGTACTGTGCGCGAACTGCAATGTTTTTGGCCACCCGGACATCGGCACCTGCTCCGTATAGAAACACCGGGCGATTTCGCTTATCAATGCTGGGATCGGCAACTCTGTTGGAATAGTCAGTGGGATTGAACACCAGGAAACCACCGCCCGCAAGAGCAAACGGCTGGAAGATTCCACGGGTGATATGAAACACATATGCACCGGTCGCTTCGTGGATCCCAGCCTGAACGTCTCCGACACGACCGCCGGTGGCAAGATCGGTGTACCGATGCGAGTTCTTTGTGTAGGAATAGTTGACTTCGACTCCGTTGTACTTATAAGCAAAGTGGCGGAACGAGATCAGCAGGCCTGCCGATTTTGTCGTAGCCTCTGCGACGCCTTTGCCGCTAACGTTGTCGGTGTATACGCCAACCCCACTCAAGGCGAAGTCAGTCTGTTGAGCGAAGGCGCTGGCGCCAGCAAGAATCACGAAGAGTACGGTGAGCAGGACTGCACTGCGTCTCATGCCATCTCCTAGATGTTGATGAATCCATCGGGTCAGACCCGGTTGAGCAGATCGAAGCCACTCCGGGCAAAACGTCTGCTCTTCTTCATCTACCTTAACACCTCTGGCCGGAGTGGAAAGGTATTGATGGTTTCGGAGGTGGGTGTGCGTGAATTCCGCATAAACGGAAAAGGCCCCACGCTTTAAACGTGGGGCCTTTATTTAATCCGGCAACGTCCTACTCTCCCACACACTTTCGCGTGCAGTACAATCGGCCCAGCAAGGCTTAACTTCCGTGTTCGGGATGGGAACGGGTGTTTCCCTTGCGGTATGATCACCGGAAACTTGTAAAGATCTCGAGAACGATGTCTCACGACTAAATAGCATTAGGATACAAGGCAGGAGCAGGTTCGCTCCATGCGCAGAGTAAATTTTATGGTCAAGCCGAACGGGCGATTAGTACTGGTAAGCTATACGCGTCACCGCGCCTGCACATCCAGCCTATCAAACAGGTGGTCTTCCTGTGCCCTTCTTGATCCTTTTGGATTGGGAGATCTAATCTTGAGGAGTGCTTCCCGCTTATATGCATTCAGCGGTTATCACAACCGAACTTCGCTACCCAGCCATGCCGTTGGCACGACAGCTGGAACACAAGAGGTTCGTCCATCCCGGTCCTCTCGTACTAAGGACAGGCCCTCTCAAATCTCCTACGCCCACACCAGATAGGGACCGAACTGTCTCGCGACGTTCTGAACCCAGTTCACGTACCGCTTTAATAGGCGAACAGCCTAACCCTTGGAACCTTCTACAGCTCCAGGATGCGATGAACCGACATCGAGGTGCCAAACCGGAGCGTCGATATGAACTCTTGGCTCCGATCAGCCTGTTATCCCCGGCGTACCTTTTATCCGTTGAGCGATGGCCCTTCCATACAGAACCACCGGATCACTATGACCTGCTTTCGCAACTGCTCGACTTGTAGGTCTCGCAGTAAACCACGCTTATGCCATTGCACTCGACGGCTGATTTCCAAACAGCCTGAGCGTAGCTTCGTGCGCCTCCGTTACAATTTAGGAGGCGACCGCCCCAGTCAAACTACCCGCCTCACTATGTCCCTCTCCCGGATTACGGGAGTAGGTTAGAATCACAGAATTCACAGGGTGGTATCTCACCGTTGGCTCCCCCAAGCCCAAAAGCCTGAGTTCAAAGCCTCCCACCTATCCTGCGCAGCAAAGTCCATAATTCATAGTGAAGGTATAGTAAAGGTGCACGGGGTCTTTCCGTCTAGATGCGGGAAACCGGCATCTTCACCGGTACTACAAGTTCGCCAAGTCACTCGTTAAGACAGTCGCACGATCGTTACGCCATTCGTGCAGGTCGGAACTTACCCGACAAGGAATTTCGCTACCTTAGGACCGTTATAGTTACGGCCGCCGTTCACCGGGGCTTCAGTTCGAAGCTTCACCTTGCGGTTAACCTCTCCCTTTAACCTTCCGGCACCGGGCAGGCGTCAGCCCCTATACGTCGTTTTAGACTTTGCAGAGACCTGTGTTTTTGTTAAACAGTCGCCGTGCGCGATTCGCTGCGGCCTCTTCGGGCTATGAACCCTAGTGAGGCACCCCTTCTCCCGAAGTTACGGGGTTAATTTGCCGAGTTCCTGAACGAGTGTTCTCTTGAGCGCCTTTGGATATTCTCCTCGTCTACCTGTGTCGGTTTGAGGTACGGTTCCCTTGATCTCTCCTTAGAGGTTTTTCTTGGCAGCGTGAACTCATCCCCTTTGCCCCGTACGGGACTGCTTTACGTCTCACCCTTAAGATCTGGCGGATTTGCCTACCAAATCAGGCTTACACGTATCGAACCACATAGCCATATGTGGCCGGGATTATCCTTCTGCGTTACCCCATCGTGATAACGAAATCATGGGAGTTCCGGAATATTAACCGGATGTCCATCAGCTACGCCTTTCGGCCTCGCCTTAGGGACCGACTAACCCTGAGCGGATTAACCTTCCTCAGGAAACCTTAGACTTTCGGCGCGGAGGGTTCTCACCTCCGTTATCGCTACTTATGCCGGCAGGGTCTCTTCCGCAGCAGTCCACGAGTTCTTACGATCTCGCTTCAAACCGCTGGGAATGCTCTCCTACCACGCGTCTTACGACGCATCCGCTGCTTCGGTGTCTAGCTTGAGCCCCGTTGAATTGTCGGCACCGGACCGCTTGACCAGTGAGCTATTACGCTTTCTTTAAAGGATGGCTGCTTCTAAGCCAACCTCCTGGCTGTCTGGGCGTTCCGACATCCTTTCCCACTTAGCTAGAACTTGGGGACCTTAGCAGGCGATCTGGACTGTTTTCCTCTCGACGACGAAGCTTAGCCCCCGCCGTCTGACTCCCGTGCTGGTTGTCCATGGCATTCGAAGTTTGGTTGGATTCAGTAAGCTGGAAAGCCCCTTAGTCCATCCAGATCTCTACCACCACTGCAAATCGCACGAGGCTAGCCCTAAAGCTATTTCGGAGAGAACGAGCTATCACGGAATTTGATTAGCCTTTCACCCCTACCCTCAGCTCATCCGAGCTTTTTTCAACAAACACCGGTTCGGTCCTCCAGTGGGTGTTACCCCACTTTCAACCTGGCCAAGGGTAGATCATCCCGCTTCGCGTCTATTCCTGCCAACTTAACGCCCTATTAGGACTCGCTTTCGCTACGGCTCGCTTCCGCTTAACCTTGCTGACAAGAATAACTAGCCGGCTCATTATGCAATAGGCACGCGGTCAGGCATTCCCTTACGGGCATAGCCCTCCCACTGCTTGTAGGCACACGGTTTCAGGTACTATTTCACTCCCCTCGCAGGGGTTCTTTTCACCTTTCCCTCACGGTACTGGTTCACTATCGGTCAGTAAGTAGTATTTAGCCTTACGGAATGGTCTCCGCAGATTCCCGCAGGGTTTCACGTGCCCCGCGGTACTCAGGTACCGACTTCGAGTTCATTTGCTTTCGCCTACGTGGCTGTCACACTCTATGGCCCCTCTTTCCAGAGGGCTTCGACTAACAAATGAATTGGTAACTCTACTATTGTCGGCCCTACAACCCCAGCACTACCCAAAGGTAGGACTGGTTTAGGCTCATGCGATTTCGCTCGCCACTACTTTCGCAATCGAGGTTTCTTTCTTTTCCTCCAGGTACTGAGATGGTTCACTTCCCTGGGTTCGCTCGTACCCGACTATGTATTCATCGGGCCGTTGTACGGGTTCACCGTACAGGGTTTCCCCATTCGGAAATCCCCGGATCAAAGCCTGCTTGCGGCTCCCCGAGGCTTATCGTAGCTTGCCACGTCCTTCATCGCCTCTTACTGCCAAGGCATCCACCGTGCGCCCTTAGTAGCTTGACCATAAAATTTACTCCGCACATCGACTCACGTCGCTGATGCCGTAAATCTTATTAGCCTCTCCAATCACCTGCGGCGTCTCACGACGCCAGGCATTTGATTTCTAAGGCACTCATAAAATTTAAACTTAGCCTTGTAATTATCCCAATGCTATTCAGTTGTCAAACAT